>JAXGCE010000063.1:0-24300 GCA_034186105.1 Selenomonadaceae bacterium
CGATTGCTATGTATGTTCGTCATACCAATCGATGTTTTGTGATGCTTTCGCATCAACTAACATCTGGCTTTATCATGTGTTGCATGATAATCTACATTGTTTAGTTTTCAAAGAACACCCGTGATTCATTCTGGAAGCTTCTGAAAAGCTCTTTCGTGAATCAGCTTCTATATGATACCTCAGCGCGTTTGCTTTGTCAAGAAGAATTTTGAATTTCTTTTTGAAGCTCTCACGCTTCATTGGCCGTCTGCGGTGCTGTGCTCTCGCTGTCTGCCGCCGACTTGCATTATATTACACGCTTTCGCCGTCGATGTCAACACCCTTTTGCAAAAAAATCAGCGCCGCAGGAAAATTCCTGCGGCGCTGCGGTGTTTTTGCGCTTATTTCTTCTGCTCGCCGAACCACTTGGCGAAGATCTTGTCGTATTCGCCATTGTCCTTGAGCTTCTTGAGGGCGTCGTTGATCTTGCCGAGGAGCTCTGTGTTGCCCTTGGCGACAGCGATGCCATAGTCTTCGGCCGTCAGGCGGTCTGGCAGCGTCTTGACGCCAGTCTGCTGGCTCTTCGTGATGAAGTAGTCATTGACGGGACGGTCATTGACGACAGCGTCAACACCACCATTCTTGAGTTCCATGAAGCAGTCGGCCGGCGTGTTGAGTTCCTTGACTTCTGCGCCTTCGATCTTCTTGGACTCCGTTGCGCTCGTCGTTCCGATCTGGACGGCGATTTTCTTGCCCTTGAGGTCATTGAAACTCTTGATGGCTTCCTCATTGTCACGCACGACGATCGTCAGTCCGGACTGATAGTACGGGTCAGAGAAATCAACACTCTGCTTGCGCTCATCGTTGATCGTCATACCCGTGATCAGGACATCGACATTCTTTGCCTGAAGAGCCGGGATCAAGCCATCGAAACCGATGTTGCTGATCTCGACGTCATAGCCCATCTCCTTGCCGATGGCGCGGATGAGATCCATATCAAAGCCCTGGTATTCCGTCTGGCCTTCGTCCTGGAACTCGAACGGTGCGAAGTCAACGGACGCGCCGACTTTCAGAACTTTGGCGCCACTGCCCGACGATGAAGACGTTGCGGCCGTATCGCCGCCGCAGCCCGTGAAACCGACAGCCGCTGCGAGCGCGAGCGCGCCGACGGCAAAGAGTTTTTTCCACTGGAACATAAAATCCTTCTTTCTAAAATCTTCTCTGAAACAGAAAAGGAGCAGCAGGCCATTTCTGAATCCTACTACTCCCCATTTCACAAATTAGTTGCGCTGTGCGCGATGCTTGCTGAAGCAGTCACGGCAGTAGACCGGACGGTCGTTCTTCGGCTCGAACGGCACTTCCGTCTCTTTGCCGCAGTCTGCGCAGATGACTTTGTACATCTGGCGCTGCTCGCCACCTTCGCGGCTACGACGGCGCTTCTCGCGGCAGTCACGGCAGCGAACCGGCTCGTTCTCAAAGCCTTTCTCTGCGTAGAACTCCTGCTCGCCTGCGCTGAAGATGAACTCCTTGCCGCAGTCCTTGCAAACCAACGTCTTGTCTTCGAAAGCCATAATCTTTCGTCCCCTTTATATAAGTTTAGATGTCCGATTTGGGGAAGCGCTACGTTCTTGTCCGTGCTTCCCTGGCTTTCATTTGAAGAGCAAATAAAAAGCGTGCAAAAGGATATCCGCATTTGATTATACTTGAAAACAATAAAAAATGCAAGCTTTTGCCTATTGTTTCTTTGACGATTTTTTCATGCTCCAACTTTCGCCATACAGGCAGAACATGCGCCAGAGCTCGCGGTAGACGGATTCGACACCGCGCATGTAGCGCTTCCCGTCCATGAGCAGTGAGGCTTCGAGATGTGTGCGCAGGCGCTGGCGATTTAGCGCAAGATGCTCGGGATGACGGGCGAGCGCCGTCGCGATCTTGACATACTCCATCTCGTTTTCCGCGATGAGTTCTGTGAGGCCGGCGGCCGTCAAGATGCTCGCGCCAAAGCGGCTGCCATGTGTGCGGCCGCGCAGCGTCACGACGGGCACGCCCATGTAGAGTGCCTCGCATGTCGTGAGGCCGCCCGTGTACGGCGATGGGTCGAGCGCGATGTCGATGTCGGCATACTCTTCGAGATATTGCTCGCTGAAAGGCCGCAGTTCCGTGCGCTCGATCGGGAACTGCAACGATTGCAGGCGCTCGGTGAACAGCGACCGCCCATCGGGCACGCTGAGCATCTTGCCCTTGAAGACGAGGCGCGAGCGCGGCACGCGGTCGAGGATGGCGCGCCAGCAGAGCAGCGTCTCGTCCGAAAGCTTCGCGAGGTTGTTGAAACAGCCAAACGTCACGTAGTTGTTGCGTGCATATGGCGACCAGCCCGAAACGGCTGGCATTTCGCGCACAGCCCCCGGCTGGTAGCAAAACAGGCTCGGCAAATGCACAGGACGCTCGACAAACGCCGTCTCATCGGCAACGCGCGGCATCGTGACGTGATCGACGAGGACGCCATCGATGGCGCGTAGCCCCGTCGTCGCGACATAGCCGAGCCCCGTCAGTGTGATCGGCGCTGGGTGAAATGCCATGACGGGCAGCGCATTGTCCTGCGAGTGCCCCGAGAGATCGACGAGGATGTCGATCTGATCCTCGCCGATGATGCGCGCTGCTGTATGCGCCGAGCGGCCGCGAAAATCGCGCCACTGCACATGGTAGCGCTGGAAGCGCCGCGTGACGTCGTCGACCGGGCCCGAGGCGTAAACGTAGACGGAAAAATGCTCGGGATCAAAATCGCGCAAGAACGCTGGCATGAAATACGCCATGGCATGCAGACGAAAGTCGCGCGAAAGATATCCGATGCGCAGCCGTTTCTCCGGCAACCGCTGCACACGGTCGTGACGATACGGCTGGACGCCCTGAAAGAACTCGCCGAACATCTCGGCATCGTGCCGCTTCTGCTCCGCTGCCTGCGTGCGATAGTTTTTCATGAAGAGGTGCTTGCTGTAGAGATTCGCCGCCGTACCGATATCGGGCGCGAGCGCCGACGCATGATGGAGCGCCTCCGCCGCCCGCTCCGGGTCAGCCGCGAGATACGCCGCATCGGCCTCGAAACCACGAGCGCGGAACAGAAATTGCCGCAGATGACGCGCCCACGCCTCCTGCGCTTTCTCGTCCGCATGCCTCGGTGCCGAGCGCCCCGGCAGCAGTGCAGCCTCGAGTTCATGCGTCAGCGTCGCAAGAAGCGGCAGCTCTTCCACGAGCTTGAACTGTGCGCCGAGCGCTCCCGCGAGCATCAAGTTGCCACGGAAATGATGCGCGTCCCGCTCCACGGCTGACCGTGCGAGGCGTTCCGCCGTTTCCGCGTCACCTGCGTAAAGCGCTGCCTCGGCCTCCATGGCATCGGCTTCTGCCGCGGCGCCTGGCGCCGCGAGCGCCCGCACTTCAGCCGCGCAGGCCCGGATGCCGCGCACATCGCCCTCTTGCGCGAAGCGATCGCACGTCATCTGCCAGTTGAAGAATTCCTCAGACACCTGTCACACCTCCGGGTGAAGCTCGCTTCCGTATTCGCGCAGGAAGGCCTTCTGATATGCTTTATACGACGCAGCGAGCGGCTTTTCCTTCGGGCAGTGGATGCACCAAAAATCCGCGCTCTGATTTGGCACGACGACCTGCCGCCCGTGGCGCTGCATCTCCATGCATTCCGACGTATCGTAGAGATGCCAGCCCGTAAAGAGGTCCTCCCGCCAGCGCAGGTCGATCTGCGTCGCGAGGAACAAGCCATCGACGGCTTCGACAGCCTGATACGCACCCTGCGGCTCCATGCAATGCGAATCGACAACGCTCTCGGGCTCGCAGGCATGCAGCACGCGTCCATACGTCCGCATGCCATCCCACCAGACGCCGGAGCGCGGCAGGCTGCGGCAACCAATGACACCGACGAGGCCAACGAGCTCATCCGCGAAAATCGAAAGCAGATCGGCCACAAGATGCTTGTTGACGACGAGCGTATCCTGATGCAAGTAGACCTTATACTTCGCATCCGAAGCCATCATGCCCTGATTGTAGCCTGCGCACATCGACGTTGCACCACGGATCGGCAGATACTCCACCGTCATGCCGTCCGGCACATCGAGATGTTCGAGATAGAGACGGCATTCGCTGTACCAATCCTCGCTGTTCACGCACGTGATGAACGCGACTTTCTGTGGATCGAGCGCCCGCTCGATGACGTCCGTCTTCATGCCTGTCCCTCCTCGTCGCCAAGTTTTTTCGAAAGTTCTGTGAGCATCTGCGCTTCTTCCTCTGACCGCGCGGCATTCTGCGCCGCCTGTAGCATCTCACGCACCGTCGCGCGTTGTGCCGCGTCTGACGATGCAAACAGATGACGGTAAAACCACGCAGGATGAAAGCATGCTTCCTTCACAAAATTCGCCGCGTAATCGGGAAACAGCTGCACGCGCGTATAAAACGCCCAGAACGCTGCGACCTGTGCCGCCGTATCGACATCATACTCGATGCGATGCAACAGCCGCGACAGCTCCTTGCGCTGCTCCGCCGTATAAAACGACTTCAGGAGCGAGAGCTCCGGCATCGACCGCGCGGCGTAGACGAGCCAGTACTCCACTTCGAGATCGTCATGCGTATTGTCAAAGCCCGCCGCGACGAGATGGTCAAGGACGCCCTCGGGCGCCGCCCGTCGCTGCGCGCGCACGCGCACATCTTTATAGTACGACGCATAGAGGAGCTTTTCGAATTCCGGTTTCGCATAGAGTCGCGCGACGACCTGATAATAATGGCCGTCCATGAGCTCCTGCACGACCGACCAATGGCGGATGTTGCGAAAGCTCGTAAGAAACGCGCCCGTCTGCTTCAAAAAATGGGAAAAGCCCGCCGCGATGTCCTGCGGATTGCCCGCCTGCTCGAGCGTGAGATCGGAAATGATGTAGTCAAAGAATTCCGGCCCGTATGGCAGAGGCTCCGCGAGATAGTCAAGCTCTAAAAACTGCACGCCGAGCCCAGAAACTTCCGGCCGCTCGAACCGATCCGCCTCAGCCGCGACAGCATAGAGCGCTGCCGCAGGGAACATCGCCCGGAGCTCCGGCAGATAGACGAGGCTCTCGACGACGAGGATGCGGAGCGGCAGCTCAGAGGCCGTCAAAAATGACAAGAGCTCAGGACGGATCTTCTCAGCCACGACAGTTCCCTCTCTTCTTTCAAAATGTTGCGCGAAAAAAAGACTCGCGCCATACCTTACAGTATAGCACGAGTCCGATCAAGTTGTCTTCATTTTCATCGCGATTTCTCACGAACGAGTTTTTGATACAGCGATTCGACCGCGCGCATATAGCTTGCACCGTCCATGAGTGGCGACTGCTGCAGCCGTGGGCGCAGGACGCGACGCAGGGCCACGAGGGCTTGCGCGTCCTGCGCGAGACCGACGGCGAGCGCGACATAGCGCTCCTCTGTATCGGCCGCGAGCTCGCCAAAGCCAATGTTCGACAGAAAACTCAATCCGAACCGCGCGCCATGGCGCACACCGACGAGAGAGACGACAGGCACGCCCATCATGAGCGCTTCACAGGTCGTGAGGCCGCCGGGATACGGGCTCGTATCGAGTGCGATGTCCATGTCTCCGTACTCAGGCAAGTAGACGTCCGACGAGCCGCGCAGCTCGATGCGACTGAGCTCATCATCAGAAAATTCCAGCCGCCGCAGGCGTTTCATCGTATACGCCCGCCCTTCCTCGATGCCGAGCAAGCTGTGTTTCAGCAAGAGATGCGCGCTTGGCACAGCCGCGAGGATCTGCCGCCAGAGGCCGAGGATCTTGTCCGTGACCTTTGAGAAATTATTGAAGCAGCCAAACGTCACATACCCACGCGAAAGGCATGGTGGCGGCGTGACCGCTGGGAACCGCGTGAACGGCGCATAGCAAAAATGCGTCTGCGGCAACGGGAGCAATGGCTCCGTGAAATACGGCGACCGCACCTCTGGCGCGCAGTAGACATCCGAAAGGAAGCCGTCACACACATCGAGCCCCGTGCTGTTGAAATACCCAATGCCAGAGATCTGCACGCGTGCAGGATGCCAGGCAAAGACCGGCAGCGCATTGTTCTCCGAATGGCCGGCGAGGTCCACCAGCACATCGATCTCATCGGCCCGTATCTGTGCCGCGAGCTCTGCATAGGGCATCCCGGCGACGCGCCGCCAATGGGCTGCTGGATCGCGCAGCGCTGCCGTCACATGGTCTTCCTGCTTCGCGAGGGAATAGACGTAGACCTCGAACGCTGCGTGATCGTAGCCGCGCAACAGCGGCCAAGCAAACTGCGCGACGGCATGGCGGCGCAAGTCAGCGGAAACGTAGCCGATACGCAATTTTTCATGATGCCACGTCGGCGCAGGATACGCCACGGGATGCAGCCCCGCGAGGAGTTCCCGATACCGCGCATACAGACGTTCAAAGAACTCTGCCGAAGCATCCTCGACATGGTTCGCCACGAAAATCGCGTTGCTGCACTCGACGAGCCGCTGCAAGGGATCGGGCTCGAGCTCCACGGACTGCAGCAGCGCATCGACAGCCATCCGCGCCTCGCCGAGATCGCGCAGCGCCGCGCCGAGCAGGCTCCAGGCATCTGCGAGCAAATTTCGCTCTGGCGCACCGTCAAATGATGTGAGGAGCTCCTGTAGTTGCTGCACCTCTGACACGGGCTTTCGCTCGCTGCGCAGGATGTACGATAAGAGCAGCATGCCGTAGATCGACCGCTCTCCCGTCTCTTGCCACGACACCTGCAAGATATCCCGCGCCTTCGCAAATGCGCCCTGCTTCCAGCACGCATAGGCTTCCTGATACCGTTCCATATCCATCACGCGCGACCTCACGCCTCCGGCTTCTTCGCATCGATGACCCACTGGAAGGCCATCATGTCCTCGTATGTCAAGGTCGTCTCCGGCAGCGCCAACAATTCTTTGAGCAGATGCTGATGCGATGACTGCGTCTCTTCGATGCTGTGCGTCTTCCGGATTTTCTCTACCGTGAAGCCAGCGTCCTGCAACATCTCCGTGATCGTCGCGCGCGTGAAGAAGCGCACATGCGTGCGGTCGAGGATGCCGGCATCCGCATAGTCCCAGCGCCCTTCCAGCATGTGAAGCAAGATATCGATATTCGCCACATTTGGCACACTCGTCAGCAGCAAGCCGCCCGGTTTCAGTAGGCGATGGAAATGACGCAGTGCCGCCCACGGGTCGCGCAGATGCTCGATGACATCTCCTGCGATGATGACATCGAACGTCCCATCCCACTCCGGCCGATCGAGCTGCTCCACATCCTCTGCCGTGACTTCGCCAAAGCAACGCGCGACCGAGGCCGTTCGTGGATTGAGTTCGATACCATAGAGCTGCGCCGACGGATTCTGACTGCGGATCGCCATGAGATTCGAACCGCAGGCGCAACCGACATCGAGGACACGCACACCTGGCCGACGGATGTCAAACTCCGACAACATCTCCCAACGCTCATGCGTGGAATACAGCGGTTCTGTCCCCCAGATTTTCTGAAAGTGCGGCAGCTGCTCCAAATACGTTTCCCTGGGATCAATGCCATTGATGGCAAAACTGTCCTCATTATGATGCACATACGTGCCGGCGCAGTAGAGATGATACCCTTTCTGATGAAAACGGAACGACGCATCGACAGGGCCGACGCCTGGTGCATGATACGATTCGTCAAAACCGCCAATGCGCTCGTACGCCTCGCGCCAGACGAGCAAGCAAGGGCTGTCGAGGATCATCAACTCCGTACGCGCTGCCCATTCCCGCTCGATGCGATCCGCTGCCGCCTGGATGCCCGCAGCATCATAGTACGGTGCGAGGCCATGGATCGAACAAAACCGCGTGCGATTCGTATAGACGCCGACGGCACCAGCATCTGGTGTCTCCCGCAAGACTGCGATCATCCGGCGCAAGCAATTCTTCGTGAAAAACACATCGTTGTGTGCAAAGAGCAGCACATCGCCTGTTGCCTGCCGTGCACCTGCATTCCAAGCCGCTGCCGGGATGCGATCGTCGCGCTCGATGACCTGCACATCCTCAAACTGCGCGAGGTATTCGCGCGTCCCATCCGTTGATCCGTTGTCGATGACGATAATCTCCACAGGCAGATCCGGCAGCGCGTTCGACAGCGTAGAGAGGCACGTCTTCGTCTGTTCGAGATTGTTGCACGTCACGATGAGGATGCTGAGCTTTTCCACCGCGCGTCCGCCCGTGCGGCTCTCAACGAGGCGCCGCAGATGTGACGACGTCTGCGTCTGCTTTACGAGCATCTTGCGGAGGATCGCTGCGAATGCGCGCGTATGCGCCTGGTACAGTGGGAGATGGCGACGTACGATGACATCATACGTCTGACAGACGCCATCGACATCGGCTGCGGACTGCATGATAGATGTGGCATCCGCCCGCCGCCGATAGTGGAAATACGTCTTCGGCAGGCAGAACGGACGACGGCCGAGTCCCAGGATGGACAACCAAAGATCCCAGTCCTCGAAGTAGCGGAGTTCCGGGGCATAACCACCAACACGGTCAAAATCTGCCTTACGGAACACCGTCGTCACAGGAATCGCGTTGTTGACGAGTAGCTGCTCGATCGTGACATGACTGAGATCCCATGTCCCCGTCTCCGCCTCAAAGAGCTCCGTATTGCAATACACGAGGCCGACCGCAGCGTCCCGTTCGAGAACATCAACAGCTTCCGCGAGATATGGCGGATCGATGAGATCGTCAGAATCGAGTGGCAGGATGTACGTGCCGTTCGCCGCCTGAATGGCCGCGTTGCGTGCCGCTGAAGGGCCGCCATGCTCAAGATGCAATACGCGGATGCGCGGGTCGTCAAGCGTCTCGAGGATCGCCCTTGTCTTTTCGTCGTCCGAGCCATCATCCGCGATGATGAGCTCGATGTTCGGATACGTCTGCGCCAGTGCCGACGCGATGCTCTCCTCGATATATTTTCCGCTGTTCCAGCATGGCATGATGATGCTCACGAGCGGCTGTTGTTTCTGTTTCATTCCGTCATTTCCTTCCCAAATTTAGCTTTCCCTCTGTAATTCCTCATAGAGCCGCGCCAGCGGCTCCATACCACAAGCACGATACGCCCTTGCGATTTGCAGATAAAGCTCTGGCCATCGCGCGATGCCGTAGCGGTACGCGATGCGGTCCCACGCCTTGAGATAGCGGATGCCCTCGCCATAGCGCCCCTGCTCGATGTCGAGCACGCCCCGATACAGCAAAGCATCGAGATGCTCCAGTAGATACGCCTCGCCTGGCTGCGGCTCTTCGTGGAGCAGCTGATGTTCCGCAAAAAACACGGCCTTGCCCGCAGCATAGACATCTTGCCGCGCAAGTGCACTTTCAAGCCACGCCGCCTTGTCGCGCAGTGGGAGGTCGGCCCGCCGCTCGGCGCGCGGCAGATGGCGTTCCCGCCAGTGACGTAAATTTACTTCCAACGTCATGAGATCGACATCATGTAGACCAGCACGTGCGCCGCGCAAGTCATAGCCGACTTGGCGAAACGCCCAGAGGTAAAACGTCGCGCTCATGCTCGTCCAGTCATGACAGCCAAATGGCAGGCGGCAGCCATTCTTGTACCAGACGCGCTCCGCATCAAATTCCGACGAAAACGCGTACATCACGCGGATCGGTGCCAAGCGAAACGCAGGGTCGATATGGAAGTAATAGCAAAAAACGCGATCTTCCGCCAGATTTCCTCCCAAAGCACTGCCGTCCCCGTATGTTTCTAAAACGCGCAGGCAGCTCTGGATGTCGCGCAGGCAAAAGCCACCGTTCCCGCCCACGGGGAATGTTTTCCGGATACCGAGCTTTCGGTTCCAATCACCAAAATCCCAATGACAGCCCAAAAACCACGGTGCCCCGATCCAATCGTAATCCATCGCAACGAAGTCCATGAGCTGATCAGAAAAGACGAACGCATCGAGCTGGTAGATCAGCAGTTTGCGAAAATCGCGAAACCGCTGATAGAATGTGGTCGAAAGCAAGAGCGCACTGTAGCCATCGACACTCTCAAAATACTGTGCCGGAAACGTCACGCGCGGCACATCGCGATACTCTGGGCCATAGTCGAGCGTAGCGCCCTCAGGCGCGATGAAGACGATCGGATACGAGCCCAGTACCTCAAAGCAACGCGCAAGACTCAACTGCTCATACCAACGCAACTCCTGCCGATACACAGGAATGGCGATGATGACATCCTTCATAGCTACACTTCCTTCTGAGAGGGAGCCTTAGGTTGATTCGCGATCTTGCAGGGCCTGCTGTACAGCGAGCAGGACTTGCAGCGGCGTGATTTTCTTCGAGCATTCCATCTCGCGATTCGTGCCCTGATGGTATGGGCAGAACTTCTTATGCCAGTCAACGCGCATATCGTTGTAGCAACCGTGGCAGACGGCGGGATTCCAGACGCGGTACGGTGTATAGAATTCCGTCAGTGGCAGCGTCAAACCGCTGACGAGCACGACGGGACAGCCTGCGACGCGTGCGACCCAGGCGAGGCCGCTCGACCCACCGATAAAACAATCCGCACTGGCGAGCAAATCGATGCGCTCCTGGAGCGGACGGTCACCCGTGAAGTCCTCAGCCCCCGTGGGAATCGAGACACAGTAGCCGTGCCCCTCCATGACGCGGTCGCGATCGATGCAGAGCACGCGATAGCCTTGCGCGCGCAACGCTGCGACAACCGTGTCCCATCCGCCCGCATGCAACCAGCACTTCTGTACGCTCGACGCCTGCACGGCGATGCAGACATAGCGCCCATCGATGAGATGACTCGTCGGCGCACAAGAAAGCATGGGCGGATTCGCTCGCACATGCAGCACGGAACGGCAGATATCCTGCCACGGGAGCTTGCGGCAATCATCGGGGGAAAAGAACGGCTCAGACTGGAATGCCTCAACGTAGTAAACGGCATAAGCGTCCTCCCCAATCGCGTCCGTGAGCGCGAGATCTGGGCAGTAGCGCGTGACGATCGGCTGCATCTGTTCCTTGACGCGGCAGACGGCATGGCACCCCGTCTCGCGTTGATAGGCCTCGATGTACGGCAAGTACATCAGCGACGTGCCGAGCGGCGTCTCCGACAGGTCAAAGAACACATCAAGCCCCGCGGGGTCAAACGTATGCGAAAAGACGAGCTCGCCGTCACGCTCGGCCTCGATCTGCCAGCGGATGGCGTATTTCTCCATGGAAACAAGCACCTGTCCCGACGCATCGCCATCAAAATACCAAAGCCCCGTCTCAGCATCGCCGATGCGAATGTGCCACGCCCCGTCCGGCACGCGCACGCGCGCCCCAGCGCGAAAATCGATGCGGAGGCCCTCGATGCCCGTCTCGAATGCGACTGGCCCAGCATCATGGTCGCAGAAATACACCATCTCGAGGTCATGCTGCTCGACATCCTTGCGCCCGCTCGAAAAATACAACACGGGCAGATCGTGGACAGGACGACGGCGCTCATCTGCTTCCGCCGCCTTCGTTTCCGCTTTCTTCTGCTGTGCCGCTTGCCGGCGCACGGCAACGTCTTGGAGATCACGGCAACGGACGACTGCTGGCCCTTGCCAACCTGGGAAGACTTCATGCAGGCCGAGTTCCTTATAATTGCTTGGCACATGCCATTTTTCGAGGAACAACCTGATGTTTCGCTGCATCAGCTTTGTATAGGCCGCGCGTTTTGCCGCCTGTGCTTCCGGAGACACATCCTTCGCAAACGAAGCACTGCCAAAATGGTGAATGAACGTATCGCGACAGAGCAGCAACTCATACCCGGCCTGCCAGATGCGCAACGAATAATCGTCGTCCTCATAGTTGCCCGGCGTAAAGCGTTCATCAAGGCCACCGAGTTTTTCGTAGATTTCACGCTTGAACAAAAAGCAGAAGCCCACAAGCGTCAGGCGGCGTTCCCATTTCGCTACATCACTGCGGTTATAGGCAGTAGCGAACTTTACGAGCCCATCCACACCAGCATAATT
Organism: Selenomonadaceae bacterium; assembly: GCA_034186105.1. Taxonomy (GTDB): domain Bacteria; phylum Bacillota; class Negativicutes; order Selenomonadales; family Selenomonadaceae; genus Selenomonas_C. The sequence goes on from JAXGCE010000063.1 coordinate 11,994, forward strand.
GACCGCGATCTGCTGAAAATTTGAACAATAATTCGTCACGCAGCTGACAGCGCCGACTTCCTTGCGGCTGTAAAGCGCCGTGCGCAAGTTCGACAGCCAGCACGGCGTCACGATCGTGTCGCTGTTGAGCAACAAAAGCTCCGTGCCGCGCGCGATGGCGAGACCCTGGTTGCAGCCTTTCGGAAAGCCCTCGTTTTGTTCATTGAAAATGCAACGAAGATCCTTCTGCCGCTTCAGCCACTTCACAGAGCCATCCGTCGAACCGTTGTCGACGATGATGATCTCATACGGCACGTCGCGCGTATAAGCGCGGATACTCTCAATGCACGTCTTCGTGAGTTCGAGCGTGTTGTAGCTCAGGATGACGATGCTCGTCCCGTTCAGCCGTTCTTCTTTTTGCGCCATCGATTCAGCCCTTCAGCAGCTGCAGCAGCACGAAATCTGTCGTGCGCATGGCCGCGGCGAACTGCAGAGCCTTGTTCGCATCGCCCTGCGCTTTCGTGACCACAGCGAGGTTGCGCAGCGTCTCGTCGTCATGCGCATCGAGCTTCAACGCTGCCGCGAGGAAGGACTGTGCCGCTGCGATAGCATTCGTCACGAAATAGCCGCCCGCGAAGACATTGAGCAAGTGAATGCGCTCGCCAATCGACGTGTCCATCGCGAGAACGTCCTGGAGTTTGGCCTTTGCCTCTGCCATATCGGCTGCCGCGTCCGGCGTATCGACCTTTGTCGGCGCTGCGGTATCGACACTCACATCCACGCTCTTCGGCGACGGATTCATCGAGACCTTGAGCTCCATGGAAGGTGTTTCATCCGATGCGACCTTCACCACAGGTGCCTGCGGCGTCTCTGCTGCAGCGACATCGACGGTCTTCGCCGATTCGATATGCATGAACTGCGCGACATAGGGGAATGCGTGCGCGATGCGTTCTGGATCCTCTTGCACATAATACTCGAGGATATCCTCCATGTCTTCGCGCTGCTCCGGCTGAATCGCCTGCGCATAATGCTCGAGGACGAAATCATAGACCGCGAGGCCGTCATCCACGCGGTCTTCGAGGATGCAGATACGTGCGAGCAGCAGGCGCGCCGCAACATGATCTGGTGCGAACTGCAACGTATTCGTGAGCCACTGCGTCGCGCGCTGGTAATCACCGATCTTGAAGTAGCAATCTGCGCCCTCGTACATGTACTGCGGATCGTAGATCTTCTTCTCGATGAGCTCTGCGAGCACGTTCAGCGCGTCTGCATACTCCTCGCGCCCGATGTGCTCCATCATGCGCGCACCAAGTGTGCGCTTCTCCTGCTCCTGCTGCTTCGTCTGCTGCGCTTCCTGCTTGCGGTTCTTCTCACGGTTGTATCTACGGCTTGCCTTTCCCATGACGGTGCCTCCTGTGATTTTGTTAAAGTCTCTATGATATACATCGGATGTTTTCCCGATTTCTTAAATGAAAATTTCTCGCTTCGGTGCCCGTGCCTGATACGCCTGCCACATGCAGAGATATGCTTTCTCGATATCGCGCACGTAGCCAGCACCATCCATGATCGGCGACGCTTTCATGAGCTCGGGGATCTTTTCGTGGAGCGCCGCGAGGAGTTCGCGGTCATTTGCGAGCGCGACGGCCTTTTCGACGTACGCGTCATCGTTATCGGCCGCGAGGTCGGCGAGGCCGGCATTCGCGAGCAAGCTGTAGCTGAAGCGCGTGCCATGGCGGTCGCCGTACTTCGTGATGACGGGCACGCCGCAGAGCAGCGCATCACATGTCGTGCCGCCGCCCGTATACGGATACGAATCGAGCAGAATGTCGACGTCAGCATAGCGGTCGAGATAGTCAGCCGTATTGCCCTCGATGATGACGCGATCCATCGGAAAACCGAGCCGTCGCACGCGATCCTTGATGCGCCGCAAGATCCACGTCCGCCCGCTGGAATTCTTGAGCAGCAGCTGCGCCTTCGGTACGCGCTCGAGGATGCGCTTCCAGAGGCGCAAGATGTCCTCGTTGAGCTTCGCGAAATTGTTGAAGCTCGCGAAAAGGATCGTGCGATGCGGCTGCCAGAACTTTTTCCGCAAGAGGATGCGTTCTGGCGGCGTATAGCAGAAATGACTGTGCGGCAATCGCACGAGTGCCTCGGAAAAATCCTCGTCATGCTCGCCGGGCGGATCGAGGTAGACGTCCGTGAGGAAATAGTCCATCGCGCGCATCCCCGACGTGCTCATGTAGCCGATGCCTGCGATCTGTACAGGGGCCGGATGATACTTCATGGCCTGCAGCGTCGGCCCCCCCTCCGTGTGCACCGTGAGGTCAAACAAGATGTCGATCTCGTCGCCATGGATCGTGTCCGCGATGGCCTGGCGATCGTCCCACATGCCAAACGACCGCCACTTCGAGACGCTTTTCGCTAAATCCTGTTCGAGCGGCGTGTCCCTGTCATCGGGACGCATGCTGTAGAGGTACACCTCGAATCTCGAGCGATCGTAGCGCGTCAGGAGCTGCACGGAAAAGAAACTCACGACCGTCTCGCGGAACGTCGGCGCGATGTAGCCGACACGGATCTTGTCGTGATGACGTGGATACGATGCATACGGCTGCGCCCCAGCGCAGAGCTGGTCGTAGATGAAATTGCGTTCGCGCAAAAACGCCCGGTCGGCATGCGGCAGATAATGGAGGATGAAGAGATAGTTGCTGTAGTAATTGCACTGTAGGCGGTACGGCATGCCTTCCGGATGATTGAGCGCAAGCCAATACGCATCGGCCGCTTTTTCCATGTCGAGCACTTCGAAATAGCATGTCGCGAGCCGCTGATATGCCCGCCAGAGCTCACCGGGCGCAAAGACGCCCTGCTGCAGGAGATGGAGTAGGCGGTCAAGTGCGAGCTGCGGTCGATGCTTCGCCAGGAGTTCCCGCACGAGCGCGAGCTTTTCATCCATCGCGGTGTAGTCGACAGCAGGATTCTGTTCCGTTCCACCTATGTTTTCCACGTATCCTGACTCCTCCCTGCGTTCGTTTTCCGTGTCGTTCATGGCCGACCTCCATTCTGTGTTTCATATGCCTGCCAGATGGCTGTATAGTTCTCCTCCATCTCGCGCACATAGCACTGCGTGTCCATGAGCGGCGAAGCAAAGAGCATCGTGCGCAAGTTGCGATGCAGCGCATCGAGGAGCTCCGTGTCCGTAGCGAGGGCGATGGCGCGCGCGACGTACGCTGCGCCGTCTGGCACGGCGAGCTCACCGAGTCCAGCCGCCGTCAGCACAGACAGGCCGAAGCGCGACCCGTGGCCTGCGCCATAGCGCGACACGACAGGTACGCCCATGTAGAGCGCGTCGCATGTCGTGCCGCCGCCGACGTACGGATACGTATCAAGCGCGATATCGACGGAGAGATAGCGCTCCATGTAGTCGTCGGACGACGGCTCAAAAATGACGCGCTCCATATCAAAGCCCATGGCTGCAAAGCGCTCGTACGCGCGATCTGTCAGTGCGTCGTCGTGATACGCCTCCGCCTTGCAGAGCAGGCGCGAGCCCGGCACGGCCGCCTGGATCTGCTGCCAGAGCGTGAGCATCTCATCTGTGATCTTCTGATAGCGATTAAAGACGCCAAACGTCACATAGCCGCGCTCTTTGCACGGTGCCCCCTGGCACGCTGGCACATCGGAACGCCCCGTATAGCAGAACATGCTCGTGACGTAGAGCGGCTGCTCCGTCAGGTAGTGCGGCGCATCTTCTGGGTCACATGCGCGATCCGTGATGAGGTAGTCGACATCTGGCAGGCCCGTCGTATCCATGTAGCCGAGGCCAGAGATCTGCACGGGCGCGGGTTTCCAGCCGAGCACACTGAGCCCCGAGCCGCTCGTATGGCCGCCGAGGTCAACGAGGATATCGATCTCGTCATCGTAGATCGTTTTAGCGATCTTCTCCAGATCCGTATCCGCCACATCGCGAAAGACATCGACGGCCTGTTTGACGAGGTCGCGGAAGCCATCATGCGTATGGCCGAGCGAATACGCGTAGAGCTCGAAATGCTCGGCGTCATGGCCCGCAAACAGCTGATAATAAAAATAGAACATGACATGATGACGGAAATCGCCAGAGATATAGCCGACGCGGATGCGGTCATGATGCGCATGATGTGCGTGATCATAGCGTTGGACATCTTTGAAAATCTTAGCAAATCCCTTGTGTGCCGCAAGCATGTCCTCAGGCGTGAGATCCATATGGTGCAGCGCCATGAGGTACGAGCCATAGTTTTCACAACGGCTGCGGAACTTCGTCGTGGACTCTGACGCCTTGCGGTAAAATGTTGCTGCACGCTCCACGTCTCCGAGGATCAGCGCGTTGAACGCCGCCTCGAGCGACAGCTCCGTCAAGAACAACGGGTTGTCCCAGAACGACCGCGATGCTTCATCCTTTTGCTCCGCCGCGCGCTTGCAAGCATCCATGGCCGACGCGTAAAGCTCGCGCGCTGGGATGTGGTAGCGCAGGCGGTTCTCCGCGAGCGCCGTGAGCCAGACGTACTCGATCTGGCGGACGAGCGCCGTATGATCTGCATGCGAAAAATACCACGCCATGCGCACGTAATCTTCCTGTGGCAAATTCATGTACGCGCGGCCGACTGCGCCGGCATTCTGTTTCACGTATGCGGGATGGCAGAGCAGCCGCGTGCCATGGATGATGATGCGGTCATAGTCCTTCGCCTCATAGGCCTTTATGAGCTCACGTTCCGTCTTTTCGAGCGTTTTTTCCCGCTGCGTCGGGCTCTTGCCCTGCCAAAGCCACGTCCAGTACATGCGCTGGTAGTGTTGCTCGAGCTCGACGATGTAGCCTGCCATATCCGTGACCGGCGACTGCCGCAGCTCGCGGCGCAGCGTCTCGTGGAGATGACGGAGGCGCGGCAGATCGTTCGCGAGCTGGGCGGCGATCGCGACGTAGTCGTCGACCGTCTCAGCGCAGAGCTCCGGATGGCCGGCATTGACGAGCAAGCTCTTGCCGAAGCGCTCGTGATGGCTCGGACCCGCGAGCGTCACGACAGGCACGCCCATGTACAGCGCATCGCACGTCGTACCGCCGCCCGGATACGGGAACGTATCGAGCGCGATGTCGATGCGTTCATACGCACGCAGATAGTCGTCCGTGCGCCCCTCCGTGTCTACCCGATTCCAATCGATACCCGCTTGGTACATTCGCTCATAGGCGAACGATCCGCCATAGTCCTCATCGAAAATTCCGGCTTTCAGCAACAGGCGGCTACCGGGTACAGCGTCGAGGATGCGCGCCCAGGCACGCAACACATCGTCCGTCACCTTGCGGAAATCATTGAGGCTGCCGAACGTAATGAAGCCCTGCTCACCTGCCGGGAGCGGCTGTGGTTCGAGCGGCGCGCCGTGCCACATGTAGCAGAGATGGCTATGCTCCATGCGCACGATTTGTTCTGTAAACGGCGCAGGCTCTCCCTCAGGCAGTGTCGTGCAGTCTGCGAGGAAATAGTCCATCTGCGGCACGCCCGTCGTATCGAAATAGCCGATGCCCGTCATCTGGATTGGCGCAGGTCGATACGCGAAGACCGGCAGCAAATTGCCCGCCGTGTGACCGCCGAGGTCGAACAAGATGTCGATCTCGTCGTCGTGAATTTGCGCCGCGATGTCGGCATACGTCATGCCGCGGACATTTCGCCAGCCGTCGACCCAACCGCGGAACGTCTCGCTGACGCTGTCCTCGACGCCATTCATATAGCAATAGACTTCAAACGCGCCATGATCGTAAGCGCGCAGCATCGCATAGGCAAAAAACGCGACGATATGGCGATGCAAGTCTGCTGATACGTAACCGATGCGGATTTTCTCATGACGTCGGCGCGGCGTGTATTCATAGGGCTGGATATCCGCGAGATGCTCGCCGTAGACCTTCGCCGCCGCGAGCGCATCGCGCGCGCCCGCATGGTCATGGCTGTAAAATAGGACGTTGCTGTATTCTTTCAGCCAGCCCGTCGCATTGTCTTTCGCCGCAAGTGACAGCTCGTAGTACGGCGCAGCCTCTTTGCCGCGCGCCGTCCGCTCCAAGAGCGCCGCCATGCTGCTTGCCGCTGCGCCCTTGCACCACGCAGGGACATCAGGAGATGTGATGGACATACTGAAAAGCATCTCGGCTTTCTCCGTCTCGTTCGTGCGCTCCGCGACGCGGCCGAGCAGGTAGAGGTCTTCGCCGGAGAGCGTAGCCCCCTCTGGATACTTCGCCACGAGGCGTGCGATCTCGCGATCGTCCTCCGCATCGATGGCCGCCGCGAGCGCTTTCTGCAGCGCGCGCTGCTCGCGATACGAGAGTGTGTTCTGCTGTTTCGTCATTTTTTCGCCTCTTCCGTTTCTTTCTCGTGTGCCATCCGGTACGACCGTAGCCGCTCGATGCTCTGTGCGACACGCCCTTTTAGCGCTTTGCCGCGCTCTGCCGCCTGCCAGGCCGCTTGGTAGTCTGGTGGTAGCAAGAGATGCAGCTTGTCCGTCGACGGGATGCCCTGCACGAGCGCGTCCGCGACACCGCAGCCGTACAGCCAGGTGAGATCGTCCGCCGCCGCTGCAGCCGCCGCGTCATAGCGCCCAGCCGCGAGGTATTCCGCCGCCGGATGGCGCTTTTTCGCGCGCGCCGCATAGTAAAGGAAGACCTGCCCGCCCACGCGCTGAAGCGCCCCCGCGAGGAAGCCCGCGTCCTCTGCCGCATAGAGTTCTGCCAGCAGCCCGATGATGTCGGCGGCTGCAACGCCTGCCCGTATCAGCGAACGCACGAGCGCACGCAGGCTCGCCTCATGATAGCGATACGACTGGAGGGCCTTTACATAGTCCTCGCGCGCCTCTTCCTCTACGCCGCGCAGATGCGCGATCGTGCCGCGCACCCACCAGGCCGATGGCAGGAAGCGCTCGAGATTGTCCGAAACACCCTCGACATCGAGCTGGTACGCCGCCTGGAGCGAGAATGCCTGCGCGAGGCACTGTTCGCTCCCGAGATAATCTTTCTGCTGGAAGAGGTAGAGTCCCTTCATCATCGGGAAATCCGCCGCATCAGGGCAAGCCGCGATCGCCTCATCCATGACGCGCAGCACATCTTCTGGTGCTTCTTTGCCAAAGAGGTGCGCACTCACGCGCATCATATGGATATGCGCGAGCGCATCAGGCATGGCGTCAATCTGCGCGAGCGCCCGGTCCGCGCATTCGATGGCCTTGGGATAGTCCGCGAGGCCATAGTAGCAATCCATGAGATAGCGCACATCGCGCGGCGTCGGCTCGCCCTGCTGCGAAGCGATCTTCTTCTCGAGCAGGTCGAGGTTGCGCTGGAGCTTCCGCTTGACGAGGACGGACGAGTATCCCGTATGGATGATCTCGACGTCCTTGACGAGCTCGACCATGCGGTTCTTCGGCACCGTCAGCGCCTCGTGGATGCGCCCCTGGTAGCGCAGTATCGACAGATTGCGGAAAAGGCGCAGCTGCACCGTCGCGCCGATGAATCGGTCATGATCTGCCGGATCGACATTCACGAGGCGGCACATGACCCCCGCGATGCGGACCTGGGGATGGAGCTCCCGCAAGAGCTTCGGGATGCGCTGGATGGAAGCCGCTGTGAACGTCTCGTCCGCATCGAGGAACGCAATCCAGTTGCCATGCGCCTTTGAGAGCGCAAAATTTTTCGCCGCCGCGAAATCGCCCGTCCAGGCGAAGTCGTAAAGCTGGGCGCGCGACGCCCGGACAAGCGATTTCGTCGCGTCCGTCGACCCCGTATCGACGACGACGATCTCATCCGCGATCTGCTCCATGCACCGCAGCCAGCTGCCGATGTTCTTCTCCTCGTTCTTCACGATGACGCAAGCCGTCAGCTTGATCATGTCGCTTTCCTCCTCACTCCCACGCTTTCATCCATGTACGATACGCCGCGATATCTGGGGATGTGCTGCCTGCTTGTTCTGCTTTCTGGAAGCATTCTTCTGCCGCTGGGGACTGGAGGTGGTAGAGGCAGAGGCCGACGTGGTACCAGAACGATGCTGCGTCGTCGATTGCTTCCTCGGGCACTTGCTCGTAAAGCGAGAATGCTGTGCTCCATTCCTCGTGCTGGCAGAGCCGCTCCGCCGCCACGAGCACCATGCCCCAGCCGAACTGGCCGGCGAGTGCGATGTAGCGCTTTCGCGCCTCACGATCTTGACAGCCCATCATGGCATCGAGGCCCGACCGATAGCCATCGGCATCCTCGGCCGTGAGTTCGCGCGATGAGTTCCCCGTTTCCTCGCTGTCGAGCCCGCAGTCGAGCAACACCTGCATCGCATCTGGCAACAATTTGCGTTCCTGTTCGTAGGCCGCAGGATTCGCATCGCGCAGTGCCACCCCGCCAGCGAACAAGGCTTGGAACAGCTGCAACATCGCCTGCGTACCGCGCTCGACAGCCGCATCGTACGTGACGTCTTCGAGCTCTGGCGCCAGCGTCTCCCGATAGGTGGCCTGTCCCTCGTGGAGCACCCAGCCGCGCAAAAATGCCTGTGCTTCTGGCGTATCGTTATACCATTTGGAAAGTGACGCAAGGAAATCGCGCCCCGTCTTCTCGCAAAACGATTCCCAAAGCGAAAGTGCCGCCTCATCGTAACGCGAAAGCGTCAACGATAGCTGCAGCAGCCGTTCGGCTTCATCGAATGCGCCTGCCGCGAGGCGCAGCCCGCCGAGCACGCGGCAAGCCGCTGGCCGCAGCGACATCGCGCTCGTCGCCTGCATCGCCGCGCCTGTGCTGCCATCCGCTGCCGGTTCAAGCGCCTGCAGGAACGACGTGAGCATGGTCTCTGCCAGTTCATCCTCGCCGCACTCCGCCGCCAGCAAGCCGCAGCGCACACGCAAATCAAGCCAATCGGGATGCTCGTGTTGCGCGGCACGCGCAAAAGCGAGCTGCTCCTCGACGGGGCGTCCGATCCCTTTCATCGCTTCGAGCACGAGCACGTAGAGAGGTTGCTGCCCTGCGACGGTCGCTGGCTCCTGCTCGATGGCGCGCATGGCGTAGTCGAGCGCCTCGCGGTACTGTCCGAGGCCATAGCAGCAATCTGCGAGATAACGATACAGCGTGCGCGGATCGCGCCCCTCGGCCTCCGCCTGCAGCAGCGCGAGATTGCGTTGGAGCTTTGCGCGCACGCGACGCGTCGAGTAACCCGTATGGCGCACGGCGAGACGCGGTTCCTGCACGACATGCGCGAGCGGTACCCCGTCTTCATACAGCGCCTCGTGGATGCGGCCGACGTAGCGGCGATGCACATTCGACCGCCAGATGCGCAGCGCGGGGAAACGCGAAATCTCTTGCCCGCCCGCATCCTCGTCAACATTGATGATCGGCACCTGCACACCGCGCACATCATCTGGCAGCGCATCGAGGACTTCGCGCACGCACTCCGGGTGCTCGAATGTCTCATCAGCATCGAGGAAGATGATCCAGTCCCCCTCCGCGACATCGAGCGCATGGTTGCGTGCCGCAGCGAAATCACCATGCCACGGGATGGTCAAGAGCTTCACAGTCGCGGGCGTCTGCTCGGCGAATGCCTGTGCGATCGCGGCCGAACCGTCCGTCGCGCCCGTATCCGCGAGCACGTATTCGCCCGTGTATGGTTCGGCTTTTTTCAGCCAGTCGCCCATGCGCACGGCTTCGTCGCGATAGATCAGGCATGACGTGATCGTCGCGACTTTCTTGGGGAGCTCAACCCCCACTTCGTCTGCAATGGACTGCATCGCTGCATGATACGCATCGAGCATCTCAGCTGATGCCCGTTGCAGATAGCCTGGGATGCCCTGCAAAATCTGATAGTCTTTCAGCAACTGAAGTAGTGGCTCAAAGTATTCCTCCTGGCTGTGTAAGAACACGCCGCGCGCATAATACTCTCGCTCGAGTCGTACCCACTCGATGCGACTCTCACAGACGACATCGATCTGCTGTCCCTCCTGGTCCGCATGACGGCGATACGAGCTCAAGGGCTCGCGGAACAGGCAGTAGTCTCCCCGCTCCATGAGCTCAAGCCACATCGCGACATCCGAGATGCGCAGGTAGCCACGGCTCTCCGCATGGTAGTACGGATGCGCGAGATCCTTACGGCGAAACAGCACGGCCGACGGCTCGCCGACATAATTGCCAACACTGCGCAGCATAGCGTTGCCATAAAACGCACCGGAAAAGATGCGATACTCCCCTTCGATGGTGAAATGCGACTGCAAATTCGAAGGACGCGCGTTCCCATCTGCGTCGATGATGTTGCGCTGCGACGAGACGAGCGTGACGTTCGGATACCGATCGAGAATGGCCGCCATCTTTTCGAGCTTGCCCGGCAGCAGCACATCGTCATGCATGAGCCATTGGATGTAATCGCCGCGCACGAGCTGCTCGAACGGCGCGAAGTTCTCTTTCTTCGTCCGCGCCGTGCGGTTGCGCACGTAGCGGATGCGCGCATCGTCTTTATACGCCTCCATCAAGTGCTCCGTACGGTCATCCGTACTGTTGTCGCAGATGATGATCTCCATCGGCGCATACGACTGCTGCAGCGCGCTCTCAAGCGCGACACGGAAATATTCCGGCGCGTTGTACGTCGGGATCAACACGCTGATCAGATGCTGCTGTTTCGCCATGTCGCGACGTCCTCCCCATATTCGTGCAAAAACACGTTTCGCCAATAATGATACTGCATGTCGAGGAGCTTGTCGCCCGTGCGATGCGTGAACCACGGCGTCTCCTGGCGCGGTGCGGCCACACGGTAGCCAGCGCGTCGGAACTCTGCGCACGCGGAAATGTCATAGAAATGCCAACCGTGGAACAAGTCCTCGCGCCACGGCACGTCAACCTGCGTCATGAGGAACGCGCCGTCGAGCATGGCCATGTCGGCCCACGGGCCGTCGAGCTCGCCGGCCACGACCGGGAGTTCCCCCTCGATATCGCCACCGGTCTGCCGAAAGCAGACATAGCGGCTCAAGTCTTCCCACCAAATGATATCTTTCTGCCAGCGCCGTGCGCCCGCGAGGCCGATGAGGCCAACGTCGGGGTGTTGCTCGAAATACGGCAGTAACGTCATCAAGAGGTCCGTCTTTTCGAGCATCATGTCTTGGTGAACGTACATCTTGTACTTCGCATCCGTTGAACGCATACCCTCATTGTAGCCTGCGCACATCGACGACGCGCCGCGCACGGGGAGGAACTCGAGGGAAAAGCCCGCGGGTAGCTCCATGGAGGCAAGACACGCCCGCGCCTCTTCATACGTTGCCTCGTCATTGACGCAGGTGATGATGGCGATCTTTTGCGCGTTGGTCGCCTGCGGGGGATCGTTTGCAGTGAGCAATACGTCTGTCATCACGGACGGCGCAAGGTTCATGGCTGCACACTGCTCGCGTGCAGCCTGTTGGAAAGCCGATCGCTGTTCCTCCGTCTGCAGGAACAAGTCATGCAGCAGCCGCAGATCCGTCCCGTCAAACGTCCCGCGCAGCAGCAACGCAAGCGACAAAGCGTGGAAATCAAAGAACGCCTCATGGAACACGAGCGCCTGATACGCCTCGGGCGTCAACTCGCCCCCGTCGCCAAACAGTGCAGCGTCCTGCTGCACAAACGATTGCAACAGCGCGCTCTGCGGCCGCCGCACATGGTTGCCAAATGCGCCGATCGCACGCGCATGGATGTCCGCGAGCGTCTGCAGATCCTGATTGCCGTCGTCCATCTGCCAGACATCGAGCAAGCAGCCTGAGACAACGGACGTCATGTCCTGCAAATAATCCGGCTCCCGCGCGATAACGCGATTCAACAGCGCAAATATGAACTGCAAGTAGCAGCGCTCCGCCGTCGTCAAAGTGATCGCCAAGGAAATCCCCTCTTCCGTCCTGTTTTCTGTTCGGTTCTTCTCTTTTATTTATTCTGTGTCCACTACCGAAAAACCTGCAAAAAAAGAGACCCGCAAATGCGGATCTCTCTTTTTTGCTTGCGATGGTCTCGAGGAGATCGAGACTCCCAGTATGCCGTGAATTACTGGAGCAGGCTGAGGACAGAGCTGCTGCTCTGGTTTGCCTGCGCGAGCATGGACTGAGCGGCCTGCATGAGAACGTTGTTCTTCGTGTATTCCGTCATTTCTTTTGCCATGTCGGCATCGCGGATCGTCGACTCGGAAGCCTGGACGTTCTCGGAAGCCGTCGTCAAGTTGCTGCTCGTATAAGCGAGACGGCTCTGGACGGCACCGATCGTCGGCTGCTGATCGAGGGCTTTCTGGACAGCGTTGTCGAGGACGTTGACCGCTGCGTTTGCCTGCATCTGCGTGCCGCTCTGGATCGCCTTGCC
>JAXGCE010000064.1:0-135440 GCA_034186105.1 Selenomonadaceae bacterium
CACGCAACTTTAACGCAAAAAACGTCCCCGCATCGCGGACAGCGGTGGGGGGACGGCAAAAAAAAGAGAACCACGAATCGTTGAATTTTCTAGGGTTCGCGATTCTGAAAATGTATCCTCTGAGAGGGGGGCTGTGAAAAAGCAGGGCTCGTTTCCTCTGAGAGGGGGGCTGTGAAAAAGCAGGGCTCGTTTCCTCTGAGAGGGGGGCTGTGAAAAAGCAGGGCTCGTTTCCTCTGAGAGGAGGGCTGTGAAAAAACAGGGCTCGTTCCCTCTGAGAGGGGGGCTGTGAAAAAGCAGGGCTCGTTCCCTCTGAGAGGGGGCTGTGAAAAAGCAGAGCTCGTTTCTTCACAGAGGGAGCCTTGAGTTGATTTAATTTCAGACGATCCTGTTAATCTAATGACATTGTTTCAGTAGGAGGTCTTTGCCTATGCGATCCCCATCTTATCGCTACACATCCTTTGCGAAACGTCGGTCGAAGGAGCTGCGCAGGGGGATGACGGCTTCGGAACGGCATTTGTGGTATGATTTCCTGCATGATTACCGGCCGCGTTTTCAGCGGCAGCGGCCAATCGGGCCGTATATTGTGGATTTCGTCTGTTATGATGCGGCACTCATTATCGAGTTGGATGGCGAAGTGCATGGCGGGGAGGATGAGATGCGGCATGACGCGATTCGTGAAAATTATCTTCGGGCGCATGGTTTCCGCATCGTACGTTTTCTGAGTCGTGATGTGTTCGAGAATTTTGTTGGCGTGTGCGAGGGCATTGAACAAGCTGTACGTGATCCGTTGGTAGATGGACGGCTTTCCTAATATCATTTTTTGGAATCGAGGTATCATATGGAATTCGAAGACATCCAGAAGGAGCTGGCGCGGCGGTTTGCGTTGCCTTTGCCGGAGTATGCGCGGCGGCATGTCGTTTTCTGGCAGGATCCTGAGGGGGAGTTTGCTGAGGAGATCGGCGGCCTGGAGCTTCCGGGCGTGCAGGTGCTGCAGCTGACGGGGCACAACCAGTTCTTGGCGAAGAAGCTCCTGACGCATGATGACCTCGAGCATGACTTCCTCGTGTATGTGCCGTTTGCCTATGAAAAGGAAAGCGATGACTGGCTGCTCGATCTCGAGCTTTGCAGCGAGCCGCCGTTCCGCGCGGACCTCTTGTCGATCTGGATGCATGAGATGGAGGTGCCCGAGCTCGAGGCGTATCGCCAGCTCATGCGGCGGTATCGCAAATTCTTCCAGGCGAAGGAGCGGCGGCAGCATTTCTGCACGCTGTTGGCAGGGCAGTATACGCAGTCGCAGTTTGTCCTGGGCATGATGACGGTGGCGACGGGCGCTGCGTCGCGCGAGCCGGAGGCGATTTTCCAACGTGTGTTTGCCGATGGCTATGACATGGCGAAAAACACGTCGTATGGAAAGCTGCAGTCGTATGGGCTCGATGCGATGTTCTGGTCGATGGCGCAGCAGATGACGGGTTATGACGAGGGCGAGCAGCATGATCTCTGGCGGCTGCTGCTGCGGATCTTCCGTCTCGCGACGCGTCGGATGCTGCCGAGCGTGGCGTTCGAGGAGGATGCGGACGAGGGGACGGTGCAGCAGCAGACACGCTGCTATGACTTTGTCTCAGACTGGCAGCATGAGAGCCGCGCGGAGGTGTTTTATCCGATCGTGCATGATGTGGAGATGTCGCTTTCCCTGCCGCATCGCCTGGAGGCACTGCCAGCGGGCGAGCTCATCGGCGTCGATCTTTTTCCGTGCGTGGACGAGGTGATCCTCGCGAAGTGGATGCAGGATGTGCTGATGCGGCAGCATGTCGATGCAGAGGCGTTGCAGCGGATGATCGAGGCGCGGCGGACAGGCAGCTGGTATGCGCGCACGGCACCGTTTTATGAGGGGCTCTGGCAGGTCGCAGAGATGATCGCGTTTGCCAAGGCGCATGCAGCGGGCTTCCATGAGACGAACGCGCAGGCGCTCTGGGAGGCGTATACAAAGGATTATTACCGCATGGACGAGGCGTATCGCGCGTTCCATGTGGCGTTCGCACAGGCGCTCTCGGCACAGGAGCATGATGCCCTCGATGATCTCTACAAGAAGCTCGCGGATGTTGTGGAGAATCTCTACGCGCAGGGCTTCCTCGAAAAGCTCGGCGCGAACTGGACGAAGGTGGCGGCGCATGATCTCGCAGCGTATGGCCGCATCTCTGGCGTCTTGCAGCAGGAATCGTTTTACGCGACGAAGGTGAAAGGGGCGCAGAGCCGTATCTTCGTCATCATTTCGGATGCGATGCGCTACGCGGTCGGCGCGACGCTGGCGGAGGAGCTGGAGCAGGAGCTGCCGAGCGAGGTGGAGCTCACGAGCTGTCAGGCGATGTTCCCGAGCATCACGAAGTTCGGCATGGCGGCGTTGCTGCCGCATCGGGAGCTGTCGCTCAAAGTCGGCGACCATGGCTACAGCGTGCTCGCAGATGGGAAGTCGACGGAGGCCGGGGCGCCGCGCACGGCGCTGCTGCAGGCGGCGAATCCATCGAGCGTGGCGCTGCGCGCGCGGGACATCGTCAAGAGCAAGCGCGAGGATCGCAAGGCGATGGTGCGCGGCCGCGAGGTGGTCTACATTTATCATGATGTGATCGACGCGACGAGCCATACGGATGACAGCAAGGTCTTCTCTGCCTGCCGCGATGCGATCGACGAGCTGAAGAATCTCGTCCGCATCATCGTGAATGATTTCGGCGGTATCCATGTGATCGTGACGGCGGATCATGGTTTCCTCTATACGTACCGGCCGCTGCGCGAGGACAGCAAAGCAGCGCTCGGTGCAGCGAAGGAGCAGCTGCTCGATCTCGACCGCCGCTATGCAATCCTCGAAAAAGGCGCGGAGCCGCCCGCGCATCTGCTGCCGGTGAAGTTCCTCCACGGCACGACGCCGTACATGGGCTATGCGCCGCGCGACGCGATCCGCCTGAAGCTGAAGGGTGCTGGCATGAATTATGTCCATGGCGGCATCAGCTTGCAGGAGATGGTCGTGCCGATCGTGACGTTCCAGTATGTCCGCACGGATTCTCTGGTGTATCGGCGGAACAGTGAGCGCTTCGAGATGCGCCCCGTCGAATTGCAGCTGCTCACGGCGACGCGCAAGATCGGTAATCTGACGTTTGCGCTGTCGTTTTACCAGCAGCAGCCCGTCGGTAGCGGCTGGCGTCCGGCGACGTATGATCTCTGCTTCGTCGATGAAAAGGATCACACGATCAGCGATGTGCAGCGCATCATCGCCGATCGCACAAGCCTCGACAACCCGCAGCGCGTCTATCGCGTGACGTTCCATCTGAAAGGCGGCAATTACGAGCAGCATCATGATATTTATCTCGTGATCCGCAACGCGGAGACGAACGAGGTCACGCTGCGCGAGTCCATGCAGGTCGACATCGCGTTTGAGCAGGGGGCGCTCGATTTCTTCTCGTGATTTCTTTCATTGAGATTTTTCGGCGTGCCCTGTATAATAGAAGTGTTTGGTTTTATAGCAATCGTTACAGGAGGAAAAACCATGTTTCCACATATCGGCATCCCAGAACTGCTCGTCATCCTCGTCATCGCGCTCGTCGTGTTCGGCCCTGGCAAATTGCCGGATGTCGGCAAGGCGCTCGGCAAGAGCATCCGCGAGTTCAAGTCGGCGAGCAAGGACGAAGAGCCAAAGACGCTCGATGTCGCGGCCAAGACGGAAGATGACAAGGCGGAGAAGAAATGACGGAGGCGCCGAACTCTGAAAAGGAACTAGCGTCGCCGCCGTTCGTCGAGCCAGCGGCGAATCCGCCTGACGCGCCGCCAGCGAATACGGAGCCACCAGAGGACGAGGCCGATGACGGCTCGATGTCGCTTGTCGCGCATCTGACGGAGCTCCGTTCGCGCCTCATCAAGTGCCTCGTCGCCGTCGCGCTCGGCAGCGGCGTCGGCTACTATTTTCTCGACGACATCATGCACTACCTGACGGCACCGGCGGGCAAGCTCTACTACATGCAGCCGTCCGAGGCGTTCTTCACTTACTTGAAAGTCTCGATCGCGGCGGGCTTCCTCGTCGCGCTGCCTGTCATTTTTTATCAGGTCTGGCGGTTCTTTTTGCCTGCGCTGACGCGGCGGGAGCGCATCGTGCTCGGCCTCATCGTGCCGGTCTCGGTGCTGTTGTTCTTCGGCGGGCTCGCGTTCTCGTTCTTCCTCGTATTCCCGGCCGCTGTGCAGTTCTTCCTCGGCTTCGGAAATACGGAGCTCGAAGCGCTGTTCTCCGTTGACAAGTATTTCGACTTCGTCATCTGGTTCGTGCTGCCGTTCGGCTTCGTTTTCGAGCTGCCGCTCATCATGATCATCCTCGCGAAACTCGGCATCGTCGGCTCGAAGTTCCTCGGCAAATACCAGCGCATCGTCGTCTTCCTCGCCTTCGTCATCGCGGCTGTCATCACCCCGACGCCCGACGTCTTCACCCAGACGATGATCGCTGTGCCGATGATTTTGCTCTATGAGGTCGGCTACCTCATCGTCAAATACATCATGCGGAAATGACCCTTAGAAAAAAGGAATCTCTTTGTCATCGGAGATTCCTTTTTGTGGTATACTGGAAAGAAAACGGGGAAGGCAGGTGCAAACCATGAAGACCGTCATGCCGATCGGGGTTGATGATTTCAAGGAAGTGCGCGAGCGGTATTATTTCGTTGACAAGACGCCATTCATCGCTGATTTTTTCAAAACGCGTGCAAAAGTCACGCTCATCACGCGGCCGCGTCGGTTCGGCAAGACGCTGACGATGTCGATGCTGCGATATTTCTTTGACCTCGAGGACGCGGACGAGCATCGGAAGCTGTTTGACGGGCTCGCGATTTCGCGCGATGCAGCCATGATGGCAGAGATGGGGACGCGGCCCGTGCTGTTCTTGACGCTCCGTGGCTGGAAGGCGCTCGATTGGCCCTCCATGCAGGCGATGATTGTCAATGGCTTGCAGCAAGTGGCACGTGAACAAAAATGCTTGCGGGAAAGCGAGCGCGTGGATTCCGCAGATCGCGCATGGCTCGATGCAGTGTATTGGAAAAAAGCATCTTTTTCCGATCTGAAGGACGCGTTGGCTGTGCTGCTCAGGATACTTGAGGCGCATTATGGGAAGAAGCCGATCTTGCTCCTCGATGAATACGACGTGCCGATCCAATCGGCATGGGAGCATGAGTTTTACGATGAGGCTATCGATTTCTTCCGTACGTTCCTCACGACAGCGCTGAAGACGAATCCCTCGCTCGATTTCGCCGTGCTGACAGGCGTGCTGCGCATTTCGAAAGAGAGTATTTTTTCGGATTTGAACAATCTCTCCGTCGATAGCGTCCTGCAGATGAAGTACCCGACAGCGCTCGGTTTCACGCCGGACGAAGTCCAGAAGCTCGCCGCCGACCTCGGCCATGCAGACAAGATGGCGGAACTCCGCACGTGGTATGATGGCTATCGGTTCGACGGTCATGAAATCTACAACCCGTGGTCGGTGCTGAATTATTTTTCGTATCGCTGTGAACCAGAGCCGTATTGGGTGAACACGTCCGGCAATGCCGTCATCGCCGAGCTTATGAAAATCGACGGCGACGCCGAACGTCTCGAGGACGCGCTCGGCAGCTACCTCGAGCGTGTGGCGAGCACGTTCGACACGGCGAAGGGAAAGGAAGCGTTTTACCATGGCTTCATCCTCGGCCTGACCGCCGTGCTCGTGCCAGATTACGAAGTCCGCTCGAACCGCGAGTCCGGCTACGGACGCTACGACGTTGCCATCTTGCCAAAAACAAAAGGACAACCCGGCGTCGTGATGGAACTCAAGATCGCGGAATGCGAAGACGAGCTCCCAGCGAAAGCAGAAGAAGCGCTCGCGCAGATTCAGGCGCATGACTACGCAGACGAACGGAAAGCGCGCGAAGCACAGCCGCTCCGTTGCTTCGGTATGGCGTTTTACGGGAAGATGGCCGCTGTGCGGATGGCGTCTCTGGCCTTCGAATGACGGAATCGGACGGAAAGGAAAACGACGCGCTGGCGCGGAAATGCTGACCGACTGCTTCCAAGACATCCAGGATGACGATTTCGACGTCCGCTATCAAGAATGGCTCCGCCGCATCCATGAAAACTATTTCAACATCGCGAATTTTGATGAAGGCGACGAAACCGTAGAATATCGCACAGGCACCATCTTGGGCGACCCTGACTTCTGCAAGTCGTTCTACGACGAGATCAACGACCATTTCTACTGGGTCCGCGACCAGCTGCAGGAACAGGGCATCGATGTTTTGAAGCTGGAAGCTGTTTATTGAAAACGATATCGTGACCGATGAGTAAGAGCCCCCTCGTTCAGCATGATCGCTGGGCGAGGGGGCTCTTGCTGTGGAATCAGCGTTTCACATACCGCTGGTTCCGGCTGTTTGGCTTGTCGGGGATGGTCATTTCGACGAGACGCAGTTCCATGGCGGGATGAAGATAATGCTTGCGGAATGTTTCTCGTGACTTCAGTCCGAGACGTTTCATGAGCTCGCTGGCTGGGTAGGGGACATCGTAGTCCATGATGGAGAGGAGCCGTTTCACATATTCTGTGAGCGCGTCCGTGCTTTCTGCTGCCTGCTGGGAAATGGTGTCCAAGATGGCGTCGATCTGCTGCAGCATGAACGTGATGAAACGGTCGGACGCTCCTTCTTTGTGGCAGGTAGAGATGGCGCGGTAGTAGTCTTCTTGGAACTTTTCGATCTGGCTTTCGAGCGGGATATATGCAAAGGCCGGCTTCCATCTTGCAAGGAGGGCTGTGTGCCACAGGCGCGCCATGCGGCCGTTGCCGTCGGTGAATGGATGGATGAAGACGAATTCGTAGTGGGAGACAGGGGCGGCGATGAGTGGGTGGACGCTGTCTTTCTCGCGCTTCATCCAGTCGAACAACGCATCCATCAGCTCGGGCACGAGCCGGGCGGGCGGTGCCATGAAAATGCAGGTATCGCCACTGAAAACGCCCTCTTCGCCTTTTCGGAACGTGCCGGATTCCTCAATCGTATGATGCGTCATGATGCCGTGGAGCTGCTTGAGGTCCGCGATGGAGTAAGGATCGAAATCCATCAGCTGTTCGTATGCGGCATACGCATTCTTTACCTCTTGGATTTCCCGTTGCTCGCCCATGACGAGACGTCCATTGATGACATCGCGGACTTCTCGGAGCGACAGGGAATTTGCCTCGATTTTCAGAGAAGAATGGATGGAGCGGATGCGATTGTTCCTCCGCAGATGCGGCTTCGCTTCAAAATTCTTCCAGACACTGAGCTGGCCAATCTTTTCTGAGATGGACGAGACATAGCGCAGCATGTCGTTCGTAATATGAAACGGCGGCTGATATGGTTCCATAGGATCATCTTCCTCGACTTGCGTGTTATCTTGCGTGTTATCTTGCTTGCAGTATACCACGATTGGAAAGAGCAGACAATGAGGAAGTTTTTCTTTTCGTTGAGATTTTCTCCCGTGCCCTGTATAATAGTAGGTGTTTGATTTCATTCGTAGGGGGAGAATTTTTTGGCATATAAAGATTTGCGCGAATTCATGGACGCGCTGGAGCAGCGCGGGCTTTTGAAGCGCATCACGGAGCCTGTGGACTGCCATCTCGAGATCACGGAGATCACGGATCGCGTGTCGAAGATGGAGGGCAAGGACAATGTCGCGCTGCTGTTCGAGAATGTGAAAGGCTATGACATGCCGGTGCTCATGAATGCGTTTGGCAGCTATGAGCGCATGGCGCTCGCGCTCGGCGTGGAAAAGCTCGATGATGTCGGCGATGAGCTGCGCGCCATCATGAAGCTTCCTTATATTTCGCTCCAGCACAAGATGGATGTCGTCTCGCTGATCCCGATGGCGAAGAAGGCGATCAATTTCCCGAAGTACGTGAAAAAAGCGCCGTGTCAGGAAGTCGTGGAAATGGAGCCGGATCTCGACAAGATTCCGATTCTGACGTGCTGGCCGCAGGATGGCGGGCCGTTCATCACGCTGCCACTTGTCTTTACCAAAAACCCAGCGACCGGCAAGCGCAATGTTGGCATGTACCGCTTGCAGAAATATGACAAGTGCACGACGGGCATGCATTGGCACATCCACAAGAATGGCGCGGATAATTTCCGCGACACGAAGGCGGCGGGCGGCGAAAAGATCGAGGCGGCCGTCGCGATTGGCGCCGATCCCGTGCTGACGTATGCGGCGACGGCGCCGCTGCCGCGCGACATCGACGAGATGGTGTTCGCGGGCTTCCTGCGCCACAAATCGGTCGAGATGGTGAAGTGCAAGACGGTCGATCTCGAGGTGCCGGCTGGCGCGGAAATCGTGCTCGAAGGCTATGTGCGCACGGATGAGATGCGCCGCGAGGGGCCGTTTGGCGATCATACGGGTTATTATTCGCTCGCCGATGATTATCCCGTGTTCCACATCACGTGCATCACGCACCGCAAAGACCCGATCTATGCAGCGACGATCGTCGGCAAGCCGCCGATGGAGGATTGCTATCTCGCGAAAGCGACGGAGCGCATCTTTTTGCCGCTGATGCAGCAGATGCTGCCGGAAATCGTCGACATCAACATGCCGCTCGAGGGCGTGTTCCATGACTGCTGCGTCGTTTCCATCGACAAGAAATATCCGATGCAGGCGCGCAAGGTCATGCATGCGCTCTGGGGCATGGGCCAGATGATGAATGTTAAGATGATCATCGTCGTGGACAAGCATGTCAATGTGCAGGACATGAAAGAGGTCTGGTGGCGTGTCTTCAACAACATCGACGCGAAGCATGACCTTGAAATCGTCGAAGGGCCGCTCGACGTGCTCGACCATTCGTCGCCGATGGCGAAATGGGGCGCGAAGCTCGGCATCGATGCGACGAAGACGTGGCCGGAGGAAGGCCACCTGCGCGAATGGCCGGATGAGATCGAGATGTCAGAGGATGTGAAGTCGCAGGTCGACGCCATCTGGAGCCGTCTCGGCCTCGGCGGAAAGGAGGGGGCGCGTTGATCGACATCAAGGCGCACCTCAACAACATCGCGCTGCACCATACGATCTTCGACTTGCCGTTTGCCTACATCGGCGCGCTCATGGCGTCGGGCGGGCAGCCTGGCTGGTGGAACATCCTCTGGATCACGGTCGCCTTGACATCGGCACGCGCGGCGTCGCTCGCCATCGACAACCTCGCCGATCTCAAATATGACAGCCAGCAGCCGCGCATGGCGTATCGTGCCATGGTCGCGGGGCGCATTTCGCGGCGCGAGGCGCTCGTGTTCATCGCTCTTTGCTTCGTGATCTTGATTGCCGCCGTGC
Source organism: Selenomonadaceae bacterium (assembly GCA_034186105.1). GTDB lineage: Bacteria > Bacillota > Negativicutes > Selenomonadales > Selenomonadaceae > Selenomonas_C. The sequence goes on from JAXGCE010000064.1 coordinate 9,328, forward strand.
TGCAGTTGCGGCCGATCTGCATCTACCTGTTGCCGATTGCGGCGCTGCCGTGCATCATCTATCCCTTTACGAAGCGCTTCACGGGCTACTGCCATGTCTTCCTCGGTATCGCCATCGCCATGGCGCCGGCAGGTGGCTGGGTCGCGGCGGGCGGCGATGTGATCTCGATGCAGCTCCTCGTGCTCTGTGTCGGCGTCATCTTCTGGATGGCGGGCTTTGACGGCATGTATGGCGCGCAGGATCGCAAGTTTGACATGGAGCACGGATTGCATTCGCTTGCGACGGAGCATGGCGCGAAAAATGCGTTCGGCATCGCGCGGAACTACCATCTGTTCGCGTTTTTTGCGTTCCTCTGCGCAGGCATCCTCGTACACATCGCGTGGCCGTACTACATCGGCGTCGCCATCGCGGGGCTCGTGCTCATCTACCAGCACCGCATCTTGAAATGGAATGATTTCCGTCACCTCAACCAACGCTATTTCATGCGCAATGGCCTCGTGTCCATCGCGCTGTTCCTCTTTACCTGGGCCAGCTACCTCATTGGGTGATCGGCCGGAAAGGATGGGTTCTATGACAGCAAGGCTTCTTTCGGGAAAAGAATTCGCAGCAAAGTTCAAGGAGGACGCGGCAAAGCGCGCCCGTGCCATCGAGGCGGAGCATGGCGTGACGCCGGGGCTCGCCGTCATCATCGTCGGCGAGGATCCCGCGTCGCAGGTCTACGTGCGCAACAAGGATCGCGCCTGCGCGGAGCTCGGCATCTACTCTGAGGTCATCCGCATGAAGGAGACGACGACGAAAGCAGAACTCGTCGCAAAGATCGACGAATTGAACTACGACAAGCGCATCCATGGCATCCTCGTACAGCTGCCGCTGCCGGACGCCCTGCACCGCGAGGAGCAGGAAATCCTCGACCGCATCGATCCGCTGAAAGATGTCGATGGATTCCATCCCGTGAATGTCGGGCGGTTGTCGCTCGGCCAGCCGGCACTCGTGCCATGCACGCCGTCTGGGTGCCTCAAGATGCTCGAGCTCGCAGACATCCCTGTCGATGGGGCGCGCGCCGTCATCGTCGGCCGCAGCAACATCGTCGGCAAGCCGATGGCGCAACTGCTGCTCGCAAAGAACGCGACGGTCACGATCTGCCACAGCCACACGAAAGACCTCGCCGCTGTCACGCGTGAAGCGGACATCCTCGTCGCGGCCGTCGGCAAGCCGAAGTTCATCACGGCGGATATGGTGAAGCCCGGCGCAACGGTCATCGACGTCGGCATCAACCGCATCGCGCCGAAGAAGCTCGTCGGCGACGTGGATTTCGACGCCGTGCAGGACGTCGCAGGTGCTATCACGCCCGTGCCAGGCGGCGTCGGGCTCTTGACTGTCGCCATGCTGATGGAGAATGTCGTCACGGCTGCCGAGCTGCAGCTTTCCAAATAAGGAGGAAATGCACATGAAGACCGATGTCGAAATCGCACAGGAAGCCGAGATGCGTCCGATTCAGGAGATTGCCGAGAAGCTCGGCATCACGGAGGACGAGCTCGAGCTTTACGGAAAGTATAAAGCCAAGGTCACACCCGAGGCATTTGCCCGTGTCAAGGGCAACCCGAATGGCAAGCTGATCCTCGTCACGGCCATCAACCCGACGCCGGCCGGCGAGGGCAAGACGACGACGAGTGTCGGTCTCGCCGATGCGTTCCACCGTCTCGGTAAGAAGACGGCCGTCGCACTGCGCGAGCCATCGCTCGGCCCATGCTTTGGCCTGAAGGGCGGCGCCGCGGGCGGCGGCTATGCGCAGGTCGTGCCGATGGAGGACATCAACCTCCATTTCACGGGCGACTTCCATGCCATCACGACGGCGCACAACCTGCTCGCGGCCGTCATCGACAACCACATCCAGCAGGGGAACGCACTTGACATCGACGTGCGCCGCATCGTCTGGAAGCGCGTGCTCGACCTCAATGACCGCGCCCTGCGCAACGTCGTCATCGGCCTCGGCGGCAAGCCGCATGGCGTGCCGCGCGAGACGGGCTTTGACATCACGGTCGCGTCCGAGATGATGGCGATCCTCTGCCTGTCGACGAGCCTCATGGATATGAAACGCCGCCTCGGCGAAATCCTCGTGGCCTACAGCCGCGACGGCCGCCCCATCCGCGCGAAGGAGCTTGGTGTCACGGGCGCACTGACGCTGCTGTTCAAAGACGCCATCAAACCGAACATCGTGCAGACGCTCGAGGGCACGCCGGCCTTCGTCCACGGCGGCCCGTTCGCGAACATCGCGCATGGCTGCAACAGCGTCATGGCAACGCAGTACGCGCTGAAATTCGCGGACGTCGTCGTCACGGAGGCAGGCTTCGGTGCCGACCTCGGTGCGGAAAAATTCCTCGACATCAAGTGCCGCTTCGCTGGCCTGAAGCCGGATGCCGTCGTCATCGTCGCGACGGTGCGCGCTCTCAAGATGCACGGCGGCCTGCCGAAGACGGAGCTCGGCAAGGTGGATATGGCCGCGCTCGAAAAAGGCCTTGCAAACCTCACGAAGCATATCGAGAACATCCAGAAATTCGGCCTGCCCGCTGTCGTCGCCATCAATGCGTTCCCGACGGACACGAAGGAAGAGCTCGACTTCGTCGAAAAGAAGTGCAACGAGCTCGGCGCGGAAGTCGCGCTCTCGGAAGTCTGGGCCAAGGGCGGCGAAGGCGGCCTCGAACTCGCGAAGAAAGTCCTCGCGGCGACCGAGAAGCCGAACGACTTCCACTTCATCTATGACGTGGAAAAGAGCATCCCCGAGAAGATCGAGACGATCACGCGCGAAATCTACGGCGGCGACGGCGTGGACTTCACACCGGCCGCGCAGAAGCAGCTCAAGGAAATCGAAGAGCTCGGCTTCGACAAGATGCCGGTCTGCATGGCGAAGACGCAATACTCGCTGTCGGACAACCAGGCGCTGCTCGGCCGTCCGACCGGCTTCCGCATCACGGTCAAGGAACTGCGTGTCAGTGCAGGCGCTGGCTTCATCGTTGCGCTGACGGGCAACATCCTCACGATGCCCGGCCTGCCAAAACATCCGGCCGCCATGGACATGGACATCGACGAGAATGGCAAGATTACGGGACTGTTCTGAGTTCTGTTCGAAACAGTTAAAATTTCAACTTTACATCTTGACAACTCCATCCATTGTGGTACACTTGAAATATACCAAGTACAATATAATAAACATGCAAGTCGAGTTATAGATGCAACGGCGCATCATCATCGACCGCTTGTAAAAACAGGCAGTCTTCTAGCTGGGAGACTGCCTTTCTGCATTCATCAGTTCGTTATCTTGTACATTGGGAAGAAGTTTTCAAGTTTCATCTATCACAAAGGAGGGGGACATCATGCAAACAAGCAAACCAGAAAGCAGATTCCGCAAGATGGGCCTGCCCATCGCCATCCTCGTGCTGATTGCCGTGCTCGCACTGCCGACACCGCCAGATCTCTCGTCGGCCGGACACCGCATGATCGGCATCCTGATCTTCTCCGTCATCATCTGGATGACAGAGGCTGTCTCGTACCCGGTTTCGTCGGGCATCATCATCTCGCTCATGGCGTTCCTGCTTGGCACGGCGCCGGACATGGCGAACCCGTCGAAAATGCTCGGCACGTCCGCAGGCCTGAAGCTCGCGCTTGCAGGCTTCTCGTCATCGGCACTCGCGCTCGTCGGCGCGGCGATGTTCATCGCGGCTGCCATGATGAAGACGGGCCTCGACAAGCGCATCGCGCTCTTCGTACTCTCGAAGATCGGCGCGAAGACGAACCACGTCCTCGCGGGCGTCATCCTCACGGGCTTCGTGCTGAGCTTCTTCGTGCCGAGCACCACGGCGCGCGTCAGCTGCATGGTGCCGATCGTCATGGGCATCATCGCCGTTTTCGGTGTCTCGAAGAAGAGCAAGTTCGCGGCCATCATGCTCATCGCCGTCGCGCAGGCTGACAGCATCTGGAACGTCGGCATCAAGACGGCCGCTGCGCAGAACATGGTCGCGCTCGGTTTCATCGAGAAGCAGCTCGGCACGACGATCAGCTGGCTCGACTGGTTCATCGCCGCCGCGCCGTTCGCCGTCATCATGAGCGTGCTGCTGTATTTCGTCCTGCTGAAGATGATGCCGCCAGAAATGAAGGAAATCGAGGGCGGCAAGGAAAAAATCGCAAAAGAGCTTCGCGCCCTCGGCCCCATGGGCAGCGACGAAAAGAAGCTCATGATCCTCTCGTGCATTTTGCTGTTCTTCTGGGCGACGGAAAAGAAAGTCCATCCCTTTGACACGTCCTCGACGACGATTGTCGCCATCACGCTGATGATGCTGCCGGGCATCGGCATCATGACGTGGAAAGAAGCCCAGCAGCGCATCGGCTGGGGCACGCTGATGCTGTTCGGCGTCGGCATCAGCCTCGGTTCGGCCATCCTCTCGACGAAGGCCGGTGCCTGGATTGCGCATGAAATCGTCACGAGTTTCCATCTCTTCGACGCGACGGGCTTCTTCATCATTGCCGTGCTCGCGCTGTTCCTCATCGTCATCCATCTCGGCTTCGCGAGCGCGACAGCGCTCTCGTCTGCGATGATCCCGATCTGCATCTCCGTCATGCAGGGCGCGGCCGAGCACAACCCGCTCAACGTCGTCGGCATGGTCATGATCCTGCAGTACACGATCTGCTTCGGCTTCATCCTGCCCGTCAACGCGCCGCAGAACATGATCGCCTACAGCACGGAGACCTTCGAAGTCAAAGACTTCATCAAGACCGGCATCCCACTGACGGTCCTCGCGTATCTCGTGACGCTGCTGCTCACGAAGACGTACTGGAGCTGGATGGGGCTTGTGCTCTGATTTTGGCAACCAATGGAACGGCCGCTGCCCGGAACAGCGGCCGTTTTGTCATGCGCGAATTCTCATCTTTCCGATGCATGAAATCAGAGACAATTTACATGAAAAATGATATAATACACGGAGACAATGATAGCGTACGGCGAAAGGAGAGGACGCGGATGGAGGAGCTGCGGCGTGTCGTGGGGGAGCGGTGGCAGATGCTGCTGGCATTTTGCCGCGAGCGGCCACGACAGGCGGCGGAGGCCGGCGCGCTCTCTGTGCTGCTCTGCTTTGCGGCGGCGCTGCTTCTCTGGGATGCATCGAGCGAGGAGCAGCTGACGCTGAAGCAGCCGCCTGTGGAAACGCCGAGCACTGCGCAGAAGCCGAATGGTCCATCGCGCATCGAAGTGAAGGGCTCGGAAGAAGCGGAAGCGGGCGGCGAACTGCGGAATCCTTTCTCGATGCTGCATGAGACGCGTGCGGAGATGGCGGCGGCATCGCAGTCTGCGAAAGAAGCAACACCACAGGCATCCGAGAAAGACGAAACCGCGAACGCGAAAGCCGCCAAGCAGTCTGCCCTGCCTGCTGCAAAAACCAGCGCATCTGCCGTGGAAGACATGGGCGCTGCCGAGCCGCAGGCACCCGCGCTCGTGCTCAAGGGCGTCGCGAGCGGCAATGGAGAGACCGTCGCCGTCATCCGCGCCGAAGGCAAGAGCAAGATCGTCACAGAGGGCGAAAACGTTGGCGGCTATACCGTGGCCGCGATCGACGGCGACAGCGTGACGCTCATGGGCGATGGCGGGACGCTGGTCTTGCAGCTCGCACATTGAATTCATAGGAAAGAGACACATCGCCATCCTTGCAAAATCATAGAAAACCATCTACAATAGATGACATGTCAACTTGTAAAACATTCATCTTCTGGAGGTGCCTATCATATGAAGCGAATTTCCGTCGAACTCGTGCCGCGCGATGAAGAGAGCCTGCGCGAGCAGCTCGCCATCGCGAAGAAAGCCGCGAGCCGTGCCGATGTCATCAATATCCCCGACCTCCTGCGGCTCCCCGTGCGGAGCTGGGAGGGCGCGGCCATCGCGCAGGAATATTTCCCAGCCGTCATGCCGCATATCCGCGCGATGGACATCGATCTCGCGCAGGAACTGCCGATGAAGGATTACCTGCGCGCGCACGACATTCGCGAAGTGCTCGTCATCCAGGGTGACCCGCCGCAGGACATGCGCCACAAGGTCTATCCGACGACGACGGTCGACGTGCTCCGGAAATTCCACGAGGAGATGCCCGAGGTCAAGACGTATGCGGGCATCGACCAGTATCGCGGCTCGATGAGCAAGGAGCACTACCGCATCGAGCGCAAGCTGCAGGCAGGCGCGGCCGGCTTCTTCACGCAGCCGTTTTTCGATCTGCGCTTCGTCGGCATGTACGCGGATATTTTTGAAAGCCTCGACGTGCAGGATGTCTACTGGGGCGTGTCGCCTGTCCTTTCCGATCGCTCGCAGAGCTATTGGGAGCGCAAGAACAAGGTCGTGTTCCCGAAAGCGTTCGAACCGACGCTTGACTGGAGCATCCAGTTCACGCGCGATGTCATGCAGCTCGCGGACGAGCACGATGCGAGCCTCTATGTCATGCCCATCAAGACCGACCTCGAAGCATATCTCGAGGGCGTCTTTGCATAAGTTATTCATTTAGTTGGGGGAGAAAGCCATGTTCAAGATTCTGAAGAAAGAAGAGCTTTCGCCGAATGTCTACGCGATGGAGATCGACGCCCCGCGCGTGGCGAAAAAGGCGGAGCCGGGTCAGTTCATCGTGCTGCGCGTCGACGAAAAGGGCGAACGCATCCCGCTGACAATCGCGAATTTCGATCGCGAGACGGGACGCATCCTCATCGTGTTCCAGGTCATCGGCGCTTCGACGATGGCGCTGGCGGCGCTGAACGAGGGCGACGACATCCTCGATTTCGTCGGTCCGCTCGGCCGTCCGTCGGAAATCGCGAAGCTCGATGGCACGATGGTCGTCGTCGGCGGCGGCATCGGTGTCGCGCCGACGTTCCCGATCGCGCGCGCCATGAAAGAGGCCGGCAACAAGGTCATCGCGATCATGGGCGCGAAGACGAAGGACATCCTCATCATGGAGGACGAGATGAAAGAGGTCACGGACGAGATCGTCGTGACGACGGATGATGGTTCGCGCGGCATCAAGGGCTTCGTGACGAATGCCGTGCAGGCGCTCGTCGACCGCGGCGAGAAGATCGCGCAGATCACGGCCATCGGCCCCGTCATCATGATGAAGAGCGTCGCCGACGCGACGCGCGACCTCGGCATCAAGACCGTCGTGTCTCTGAACCCGATCATGGTCGATGGCACGGGCATGTGCGGCGGTTGCCGCGTGACGGTCGGAGACGAGACGAAGTTCGCCTGCGTCGACGGCCCGGAGTTTGACGGCCATCTCGTCGATTTCAAAGGTCTCATGAGCCGTCAGCGCATGTATCGCGACTTGGAGGCCGAGGAAAAGGATCACGTCTGCAAGATCGGCCTGGGGAGGAACTAAGCATGGCACTGTCACTCAAGAAACATCCAATGCCCGTGCAGGACGCGAAGGTCCGCGCACATAATTTTGACGAAGTCGCACTCGGCTACGACGAGGAAACGGCCGTCGCTGAGGCAGAGCGCTGCTTGCATTGCAAAGTGCCGCAGTGCCGCAAGGGCTGCCCGGTCTCCATCGACATCCCTGCTTTCATCGCGAAGATCAAGGAACGCGACTACGACGGCGCTGTCGCAAAGATCAAGGAATCGAACTCGCTGCCGGCCGTCTGCGGCCGCGTCTGCCCGCAGGAAAACCAGTGCGAGAAGTTCTGCATCCTCGGCAAGAAGGGCGAGTCCGTCGGTATCGGCCGCCTCGAGCGCTTCGTCGCGGATCGCGCGCTCGAAAAGGGCGAGAAGATCGAAAAGCCGGAAGTGGCGGCCGACGCGCAGTCTGTTGCCGTCATCGGCTCTGGCCCCTCCGGCCTTGCCTGCGCGGGCGACCTCGCGAAGAAGGGCTACAAGGTCACGATCTTCGAGGCGCTGCACAAAGCAGGCGGCGTGCTGTCGTACGGCATCCCGGAGTTCCGTCTGCCAAAAGACCGCGTCGTGCAGAAGGAAATCGAGAACATCAAAGCGCTCGGCGTCAAGATCGAGCTTGACGCCGTCGCCGGCCGCCTCTACACGGTTGACGAGCTCATGGAGGAAGAGGGCTTTGATGCTGTGTTCATCGGCACAGGTGCCGGCCTGCCGCGCTTCCAGAACATCCCGGGCGAGAGCCTCAATGGCGTCTACTCCGCGAATGAATTCCTGACGCGCTGCAACCTCATGAAGGCGTACAGGTTCCCAGAGTATGCGACGCCAATCAAGGTCGGCAAGCGCGCGGCCATCATCGGCGGCGGCAATGTCGCGATGGATGCGGCGCGCACGGCACTGCGCCTCGGTGCGGAGCATGTCTCCATCGTCTACCGCCGCAGTGCGGCAGAGCTGCCGGCACGCGCGGAGGAAGTCGAGCATGCCAAAGAAGAGGGCATCGACTTCCAGCTCTTGACGAACCCCGTCGCCATCGAGGATAACGGCGAAGGTTGGGTGAAGTCCATGCGCTGCATCCGCATGGAGCTCGGCGAGCCTGATGCGTCTGGCCGCCGCCGCCCCGTGCCCATCGAGGGCTCGGAGTTCGACATCGATGTCGATACGGTCATCGTCGCCATCGGCACGGGCCCGAACCCGATCATCGCGCATACGACGCCGGGCCTCGAGACGACGAAGCGCGGCAACATCGCAGCCGATGAAGAGACGGGCGCAACGTCGAAGCCGGGCGTGTTCGCCGGCGGCGACATCGTGACGGGTGCCGCGACGGTCATTCTCGCCATGGGCGCTGGTCGCAAGGCCGCTGCCGCCATCGACGACTATCTCCAGAAGAAGAAAGCACAGGCATAAACTATGATGGATTTTGCGGCCATCGACTTCGAGACGGCCACGGCAAAGCGCGATTCTGCGTGCAGCGTCGCCGTCGTCGAGATCCGCGACGGGAAGCTCGTGGATTCTTATTATTCCCTGATCCAGCCGCCGGGCAACGACTATCACTGGTTCAACACGAAGATCCACGGTATCACGCGCGAGGATACGGCTGATGCACCGGATTTTGCCGGCATCTGGCCCGAGCTCTCCGAGCATCTCGCGGGCCGCATCGTCGTCGCACACAACGCGCGCTTCGACATGGGCGTGCTCGCGGCCTGCCTCGCGCGGCAGGGGCTCCGTGCGCCGCAGTTCTCGTACTGCGATACGGTCGCGATCTCGCGCAAGGCGTGGCCGATGCTCGCCGACCACAAGCTCGGCACGGTCGGCGCATTTCTCCATATCACGTTTCATCATCACAATGCGCTCGACGACGCAAAGACGTGTGCGGCCATCCCGATTTATGCGGGGCGTGATGTGGGAGCCGAGGATTTTTCGGCACTCGCGCATGACCTCGGCGTGCGCGTCCAGCCGTTTGGCGGGCGGCGGGGGAGATGAACAAAGATGATTTTGATCAGTGGTTGTCTGATCGGGCATCGCGTGCGCTTTGACGGCGGCGTCAAGACGAACGAACTGCTCATGAAGTACAATGAGCGCGGCCGCTTCATCGCCGTCTGCCCCGAGTGCTTCGCGATGCTGCCAGTGCCGCGTCCGCCGATGGAGCTCCAGCACACGACGGGTGAAAAAGTCCTCGCGGGCAAGGGGCGTGCCATCGACAAGAACGGGCAGGACACGACAGGCCATCTCGTGATGGGCGCAGAAAAAGTGCTGAAGATCGCCGAGGCGTACCATGTGCGCGTCGCCATCCTCAAGGAACGCAGCCCGTCGTGCGGTACGCACTTCGTCCATTCTGGCAATTTCGACGGCAAGACGATGAAAGGCATGGGCGTCTGCGCCGCGCTCCTCGAGGCGCATGGCATCAAGGTCTACTCGGATGAAGAGATGACCGTTGGCCGCCTCGAATCGCTGCTGTCAGAAGACAAGCTTCGCGATAGGGACTGAACTCCTAAAAAACCTCCTTTGCGCTTCTAAGCCTTTTCTGTTACAATGAAAGCAGAAAAGAGAAAAAAGTGCTTTTGAGAAAAACTTGGAGGGACCCCATCATGAAGTATCTGAAACGCATCGCCGGCCTGACGCTGGCCGCGAGCCTGCTCGGCGCATCTGCCATGGCTGCGCCGGTCAACCAGATGGCAAATCACGAGACCGCCATCGGCGCAAATACGGAAGGCGCGTATGTCGAACACAAAGTCACGGGCAAGGCGACCGTCGGCTATGAATTCATGGATCGCGATGAGTACAACAACCAGCACAATGCGTACTTGCAGTACGACATCATCGGCTCCGAGGTCAAGGCCATCGGCGGCTATCGCTGGAACCTGCCGGGCGACAAGAGCAACGCGTTCATCGGTGCCGCCGTCAGCACGCCGAAGATCTTCGGCTTCGAGGCATATGCATCGTACACGGCCGGCAAGGATTTCAATGAGACGCAGGTCGGCATCAACAAGAACATCATCGCGAACCTCGATGCGAACCTCAACTATCACAACTTCAAGCCGGACGAAGGCCATCATGAAAATGGTGTCGGCGTCGGCGTGACGTTGAAGTTCTGAGGAAAAAGAAACTGTTGCAAGCACGCAGCAGTTTCTTTTTTTGCCTATTATGTCAACATTTTAAATATTACTGGTTGACAATAAATATAATTAAGCGTATCATAACAGAAGTGATAAGAAAGGAGAGAAACATCCAATGAAAAACTTGCAACTGCGCGAACTTGTGCTCTGTGCGCTGTTCATCGCGCTAATTACGGTCGGCACGTTCGTGCGCATCCCGGTCGGGACGGACGTCTACACGCTCCAGTTCCTGTTCACGCTGCTCGCGGGGCTCCTGCTCGGGGCGCGGCTCGGTGCGGTCGCCGTTGCGGCCTACATCTTGCTCGGCCTTGTCGGCGTGCCGGTCTTCGCCTCGGGCGGCGGGCCGGCGTATGTGCTGCAGCCGACGTTCGGCTACCTCTTGGGTTTCGTGCTGCAGGCGTGGTTCTGCGGGCGCTATGCACGGCGCGTTTCGCATGTGTCGTTCAAGACGTTGCTCTTGGTCAACGTCGGCGGCATGGTGATCGTCTACCTCATCGGCATCAGCTGGTTCTACATCTTCTCGAACTACGTCATCGACGCGCCAATCGCGCTCTGGGCGGCGATCTTCTACTGCGGCATCTTGCAGGCGCCGCCAGACTTCCTGCTCTGCGTTGCAGCGGCAGGCCTCGCCCTGCGTCTGAAAGCCGCCGGCATCTGGCTCCATCCGGCAACCGTCGTACCGCAGGCAGGCGACATTTCAGCACATCGCGCCTGACGACCAAAGGCTCCCTCTCAGAGGGAGCTGTCAGCCGAATGGCTGACTGAAGGAGTCTCACAAGATGGTCGTATGAGATGTGCGATTGTCTCATATGCGGGCGTCAAAAGCAACAAGTAAAGAGAAAGAAGCGACAATATCCATGGGAAAAGCACTTTTCATCACGGGCACGGGCACGGACATCGGCAAGACGTATGTGACAGGGCTCATCGTCAAGCGCCTGCGCGATGCGGGCAAGAATGCAGGCTACTACAAGGCCGCGCTGTCAGGAGCAGTGAAAGCCGAGGACGGCACCTTGCTCCCAGGCGACGCGCTGCATGTCAACGAAGTCGCGCAGATCGGCGAGACGATCCCGAACCTCGTTTCCTACATTTATGAAGAAGCTGTCTCGCCGCATCTTGCAGCACGCCGAGCAAACGAACCGATTGATTTCCAGAAAGTTGAGCAGGACTTCGAGCGGGCGCGCGCAAAATATGACTACCTCACGATGGAGGGGAGCGGCGGTATCATCTGCCCGCTGCGCTGGGATGCGGAGCAGCACGTCATCCTCGACGACCTCGTCAAGAAGCTCGACCTCACGACGCTCGTCATCGCTGACGCGGGGCTCGGCACGATCAATGCGGTCGTGCTGACGATCGAGCACCTGCGCGCGCGCAACATCCCCGTGGCTGGCGTCATCTTCAACAACAGTCATCCAGGCGATTTCATGGAAGAAGACAATGCGAAGATGGTGAAGGAGCTCACGGGCGTCGATGTCGTCGCCTATGTGAAGAAAGGCGATACCGACCTCGCGATGGACGCGGAAGCGCTCGCGGCGCTTTACAAATGAGAAGGGGAGAGTAACAGCATGACGGAAGCAAACACCAGCTGGGAGCAGCGCGACCTCGCGCACATCTGGCATCCTTGTTCGCAGATGAAGGACTACGAGACACTGCCGCCAATGGTCATCGACCACGCGAAGGGCGTCTGGCTCTATGACATCTATGGCAAGAAATATCTCGACATCGTGAGCTCGTGGTGGGCGAATCTGCTCGGCCACTGCAATCCCGACATCAACGAGGCCATCAAGGAGCAGCTGGACAGCCTCGAACATGTCATCTTCGCGAATTTCTCCCACCGCCCAGCCATCGAGCTCGCCGAGCGCCTTGCGGAAATCACGCCCGACCGCATCAAAAAGTTCCATTTCAATGACAATGGCTCGTCGTCCGTCGAGGCCGCGCTCAAGATGTGCTTCCAGTTCTACCATCAGACGGGCAAGCCGGAGAAGCAGCGCTTCATGTGCCTGACAGAAGGGTACCATGGTGAGACGATCGGCGCGCTGTCCGTCGGCAGCATGGATCTCTTTGCGAAAATGTACCAGCCTATGATGATGGACAACATCCATGTGCAGGCACCGGATTGCTATCGCTGTCCGTATGGCAAAGATCGCGCGCACTGTGCCTGCGAGTGCTTCGAGCATGCGGAACAAGCATTTGCGGAGCATGCGCACGAGACGGCTGCGATGATCGTCGAGCCGCTGCTGCAGGGCAGCGCGGGCATGCGCATCTATCCGCCGCTCTATCTCAAGAAGCTCCGCGCCCTCTGCGACAAGTACGACGTCAAGCTCATCGTCGATGAGATCGCGACGGGCTTTGGCCGCACGGGCACGATGTTCGCCTGCGAGCAGGCCGGCATCTCGCCGGATGTCATGTGCATCTCGAAAGGTCTGACGGGCGGCTATCTGCCGATGTCCGTGACATGCGTCAGCGATGAAATCTATGATGCCTTCTACGCCGACTATGGCGAGGGCAAGGCGTTCCCGCACAGCCACACGTACGCCGGCAACCCGATCGGCTGCGCCGCCGCGCTTGCCGTGCAGAAAATCATGACGGAGCAGCACATCCTCGAAACGGCGGCAGAAAACGCGAAGTGGCTGACGGCTGAGCTCGACAAGGCGTTCGCGCATCATCCGAATGTCGGCGAGATCCGCCACATCGGCCTCATCCATGCCATCGAGCTCGTCAAAGACCCTGCGACGAAAACACCGCTCGACGCGAAGAAGCGCACGGGTTACGCCATTTACAAGAAAGCGCTCGAACACGGCCTCGTCCTACGCCCGCTTGGCGACATCCTCTATTTCAACCCGCCGCTCAACATCACCCGGGACGAGCTCACGACGGCCATCGAGCTCGCACATGAAAGCATCACGGACATCCTGCCAGAGTAACAGCACTTACCCCATACCCCCTCAATGGCTGACAAAAGCAGGATTTCCCGCCTCCCTGTCGAATGAAAACACAGGTGAAAACCTGAACCATGCGATAGGGAGGTTTTTCTATGCACGACATTTTTTCGCCCATCATTCTCGAAGGGCTTGCCATTCCGTTCTGCGGCACGGCGCTTGGCGCGGCCTGTGTGTTCTTCATGAAGAACGAACTCTCCATGCATGTGCAGAAGATGCTCATGGGCTTCGCAGCTGGCGTCATGGTCGCGGCATCTGTCTGGAGCCTGCTGATTCCAGCGATGGAGGAAAGTGCGCACCTCGGCGATCTCGCATTCCTGCCCGCCGTTGTCGGCTTCTGGATCGGCACGCTGTTCCTGCTGCTCTTAGACCACATCATCCCGCATCTCCACATGAACAGCGACGAGGCCGAAGGGCCGGAGAGCCACCTGCCGAAGACGATCATGATGGCGCTCGCTGTCACGCTCCACAACATCCCCGAAGGCATGGCTGTCGGCGTCGTGCTCGCAGGCTGGGCGGCCGGCGGCGGCGACATCACGACGAGCGCTGCGCTTGCCCTCTCCATCGGCATCGCCATTCAAAACTTCCCCGAAGGAGCCATCGTCTCGCTGCCGCTGCGCGCCGCTGGCGAGTCGCGCGCGAAAGCGTTCCGCCTCGGCGTGCTCTCTGGCATCGTCGAGCCGATCGGCGGCTTCCTAACGATCCTTGCCGCGAGCTTCGTCATCCCCGTGCTGCCGTATCTGCTGTCATTCGCGGCTGGCGCCATGCTCTACGTCGTCGTCGAAGAACTCATCCCCGAAATGAGCGCCGGCGAGCACACAAACGTCGGTGTCCTCGCCTTTGCCTTCGGCTTCACGCTGATGATGGCGCTCGATGTGGCGCTCGGCTAAAAAACAAAACATCAAAGGTGACCTGCTCACGGAAAGGCATACCCCTAGGGGCTATAATGAAATCATCCTAGGAAATGAAAGATCAGAACAAGCACGCGGCCAGCGAAGCGCTGCCGCGCAAGTATAGGAGGAATCCATCATGGCAACGGTAGAAATCACGGAAGCAAACTTTGAAAACGAAGTCGAGGGCGCGCAGGGCAAAGTCCTCGTCGACTTCTGGGCATCGTGGTGCGGCCCCTGCCGCATGCTTTCGCCGATCGTCGACCAGGTCGCCGAAGCACACAGCGACGTCAAAGTCGGCAAAGTCAACGTCGACGAGCAGCCAAAGCTCGCCGAAAAATTCCAGATCATGAGCATCCCGACGCTGCTCGTCTTCGAGAACGGCAAGCTGACAAACCAGTCCGTCGGCCTCGTGCCGAAGGAGCAAGTCGAGGCGCTGCTGGGGTAACATACAAACAGTGGCAAATGGAAAATGGTGTCGGAGGAAGCATCCTTCGGCACCATTTCTGTTTTATAGTCGTTTTTCTGCAATCGCTTCGCGCATCTTGTCGAGGTTCTCTTGATACCGTTCCGGCAGCTGCAGGGCGAGGCCGGTGTAGAGGACGTCGACGATGGCCATGTGGATGAGGCGGGAAGCGGCGGCTTCGGAGCAGTAGTGGACTTCACGGCCCATGCCGACGAGGACGATGTCGGCCGTGCGGGCGAGTTCGGATGTCGCGTGGCTCGTGATGGCGAGGATGGTCGCACCATTCTTTTTGGCGATGCGGACGCTCTCGAGGAGTTCGCGCGTCGCGCCGGTGTGCGAGACGGCGAGCACGACGTCGTCTCGCGTCAGCAGCGCGGCGGACGTGACTTGCTGGTGGCTGTCGCTGTACGCCTGCACGACGAGACCAAATCTCAGCAGCCGCGTCTCGATGTCGCGGCAGACGGTCGCGGAGTTGCCAAAGCCATAGACGTTGATGCGGCGCGCATGCGCGAGCGCCGCGACAGCGGCGGCGCAGGCGTCGGGATCGAGCAGGCGGCGCGTGTCACTGAGGCCGTCGATGATGCTCTGGAAGACCTTGGCCGTGACGGTGTCGTAGCCGTCATCGGGACGGATCTCGAGATAGTTTTCGGGCGTTTCCTTGCGCGTGCTCGCGAGTGCGATCTTCAGGCTCTGGAGGCCGCTGAAACCGAGCTTCTTGCAGAAGCGCGAGACGGTGATTTCGGAGCTCTTCGCCTGCTGTGCGAGCTCGGCGATCGTGATGTCCATCATGGCGTCGGGATGGGCGAGGATGTAGTCGGCGATGCGCTTCTCGACTTTCGTCATGCCGTCATAGGCGCTGCGGAGCAAAGGGAACTGCTGTGTCGTGTCTGTCATGGATGACACCTCCTTTTTGCTCTTATTCTATCATTTCAGGCGCGAGATGCAAGACAGCCCCGTTCTCGTTTTTGTGAGAACGGGGCTGCAGTTTTATCCGACGATGGCGTTCAGCACGAGCACGCCGGCGAGGCCCATGACGGCGATGATGGTCTCGAGGGCGCACCAGGTGCGGACGGTTTCTTTGACTGTGATGCCGAAGAATTCTTTGAAGAGCCAGAAGCCAGGATCGTTTGGTGGGCTGAAGATCAAGCTGCCGGCGCCCGTCGCGAGCACCATGAGTTCGGCATTTGCGCCCGTGACGGCGATGATCGGCGCGGCGATGCCGGCGGACGTCATGGCCGCGACGGTCGCGCTGCCGCAGGCCGTGCGGATGACGGCGGCGACGAGCCAGGCGAGGACGAGCGGGGAAAGGTCGGAACCTTCGACGAGCGTCGCGATGTAGTTGCCGACGCCGCTGTCGATGAGCACTTGCTTCAGCGCACCGCCTGCGCCGACGATCAGGAGGATCATGGCGATGGTCTTGACGGCTGTTTCGACGGTCTTCATGACGTCTTCGAGGCTGCGGCCGCGTGCCACGCCGAACGTGTAGAAGGCGATGGCGACGGAGACGGTCAGCGCCATGTCTGGCGCACCAAAGAACGTGAGGACATGGTAGACGGGCGTGTCAGGGGCGAGCACGAGTTTTGCGATGGCCGAGGCTGCCATGAGCACGACGGGGACGAGCGCCGTCGCGACGGACGTGCCAAAGCTCGGCATGTCTTCCTCGCGGAAGGTTTTCTTGCTCATCATGCCTTCCGGCGGGTTCGGGCGGATGCTTTTCGCCGTCGTGCAGAACAACGGCCCTGCGACGATGGCGGTCGGGATGGCGATGACGGCGCCATAGAGCAGCGTCGTGCCGATGTCGGCGTGGTAGATGACGGAGATGGCCGTCGGCGCCGGATGCGGTGGCAAGAAGCCATGTGTGACGGAGAGCGCTGCCGCCATCGGGATGCCGACTTCGAGCAGCGGCACGCCAGCGGCTGCCGCGACGGTGAAGACGAGCGGGATGAGGAGGACAAATCCGATCTCATAAAACAGCGCAATGCCGACGATGAAGCCCGTGAGGCTGACGGCCCATTTGACGTTCTTCTTGCCGAAGACGCGGATCAGCGTCGTGGCGATGCGCTGGGCGCCGCCACTCTCTTCGAGCAGCTTGCCGAGCATGGCGCCAAACGAGACGACGATGGCGAGGCCGCCGAGCGTGGCGCCGAGACCTTTTTCGATGGTCGGCACGATATTGCCAATCGGCAGCCCTTCGCAGAATGCGAGGATGCCGGCGACGAGCAGCAGCGAAAGGAAGCTGTTGAGCTTCACTTTGACGATGAGGAAGAACAGCAGGAGAATGCCTGCGGCGAGGATGAACAACGGCATGAGATGTCAGCTCCTTTGCAAAAGCGCGAAAGCGGATCGGGGAAATCAGTTCTGCGGCCAGTCGTGATGGAATGCGCCATCGCGATCGATGCGTGCGTACGTGTGCACGCCGAAGTCGTCGCGGAGCCCCTGGATGAGGTTCGCGCCGAGGAGCGGGCTGCGCGTCGCGTCAATGTAGCTCGCGGCATTCGCGAGTGCGGGAATCGGCAGGCCGCACGTGATGCCGAACGCGACGGTGCGGCGCAGCGCTGGCAGGTTCGTTTCGATGCGCTGGAGGAAGAACGCGTCTTCCATGAGGTTTTCGAGATTCGGCGTCTTTTCATACGCTTCCGTGATCTTTTCGAGGAATGCGGCCTGGATGATGCAGCCGCCGCGGAAGATCGAGGCGATGCGGCTGTAGTCGAGCTGCCAGTCATAGTGCTCGGACGCGGCGCGGTAGAGCGCGAAGCCCTGCGCGTACGCGGCGATCTTGCCCGTGTAGAGGCTGGCTTCGACATCGGCGATGAACTGTGCGTCGCCTTTGTGTGCGATGGCAGGAGCAGCGAGCGCCTGCTGCATGCGGGCGCGGAGGCCAGATTGGTTCGACATGACGCGCGCGTTGCAGGCGGCTGTGATCAGCGAGGTGTTGACGCCTTCCTTCATGGCTTCAATGCTCGTCCAGCGGCCCGTGCCTTTCTGGCCGGCATTGTCGACGATCTTGTCGACGAGGTAGCCGTCCGCAAGGTCGTCGTGCTCCGCGAGCACGTCCGCCGTGATGCCGACGAGGTAGCTCTTGAGCTCGCCCTCGTTCCACTTGCGAAAAATCTTTGCGATCGCGTCATTTTCGAGGCCGCCAGCATATTTGAGCAGCAGGTACGATTCGGCGATGAGCTGCATGTCGGCGTACTCGATGCCGTTGTGCACCATCTTGACGAAATGGCCGGCACCACTCTCGCCGATGTACGTGCAGCAGGGCGCACCATCGGCTTTCGCCGCGATGGCCTCGAAAATCGGCTGGACGGACGCATAGGCGCTTTTATCGCCGCCTGGCATGATGCATGGCCCGCGGCGCGCGCCGGTCTCGCCGCCCGAGATGCCCGTGCCGAAGAAGTTCATGCCGTGCGCTTTGAGCTTTTCATAGCGGCGCATCGTGTCGCCAAAGAACGAGTTGCCGCCGTCGATGACGATGTCGCCAGCCTCGAGCAGCGGGATGAGCTGGTCGATCATCGAATCGACGGGCTTGCCTGCCATGATCATCATCATGATCTTGCGTGGCTTCTTGAGCGAGGCGACGAATTCTTTGAGATCGTAGAACGGGTGTGCGTTCTCGTGCGGATGTTCTTTGACGAACTTTTCCGTGAGATCGGGCGTATAGTTGTAGCAGGCGACCTGATAGCCGTGATCTGCCATGTTGAGTGCGAGGTTGCTGCCCATGACGGCCATGCCGACCATGCCGATGTCCATGTTTGCCATAATGAATGTCCTCCTAAATAGATGTGCTCAGAGTTTCGTGACGGGATGTTCTTGCTGGAAGGCCGTGATAGCGGCGAACGTTTCTTGGTTCGTCCAGTAGAGCTGCTCGAAAATGGCAAAGAGTTTCTGATAGATGGCTTCGTTCTCAGGAATCGGCGTGTAGCGCTGCTTTGGCTGTACGAGGCCGGCTGTCTCGCGGATGCTCTTGAGCTGGCCGCTCGCGATGAAACCGAGTACGGCTGCACCGAACGCTGCGCCTTCGCTGTTGTCCGGCAGCGTGAGTTCGCGCCCGAGCACGTCCGACAGGATCTGGAGCCAGAGCGTCGATTTCGTGAAGCTGCCGCTGACGCGGATGTCCTTGACGTCGCCAAAGCCTTCAAGTGCTTTCATGACGGCGTTCATGCTGTAGCAGATGCCCTCCATGGCTGCGCGGATGATGTGCGAGCGGCTGTGGTTCAGCGTCAGGCCGAGGATCATGCCGCGCAGCTCGGAGCTCCAGTAGGGCGAGCGCTCGCCCGTGAAGCACGGCAGCATGATGAGGCCGCCGGCACCGGCTGGGACATGCGCGGCTTTCATCGTCATGAGGTCGTAGCCATCGACATCGAGGTTTTCGAGGTGCGCTTTCGTGTAATGGCAGATGCGGTCGCGCACCCAGCGCAGGATCATGCCGCCGTTGTTGATGGCACCGCCCGCGACCCAGATGTCGTCGACGAGGTTGTAGCACCACGTCCGGCCCTTCGGGTCGGTCATCGGGCGATCGGTCAGCATGCGCAGGGCGCCGCTCGTGCCGATTGTCGCGCTGAGCTGGCCGGGCTCGACGGCACCAATGCCGACATTGACGAGCACGCCGTCCGTCGCGCCGATGACGACGGGGAGTCCTGCGGGCAGGCCCGTCGCTTCGGCGGCCGCGGCTGTGAGCTTTTCCGCGTGCGTCGTGCTGACAATCGGCGGCAGCATGTCGCGCGTGATACCAGCATAGGAGAGGATTTCCGCATCCCAGTCCATCTGCTGCTCATTGTAGAGGCCGCTCGTGCTTGCAGCGGAATGGTCAATGGCAAAGACGCCCGTGAGCTTTTCGAACAGGTAATCCTTCAACGAACCGACAAACTTCATCTGCGCGAAGCGCTCGGGCAGATGCTCGCGGAGCCAGAGGATCTTGGCGAGCGGGTAGCAGGCGTGGACGGGACAGCCCGTCTTTTCATAGAAGCGCTTTGTGAGCGCCGCATCTTGCTTCATCTCGCGCACGATGCCCGCGCTACGGCTGTCGGCCCAGGTGATCATGTTCGTCATCGGGCGGCGGTGCTCGTCGAGCGGCGCGAAGCTGTGCATGACCGTGCTCAGTGCGATGCCGGCCGCGACGCCATTGCGGTAGCGCAGCGTCGCCGCTGTTTCGCGCACGACTTTTTCGACCGACTCGTAGATTTCCAGCGGATTTTCCTCTGCCCAGTCCGTGTGCGGCGTCAGGAGCGGGTAAAATGCCTCTGACGACGCGAGCTTCGTTCCGTGGATGTCATACGCGATGGCGCGCACGCCCGTCGTGCCGACATCGACGCCGATCCATGCTTCCACCTGTCCATGATGTTCTTTCATTATCAATGCATCCTTTCGCGAATGACGTGTTCATTTCATTTCTTGACTGTATGATAGCATGATCTCTATCATTTTGCAAGAGTAATTTCAAAAATATTTTCAGTGAAAGATAGATAACTATCATATTAGACGAAAAAAGAGGAGACGTAGCGCGTCTCGAAAAAAATGCTTGCATTCTTTCAGCGGATGCCGTATAATATTTTTCGTCGGCAAAACAGCCGACAACTGATTCCCCGATAGCTCAGTCGGTAGAGCACCTGACTGTTAATCAGGCTGTCGCAGGTTCGAATCCTGCTCGGGGAGCCAATGGCGCCATCGTCAAGCGGTTAAGACACCGCCCTTTCACGGCGGGTTCATGGGTTCGAATCCCATTGGCGTCACCATGGGCGATTAGCTCAGCTGGGAGAGCGCTTGCCTTACAAGCAAGATGTCAGCAGTTCGATCCTGTTATCGCCCACCATGAGAAAGTAAAAGAAGCCGTTGCGGCCAACGTCGCAACGGCTTCTTTTTTTTGATATATGAGATTTCAGAGCAGTACCACGCGCGCTTCGTAAGGCAGGAGCGCGCCTTTTTTGTGTTCGTTTTCGGCGTAGTTGCTGATGAGCTCCTGGCCTTGCGCGTCGTCGAACAGCGTGCAGAGGACTTCGTTCTGCGTCCAATTGCAGGCGACGAGGAGGCGCTTGCCATTGAGCTCACGGGCGTAGGCGTAGATGCTGGGATCATCTTCGAGCAGCGGGACGAACTTGCCGTAGACGATGATCTCGTGTTCGTGCCGGAGCTCGATGAGCTTGCGGTAGTAGGTGAAGATGGAATCGGGATCGTCGACTTCAGCTGCCGCGTTGATGGCCTTGTAGTTCGGATTGACCGTGATCCATGGTGTGCCGGTTGTAAAGCCGGCGTTTTCGCTCGCGTCCCACTGCATCGGCGTGCGGGCGTTGTCGCGGCCGATGTTGTCGATGCAGGCGAGCATCGTCTCGGGGCTCACGCGCTTCTGGTCGATGACGAATTGCTGCCAGGCGTTCTTCGCTTCGACGTCGCGGCAATCGTCAATGGATGCAAAATGTGTGTTCGTCATGCCGAGCTCTTCGCCTTGATAGATGTAGGGCGTGCCCTTCATCATGTGCAGGCAGGTCGCGAGCATCTTGGCGGAGCGTTCGCGGTACGCGGGCGCATCATTGCCGAACATGGAGACGCAGCGTGGCTGGTCGTGGTTGTCCCAGTAGAGCGAATTCCACGCACAGCCTTCGAGTTCTGTCTGCCATTTGTTGAGGATGGCGCGGACATTCTGGAGCTTCGGCTTGCCGGTCGTCCATTTTCCGACGACGCTGCCACGCCCGTTGCCGCCATCGACATGCTCGAACTGGAAGACCATACCGAGTTCCTTGCCATCGCTGCGAGCGTATTTCTTCGCTTCATCGATCGTAACGCCGGCTGCTTCGCCGACGGTCAGCAGGTCGTATTTCGAAAGCACGCGCTCGTTCATTTCCTGCAAAAATTCATGCACGCGCGGCCCGTTGATGCAGTACGGCGAGAAATCGCCATAGCCATCGTCTTTGACCGGGCCGTCGGGGAAGCGTTGGTCTTTTGAGATCATGCTGATGACGTCCATGCGGAAGCCGTCGATGCCCTTGTCGCACCAGAACGTCATAAGGTCATAGACTTCATCGCGTACTTTCGGATTTTCCCAGTTGAGATCGACTTGCTTTTTCGAGAAGAGATGGAGATAGTATTGCCCTGTGGCCTCGTCGTACTGCCACGCAGGGCCGGAGAAGCAGGATTCCCAGTTGTTCGGCGCCTTGCCGTCCTTGCCGTCGCGCCAGATGTAGTAGTCGCGATAAGGATTTGTGCGCGACTTGCGGCTGAGGGTGAACCATGTATGTTCGTCGGATGTGTGGTTGACGACGAGATCCATGACGATCTTGATGCCGGCCTCATGCGCGGTCGCGAGCAGCGTGTCAAAGTCTGCCATCGTGCCGAAGTCCTTCATGATGGCGCGATAGTCGGAGATGTCGTAGCCGTTGTCGTCATTTGGCGAGGCGTAGACGGGCGAGAGCCAGACGACGTCGATGCCGAGCTTCGCGAGATAGGGGATGCGCTGCGTGATGCCTTCGAGGTCGCCGATGCCGTCGCCATTCGCATCCATGAAGGAGCGTGGATAGATCTGGTAGATGACGGCTTCTTTCCACCAAGCGTGTGTTTCTGCCATAGAAAAAATTCCTCCTCTGCTGCGATTACTTTTCATCTTTACGATACAACGCGCAGAAATGAGAAGCAAGTAGCAAAGAAGGAATTTGGAACAAAGACGGCTCAGCGCTTTTCGTGATGGGCGCGGACGGCCGTGTCTTCGAAGGCAAAGCGCTCGGGATGGTGGCGCGACTGTGTCCACTCAATCTGGATGCCGTCGGCATCAAATGTCTGACTCTCGATGATGGCAAGGCAGTTGTAGTCGCCGAGATCGAGGTATTTCGCATCTTCGTGCGTTGCGTGCTCGACGGTCATGCGGCGCTTGCTTGTCGTGATCGTGCGGTGGAGTTTTTGCTCGATGTACTCGTAGATGGAATTTTCTGCGATGCCGCGCGTGAGCCCGGGCACGAGGTCGGAGCGGAACAGGTTCTTGTCGAGGATCAGTGCGCGACCGTCGAGGATGCGCAATCGCCAGATGCGCCAGAGCGGCGCGAGGATGGGGAAGCCTGTGCGTGCGGCGAGCGCCTTGTCTGCCTTGATGGCTTCAAAGCGCACGACGCGCGTCTCCGTGTGCAGGTGATTGCGCGCGGCGCTTTCCTTGAATGTCTCGATGCCGCCGATGGAGAACGCGCTCTGCTGCCCTTTGCGGTAGAGCACGCGCACGCCCTTGCCGCGGATGGCCTGCGCGTAGCCGCGCTCGATGAGTCCGGCGATAGCGCGGCGCACGGTGTTGCGCGAGCAGCTGTATTCCGCCGTCAGCGTGTTCTCCGACGGTAGGAATGACTGGAACGGGTATTCACCGTCTTCGACCTTTTCGCGCAGATCGCGGTAGATCGTATCGAATTTTGCTTGTGGCACAGAAAACACGTCCTTTCGTTTTCTTGTTTATACATCTTTACCAACTATTTTACGTTGGAATCGGATGATGTCAAGTTTTCTCTTTTGTAGATCAATAAAAACAATAAGAAAATCGTAGAAAACGTGTTGACTTGTATAAACAAGTATGATACACTACAATCATCAAAGATGTTCAGACAAGCTATCTCGCAGGGATTCATTCAGGAGGCATCATCTTTATGGGGAAGTACACAGAGGACTCCAAGGAGCTGCTCGGGCTCGTCGGCGGTAAGGAGAATATCGCAGCCGTCTCGCACTGCATGACGCGCATGCGCTTCGTGCTCGGCGATCCGGCGAAAGCGGATGTCAAGGGCATCGAGGCCATGAAGGTCGTCAAGGGCAGCTTCACGCAGGCCGGCCAGTTCCAAGTCATCATCGGCAACGACGTCGCGACGTTCTACCATGATTTCACGGCTGTTGCCGGTATCGAGGGCGTGTCGAAAGACGCCGTGAAAGCGGCCGCGAAGTCGAACCAGAATGCGCTGCAGCGTGCCGTCGCTGTCATCGCGGAGATCTTCGCGCCGATCATCCCGGCCATCATCGTCGGCGGCCTCATCCTCGGCTTCCGCAACTGCATCGACGCGCTGTATCTCTTCGAGAATGGCACGAAGACGCTCGTCGAGATCAGCCAGTTCTGGGCGGGCATGGACAAGTTCCTCTGGCTCATCGGCGAGGCTGTGTTCCATATGTTGCCGGTCGGCATCTGCTGGTCGGTCACGAAGAAGATGGGCACGACGCAGATGCTCGGCATCGTGCTCGGCCTGACGCTCGTCTCGGGCCAGCTGCTCAATGCTTACGCCGTCCCGACGACGCCGATCGAGAAGATCCCCGTCTGGGATTTCGGCTCGTTCACGGTGCAGATGATCGGCTATCAGGCACAGGTGCTGCCGGCGATCCTCGCGGCGTTCACGCTCGTGTATCTCGAGAAATTCTTCCGTCGCATCACGCCGCAGGTCGTCTCGATGATCGTCGTGCCGTTCTGCTCGCTGCTGCTCGCCGTCATCGCCGCGCACTTCGTGCTTGGCCCGATTGGCTGGAAGATTGGTTCCGCCGTTTCCTCTGTCGTCTTTACGGGCATCACGGGTTCGTTCCAAGCGGTGTTTGCCGCCATCTTCGGTTTCATCTACGCGCCGCTCGTCATCACGGGCCTGCATCACATGACGAACGCCATCGACCTCCAGCTCATCGCTGACTATCATGGCACGATGCTCTGGCCGATGATCGCGCTGTCGAACATCGCGCAGGGCTCGGCCGTCCTCGCCATGATCTATCTCCAGCGCAAGAACACGGCTGCGCAGGAAATTAACGTGCCTGCCTGCATCTCCTGTTACCTCGGCGTCACGGAACCTGCCATCTTCGGTGTCAACCTCAAGTATTACTTCCCGTTCCTCTGCGGCATGACGGGCTCGGCGCTCGCGGCCATCGTCTGCGTTTCGACGAACACGACGGCCAATGCCATCGGCGTCGGCGGCATCCCGGGCATCCTCTCCATCCAGCCGCAGTACATGCCGACGTTCGCACTCTCCATGCTCGTCGCCGTCTGCGTGCCGTTCCTGCTCACGACGATCGTCGGCAAGCGCCGCGGCATTGACAAGGTCACGGACGCCGTCAATGATGCAGAAGCAAAAGAAGAACTCGCGCCAGTCGTCACGGCTAGCGCAGAGCCCGTCAAAGAACTCACGGCCTATGTCGATGGCGAAGTCGTCACGCTAGCTTCCCTCAATGATGGCGTGTTCTCGGCTGGCATGGTCGGCGATGGTTTCGCCATCCGTCCGACGAGCGATGTCGTCGTCTCGCCAGCGGGCGGCACGGTCACGGTACTTATGGAGGAATCGCGCCACGCCATCGGCTTGACGCTCGATGATGGCACGGAGCTCCTCCTGCACGTCGGCCTCGACACGGTCGCCATGGGCGGCGATGGCTTCACGTACCTTGTACAGCAGGGGGATCATGTTTCAAAAGGCGAACCCCTGTTGCGCTTCGATCGTGATAAAATCAAGAAGGCAGGCCATCCCGACACGGTCATCTGCGTCATCACGAATCCGGCCGACCATGCCGCGTTCAGCTTCCCGACGGGCGGCACGGTCGCCGCAGGCAAAGATGCCGTCGCGCATCGCGCGGCAGCAACCGTAGAAGCAGAAGCAAGCCCATCCTACTAATAGAAAGGAACCAGCACCATGTCATTCCATGACGAAGTCGTCTATCAGATCTATCCGAAGTCGTTCCAAGACACGAATGGGGACGGCTGGGGCGATCTCGCGGGCATCACGCAGCATCTCGACTACCTGCAGGACCTCGGCGTCCGCTATCTCTGGCTCACGCCGTTCTACCCGTCGCCGCAGCGCGACAATGGCTATGACGTTGCCGACTACTGCGCCATCGACCCGCGCTTTGGTACGATGGACGATTTCGACACGCTCGTTCGCGAGGCGAAGACGCGCGGCATCGGCCTCATGCTCGACATGGTGTTCAACCACACATCGACGGCGCATGCGTGGTTCCAGAAAGCGCTCGCAGGTGACAAGCATTATCAGGACTACTACATCTTCCGCGATGGCGGAAAGGGTACGCCGATCACGAACTGGGTTTCAAAGTTCGGCGGTACGGCGTGGGAGTATGTCGAGCGTCTTGACAAGTCGTACCTCCATCTCTTCGACGTCACGCAGGCCGACCTCAACTGGGAAAATCCCGCCGTGCGCGAAGAGCTCAAGAACGTCCTGCGCTTCTGGAAAGCGCGTGGCGTGGAAGGCTTCCGCTTCGACGTCGTGAACCTTATCAGCAAGGGTGCGTTCGAGGACGATGCGGATGGCGATGGTCGCAAGTACTACACAGATGGCCCGCATGTGCACGAATACCTCAAGGAGCTCGTGCATGACGCTGGCATCGACGGCATGGTGACGGTCGGCGAGATGAGCTCGACGTCCATCGGCAGCTGCATCCGCTATTCCAATCCCGACGAGCACGAGCTCGCCATGACATTCAGCTTCCACCACCTGAAAGTCGATTACAAAGATGGCGACAAGTGGAGCCTGATGCCTGCGGATTTCCACAAGCTCAAGCAGCTGTTCGCTGACTGGCAGGAGCAGATGACGGCGGGCGGCGGATGGAATGCGCTGTTCTGGTGCAACCACGACCAGCCGCGCATCGTCTCGCGCTTTGGCGATGACAAAAAGTATTGGAAGGAATCCGCGAAAATGCTCGCGGCTGCCATCCACCTCATGCGCGGCACGCCCTACATCTATCAGGGGGAAGAGCTCGGCATGACGAATGCGGGTTTCACGAGCATCGACGCCTATCGCGATGTCGAAAGCATCAATTACCACAAGATCCTGCGCGATGACGGCCACACGGAAGAAGAGACGCTTGCCATCATCGGCGAACGCTCCCGCGACAACGGCCGCACGCCGATGCAGTGGACAGCAGGCGAACATGCCGGCTTCACGACCGGCACGCCATGGCTCGCCGTCAATGCAAACCACACGAGCATCAACGCCGAGCGTGAAGTCGGCGACGTCGGCTCCATCCACGCGTTCTACAAGCAGCTCGTGCATCTGCGCAAAGCGCTTCCCATCATTGCTGAAGGCGACATCCAGTTTCTCGAAACGGACAACGACGACGTCCTCGCCTATGAGCGCACGCTCGGTGAAAAGAAGCTCCGCGTTCTCTGCAACCTGCGCGGCAAAGAGACGGCGACCACTACGCCACTTGCGGACTACCGCAAGGAAACCTCCGGCACACTCCTCGGCAACTACCCCGAAGCAGTGCGCGAAACGCTGCGGCCCTATGAATGCCTCGTGCTGACGAATTGATTTTTGAACATCTCAAAGAAGCCTGCGAAGGAAACAAGAATCTTCCGCAGGCTTCTTGACGTCCCTTCATTTTCGCGCCATACTGGAAGAAAAGACAGGGGGCACAGAAATTGGGCACATTGAAGACGAAACGCATTTATGAAGCCGCCGAGGAAAGTGACGGCCGACGCATCCTCGTCGACCGCCTCTGGCCGCGCGGCATGAAGAAGGAGCGTGCGGAGCTCGCAGCGTGGGCAAAAGAGATCACGCCATCGGCCGAGTTGCGAAAGCTCTACCATACGGGCGGCATCCCGTTCGAGGGCTTTGCCGCAGACTACCTCGACGAACTCGAAGCAAGCGACGAGGCGAAAGCCTTCGCCCGAAAACTCCGCACGTACCTCGCAGAAGGCGACGTCACGCTCGTCTACGCGACGAAGAACACGGAGCAGAACCACGTGCAGGTGCTCGTGCGGTGGCTGGAGCATCATCTGAAAGCAGATGCGTAAAGCAGGAAAAACGCTGCTGTGTGTAGAAAATGTATGACACAATCTTCTATAGAACAGGGGTATGAAAATGAAAGAGAAAATCGATGTCCTCGAACATGCAACAGAAATCCTGCAGGCCGTAAAGTCCGGCGTGCTGCTGGTGACGAAGGATGGGGAGAAGGTCAATGCGATGACGATTTCGTGGGGCGCGCTCGGCATTGACTGGCGGCATCCGACGTTTACGACGTATGTGCGCGAGAGCCGGTTCACGAAAGGGCTCCTCGACAAGACGGGTGTGTTCAACATCGCGATTGGCACGGGAGAGCAGGCGAAGAAGATCCTTGGCGTCTGCGGATCGAAGAGTGGGCGCGACATGGACAAGATCAAAGAGTGCGGCTTGACACTCGTGGATGGCGAGGTCACGGGCGTGCCAGCGATCAAGGAATTCCCATTGACGCTGGAGTGCAAAGTCGTATTCAAAGAGCTCAAAGATCCGATGGCGATGACGCAGGAGAACCGCGAGCAGTTTTATCCTGAGACGGATGGCAAGCGCGACAATCACATCATCTATGAAGGCGAGATCGTCGCAGCATATCGGGTGAAGTAAATGAGCGCATTCTATATCGGCTGTCACTTGTCGTCGTCGAAAGGCTATGAAGGCATGGGCAAGGCGGCGCTCGACCTCGACGCAACGACGTTTGCGTTTTTTACGCGCAATCCGCGTGGCGGCAAGGCGAAGGACATCGTGCCAGAGGACGCAGCAAAATTGCGCGAGCTCATGCAGGCGCATGCGTTCGGTCCGATCGTCGCGCATGCGCCGTATACGATGAATGCTTGCGCGGCGAAGGAGAATTTGCGGGTCTTTGCGGAAGAGATGATGGCGGACGACCTCGTGCGCATGGAGGCGACACCACATCAGCTCTATAACTTTCACCCCGGCAGCCATGTCGGGCAGGGCACAGAGCGCGGCATCGAGCTCATTGCGGCACAACTGAATCGCGTTCTGAAGCCGGAGCAGACGACAACGGTGCTCCTCGAGACGATGGCGGGCAAGGGGTCGGAAGTTGGGCGGACGTTTGAGGAATTGCGGGCGATCATCGATCGCGTAGAACTTTCGGATCATCTCGGCGTTTGCCTCGATACGTGCCATGTTTGGGATGCAGGCTATGACATCGTAGACGATCTCGATGGCGTGCTCGCGGCATTTGCCCGCGTGATCGGCCTCGACCGCCTGCGTGCCGTGCATCTCAATGACAGTCTGAATCCCTGCGGTGCCCACAAAGACCGTCACGCGAAGATCGGCGCAGGCGAAATCGGCCTTGAAGCGCTTGTGCGAATCATCAACCATCCGAACCTCCAAGGACTTCCATTCATCCTCGAGACGCCAAATGATGCGGCGGGATATGCAGCAGAAATCGCACTCTTGCGCTCACGTTTTGATGGCTGAGGAAAAATAGAATATGGGCTGAACATCGTTTCAGAAAAAGGATTTCGCCATCGCGCGTCGAAAGAACATAGTAACAGTTATGTTGGAGGAGGCAGCACGATGGCGACTCGTTTTTTTGTGCCAGCTGACATGCAGGCCATCGCACGCTATGAACGGACGTTTGGCTTCGAGGAGCATGAGATCACGCTCGATGCGCTCCGCAAGCAGTTTGCGGACTACACATTCCAAGCATCGTATCAGATGACGATCGACGATCTCAAGACGGCGGTCGAGAACATCCAGCGCAAGAATCCGACGGTTTATGACATGATCTATGCTTGGTGGTATCCACTTTATCATCTCGCGCCGTTTGGTATCCTCGAAGCATGTGGTTTTGATCCAAAGACGAAGAAGGAGCGGCCAGATCGTGTGCGCGGCCTCATCGTGGATGCGTGCGATGTTTTTTACAATGTCTGGACGATCCTCGGCGACATGCCGCAAGAGGATTACAAGACACCCGTTGCGCTCGAAGAAGACCTCGCCATCGCGCTCGAAGTCATCCGCTGGTATACGGAGGAAAAAGAGCTGCCCGTTGAGAAGCGTTCGTTCTCGTATTGGGATAAGACAGGATTCTTACGACAGTTTGAAAAGTCTGCGTGGCTCGAAGCGGCGAATGAACGCGAACTCACACTTGGCCGTACGTTCGTGCGCGAGCTTTGTGCCGAGGGCAGTGAGACAGCGCTCGCGCTGATGGCGGATTCCTGTCGCATCGGCAATCGGCTGTATGCGAAGAATCCTGCGGTGGCGCGCACATGCTACGAACGCCTCTGGCAGCTGACAGGGAAGACGGAGTATCAAGAAGCGGCAAAAGCGCTCTCGTAAGAGCGTTCATATATTCGCATCTTTCATGGGAAATGTTGAGAAGGAAGGAATCGTTTCATGGGATTTATCAAAAATCTGCGCGTCGTGTATAAGATCTTGATTCTTGTCATCGTCGCGGCAGCTGGCATGGCGGCGATCGGTTTCATGGGCTGGTCGACGATCCAGTCGTCGCGTGCTGGCTTAGAAATCGTTTACAAAGAAAATCTGCAACAGGTCGATCGCATCGGCGATGCGAAATACATGATGCGCGACATGCAGTCACGCGCGGCACTTGCGATGGCAGCACATGACCAGGCAAGATTCGAGGACTTGCGTGGGAACGTCAAGGAAATCGAACAGAAGTTCGATGAAAACATGCAGGGGTACAAGACATCACAGCTGCGTCCACAAGCAGAGTTCGCAGAACATGCGGATGGTATCTTGGCTGCATGGCAGAAATTTGATGCATCGAGCAACCACGTCATTGACCTCCAGGCATCGGGCGATGAAGCTGGCGCTGCAACGTATTATTCCAAGAATACATCGAAGGACACGCAGGCACTGCGAGAACTCCTCGAACAGGAACAGGAAACGGCGCGGAACTCGGCGGAAACGACGTATCAGGACATTGAAGCGCAGTCGGAACGTGCAAGTGTGCTAATGCTCGTGTATTGCCTCATCGCGCTTGCGTTGCTCATCGTGTTCACGATCTGGATTTCGAAAGAGATCACGACGCCGCTTGGTCACATGATGGACGCGTGCCGCAGACTTGGTGATGGTGATTTCCGCCTGACGGAGCAGAAAGTCGTGCGCATGGACGAGTTCGGCGAGATGGCAAATGTCATCATCAATATGCGCGGCAGCCTCAACAGCCTGATGCGTAAGACGCATGAGACAGCCGAGCAGATCGCGGCGGCGAGCGAGGAGCTCACGGCGAGCTCAGAGCAGTCAGCACAGGCATCGAATCAGGTCGCGCAGTCGGTGACAGATGCGGCTGGTGCTGTAGCCGAGCAACAGGGCGCTGTCGATTCGAGCACGGAGGCTGTCGGACAGATCGGCGGCAGCGTCGATGACATCCGCACGCAGTCGAGCGCAGCGGCCGAGCGTGCCGAGACGGCGACGCAGTATGCGTCGGCTGGCGCACAGGAAGTCGGCGCGAGCATCGAAAAAATCCAGTCAGCCGCAAAGAACGTCGCAGATTCTGCGGCCATCGTCGACAAGCTCGGCGCGCGTTCGCAGGAAATCGGCACAATCGTCGAGACGATCTCGGGCATCGCAGAGCAGACGAACCTGCTGTCGCTCAATGCGGCCATCGAGGCAGCGCGTGCGGGCGAGCACGGCCGCGGTTTTGCCGTCGTTGCCGATGAAGTGCGCAAGCTTGCTTCAGAGTCGGCCGATGCTGCACAGCGGATTGCAGAGCTCATCGCTGCGATTCAGAAAGACACGGATGAAGCGGTTGCTTCGATGCAGACCGGCCGACAGGCCGTGGAGAATGGCGCGACGAGTGTCGATTCTCTGCGCGAAGTCTTCAGCCAGATCCAGAGTCTCGTCGAAGAGGTCACGAAGCAGGTCGAAGCGATGAACCGCTCTGTGCAGTCAGCCGACGATGATGCCCAGAACATCACATCGCAGGTCAAGACGATCAGCGACCAAGGGCACCGCGTTAGCGACGAGATGCAGACCGTCTCGGCCGCCACGGAGGAGCAGTCCGCGAGCGCGACGGAGATCGCTTCGGCTAGTGGCAGCCTCGCAAAGCTCGCACAGGAATTGCAGGCAACGCTCGGAAAGTTCCAATTCTGAGCCGTTGGCATTTGCAGAAGAATGAGAGAACGGAAAACCTTGTGTTTCCGTTCTCTTTTTTGTATAATAGGTTAAGTTTGAATCAATTTGAAGGAAAGGAAGCGGAGGCGTACCATGAGACGGTATACGACGCTGCTGATGACGGCGTTCTTGCTCGTCGTGGTCGTGGTCGCGGGGTCAGCGTATCTCGCGGGATCCGGCCATGTGGAAAAAGGCGTCGCGATGCGGGAGCTCACGGTCTATACGACGCTCCCTGCCGAGCATGCGGCACTGCTCGCGGATGGCTA
Source organism: Selenomonadaceae bacterium (assembly GCA_034186105.1). Lineage (GTDB taxonomy): Bacteria > Bacillota > Negativicutes > Selenomonadales > Selenomonadaceae > Selenomonas_C. The sequence continues at coordinate 41,212 of JAXGCE010000064.1, forward strand.
TGAAAAGAAGAGCCGCGTGCGCGTGAATTTCGTGCCGCTTTCGTCGAAAGATCTGCTTGACCGCGTGACAAAAGATGATCGTGCGGCGGCACTCGTGCTCGCAGATGAAGGGACGCTCGCGGAGCTCACGAATCGCGGGGTGTTTGCGCCGTATGATTCTGAGGCGACGGATGCTGTGTCTGAAGAGTTCCGTCAACCTCAGGGCGCCTGGACAGGCGTCTGGTATGACCCCGTCGTCTTTGCTGTGAACAGCGATTACCTGCGTACGCTCAAAGAGGTGCCCGATACGTGGACGGCGCTCTCGCGCACGGATGCCCGCATCGGCATGACGGATTTCGTCGCTGCCGATGCCGCTGCGAATCTACTGTATTCGATGATCGCACAGTTTGGGGATGAGGAAGCCTATCGCATCTTGCGCGGTCTCCATCCGCAAGTCGTGCAGTACACGAAATATCTCTCGAACCCCGTGCGGCAAGTTGGCATGGGCGAGGCGGACATCTCCGTCGCCGTCGCGAGCGAGACGCTCCGATATGTCGCAGATGGTTACCCGATCCGCATTGTCTATCCGGCCGATGGCACGGCTTACACCCTCGCGGGCGCGGGCGTGCTCGCGACGGCAAAGCCTGATGACCAGCAGGCGGCAGGCGATTTCGTCGATTGGCTGCTGTCGGATGACGCACAGCTCGCACTCTGGCAGAAAGGCTTTGACTTTTTGCCGACGAATCGCGCGACGCTCGCCTATCAGCAGTTCGCGGGCAAGAACCTCGTTTTATTTAGCCAGAAACCAGCCTTTACCGACGCACAGCGGCATGAATTCCTCGACCGCTGGGTCAAATACATCCGGTTCAGCAAGTGATTTCAGCAACATCTTATATGGAGGGAAACAGTTTTGAAAGCAGGTTTTGTGAGCCTTGGCTGCTCGAAAAATCTCGTTGATACGGAAATGATGCTTGGCATCCTGCGGGATCATGGCATCGACATCACGCCAGACCCCTCGGAGGCCGATATCCTCATCGTCAATACATGCGCGTTCATCAAGTCCGCGAAAGAGGAGTCGATCACGACGATCCTCAACATGGCGGAGTACAAAGAATCCGGCCGTTGCCGCAGTCTCATCATCGCCGGTTGCCTCGGCCAGCGCTACAAGCAGGAACTCCTCGATGAGATGCCGGAGGCGGACGCTATCATCGGCACGGGTGCATGGAACCGCATCATGGAAGCCGTCGAGGAAACGCTGAAAGGCCACCGCGTCGTCATCGCAGGCGAAGACGAGCTGCTGTACGACGAGCATACGCCGCGTATCACGACGACACCGTCGTACACGGCCTATGTCAAGATCGCCGAAGGCTGCAACAACCGCTGCGCATTCTGCGCCATCCCATATATCCGCGGAAAATACCGCAGCCGCACGATCGAGGACATCAAAGATGAAGTCGCGAATCTCGCGGCAAAAGGCGTCAAGGAAATCGTGCTGATCGCGCAGGACTCGACGGAGTACGGCCGTGACATCTATGGCAAGCCATGCCTCGCGAAACTGTTGCGAGAGCTCTGCAAAGTCGAAAACGTGCGCTGGATCCGCACGCTTTACAGCTACCCGACGTATTTCGATGACGAGCTCATCGAGACGATCGCTGAGGAACCGAAGCTCGTGAAATACGTCGACATCCCGATGCAGCATGCGCATGACGAAGTGCTGCGCCGCATGCATCGTCCCGACACGCAGGCGTCGATGCGCGCACTCATCCACAAACTCCGCGAACGCATCCCAGGCGTGACGATTCGTTCGACGTTCATGGTTGGTTTTCCTGGCGAGACGGATGCGCAGTATCAGACGCTTCGTAACTTCCTCGAAGAGATGCGTCTCGACAAAGTCGGCGTCTTCACGTATTCGCGCGAAGAGGGCACGCCAGCCTACGACATGCCGCATCAGGTGCCGGAGGACGTCATGCAGGAGCGATACCATGACCTCATGAGCGTGCAGTGCAAGATCTCGGAAGAGCTCAATCAGGAGCTCGAAGGCCGCGAACTCGACGTGCTTGTCGAAGGGCGTGACGAAGAACAGCAGAACATCGCTGTCGGCCGTTCGTACCGCGAAGCGCCGGACGTCGACGGGCAGGTCTACATCGAGGGCGACACGGACAGCCAGCCCGGCGATATCGTGCGCGTGAACGTCCTGCAGGGCTTCACGTATGACGTCGTCGGCGAGCGGGTGGACAAATGAACATGGCAGAAGACAGCAGCATCCCCGTCGAAGAGCGACTCGGACGGGTGCTGAAGATTCGTGGATGCACGATTGCCTGCGCCGAGTCGTGCACGGGCGGCCTCGTCACGAGCCGTTTGACGGACGTCGCGGGCAGCTCAGCCTATGTCATGGGCTCCATCGTCTCGTATTCAAACGATGTGAAAGAACGACTCGTCGGCGTGCAACATGAGACGCTTGTGGCGCATGGCGCTGTTTCGGAGCAGACGGCGCGCGAGATGGCCGAGGGCGTGCGCCGCGCCATCGGCACGGATGTCGGCCTCGCGACGACAGGCATCGCAGGCCCAGGCGGCGGCACGGCGGAAAAAACCGTCGGCCTCGTCTATACGGCGGCCGCAGGCCCATGGGGCGTCGTCGTGTGCGAGAATCATTTCCAGGGAACGCGCACGGAGATCAAGCGGCAGGCGAGCGAGCGCGTGCTCATGATGGCGCTTGTCGCGCTGATCGCGGCGACAGAGACAAAGCAGGACAACGGAAAGTAACGGGGAGACACGAAAGACATGAAGACGACAATCATCGGCATCGCAGGCGGCACGGGCTCGGGCAAATCGACGTTCACGAACCGGCTCAAGAAAGCATTTGGCGATCGCATCACGGTCATGTACCACGACAACTACTACAAGCCGCATGACGACCTCCCGTTCGAGAAGCGTCAGCAGATCAACTACGACCACCCAGACTCCCTTGAGACCGACCTCCTGATCGATCACCTCAAGGCCTTGCGCGCAGGCCATGCCATCGACTGCCCGACGTACGACTTCGCGCATCATACGCGCGCAAAGGAAATCGTCCGCGTCGAGCCGAGCCGCGTCATCATCGTCGAAGGCATCCTGATCCTGCAGGACGCGCGGCTCCGTGACCTCTTCGACATCAAGATCTTCGTCGAGGCTGATGCCGACGAGCGTATCCTGCGCCGCGTCACGCGCGACATCAAAGAGCGCGGCCGCAGCCTCGAGAACATCATGGAGCAGTACCTGACGACGGTGAAGCCGATGCATTATCTCTACGTCGAGCCGACAAAGACCGTCGCCGACCTCATCCTCAACAGCGGCCTCAACGACGTCGCGTTCGACATCATGAAGACGAAGATCGAAGCGTTGCTGGAGGAAGAAGGATAAAAAGATCGAGGAGGGCAGGGTGCCCTCCTTTTTGCGTAGAATTCAAATTGTATACGAAAAGAGGCCATCGCTTTCGCGATGGCCTCTTGGTCTTTCAAATGGCAGGGGCAGCAGGACTCGAACCTACGCATGCGGGATTCAGAATCCCGTGCCTTACCAACTTGGCGATGCCCCTATGTCGTATCGACAAGAAATAGTATAACGGTTTGAATGGGGCATGTCAAGAAAAAATTTAAATTCCTTTGCGTTTATTTTGTGAGTGCGAAATATGGCTCCGTTTCGAGATAGATCTCGAATGTGCGCGGCCATGGGAAGCTTGCGTCGGTGTGGAGGTCGTAGATGGCGAGCTGCTCGCCGGTCTGTGGGACAGGGAAGGGAGCACGCAGGCTCTTCGTGTGCTTGTAGAACATGGTCTGGAGCTGGAGTTTTTTCTGGAGCATGGATGTCGCCCAGCGATGGTTGTGTTCAAGGTCAAGGTCGGAGGTGTTGCGGTAGCCGGCTTTCTTCAGCGCGTGGTTGATGGGATCGATGTCTTCTTTGAGGTAGAAGTAATCTTCGAGCACACGGTTTTGGAGGAAGCGCGCGCTTTCGGCCGCGATGGCGCGCGCTTCTTCTGGGACGAGAGGTTGCGCGGCAACGGCTTCACGCGTCGCGGCGGCGGCAAGCGCCGTGCCGATGGCGTTGCTCGCTGTGTTCCAGCCCGCATAGGCAGCGAGGCGCGTGACGGGAAAGTCGCGATCGAGGAGCAGCGGCAGCAATGGTTCTTCGGCATCGAAATGCTTGCTGAGATCGACAAGCGCCGTCGGGCGACTGGCTGCGACTTGCGCATCGAGAAAGTCAGCAGCCGTCTGCCGCGTGTCGAGACTGCCTTCGTCGCTGTCATTCGCGGAGAGGAAGAGCGTGAGGTCGGCGTCGTCAGGTGAGCTGGCGAGCGTGCCACCGAGCAAGCGGATCTTTTCATCGGCGACAGTCATGCAATCGACAGCCATGAACGGCATGACGCGTGCAGGAGCGCCAGCATCCGTCGCGGCGACGGCGATGCGTGGATGGTAGCCGACACGCTCGCAGGCATAGGCGGCGAGCAGCGTCTGTGCGATTTCGTCGGCGCCATGCGTGAGGAAGACTTGCTGCTCCGTGAGGCCGAGGCCTGTGATCGTCTGCTGGATGGCGGCTTTCTCGATGTTCGGGATGCCATAGGGCTCGCCGTCATCCTGTCCGAGTATGAGGCGCGTGAGCGTACCGTCCTTTGTCAGCGCGACGAGCTTTTCATTCAGCACGGCGTTTTCGTGAAAGTGGCCTTCATACGTCGCGAGGCTTTCGTCGGAAATCTTGGCGCGCAGGCGCGAAAGCTCCGCTTCGTCGATGGCGAGGCCAGCGGCCTTTCGACCGACGAGGCGTGAGTAAGCGATGAGGGCGCGGCGCTCGTCGTAGCCGTCGATCGTATCCTGCGGCGTCAGGCGCGGCAGGATGGAGAATGCGTAGATGGGAATGCCAGGATGTGCGGTGCGGAACGCACGGAGATAGGAGATGAGCGCGTCCTGCTGCGCTTCTGGTGTCTGCTTTTCGCGCGCGGCGAGCAGGCCGCCATAGAGCAGCTGGTCCATGGAGACGATGACAGCATCACCAGGCTGTACGGCTGTTATGAGCCAGTCCTGCATGGCTTTTGTGTCTCCGGGCTGCGAGTAGTAGTCCATGCATTCGGCAGGCGGCGTTACGACGTCGAGCCCTGCGATGCGGCCGAGATCGACGACGTGCTGGCGGCATGGCGGCCGGCTGTCGAGCGGCACGAGCACGACGCGCGAAGAGAGCGTGCGGACAGGCGAGACCGGCGCGAGCGCGACGGCAGGGTGCAGGATAACGTGATAACAGGCGAGTGCTGCCGAGAGGACAACCAACAGCAGCAAGAAGCGAGATTTTCGGTTCATAGAAGCCTTTCTTGTTTGCAAGTCAAAATCGTATCTGCTATAATATGGGTACAGGAAACCGGCGGGTGAGAGCGCCGTCTTCCTCGTTCGATTTATAGTCGTAAGGAAATGGGCTCATCGTTATGTGGCAACGCCTCCTTACTACTTGAAGATGGCGACGATGAGTGTTAGAAAAAGAATACCACGGAGCCTCGCATCTTTCAAGCCTGCCTGTTTTGGCAGGCTTTTTTCGTGCCTGTATTCACGAATGGGCGAAAGTATGGTAAAATATGTTGCGATTGGACGTATTTCGAGAGGAGGGCACGCATGCGCATCATCACGGGACGGGCGCGCGGAGCGCGGCTCAAGGCACCGAAAGGCATGACGGTTACGCGGCCGACGTCGGATCGCGTGAAGGAGTCGCTCTACAGCATCCTCGGATCGATGGTCGTAGGGCGCACGGTGCTCGATGTCTTTGCGGGCACGGGCAGCCTCGGCCTCGAAGCGCTGTCGCGCGGTGCGGCGTCGGCGGTCTTCCTCGATGCGTCGACGGCGGCGATCATCCGCGAGAACATCCAGCACTGCCATTTCGAGCAGGAGGCGGACGTCCTCGATGGCGATGCGTTTGCAAGCCTCGCGCGTCTCGCGCATCAGGGGCGCACGTTCGATCTCGTCTTCTGCGATCCGCCGTACTACAAGGGACTTTGGCAGCGGGCACTCATCGCGTTTGATACGGGCAGCCTGCTCGCGGAGGACGCGATCCTCGTCGTTGAGCACGGCGGGGATGAGGATGATGTGCCAGAGCTCGCGTCACTCGTCCGCGTCGATCACCGCCGTTATGGCAAGACGACGCAGCTGAGTTTTTTCCAGAAGAAAAGCTATGTTGGTGAAGAGGGCGAAGAGGAGGAATCCGAATGAGCCACCGTATCGCTGTCTGCTCGGGCAGCTTCGACCCTGTGACCATCGGCCATGTCGACATTTTTGAGCGCGCAAGCCGCATGTTCGACGAACTCGTCGTCTGCGTCTTTCACAATGTACGCAAAGAAGGCTTCTTCTCCATCGACGAGCGCAAGCGCTTCCTCGAAGAGGCGACGGAGCATCTGCCGAATGTCCGTGTCGATGCGTTTTCCGGCCTTTTGACGGACTACATGAAAAGCATCCATGCGAGCATCATCGTACGCGGCGTGCGTTCCGTCAAGGATCTCGAATATGAGGAAAACGAGGCACATATCCTCCATCATCTCGATGATTCCATCGAGACGGTGTTCTTGCTGACAAACCCGTCGTACTCGTTCGTCAGCTCGTCGGGCGTCCGTGAGCTCGCGATGTTTCGCGGGGATGTCCACGGACTCGTACCACCATGTGTTGAACACGCAGTTAATGAAAGAATTGCTGCGGAAAATGATAAGAAGCGATGATTCCATCCATGCTTCCAGTATAAAAAGAGGGAAAAAACATGTCTTCTAAAAAGGTTGCCAAACGGACGGCTGCGGCGCGTGATACTGCGAACCGCAATACTGCAAATCGAAATGCGACGTCGCGCGTTGAGAAAACGCTCGACGAAGTCGAGAACCTCGTCGTCAATGCCTCGCATGTGCCTCTGACGGGCAAGAGCATGATCGACGAGAATGATCTCATCCATCTCGTGGAAGAGCTCCGCCAAGATCTACCGCTCGAACTGAACCATGCGAAGGAAATCATGGCAAACGAGAGTCAGATCATCGAGGAAGCACATCGCGAGGCCGACAGTATCATCACGAAAGCCAAGGACTATGCCGCTGACCTCGTGGACAAGGAAACCATCGTGACCGAGGCAGAGAACAAGGCGAAGGAAATCGAGAAGCAGTCGATGGAAAAGGCGCGCGTGCTCGTCGAGCAGGCGGAGCAGAAGCGTCGCGAGATCCTCGAACGCACGAAAGAGGAAATGAAGCAGCAGCGCGACACGACGGATGCCTATGTCAACCAGGTATTCGACCAGCTCATTGGCCATGTCGAGGGGACGGCACAGGCGGCACAGCAGTCGTCGGATTTCGTGCAGAAAGCCGTGCAGCAGTCCATCGATTCCCTGCAACAGGCATCACAGCAGTATGTCGATTATCTGCAAAAGATTTCGCAGCAGTCTGGCGATTACTTACAGCAGTCGGCCAAGACGATCGACCAGGCATGCAGTTCGCTCAGGCAGGCGAAAGAGCAAATGAACCGTGCTGCGGCACAGGCGGCTGCAACGGCGGATGTACCCGTCGAGGAAATGGCTTCGGCATCCGCACCAGCAGTTGTACAGGCCGAAACGCCAGCGCCTGCGACAGGTGCCAGCGTCGCACCAAAGCGGGCAGACTGATATGACGAAACAGGATATCGTGCGCCTTCTCGAGGCGTACAAGGACGGCGGCATCACGAAAGAGGATGCCGCCGCTTCTCTCAGCAAAGCGTCATTTGAAGACCTCGGCTTTGCACACGTTGACCACAGCCGCGAGGCACGGCAGGGCTTTCCCGAAGTCGTCTATGCGGCGGGCAAGACGAAAGAACAGGTGCTCTCCATCTTGCAATCGCTCGCGGCGTCGAGCGACGGCAGCCTGCTCGCGACGCGGGCGAGCCGCGAGCAGTATGACTTCGTGAAAAAGGCGATGCCAGAAGCACAGTATGACGAAGAAGCGCGTGCCATCTATGTGCGCCGCGCAAAGCCGGTCGGCGCGCCGCCAGATGATGAGGCGCATACGATCCTCATCATCACAGCGGGCACGAGCGACATCCCCGTCGCAGCCGAAGCGCGGCTGACGGCCGAGCTCTATGGCAACCGCGTGCAGACGATCTATGATTGCGGCGTTGCGGGCATCCACCGCCTCGCGGCGCATGAAGACATCATCCGCCGCGCGCGCGTCATCATCTGCATCGCGGGCATGGAGGGGGCTCTCGCGTCCGTCGTCGGCGGCCTCGCAAGCGGCCCCGTCATCGCCGTGCCGACGAGCGTCGGCTATGGTGCGGCGCTCCATGGTGTCACGGCGCTCCTGTCCATGCTGTCGAGCTGCGCGGCAGGCGTCAGCGTCGTCAACATCGACAATGGCTTTGGCGCGGGCGTGCTCGCGAGCAAGATCAACCGACTGCGCTGAGCAGCCGCACAAAGGAAGAAAACCGTATGGCAAAAGCAATCTATCTCGATGCGTTCTCCGGCCTCAGCGGCAACATGTTGCTTGGCGCGTTCCTCGCGGCGGGCATGGACGAAGCCGTCTTGCGGCGCGAGCTTGCAAAACTCCCCGTCATGCAGGAATGCGAACTCAAGGTCGCGCGGGTCAAGAAGAATGGCATCGCTGCTGTTTACGCGGATGTGGACGTGCGGGAGGGGCGTCACCATCCCGCACATCCTGGCGGGCATCATCATGCTCATCAACACCGCGCAATGAAGGATATCCGTGCGATGATCGAAGCATCTGCTTTGACAGATGGCGCGAAGGAGAAGGCGCTCAGCATCTTTGGCGTACTGGCTGAAGCAGAAGGCCGCGTGCATGGCGTCCCCGCCGATGACGTCGCGTTTCATGAAGTCGGCGCGGCGGACTCCATCGTCGATATCTGTGGTACGGCCATCTGTCTCGATGCGCTCGGCATCACGCAGGTCTATGCGGGACGTATAAATGTCGGCAACGGTTTCGTCCACTGTGCGCATGGCACGATGCCCGTGCCGGCACCAGCTGTCGCCGAGCTCTTGAAGGATTGGCCGACGTATGCAGCAGGCCCGCAGCAGGAACTCACGACGCCGACGGGCGCAGCTGTCGTGCAGGCGCTTGCGCAGCTTTCCGAGGCAAGGCCGATTAGCTTTCATGCAACCGCCATCGGCTATGGTGCGGGCACGCGTGAAAGCGACGAACTGCCAAACGTCTTGCGACTTTATTTCGGCGAGATCGTAGACGAACAAAAGGCATCTTCTGACGATGACAAATATATCCTGGCGGCGAACATCGACGACATGACGCCGCAAATCTATGGCTACTTGTTTGACAAGCTCCTCGCTGCGGGTGCACTCGATGTCTGGGTGGCCCCTATATATATGAAGAAAAATCGTCCAGCGGAAGAACTTTCCGTGCTTGTGAACGGCAAGACGCGTGTCGCCTGCCAGCGGATCCTCTTCCGCGAGACAACGACGATTGGTCTGCGCGTGACGCAGGTCGACGAGCGCGTGGAGTGCGACCGCCGCGTTGCGCAGGTCGAGACGAAGTATGGCACGGTGCGCGTGAAGATCGCGGCGTATGAGGGCGAGATCGTGAATGCGCAGCCAGAATTTGAGGACTGCCGCGCCTGTGCCGAGGCACATGATGTGCCATGGAAGCGCGTGCGGGCGGCCGCGCTCCGTGAAATCTCGTTTCGTCTCGGCGAAGTTTGATGCGCATGAAAAAGTGCGGACTGCTAAGGAATTTTCCTTGACAAGCGAAAAGTCGGCCGCTATAATGGATGGAGTTGATGCTAATGCATATTCATATTGCTGAACTCACTGCCGGACTCGGAAAAGATCTTCCGTTTTCGTTCACGACCACTGCGGCGAAGATTGACGCCACAGCGGCCGATTATGCCTTTGAAGGCCCGATCGAGGTCGAGGGTACGGTCACAAACACGGGCGCGGGCTATCGCGTCGAGGGTGTGATCCGTGCGACGAAACATTTCGTCTGCAACCGTTGCCTCGAGGACTGCACAGAGGCACAGGAGCATGCGTTCTGCGAGACGTTCCGACAGGGGACGATCGCAGAGGATGACGATGCGAATTCGTTTGAAGGCGACGATATCGAGCTCGAGGAGCTCGTGCGTGATACGCTTCTGGCGGCACAGCCGCTCAGCAATATCTGCAAGCCCGACTGCAAAGGGCTTTGCCCCGTCTGCGGAGCGAACCGCAACTATGGCGATTGCGGTTGCGAGACGTTTGTTCCCGACCCGAGGCTGGCAGCATTGCAGCAATTTATGACAAAAGACAACGATTGACGTTTAAGGAGGTGTATCCGAGATGGCAGTACCTAAGCGTAAAATGTCGAAGGCCCGCCGTGACTCGCGCCGTGCGAACTGGAAATTGGAAGCCCCTGGCTTCGTTGCATGCCCGCAGTGCCACGAGCCGAAGATGCCGCATCACGTTTGCCCGGAGTGCGGTTATTATGATGGCAAAGAAGTCGTGAAAGCAGCGGAGTAATCCATGTTTTCCTTCTAAAACATGCGAAAAATGCGAAATGATGAGCAGACTGCGTCAAGCGGCCTGCTCATTTTTCTTATCTAAGCGAAAAGGAGGAGATTTGTTGGCAAGAGACCTCACGAAAGGCAGCATCGGGAAGAACATCCTCGTATTCTCAATTCCTTATCTCATCTCGTATTTCCTGCAGACGCTCTACGGCATGGCCGACCTCTTCATCATCGGCCAGTTCCAGGGCGCGGCGAGCATCACGGCCGTCTCGATCGGCAGCCAGGTCATGCACATGGTCACGGTCATCATCGTCGGGCTCGCCATGGGCACGACGATCACGATCGCGCGTTCCGTCGGCGCGCGTGACAAAGAAAGCGCGGCGCGCTCCATCGGCAACACGGTCACGCTGTTCCTCGGCGTCTCCGTCGTGCTCGCGGCCATCATGGTCGTGCTGCTGCCGCACATCGTCGCCATCATGTCGACGCCGGAGGAAGCTGTCATCGGTACGCAGGATTATCTTTACTACTGTGCACTTGGTATCCCGCTGATCACAGCGTACAACATCATCGCCTCGATTTTTCGCGGTCTTGGCGATACGCGCAGCCCGATGTACTTCATCGCTGTCGCCTGCGTACTGAACATCGTGCTCGACTACGCGTTCCTAGGCTTCTTCGGCATGGGGCCGGAGGGCGCAGCTATCGCGACGGTCATCGCGCAGGGCGTCAGCGTCCTGATCTCGATTGTCTATATCCGGAAAGGCGGCACAGGGCTCTCCGTTACGCGTTACGATTTTGCGCCGGACCACGCCATGCTCCATGACATCTTGCGCATCGGCGTGCCGATCGCGCTGCAGGACGGCTTCATCCAGATTTCGTTCCTTGTCATCACGGTCATCGCGAACATGCGCGGCTTGACGGATGCGGCGGCTGTCGGCATCGTCGAGAAAGTCATCAGCTTCTTGTTCCTCGTGCCGTCGTCCATGCTGTCGACCGTCTCGGCGCTCGGTGCGCAGAATGTCGGCGCGGGCGCCCATGCGCGCGTGCGGCAGACGCTCCGCTATGCGCTCGCCATCGCCGTCAGCTTCGGTGCCCTCGTCTCGCTCGCTGTGCAGTTTACAGCTGAGGACGTGCTCGCGCTGTTCACGAGCGATGCGGGCGTTATCGCCTCCGGCGCAGATTATTTCCATGGCTATGTCATCGACTGCATCTTCGCTGGCATCCACTTCTGCTTCAGCGGATATTTCTGCGCGTATGGCCGCTCGGAAATCTCGTTCATCCACAACGTCATCTCTATCACGTGCGCCCGCATCCCGCTCGCGTATCTCGCTTCGACGATGTTCCCAATGACGCTTCTCCCGATGGGCCTCGCGACGGCGACGGGCTCCGTCGTCTCCATCATCATCTGCATCGCCTGCTACCTCTGGCTGCACCCGAAGTTTGAACAATGCAGCCTCCCTCATTGAGGGAGGGGGACCGCGAAGCGGTGGTGGGAGTCCCCTGTACGACAGAACAATAGGCACATGGTTTCTTCTGCGGGTGCGAATAAAAAATTTCCTGTTGCATTTTGTGTACGAAGCCGTTATAATAGGCGACAGGTTATAGAAACAGGTCTTAAAAGTACGGAACAAAGCGAGGTGGCAAAGATGGCACGCGTCAAGAAGAAAGAACGACAGCAGCTTCTGATCGAGAAAGTGAAGGAGAAGCCGTTCCTCACGGATGAAGAGCTGGCAAAAGCACTCGGCGTCAGCGTGCAGACCATCCGCCTCGACCGCCTAGAACTCGGCATCCCGGAGCTCCGTGGCCGCATCCGCAAGATGGCGGAAACAGCGCAGAACAAAGTCAAGTCCATCCAGAGCGGCGAAGTCGTCGGCGAGCTCATCGACCTCGAACTCGGCCACTCTGGCATCTCGCTCTTGCGCGTGACGGAGGACATGGTCTTTGCCAAGACGCAGATCGCGAAAGGCCACTACATGTTCTCGCAGGCCAATTCGCTCGCGCTTGCCATCATCGATGCGCCGATGGCCGTCACGGGTGTTGCAAACGTGAAATACAAAGTTCCTGTGCATGTCGGCGAGAAGCTCATCGCGAAAGCCGAGATCGTGCGCGTGCGCGGCAATAAATATTTTGTCTGGGTCAAGACCCGCAACGATACGCAGGAAGTCTTCCGAGCGAAATTCATCATGGTTTCGTGGGGAGAAGAGAAGAAGAGCAGGGAGGCCAGAGCATGAAAATTGCAGTCGATGCGATGGGCGGTGACTATGCGCCGCTCGAAATCGTCTTCGGCGCTGTGCGCGCCGCGAAGAAGTTCGGATGCGAGATCGTCCTCGTCGGCGATGAAGCGAAAATTCGCAAGGTCCTCGAGAAGGAGCCGGGCTGGGAGAAGCTCGGTATCACGATCCACCATGCGAGCGAAGTCATCGAGATGGGCGAACATCCGGCCGATGCCGTGCGCACGAAGAAAGATGCTTCCGTCGTCGTCGCGACGCGCCTCGTCAAAGAGGGCGAATGCGATGCCGTGCTTTCCGCAGGTTCGACGGGGGCTGCTGTCACGGCAGCACAGCTGATCCTGCGCCGCATCAAGGGCATCGGACGTCCGACGATCGCAACGCCGATGCCGAACGCGAAAGGTGGCGTGACGCTCTTGATGGATTCTGGCGCGAATGTTGATTCGAAGCCGGAGCACCTCGTGCAGGCCGCCATGATGGGCTCCCTGTACTGCGAGGGCGTTTTTCATGTCAAAGAGCCGCGCGTCGGCCTCCTGAACATCGGCGAGGAAGAGACGAAGGGCAACGAGCAGGCGAAGGCCACGTACCAACTTCTCAAGGTCATGAAGACAATCAACTTCATGGGCAACGCCGAAGGCCGCGATGTGCCGAAAGGCAACTTCGACGTCGTAATTTGTGATGGATTTGTCGGCAATGTTGTGCTAAAATTTGCAGAGGGTCTGGCAAAAACCATCCTAAAGCTCATCAAGGACGCCATCAAGAATGGCGGTATCCTTGCAAAGCTCGGGGCGCTTCTTTTGATGCCGACGCTCAAGAAGCTCGGCAAGCGCCTCGACGTCACGGAATACGGCGGCGCGCCGCTCCTCGGCGTGAATGGATGCGTCATCATCAGTCACGGTTCATCAAATGCCAAATCCATCTGCAGTGCCATCGGCGTGGCCAATGACTACGTCAAGGGAAACGTCCTTGCACATATCCGCGATGCCCTCACAAAAGAGGAAGCTCTGCAGGGCGCGGAAGAAAAAGTTTCGGAAAAAGCTTGACGGTCAGTCAATCGGCGAAGGAGGACTTATTCTTTTATGTTTGAAAACAACGTGATCTGCAATCTGCTGGGCATCAAGTACCCGATTTTCCAGGGCGGCATGGCCTGGATCGGCACGGCAGAACTCGCATCCGCCGTCTCGAACGCTGGCGGCCTCGGCATCATCGGTGCCGGCCATATGCCTCCCGAGGTCCTGCGCGCAGAGATCCAGAAATGCAAAGGCTGGACGCAGAAGCCGTTCGGTGTCAACGTCATGCTTATGAGCCCGTTCGTCAAAGAGGTCATGCAGGTCGTGCTTGAGGAGAAGGTTCCCGTCGTTACGACGGGCGCAGGCAATCCGGGCGAGTACGTGCCGGAGCTCAAGGCCATCGGCTCGAAAGTCATCCCGGTCGTCGCCTCCGTCGCACTCGCAAAGCGTCTCGTGCGCTCTGGCGCAGATGCCGTCATCGCTGAGGGCATGGAGTCTGGCGGCCATATTGGTGAGATCACGACGATGGCGCTCGTGCCGCAGGTCGTTGACGCTGTCGATGTGCCAGTGATTGCAGCGGGCGGCATCGCGGATTCGCGTGGTGTCGCGGCGGCCTTCGCCCTTGGCGCGAAGGCTGTGCAGATGGGCTCTCGCTTCGTCATGAGTGAGGAGTGCATCGCGCATCCAAACTATAAGGAACTCGTGCGCAAGGCGAAAGACCGCGCGACGGTCGTCACGGGCCGCACGCTCGGCCATCCGGCGCGCGTCATCCACAACAAGCTCACGCGCAAATACCTCGAAATGGAGGCGCAGGGTGCACCAGCAGAAGAGCTCGAGAAGCTCGGTGTCGGCTCGCTCCACCGCGCGACACATGAAGGCGATGTCGAGAATGGCTCCGTCATGATCGGCGAAATCTCCGGCATGCTCAGTGATATCAAGCCTGTGCAAAAGATCATCGAAGATATCGTTGCCGGGCTTCCATCCACGATCGAAACGATCCAGCAGGATCTGAAATAAAGAATAGAACCGAATTATCGAAAGAGAGGTCATCATCTTGAACAAGCTTGCATTCGTATTCCCGGGACAGGGCGCACAGACCGTCGGCATGGGCAAGGACTTCTGCGAAAAATATGACATCGCCAAGAAGCTCTTCCGCGAGGCGGATGAGGCACTTGGCTACTCCATCCAGAAGATGTGCTTCGAGGGTCCGGCAGAGGATCTGAAGCTCACGGCCAACACGCAGCCGGCCATCCTCACGATGAGCGTCATTTCATATGCTATCCTCAAAGAGCATGGCATTGAGCCAGAAGTCGTCGCTGGTCACAGCCTCGGTGAATACTCGGCACTCGTTGCAGCCGATGTCCTCGATTTTCAGGATGCGGTCTCTCTCGTGCACAAGCGCGGCCAGTATATGCAGGAAGCTGTCCCTGTCGGCGAAGGCGGCATGGCAGCCATCATCGGCCTTAGTGACGATGTCATCGCCGATGCTTGCGAAAAAGCATCAAAAGAAGCGGGCGCCGTGCAGCCTGTCAACTTCAACTGCCCGGGCCAGACGGTCATCGCCGGCGCGACGAAGGGTGTCGAGGCGGCCGTCGAGACGTTGAAGGCAGCGGGTGCGAAGAAAGCCGTCATCCTGCCGGTCTCCGCACCATTCCATTCCACACTCATGCAGCCGGCAGCCGTCAAGCTCGCCGCTGAGCTTGACAAGGTCACGATCCGCGACGCAAAGATCCCCGTCGTCTCGAACTACACGGGCAAGCTCGAGCAGAAAGCGGACGAGATCAAGGCAAACCTCGTCGCGCAGGCTGACCATCCCGTCAAGTGGATTGCCTGCGTCAAGACGATGCAGGAGTTCGGTGCTGATACGTTCGTCGAGGCCGGCCCTGGAAAGACGCTCTGCGGTTTCAACAAGCGTATCGACCGCAGCCTCAAGAGCATGAACGTCGAAAATCTCGAAACTTTGGAAAAAACCCTTGACTATTTCAAGGAGGTTCGTTAATATGCATTTAGATGGGAAAACGGCGCTCGTCACAGGCGCATCCCGCGGCATCGGCCGTGCGATCGCTCTGAAGCTTGCCTCCATGGGAGCTCAGATCGCGATCAACTACGCAGGCAACACGGCCAAAGCCGAAGAAACGAAAGCAGCCATCGTGGCTGCGGGCGGCAAGGCGGAGATCTTCCAGGCGGATGTCTCGGATGCAGCGGCTGTTGACGCGATGATCAAGGCCGTCACGGAGAAATTCGGCGGCATCGACATCCTCGTCAACAACGCAGGCATCACGCGCGACGGCCTCCTCATGCGCATGAAGGAGGAGGACTTTGAGGCGGTCATTGACACGAACCTCAAGGGCATGTTCTATGTCACGAAAGCCGTCTCGAAACTCATGATGAAGAAGCGCGCTGGCCGCATCGTCAACATGGCTTCCGTCGTCGGCGTCATGGGAAATGCAGGCCAGGCGAACTACGCGGCAGCAAAAGCTGGCGTCATCGGCTTCACGAAGGCGTGCGCGAAAGAGTTTGCAGCGCGCGGCATCACCGTGAACGCCGTCGCTCCGGGCTTCATCGCGACGGACATGACGGCCGCGATGACGGACAAAGCGAAGGAAGCAACGCTCGCTGCCATTCCTTTGAAGCGCATGGGCGAACCGGAAGACGTCGCGAATGTCGTCGCTTTCCTCGCAACGGATCTTGCTTCTTATGTCACGGGCCAGGTCGTCAAGGTAGACGGCGGCATGGTAATGTGATATAACTATAATGTACACCAAGATAAGGAGGTGAAAGACATGGCAGATGCAGACAAGACCTTTGAGAAGGTTCGCGACATCGTCGTTGAGCAGCTCGGTGTGGAGGCTGATGAAGTTTCCATTGAATCCACGTTCATCGATGATCTCGGTGCTGACTCCCTGGACATTGTGGAACTGATCATGGCTTTTGAAGAGGAATTCAACATCGAGATTCCGGATGAGGCTGCTGAGAAGATCAAGACGGTGCAGGACGTTGTCACCTATATCGACCAGAACAGCAAATAAGTTTGAGCGTCTTACCTTTTCTAAATCCCGTGAAGATTCTTCGCGGGATTTTCTAAAGGTAAGACGGATTGGAGGAGTAACCTTGAAGCTTCCAGAGCTTAAGATCGGCACGAAGGTCGCCAAAACCCCTATCGTGCAGGGAGGCATGGCTATTCGCCTCTCGACGGCGCGCCTCGCGGCTGCCGTTGCCAATGAGGGCGGCATCGGCCTCATCGCCGCATCCGGCATGAGCCATGCGGAACTTCGCTATGAAATCCAGCTCGCACGGTCGCTGACTTCTGGTATCATCGGCATTAACATCATGGTGGCAGCCCGCGATTTCGCAGGCATCTGCAAGACGGCCATCGATGCAGGCATCGACCTCATCGTCGCCGGCGCAGGTTTCTCCCGTGATATGTTTGGCTACGGCAAGGAATCCGGCACGCCGATCGTGCCGATTGTCTCGTCCGTTAAATTAGCAAAAATCTCGGAACGTCTTGGCGCGACGGCCATCGTCGTCGAGGGCAAAGAGGCTGGCGGTCATCTCGGGACGACGCACTCGGTAAGAGAGCTCATCCCCGACATCCGCGCGGCTGTCAAGATCCCGGTCATCGCGGCCGGCGGCGTGCTCTCGGGCCAGGACATCGTTGATCTCATAAAGATGGGCGCGAACGGCGTCCAGATGGGTTCCCGCTTCGCAGCGAGCAAGGAATCGAATGGCGCACCTGCGCTCAAAGAATATTACCTGAAATCGAAGCCGGAAGACGTCGTCGTCATCCACAGCCCGGTCGGCCTGCCTGGTCGTGCCGTGCGCACACCGTTTTCCGCGCAGGTGCTCGAAGGTCCGGTGCCGCCAAAGAAGTGCGACGCCTGCCTCAAGGCCTGCAAGCATAATTTCTGCATTATCCGCTCCCTGATCCGCGCCCAGCAGGGCGATACGGAGACGGGACTCGTCTTCACGGGCGAGCGCCTGCCAGAGATCCAGAGCATCGAGTCCGTCCACGACATCATCACGAAGCTCAAGGCGGAAGCGGAAGCAGCAAACTGATTTTGAGAGGAGCAATATCATCTTGAAGAATAGAGTCGTCATCACAGGCATCGGTGCCATCACGCCGATCGGCACGGGCAAGGAAGCGTTCTGGAATGCCCTCATGGAAGGCAAGAACGGCATTGGCCGCATCACGCGCTTCGATCCGACGGATTTCCATGCGCAGATCGCAGGCGAAGTCAAAGATTTTGACCCGACGGAGTACATCGACAAGAAAGAGTCGAAGCGCATGGACCGCTACACGCAGTTCGCTGTCGCGACGGCCGGCATGGCCATCAAGGACGCGGGTCTCGATCTGGAGAAAGAGGATCTCGACCGCATCGGCACGTATGTCGGTACGGGCATCGGCGGCATCGAGACGATGCACTCGCAGTATGAGAAATACTTCGCGAAAGGCCCTTCGCGCATCAGCCCGTTCTTCGTCCCGATGATGATTGCGAACATGGCCTCCGGCCAGGTCTCCATCACGTACAAGCTCCATGGCCCGTCGTCCTGCGTCGTGACGGCTTGCGCCACGGGTTCGAACTGCATCGGTGACGCCATGCGCGTCATCCAGCGCGGCGAGGCGGACGTCATGGTCGCCGGCGGCACGGAAGCAGCGATCAGCCAGGCAGCGGTTGCCGGTTTCGGCGCGATGAAGGCGCTCTGCACGGATCACAACGACGATCCGGAGCATGCGTCCCGTCCGTTCGACAAGAACCGCAGCGGCTTCGTCATGGGCGAAGGCTGCGGCATCGTCGTGCTCGAGAGCCTCGAGCATGCGAAAGCACGCGGCGCGCACATCTATGCAGAACTCGCAGGCTATGGCGCGAACTCCGATGCCTACCACATCACGAGCCCGGCACCGCATGGCACGTATCAGGCGAAGTGCATGCAGCTCGCACTCGATGATGCCGGCATGAAGGCCGCAGACGTCGATTACGTCAACGCGCATGGCACGTCGACGCATATGAACGACCAGGGGGAGACGGAAGCCATCAAGGCTGTCTGGGGCGATGCCGCAAAAGACGTCGCTGTCTCGTCCATCAAGTCTATGACGGGCCATCTGCTCGGCGCTGCTGGGGGTGTCGAGTGCATCGCGACGGCGCTGGCCGTCGAAAACGACATGTTGCCGCCGACGATCAACTACGAGACGCAGGATGAAGGCCTCGACCTCGACTACGTGCCGAACAAGGCGCGCGCGAAAAAAGTCCGCGCCGCGATTTCGAACTCGTTCGGCTTCGGCGGTCACAATGCCTGCCTGTTGCTGAAGAAATACGCGGAGTAAATCATGGATGGACTGACGGAAAGAAGAAGAGAGGAGCTGCAGCTCCTCCAGCAGAAGCTCGGCGTCACGTTCCGCGACGTGCGGCTCCTCCATACCGCCCTGATCCATACCTCATACGCCAACGAAGCGCCCGGGCGCGTCATGCATAATGAACGCCTCGAGGTCCTCGGGGATGCTGTGCTGGAGCTTGCCTCCAGCACATATCTTTATACACATTTCCCGAAGCTGCCAGAGGGCGAGCTTACGAAGACACGCGCGAGCATCGTCTGTTCGGCGACGCTCGCGAAGATCGCAGGGCGCCTCGGGCTCGGGGACTATCTGCTCCTCGGCCATGGCGAAGAGATGGGCGGTGGCCGCACGCGCACGACGAATCTCGAAGATACGTTCGAGGCTGTGCTCGGCGCGGTCTACCTCGACCAAGGTTGGGAAGTTGCGCGTGACTATGCACTGCGCGAACTCGCACCAGAATTTGAAAATGCACAGCTCGGCAAGCTCGTCAAAGACTACAAGACCATGCTGCAGGAAGTCGTCCAGCAGCGACCGGACAGTAAGATCGCCTATGAACAGCTCGAAGCCTCGGGCCCCGATCACTGCAAGCACTACGTCTTTGCTGTGAAGATCGACGGTAAAGTCTATGGCACGGGCGAAGGCCCGAGCAAGAAAGAGGCGGAGCAGCGGGCGGCGGAAGTCGCACTCAAGAAGCTCAAGAAGTAAGGGAGCGGAGAATCACATGCGGAAACTCACGATGCTCGGCACGGGATGTGCCATGGTCACGAAATGCTATAATACGTGCTTCGTCATCGAGAATGATGACGGCAGCCTGTTCTTGACGGATGCCGGCGGCGGCAATACGATCCTGCGGCAGCTCGAGCTCACGGGATTCGACTACCAGAAGTGCCATCACATGTTCGTCACGCATGGCCATACCGACCATGTGCTCGGCGTCATCTGGGTCATGCGCAAGGTGGCCGACCTCATGAACAAGGGCAAGTATGAAGGCACATTCCACATCTACTGCCATGAAGTCGTCATGGATATGCTCTTGACCATTACGAAGATGACGCTCAAGAAGAAAGACCTCGCGCGCATCGGCGATGGCATCGAAATTCACGAAGTCACAGACGGCGAGAGTGTCGAGCTGCCGTTTGCGAAGCTCACGGCGTTCGACATCTGCTCGACGAAGGCGAAACAGTTCGGCTATGTCCTCGACTATCCCGACGGCCTGCGCCTGACGTGCCTTGGCGACGAACCGTACAACGAGCACGACAAGGCATATGCCGAGCACGCCGACTGGCTGCTTTCCGAGGCGTTCTGCAAATACGCCGATCGCGACCGTTTCAAGCCATACGAGAAGAACCACAGCACAGTCAAAGAAGCGAGCGAGCTCGCTGAAACGCTCGGCGCGAGGAACCTCGTCCTCTATCACACGGAAGACAAGACGATCGAGACGCGCAAGGCCGATTATACGGCCGAGGCGAAACAGTATTATCACGGCAACATCTTCGTGCCGGATGATCTCGAAACGATGGAATTAGGTTGAAATATTGGATTGAAAAAGCTCCCATTCGGGAGCTTTTTTCAATCCATGATGTTTTTTTCTGCTCTTCCTTGCATCTTCTCGATATAATGCGATAGTGTCATGATGGATCGCGCGAGCTCTGCTTGTTCTTCCTCTGCCAGCCCTTTGAGGCTCTTGAGGAATCTCTGCCGCACGAAGTCATTCTGGTTTTCGAGCACCTGCATCCCCGCAGGCGTCAGCGAGATCAGCAGGCGGCGGCGGTCGTTAGGATCCGTGGCGCGTGTGATGAAGCCGTTTTGGTAGAGTTTTTCCGTGATGCTCGTCATCTGCTGCTTCGAGATGTGCAGGATGTCACCAATGAATTTTGGTGATGCCGGCTCTTCGACGCGCAGCACCATCAGTACGGCGAACTGGTTGAGCGGCACGGGCGTCGTCATGCCGCGATAGAATTGGCGATGGATGAGCACGAGCATCTCGATGAAGTCATTGGATACGGCACGATCGTTGAGCTCTGGCATGCGCTCCCTCCTTCTTCGGATTATATTTTCGTGATGGTCGCGGAAATACGGCGCGACTTCTTGACTTTTCCATGCGTATACGATACCATATGGAACATAAATAGTAAACATTTATTTACTATTCTAGTCAGAAAATAACATCCAGGGATGAAGAAGGAGGTTTTCTTTTTGTTCTTTGCGAAACAGAAGAAACCGCTGGCGCTCTTTGCTGCGCTGGCACTTTCCGCCTCGATGATCTTCGCAGGTTGCGGGTCGCAGCAGCAGCAGCAGGCCGCAGGCGCGTCGCAGGTCAAGGCTATGAAAGTCATGCAGCAGGATACGCCGGTGGCGAGCCAGTATGCCGGGCAGATTGCAGGCCGTGACGAGGTCAAAGTGCAGTCCAAGGTCTCCGGCAACGTCGTCGAGAAATATTTCCACGGCGGCGATTATGTGACGGCGGGGCAGCCGCTCTATCGCATCGACAGCCGCCAGTATGAGTCGGCCGTCCTGCAGGCGCAGGCGACGCTTTCGCAGTCCGAGGCGACGCTCTCGAATGCGCAGACTGACCTCTATCGCGATCAGGAACTCCTCGCGAGCGACGCGATTTCCGAGCAGCAGGTCACGACGCAGCAGGCAAATGTCAACGCCTACAGCGCCGCGGCTGCCGCGAATGCAGCACTGCTGCAGAAAGCACGCCAGGATCTCGATGACACGGTCATCTATGCGCCGATGTCGGGCCAGCTCTCCGTCGATGATGTCGCGGTCGGCACGTTCGCAGCCGCTGGTTCCACAAACCTCGTGACGATCGGCACGACGGACCCGGTTTTCGTCGAGTTCAGCATTTCGGAGTCCGAGTATCTGAAGTTCAAGAACATCCAGGCCATGCAGAGCGGTTCGGACAAGGGCGGCATCACGGTTTCCGTCACGCTGTCCGATGGTTCCGTCTATCCGTATGACGGCCGCGTCGTGCAGGCAGACCGCGCTCTCGCGCAGAATACCGGCACGCTGATGGTCAAGGCACTGTTCCCGAATCCGGACGGCCTGCTGCTGCCGGGCATGTTCGCGCGCGTCAAGCTCACGGGCGAGACGGTGCCGAACGCGATTCTCGTGCCGCAGCGCGCTGTGCAGCAGCTGCTCGGCAAATCGTTTGTCATGGTCGTCGGCGATGGCGACAAGTCCGAGGCACGCACGGTCACGCTCGGACAGAAAGTCGGCAGCTACTACATCATCAAGGACGGTCTGTCCGCCGATGACACGGTCATCGTCGAGGGCCTCTCGAACCTCCAGGAGGGCAAGGATCTCGCGGTCACGATGGTGACGGCGGACGAGATGGGCTTCTCCTTCGACGAGGATACGTCGACGTTCAATGCGGACGAGGGTTCTTCGACGGGTGCTGACAGCTAAGGGGGCGGCGACTTGTCAAAATTCTTCATTCATCGCCCGATTTTCGCGATTGTCGTCTCGCTGATCATCGTGATTGTCGGTGCGATTTCTGCGACGCAGCTGCCGATTGCGCAGTACCCGCAGATTTCGCCTCCGACGATTTCCGTCAGCACGACGTACACGGGCGCTTCGGCGGCCGTCGTCAATGATACGGTCGCGCAGATCATCGAGCAGCAGGTCAACGGCACGCAGGGCATGGATTACATGTCCTCGAACTCCGATGACACGGGCCGCTACAGCCTGCAAGTCGTCTTCGAGACGGGCACGGACGGCGATATGGACTCCGTCAAGGTGCAGAACAACGCAGCGACAGCGACGCCGTCGCTGCCGTCCGACGTCCAGACGGTCGGCGTCACGACGCGCAAGGCGTCGAACGACATGGCCTACATGATGTCGCTCTACTCCGAGGACGGCCGCTATGACCGTGCATTCCTCAAGAATTACGCCGATATCTACCTGCTCGACAAGATCAAGCGCATCAAGGGCGTCGGCGACGTCATGGTGTTCGGCTCGGATTATGCGATGCGCATCTGGCTGAACCCGGACAAGCTCGCGGAGCTCGGCCTCACGGTCGCGGACGTCACGAGCGCGATCAAAGAGCAGAACGTCCAAGCGCCGGCCGGCACGGTCGGCGCGCTGCCGGTCGAGAACGGGCAGGAAAAACAGTACACGGGCAAGATCTCCGGCCGTCTCGTGACGCCAGAAGAATTCGGCAACATCATCCTGCGCTCGGACGGCAAAGGCCAGTTCGTGCGCCTGAAAGATGTCGCCCGCATCGAGACGGGGCAGAAAGGCAACTCCATCATCTCGAAGTTCAACGGCCACCCGTCCGTCGGCTTCGGCATCCAGCTTACGAGTGATGCGAATGCCATGGAGACGGTGGCCGGCGTCCGCGAGGTCTTCAAGGAAGCGGAGTCCGATCTGCCGCCTGGCATGAAGATGGCGCAGATTTTCGACTCGACGAATTACATCCAGTCGTCGATTAAGGAAGTGCTTCATACGTTCGCGGAAGCGCTCGCGCTCGTCGTGTTCGTCATCTTCATCTTCCTGCAGAACTGGCGCGCGACGGTCATCCCGCTGCTCGCCGTCCCAGTGTCGCTCGTCGGCACGCTCGCCGCGTTCATCGTCCTCGATTTCTCCATCAATACGCTGACGCTCTTCGCCATGGTGCTCGCCATCGGCCTCGTCGTCGACGATGCCATCGTCGTCATCGAGAACGTCGAAAAGCACATGGAAGAAGGCCTGACGCCAGTCGATGCGACGGAACGCGCCATGGACGAAGTGCAGGGGCCGGTCGTGGCCATCGCCATCGTCCTGTCGGCCGTGTTCGTGCCGGTCGCATTCCTTGGCGGCATGATGGGCGTGCTGTACAAGCAGTTCGCGCTGACGATCGCCGTCTCCGTCTGCCTCTCGGCCTTCGTGGCCCTGACGCTGACGCCGGCGCTCTGCGCCATGATGCTGAAGCCGCATTCCGCAGAAGATGACCAGGGCATCCTCGGCCGCTTCTTCGTGAAGTTCAACGAGAAATACGAGAGCATGAAGAATGGCTACATGGGCGTCGTTGCACGCTTCATCCGCCATTCGAAACTCGCGTTCATCTTCCTTCTCATCGTCTGCGGCCTCTCGGGCATCGTTTACAAGAATCTGCCATCGACGTTCGTCCCGGCCGAAGACCAGGGATATCTCTTCGCAACGATTGACATGCCGGAAGGCACGTCGTCGAACCATACGTCGGCCGTCGTCGACAAGGTGCGCGAGGCCATGTCAGAGAGCATCAAGGGTGCGGACAACATGATGGCCATTACGGGCTTCTCCATCCTGTCGAATGGCGCGAAGCCGAGCGCAGGCATGGTCGTCGTCGGCATGAAGGACTGGTCGCAGCGCACGGATCGCGATGCGTCCGTCGATGCGGCTGTCCGCACGACATTCGGCGTCGGCGCGAAAGTCGCGCCGGAAGCGACGATTCTCGCATTTAACCCGCCGGCACTGCCGGGCCTCGGCGCTGTCGGCGGCTGGACGATGCAGCTGCAGGATATGTCCGGCCACAGCGACGCCGAGCTCAACGAGGTTACGCAGAAAATTGTCGCAGCGGCGAACCAGCGCCCGGAACTTCAGGGCGTGCGCTCGACGTACTCGATTACGTCGCCAGTCATCAATTATGAGATTGACCGCGAAAAGGTCAAGAACCTCGGCATCGCTCTTTCTGATGTCTTCACGGCCATGCAGGTCAACTATGGCGGTGCGCAGGTCAATGACTTCAACCAGTTCGGCCGCAGCTACAAGGTCATGCTGCAGGCAGATACGGCGTACCGCGGCGAGACGGACGGCCTGAAGTTCATCTTCGTCAAGAGCAAGACAGGCACGATGGTGCCGCTCGATACGCTCCTGAAGCCGAAAGACAGCTCGGGTCCGACGTCGATCTCGCGCTTCAACGCCACGCGTTCCGTGCAGATCCAGGGCAACGCAGCCGACGGTTATTCCTCCGGCCAGGCCATGCAGGCCATTTCGGAAGTCGTGCATGAAAATGCACCGTCCGGCTTCAATATCGAATGGTCCGGCCAGAGCCGCGAGGAATCGAAAGCCTCGAATTCGACGCTTCAGATGCTCGGTTTGTCGCTCCTGTTCGTCTTCCTCTGCCTCGCAGCCCTCTACGAGAGCTGGAGCGTCCCGTTCGCCGTCTTGCTGACGGTGCCGACGGGCATCTTCGGCGCCCTCGTCTCCGAGTATGGCCTTGCGTTCATCGATGCCATGCTCGGCGTCCCGAATGCAGGCCTCCAGAACAGCGTCTACATGCAGATCGGCATCATCGCGATCATCGGCCTCGCGGCCAAGAACGCAATCCTGATCGTCGAGTTTGCAAAAGTCCGTGTCGATCGCGGCATGGAGCCGGTCAAAGCAGCTATCGAAGCTGCAGGCCTGCGCCTGCGCCCGATTCTCATGACGAGCTTCGCGTTCATCATCGGTTGCCTGCCGCTTGCCGCGGCTTCTGGTGCCGGTGCGGCAGCGCGTAACGGCATGGGCGTCGCCGTCGTCGGCGGCATGCTCTTCGCGACCGCGATGGGCATCTTCCTGATTCCGGTCTTCTTCGTAGCGACCGAATGGCTCGCTGCCAAGCTCGGCATCACACCGAAGGCAAAGAAAAAGACCTCGATTGACTACATGTAACACGAAAAAGACGAACTTTCCTTTCAAGCCAGCCCCTCTCCAGAGGGGGGACGGGCCGCGTGAGCGGCGGGGGGAGTCCCCTGTACGACAAATCAAATATCAAGATGCAACTTCCGCGGGTGCGAGAGTTGCATCTTTTTTCTATTTTCCGCTTAAGTTTTTCAAAGTTCATTCGATATACAGATTAGAAAGGATATGCAAATTTCTCGAAGCAAGGAGGCTTCATCATGTACGTGAACAATTTCGTCATGTCGACGAGCATCCTCAACACCCTGAACTACCATCAGACGCAGGCTTCGAAGCACCTCCTGAACATCTCGACAGGCCTCAAGATCCGTTCGGTTGCGGATGACCCTTCGGGCTGGGCCATCGGGCAGCGCATGGACGTGCGCATCCGCAGCCTCGATGCGGCGAACGGCAACGCGCAGAGGATGAAGAGTTTGCTCAAAGTTGCGGACGGCGGCATCAGCTCGACGGTCGACATCTTGAGGAAACTCAAGGAAAAGGCCATCGAGGCTGCGAACGATACGGCGACGGACAGCGACCGCCAGACGATCCAGAAGCTCTTCGACCAGTACGTCGATCAGATTGATGACAATGCCTATGTCGATTACAATGGCAAGAACCTGCTCGATGGCTCGCGGCAGGGCGCGGCGCAGGCGACGCAGCAGGCGTATACGAACCGCGCGCTGAGCACGGACACGACCGCGACGACAAAGCTCACCGACCTCGCGCGCAGGAATGGCGACAGCCTCGGCATCACGGACAGCGATACCGTGAACATTTCCTATGTGAAAGATGGCAAGACATACAGCGCGAGCTTTTCGGTCAAAGATGCGACGGTCGAAGACATTTTCGCGAAAATGAACGACATCGACGGCGATGTCTTCGATGTCGCGGGGATCAGCACGACGTCCGTTATCGGCACGGATGCCTACGGCGAGGAAAAGCAGACCGTCGATGGCGAGAATGCGCTGACCATCAAAGCCAAGACGGCGGGAAAAGACGGCGCGATTGCGGGCTTCACGATCGGCATCACGGACAGCAAGGGACAGGAGAAGAAGAGCGTCAACAACGTCTTCAATGAATTCACGGAGACGATCGAGCCGAGAAATGCTGTCTCGGACAGCTCGCTCTACGCGCAGACGAGCGCCGACGCGAATCGCGGCATGAAGATTTCGCTCGGCGACATGCGCTCGGAAGCTCTCGGCCTGCGCGGCCGCGACGGCACCGTGCTGAGTGTCACGACAAAGGAAGGCGCGAATGCGGCCATGAACGTGCTCGACAACGCGCTTTCGCGCGCGCTCGACCAGCAGACGACCGTCGGTGCGATGTCGTCGCGCCTCGACTATACCATCAGCAACCTGACCGTCCAGAGCGAGAACCTTACGGATGCGAAGTCCACGATTCTCGACGCCGACATGGCGAAGGAGATGCTCGCCTACACGAAGGAAAACGTCCTCATGCAAGCCGCCATGGCCATGCTCGCGCAGAACAACCAGAATGCGGCCTGGTTCCTGAGCCTGCTCGGCTGAGCGGCACCGCAAAAAAATGCACAAAAGTTATTGACAATAACCTGAAGGCATGATATACTTACCGTGTTGATGGAAATCAACGAAAATTTCATAAAAAGGATCAGGTGTCGCAAGACTCAATAGAGAAGCCGGTAAATTTGAAGTCCGGTGCGGTCCCGCCACTGTATCAGCGAGTGCCCTGCAAACATGTCACTGGGGATGGCAAAGCATCTCTGGGAAGGCGCAGACGCACGATGACCTGGAGCCAGGAGAACTGCCTGATCATCAATCACCGTTTGACCCGCGAGCGATGGGGATGGGGATTCCAGAATCTTGATAGATCCTCTGGCAGAGACCAGGGACACCGATAGAACTGGATGCTTCATACAGAAAGCGCCCATTCCTCGCAGAGCTTGCAGGGAACGGGCGCTTTTTCGACGAAAGGTTTTCCCGGTGGTTTCAGCTCCTCCGGGGGAAGTTTGCTCATATTTCATTCAGTTCTATGATTTGTCCGTGGATGGACAAAAGGCGCTGCCAGATGGCAGCGCCGCTTTTTTGTTTCTGGATGTTTTTATTTTTTCCCGTCCTTGATCTTGTTCAGGCGGTCAGCGAGTGTCTGGGCATCTTCATCGCCGCTGACGCAAGTCATGATCGGCTGGGCACCGAGCCTGACGGTCGAGCCTTCTGCCGTTGCAGCAGAAGCGTTTTGGCCGTTGTGGAAGGCGGCAGCGAGATTGCCCTCGACGAAATAGGCGCGCTCATGGCTGCTCATGCCGCCGGACGCTGCCGGGACGCAGAACTCCTGATTGTTGACTTCGACGATGCCGTCTTTCGTGACACTGACATGGCCGCCAGAATAGGCTTCGAGCTTCTTTTCGTAGTTGTCGCGGCGGGCAGTGTTGGACGGGTGATCGGAACCGCCGATGACGAATGGCGTCTTGTCACCATATTTGTCGATGACGCGCTGCCAGACGGCGGCTGTCGCACCAGGATTGTAGTCGGAATGCGTGATATAGTCGAACGAAAGATTATCGGCTTCCCATTCCATCGGCTTCGTGATGCCCTGGTTGTTCCAAAGGTTGGCCGCGAGCGTGCCGAGGAGGTTGCCGCCCATTGCCTGCTGGAGGATGGCTGGCCCAACGGATTTTTTCGCGCCTTTCGCTGGATGATCTTTTTGTCCGTGTCCCATTTCATGGCCGAGCACGACAGCGATTTCTGCATCGTTGTCGAGCACGTTGAAGAGGCCCTGGTTGATGGTCATGTTGTGGCCGAGCGAGCAGGACGCATTGAAACTGTCATCTTTGTTGATAAAATACTGATAAGGCTTGTCATAGACCGTCGCATCGATGGAGCCAATGGCAGCTGTCAGGTTTGTCATGATGTTGCTGACGCGGTTGTTGAGCGCCCAGTCGGTATTGACGCCCAATTCCTTCTTCATGGCAGCGAAATAGGCATTCCGGCCTTCTTCCGTATTGTTGATCTGGTTGATTTCCTGATTGAGCTGGGATGAATAGATGGCGCCATTGATGGCTGCGCCGATGACATTGCCCAAGATGCTGCTGCCAGCCTCGGCCGTTTGCGGTGCCATGCCCATGGAAAGCGGCGTTGCAAGCGCAGCAGCCATGACAGCAATCATGATCTTCCGTGATAAAGTTTTTTTCATCTTGAATTCCTCCATCCTTTGTGCGATTCCTTTTTCTTATTATCGCATATTTTTGAAAAAAAGCGAAGAGAAAAGAGGATTTTTTCGAATTTTATCGTAATTTATAGAAGAGATGAAGCAATATATAAATGAAAGAGGGCTGGAGATTATGGGAAAGAGAAAATGGAGCATGCTTTGCGCCAGTATGGCGTTGGCAAGCACATGCATGGCCGGCGTGT
Organism: Selenomonadaceae bacterium; assembly: GCA_034186105.1. Classification (GTDB taxonomy): domain Bacteria; phylum Bacillota; class Negativicutes; order Selenomonadales; family Selenomonadaceae; genus Selenomonas_C. The sequence goes on from JAXGCE010000064.1 coordinate 70,222, forward strand.
TATGGGAGCAGACCGATGTTGCGGAGGCGGCTTGGACGGTGGCGGAAGCCGAGCAGTCGCATTCGTATCAGACGCTCAATGAGCAGCAGCAGCTTTTGATGCTGTCCATCAAGAAGGGCGACGTCGAGACGGTGAGGAATGTCCTCGCAAATGGCGGAGTCGATATCAATGGCGTTTACAAGTTTGATTGGAGCTGTGGTGTCACGCCGCTAGGATATGCGATTGCTCTGAATAAATCACAGATCATCCCTCTGCTGCTGGATGCAGGGGCAGATGTGCACGGGTATAATACGTTTGATGGACAGCGCCTCGATTATCTTGTGCTGGCACTCCGAAATGGCGGAGGACTGGACCTTGTGAAGACGCTGCTCGCGAGAGGTGCAGACATCAATGGCATCCATACGCCGAATGACAGATTGCATGGAAACGCATTGACGTATGTTGTTCGGAATGGCGACAGGGGAACGGGGCTTGACGTTGCGACCTACCTGCTGAACTGGGGCATCCGCACGGAGGTCAAGGATGCGGATGGAGATACGCCGTTTATTGATGCGGTCAAGCAGAACTGGTATGAGATGATGGATCTTCTCGCTGCACATGGCGCGGATGTGACGGTGAAAGACCATAATGGGCAGACAGCCATCGACATCGCTTTGCAGAAAGAAGATCTCAACCTTTACAAGCATGTCAAGGCACTGATGGAAAAGGCTGCGCAGACGGCTGCCGTGCAGCCTGCGGCAGTCCCAGCGGCACAGACGACGACCACCGTGCCAGCAGCAGCTCCTGTGGTGGCAGCTTCCACGACTTCAGCAAATGGCTCTGTCACGATTGGCAACTACACGCAGACAAAAGATACGGTGCGCAACACGTCGCTGACGAAATTTGCCCGCTTGTGCACGCCGTATGGAGATGCGGCGGATGCGGCATTCGAGGTGCTGAATGTCGGCATGCCGGATGTCCTCGGAAGCGATGCGGCGAAAAAGGCGGCAGCCATCCAGTCGATGAAGGAACAGGCCGCGAAGCTCCGGACACAGATGACGGCGATGGAGAATGTGGATCCCTTGCAGGACGTTCAGGGCTTCGACGAGAGCGAGAAGCAGATGTTCTCGGAGGGATTCGGCAGCATTTACACGACGGATCAGGCGCTCGTGGATGCGCTGAGCTATGCGGTCGCGCATCCGAATGATGCCGATCATGACACGCTCGTCACGAAGATCAAAGCGGTCTTCCATGCGAAAGACGCGCAGAAGAGCAAGATGCAGGCCATACAGAAACTCTACAAGGATACGGAAAAATAAGCAAATAAGAAGCATGAAAAAAGCGGTGGCTGCACATGTGCATGTGCGGTCACCGCTTCTTTCTGCTCCTGTATGGGAAAAAGTGTCAGATTTCACTGTGTCCGACTTCGTCAAACGTGTCCTGGATGTCCTTGCCCGGCGCCTGGCCGAGGAGGCTGACGCCCCAGATGGCGAGGAGGGAGAACAGGAAGCCCGGGACGATTTCGTAAAGGCCGAAGAGGGCGAACTGCTTCCAGACGAGGACCGTGACGCCGCCGACGATGATGCCGGCGATGATGCCGTTGCGCGTCGTGCGTTTCCAGAACAGGCTCATGAGGATGGCGGGGCCGAATGCCGCGCCAAAGCCTGCCCAGGCATACGAGACCATGTCGAGGATGAAGCTGTTCGGATTCAGTCCGAGGAAGATGGCGAGGCTCGCGATGACGAGGACGCTCGCGCGGGAAATCCAGACGAGTTCGGACTGTTCGGCGTCCTTGTGGATGATCGTGCGGTAGAAATCCTGCGCGAACGCGGACGCTGCGACGAGCAGCTGCGACGAGGCCGTGCTCATGATGGCTGCGAGCACGGCGGAGAGAATCAGGCCGGCCGCAATCGGCGGGAAGAGCTGGTTCGTCATGACGAGGAAGACGGTTTCGGAGGCCGTGCCCTCAAGCGGCGTCGTGAGATAGACGCGCCCGACGATGCCGACGGCGACGGCGGCTGCGAGCGAGAGGATGACCCAGGTCATCGCGATGTGCGTGGCCTGCGAGACTTCTTTTGATGTGCGGATGGCCATGAAGCGCACGAGGATGTGCGGCTGGCCGAAGTAGCCGATGCCCCAGGCGAGCAGCGAGATGACTTCGATGAAGGAGATGGTAGAGCCATCGACTTTCGTGAACGGGTCAAGGAGCGAGGCGTCAATGCTTTCCACGGCAGCGACGGTCGCCTCGAATCCGCCCGAAGCCATCGCGCCGCAGACGGGCACGACGAGGATGGCGAAGAACATCATGACGCCTTGGATGAAGTCCGTGCGCGAAACGGCGAGAAAGCCGCCGACGAGCGTGTAGAAGACGACGGAGCCCGCGCCGAGGAAGATGGCGTACTCGTAGGGGATGCCGAAGACCGTCTCGAACAGGCGGCCGGCCGAGACAAAGCCCGACGACGAATAGATGACGAAGAAGATCAGGATGAAGATGGCGGGTACGATGCGCAGCAGGCCCGAATGGTCGTCGTAGCGGTTCTGCAGGAATTCCGGCAGCGTCAGCGCATTGTCGGCGAGCTCTGTGTACTTGCGCAGGCGGGCGGCGACGAAATGCCAGTTCGCCCAGGTGCCGATGGCGATGCCGACGGCAATCCAGCCTGCATTGAGGCCCGCGAGGTACGCGAAGCCTGGCACGCCCATGAGCATCCAGCCGCTCATATCGGACGCCTCGGCCGAAAGCGACGTGACCCAGGCACCGAGCTTGCGGTTGCCGAGGAAGTAGTCGCTCATGTTGCGCGTGCGGCGGTAATAATAGACGCCGATGCCCATCATGAGGCCGATGTAGAGCACGAAGGTCGTGATGATCGTGATATCATGTGTCAAAAGAGAGCACTTCCTTTTCAATTGGTATAGGAGAGATACCGTTTCATTATATAGGAAAAAGGCGGAAGTGTGCAACAAAAAAATACTTGCAATTTGCAAGATGTTCCTGTATAATACCATAGGTTTGAGAAAAAGTCGGACGCAGGACAAGCAGAACACGCTTAACTGCGCCCTTTTCGTGTGCAAAACCTCCGGAGGTAGTAGAATATGAACAACTATGATGTAATTGTAGTGGGTGGCGGCCCGGCCGGCGTCATGACGGCGTATGAGCTCATCGAGAAGAAGCCTGAGATGAAGATCCTCGTGCTCGAGAGCGGCAAGGACATCTATCATCGTGTCTGCCCGATTTCGGCAGGCAAGGTCAAGAGCTGCATTGGCTGCAAGCCGTGCAGTATCATGCGCGGCTTCGGCGGCGCAGGCGCGTTCTCCGATGGCAAGTACAACTTCACGACGAAGTTCGGCGGCTGGCTCAACGAGTATCTCGACGATGCAACGGTTATGGAGCTCATCCACTACGTGGACGACATCAACATGAAGCACGGCGCGCCGGTCAAGGTCTTCACGACGAAAGGCTCCGACATCGGCAAGCGGGCGCTCGACCATGACCTGCACCTGCTTGATGCGAGCGTGCGCCATCTCGGCACGGAGAATAATCTTCGCATGCTCGAATCGACGTATGAATATTTGAAGGAAAAAATTGAGTTCCGTTTCGAGTGTCCTGTCGCGCATATCGAATCGAACGGCAAGGGCGATAACGCTGTCGAGCTCGCTAATGGCGAAAAGCTTGCGGCGAAATACCTCGTCGTTGCGCCGGGCCGTGCGGGTGCCGAGTGGTTCAGCAACGAGTGCGACCGCCTCGGCCTCGAGCAGGAAAACAACCGTGTCGATGTCGGCGTGCGCGTCGAAGTGCCCGACGAAGTCTGGAACGACATCACGAGCCAGGTCTACGAGGCGAAGCTCGTCTACCGCACGAAGCGCTACGGCGATTTCGTCCGCACGTTCTGCATGAATCCGCACGGCCATGTCGTCATGGAGAACACGGACGGCATCGTGACGGTCAACGGCCATTCGTACAGCGACCCGAAGCTCCAGAGCCACAACACGAACTTCGCACTGCTCGTCTCGAACCACTTCACGGAGCCGTTCAAGGAGCCGCACCAGTACGGCAAGCGCATCGCGTCGTTCTCGAACATGCTCGGCGGCGGCATCATCGTGCAGCGCTATGGCGACCTCATCAAAGGCCGCCGCACGAACGCGCACCGCATGGGCAAGAGCTTCACGAAGCCGACGCTCGCGGCGACGCCGGGCGATCTCTCGCTCGTGCTGCCGAAGCGCCATCTCGACAACATCATCGAGATGATCCAGCAGCTCAACTACATCGCGCCGGGCATGACGAATGACGACACGCTGCTCTACGGCGTCGAGGTCAAGTTCTACAGCTCGCGCGTCGTGCTGTCGAAAGAGCTCGAGACGAAATTCCAGAACGTCTTCGCCATCGGCGACGGTGCCGGTGTCACGCGCGGCCTCTCGCAGGCCGGCGCGAGCGGCGTCTATGTGGCACGGACGATTCTTGCACGCGAAAAATAATCAACGACAAAAGAGGTGCTTCCAATGATGTATGATTACCACCTTCATTCCGAATTCAGTGATGACTCACACACGCCGATGGAGGCGCAGATCGAGCGTGGCATTGAGCTCGGGCTCGCGGAAATGTGCTTCACGGATCATGTAGACTACGGCATCAAGAAAGACTGGACGGATCCGGGCGAGATCGAGTGGCGTGGCGGCGACGGCATCGGCACGCCGAAGACCTCGCTCGAGCCGCTGACGAATGTGCATTATCCGGAGTATCTCGCAAAATTCTACCGTATGAAGCGGATGTATGGCGCCAAGATTGCCCTCAAAGTTGGCCTCGAATTCGGCATCCAGACGCATACGATCCCGCAGTACGAAAAACTGCTGGGAACGTATGGGGACCAGCTTGATTTTGTGCTCTGCAGCATCCATCAGGTTGAGGACAAGGAGTTCTGGACGGGGGATTTCATGAAAGGGCGCACGCAGGACGAATACAATGCGCGCTACTATCAGGAAATGCTTGATGTCGTCAAAGCGTTTAAGGGCTATGACGTGCTCTCGCATGTCGATCTCATCGCACGCTACGATCCTGCGGGGCCAATTGCATTCGGAAAGATCAAGGACATCCTGACAGAGATTTTCCAGATCGTCATCGCCGATGGCAAGGGCATCGAGATCAATACGTCGAGTTGGCATTATGGTCTCAAAGACACGACACCATCGCGCGATATCTTGAAACTCTATCGCTCCCTTGGCGGTCGTGTCCTCACGACGGGCAGCGACGCACACAAGCCGGAATACCTCGCCGACCACATGCAGGATGCGCAGGCTATCCTGCACGAACTCGGCTTTACCGAGATCTACACGTTTGATCATCACAAGCCGATTGCGCATCCCTTCTGAGTTATCCGGAAGGCATAGAGGACTGCAACTGCAGTCCTCTTTTCTTTTTAAGCAAAGTATGGTACTATGAGTTGATAACAAAAAGGGGGATATCCATCTCATGGGAGAGTATACATTCGTTGTTACAAAAAAATGCCCGATCTGCGGAGAGGACACGCGCGTCATCAAAATGAAATCGCGCATCATCGCGGAGCGTACGGACGAGGATTTCTGCGTCCATTACAAGGGCGTCAATCCGTATTTTTATCACATCTGGCTTTGCGAGCATTGTGGCTTTGCAGCAGATGAAGCGCATTTTCTCGCGCCGATGGCATCGCGTCACAAGGAGAAGATTCGGAGTTTTTTGCAGGGACGCCAGATTGGGCTCGAATTCACGGAGGAACGTGGCGTGCCGGAAGCCATCGCGTCTTATAAGCTGGCGCTCTATTATGCGGAACTCATCGATGCATCGCTCGCACATCGCGCAGGGCTCTATCTGCACCTTGCCTGGATCTATCGCGAGGCAGGCGACGAGGAGCATGAACGCGAGGCCATGGAGAAGGCAGCGGAGCTCTATGACGAGTCCATCATGAAAGAGCATTATCCGCAGGGTAACATGACGGACAACACGGCTGTCTATCTGATCGGTGCGCTCTATTACCGTCTCGGGGATGATGAAAAGGCGTCGCAGTATCTCTCGCGCATCATTGGTGACCAGAACATCCGCACGATGGAGCCGAAGACGTTCGATCGCGCGCGCGACCTCTGGCAGATGATTCGCGAGCGGAAAGGCGACGCATAAGGGGGCCTATTCATGGATATGCCAGTGAATGTTCAGCAGGCATTGGCAGGAATCGATCTCACGAAGATCCAGCAAGCTGTAGAGGACTATGGCCCAGCCATCGAGGTCGTGCGCGGTACGTGGGATCATGCGACACTGAAAGAAATTGCCGAAGGCAAGCTCTTTGTCTCAGATGACATGATGAACGAGGCCATCGCGAAGCAGGTCGCTGCACAGGGCGAAGATGCACCTGTGACCTCGGTCGTGCTGAAATCGCATGAAAACGGCCACCTCGACATCACGGCGGACACGAAAAAGCTCGGCCCCGTCGAGCTCTCGGGCACGATTGACGAATTCATACATGAAGATGGCAAATCGTTGCTCAAGTATCATGTGCGCAGCAAGAACATCCCGCAACATGGTCTCATGAGCTGGGTGTTCTCACGCATCTCGCTTTCGATGGCGGAGCGTATGGTCGGCCATATTGACTTGCCAGAGAGTGTCCCCGTAACGGTCAAGCGAAATATTGTGACCGTTGACTTTCATAAAGTCCTCGTGGAATCAAAACTCGGCCAGACATCCTTTGAGGGGCATCCGCTTCTCGATATGGTCGAGATCAAGAGCGCAACGCCGAAAGACGGCGGCGTGCTCTTTGAAACAGAGCTCCATGTACCAGACGATGTGAAAGCGGCACTCCGCCGCATGACGGCAAAGTGAGGCTGCAGAAAAACGAAGGAAAAGGGAGGTGCATCTCATGAAGAAGGGGCTGGCGCTTCTGGGGGCGCTTGTGACATGTATTTCCGTCCTTGCGGCGACGCCAATGGCAGAGGCACGCCACAAGGACATGGGGCCGGACAAGATCATCTTTATCCCGCATGATAACCGTCCGATCTCCGACAAGCAGACGGCAGATGTCGTGCGCAAACTGGGCTATGATGTCGTTGTACCGCCGAATGAAATCCTCGGTGATCGACAGGACCTCGGTCATCCAGACGAGCTCTGGCAGTGGCTCGAGGAACATGCAAAGGACGCGAAAGCGGCCGTTGTCTCGTCAGATTCGATGCTCTATGGTAGCCTGGTCGGTTCACGCAAACATGAATACAGTGAGCAGGAGATCCTCGAGCGTGCGGAACGCTTCACAGCATTCCGCAAAGAAAATCCGAAATTGCCGCTCTATGTCTTTGGCTCGATCATGCGCACGCCGCGCACGGGCGAGGCATCCGGCCACGAGGAGCCAGGGTACTACCGCAATTATGGTGCCGACATCTTCCGTTATACCGTGCTCCGCGACAAGGCGGAAGTCGAAGGGCTGACGCGCCGCGAGCGCAAGGAATCGGATTTTCTGGAAAAGCTCATCCCGAAGAAAGATCTTGCGGACTGGATGGGACGCCGCGCGAAAAATTTCAAGGCAAATGAGCGTCTGATCGACCTCACGAAGAAGAACGACTTTAACTATTTCGTGCTTGGTCGCGATGACAATGCACCTTACTCGCAGACACATCTCGAGAGCCGCCATCTTGCCGATTATGGCAAGGAGCTCGGCAAGACGCGCTACCAGGCGATGGCAGGCATCGATGAAGTCGGCATGCTACTCCTGACGCGCGCTGTCAATGACCTTGAACGCGAGGTGCCATTCGTCTATGTGCGCTATAACTGGGGACGCGGCCCCAATACGGTGCCGTCGTATTCCGATGAGCCCATCCAGGACTCGATTGCCGATGCGATTGCAGCGGCGGGCGGCATGGCTGTGAATGCGCCAGAAAAAGCTGACATCGTCTTGACTGTCAACACGAATCCAAATGGCAAGACGTATGAGGCGAATGACCGCGCGAATGACGGAACGCCGCGCGAGGGCACGAAGTATTTCGCAGATATCGTCCAGGAATATGTCGGTAAGGGCTATCCTGTCGGCGTTGCGGACATCGCCTACGCGAATGGTGCGGATAATGCCGTCATGCAAGAGCTCAAGGATCGTGGCCTGCTGTTCAAGTTGCGCGCCTATGCGGGCTGGAACACGGCGACGAACAGCACGGGATTCGTGCTTGGCTCCGGCATGCTCGCGAAGCGCATGAAAGATGATGCTGTCGATGACTTGCTTCTGACCCGCTATCTCGATGACTGGGGCTATCAGGCGAACGTGCGTGGAACGGTCGCGCGCCAGTTGACGTGGCTTCGTGGCGATGGCGTCTATGGTAGCCTCGATACGAAGCGGGAAGCTGTCGAGACGCGCACGTCACGTTTTATGACGCGCTTTGCAGAGGACAACTTGCCGCCGCTACCGGCACTCGCGAATCTTCATGTGACATTCCCCTGGAATCGTATGTTTGAATCAGACATCCTACTCTCGGACGAAAATTAATAAAAGCTGTTGCCTCTTGATGGGCAACAGCTTTTTCTTAATCTTCTTCGTTCATCGATACCGTATAGACATGGATATCATGTTCGTGGAGTGCTTGGATGTAACGATCTTCAATGGCTTCATCCGTGTAGAGCATTTGGACTTCTTGGAGTGGAAAGGCGATCACAGCGCCAGTTTCCTCAAATGTCGAGGATTCTGTCAATACGATGACTTGGTTTGCATGTTCCGAGAGTGCTTGGATGGCTTCTGTGCGCATGAGGTTGTCGGACATGAAGCCAGCGTCTGTGAAACCGTCAGCACTCACGAAGATCTTGTCAACATGGAAATTGTCGACACATTTCTTGACCATCGGCCCGACCATGACTTGCGACTCGTTCTGATAGTCTCCGCCGAGCAAGATGATGTGGGCATTCGGTTGTTTATGGACAAAGGCTGCGAGAAATGCCGAGTTCGTGATGATCGTGACGTCCCTGCGGTTTGTTGCGAGCTCTTCCGCGAGCAGCGTACAGCAAGCGCCAGAATCTATGATGACGGTTTCGCCATTGTGAACGGTTTCAGCCGCTCGCATGGCGATGCGATGCTTGCGTTCGTAGTTGAACGAAAGCTGGTTGGCAATATCATCGCTCGTGATCATGACCGCATAACCATGTTCCCGCCGGAGCAGCCCCTTCTGCTCGAGGATGGTGAGGTCTTTGCGGATGGTCACTTCTGAAACGCCGAGCTCCCTCGACAGCTCGGTGACCGAGATACGCTTCTCTCGGTTGACGAGGTTCAGTAGTTTTGTGTGTCGCATATGCATGATATAATCACCCTTTCCTGCACATACTATCCTCATTATAGCAGAAAAGCGTAACAATGAACAAGAAAAGAGATTCATCTTCGATGAATCTCTTTTCGGGGTCTGTTGTTATGGTTTTATCGCATTTCTCGTCAAACGAGCAGGGACTCTCGTGGGAAACGCAAGCGATCTCTACGACCGAGGTCAGGCATTTGCTTTCTGGAATTTCTGCATGAAGTCCGCGAGCTTCTCGACGCCTTCATATGTCATGGCGTTGTAGATCGATGCGCGCATGCCGCCGACACTGCGATGGCCCTTGACGCCGCCAAGACCAACGGCTAGCGCTTCAGCGACGAACTTCTTTTCAAGTTCCTCGCTCGGTAGGCGGAACGTGACATTCATGAACGAACGGCTCGCAGGCTCGGCATGGCCGCGATAGTAGCCATTCGACGCATCGATGACGCCATAGAGCAGGTCGGCCTTCTTCTTGTTACGCTTCGCCATCTCCGGCAGACCGCCCTCCGTGAGGATCCAGTGCGCGACCTTGCCGACCATGTAGATGTTGAACGCCGGCGGCGTGTTGTAGAGCGAATCCTTCTTGAGGAACGTCTCGTACTTGAACATCGTCGGCAGCGCCTCGGGGCTCTTTTCGAGGAACGATTTCTTTGCGACGACGAGTGTCACGCCGGCAGGGCCGAGGTTCTTCTGCACGCCGGCATAGATGAAGTCGAATTTCTTGAAATCGATCGGACGCGACAGCATGTCGCTCGACATGTCCGCGAAGAGCGGCACGCCTTTCGTGTCAGGGATGTAGTGGTACTCCGTGCCGTAGATCGTGTTGTTGTAGCAGAGGTGGACATAGGCTGCATTCTCGGGAATCTGGAGCTCGTCCTGCTGCGGGATATGCTTGTAGCCGCCGTCCTTGCTCGACGCGGCGATGACGCCCGTGCCGAGGTGGTCGGCTTCTTTGAAAGCCTTTTCTGCGAAGCTGCCGGAGAGCACATAGGCACCCGGCTTCTCCTTCGTTGCGAAGTTCAGCGGCAAGAGTGCAAACTGCGTGCTTGCGCCGCCCGTCATAAACAGGACTTCGTAATCGTCGCCGAGGTCCATGAGCTTCTTGATGTCAGCTTTCGCTTCATCCTGCATCGCCGCATATTCCTTTGCGCGGTGGCTGATCTCGAGGATCGACTCGCCACTATTGCGAAAATTCAGGAACTCTGCCTGCGCCTCTTTGAGGACGGGCAACGGCAACGTGGCCGGGCCAGGATTGAAGTTGTAGATGCGATTTGCTTCCAAAGGAAAAACCTCCCCCACAGTTTCGAAAAACTTCGTTTTCAGTTGTCAGTTTGTTATATTCTAGCGCGAAAAAATCAGAAAATCAAGCACGAAAAGAAAAACATGTTTTTTTCTCGCGCACACTTGACGGGCGTGAGCGGATGAATTATAATGAACGCGTACGTATGAAGAATACATTGCACAACGCGATGAAGAGGAAGCGGCAGAGGGCGTCCCGTAGAGAGCTGGCGGTTGGTGAAAGTCAGCGGCAAAGCCTGTCGTTCCGCCCCTGAGCGGCTGGTGATGAGCCAGACGGATGTGCCCGATAGCGCACAAATGAGTTGCAGTTTGCAAGAACTGGGTGGCACCGTGAAGCAGGAAGCTTCGCCCCAATGTTGGGGCGGGGCTTTTTTTAGAATCCGGCGTCCCTGCACAAAAAAGGAGAGATGGAGAACATGAAGGTCTTAGCAGCGGATGGGATTTCCCCGAAAGGCATCGAACTCTTGCAGAAGGAATTCGAGGTCGTCGTCAAGGACAAGCTGCCGAAGGAAGAACTCCTCGAGATCATCCCGGAGTTTGACGCACTGCTCGTGCGCTCGGCTTCGAAGGTTACGAAAGAAGTCATCGATCGGGCAAAGAACCTCAAGATCATCGGCCGCGCCGGCGTCGGTGTCGACAACATCGACATCCCGGCTGCGACGGCACGTGGCATCATCGTTATCAACTCTCCGGGCGGCAATACGATCGCAGCGACGGAGCACACGATGGCCATGATGCTCGCGATGTCCCGCAACATCCCGATCGCGAACGAGACGATGCAGCAGGGCGAGTGGAATCGCAAGAAATACGTCGGTGTCGAGCTCCGCGGCAAGACGCTCGGCGTCGTCGGCATGGGCCGCATCGGCTCGGGTGTCGCGAAACGCGCGCTCGCCTTCGAGATGAATGTCATCGCCTATGATCCCTATATCAATGAAGAACGTGCCAAGGCGCTCGGTGTCAAGGTCGCCACATTTGACGAACTCATCGAGCAATCCGACTTCATCACCGTCCACATGCCGCTGACGCCGGATACGAAGGGCATGATCGGCATGGAGCAGATGAAGAAGATGAAGAAAGGCGTGCGCCTCGTGAACTGCGCGCGCGGTGGCATCATTGTCGAGGAAGACCTCGCGGAAGCCGTGAAATCCGGGCTCGTCGCGGGCGCAGCCATCGACGTCTACACGAGCGAACCCGTGACGAAGGATCATCCGCTCGTCGGCGTGCCGGGCATTGTGCTGACGCCGCATCTCGGGGCTTCGACGGTCGAAGCGCAGATCGGTGTTTCGCTCGATGTCGCGAAAGGCGTCATTGCAGCACTCCATGGCCAGCCCGTTGCGACGGCCGTCAACATGGCGCCGGTCTCGCCGGAAGTCATGAAAGTCATCGCACCGTATCTGACGCTCGCCGAGCGCCTCGGCTGCACGGTCACGGGTCTCGCGGATGGCCCGATCGAGAGCGTCGAAGTCAAGTACGAAGGCGACATCACGGACGTCAACACGACGCTCCTCACGACGGCCGCCATCAAGGGCATGCTGAGCCCCGTCATGGAAGGCGAAGTCAACTACGTCAATGCGCCGGGCCTCGCGAAAGAGCGCGGCATCAAGGTCTCTGAAAAGAAGGAGAAAGATGCAGGCTCGTTCCAGACGTTGATCTCTGTCACGGTGAAGGCGGGCGGCAAGGAAGTCGAAGCCTCGGGCACGCTGTTCGGCGACGAAGGCCGCATCGTCACGATCAACGGCTTCCGCGTCGACGTCGATCCGCACAAGCGCATTCTCGTCATGCCGCATATCAACCGCCCAGGCGTCATCGGCACGATCGGCTCCATCATGGGCAACGCACACATCAACATCGGCGGCATGCAGGTCGGTGGCACGAAGGATCAGGAGACGAACCTCATGGTCCTGACGATCGATGACGACATCCCCGAGAACGTCGTCGAGACCATCAAGTCCCTCGACGGCATCTTCGATGCAAAGCTCGTCAATTTCTACGCCATCTAAAACTTGGAAATCCCTAGCCCGCAGCCTCCCTCTCTGAGGGAGGGGGACCGCAAAGCGGTGGTGGGAGTCCCCTGTATGTCATATCAAAAAAAACACGGCGCTACTTCCGCGGGTGCGAAAGCAACGCCGTGTTTTATATAGGTTTAGTCTTCAATTGCCGTCTCGAGCGCGATCTTGATCATGTCGTTGAAGCTCGTCTGGCGTTCCTCAGCCGAGCAAGCTTCGCCGGTCAGCAGATGATCGCTGACGGTGAAGAGGGCGAGGGCCTGTACATGAGCACCAGCGGCCAGCGTGTAGAGCGCAGCAGCTTCCATTTCGACGGCGAGGATGCCATACTGGCGGAGCTTGTCGTTGTCGATTTCATCATCATAGAAGCGGTCGACGGAAATGATGTTGCCGACCGTGGCGCGGAGGCCGAGCTTCTTCGTGTTGGCAACAGCTTTCGATAGCAGATCGAAGTCGGCAATCGGTGCGAAGTTGATGCTGCCGCCGAAGATGTTGCGGATAATGGAGGAATCCGTCGTCGCAGCCTGTGCGATCAGAACGTCCCGAAGGTGCACGTCTGGATGCATGCCGCCGCAAGTGCCGACGCGGAACAGCTTCTTGCAGCCGTACTCATGGATGAGTTCATGGACGTAGATGGAGATGGATGGGATGCCCATGCCTGTGCCCTGCACGGAGACGGGGACGCCTTTGTACGTGCCCGTATAGCCGAGGATGCCACGGACGTGCGTGTATTCTTTTGCACCTTCGAGGAAGTTCTCTGCGATGAACTTGGCGCGCAGCGGGTCGCCCGGCAGCAGGATGCGTTCGGCGATCTGACCTTTTTCGGCAGCGATATGTGGGGTACTCATGTGATGGCTCCTTCTTTCTCAAAAGATGTTGGACAGCGAAATCTTTCTTGTTACGTCCCTATTATACGTGAAAAAAACCTTCGTGAAAAGGGCACTTGTCCGAAATTTGTGACGACCTTGACAGAGTGCGACGAAAGTGCTAGAATAAATTCCGTTAATATAAGTAGTCAAGACAATCGCGGCTGCCGAATGGCAGATGAGGAAAGTCCGGGCTCCGCAGGGCAGTGTGCTGGATAACGTCCAGCGGGGGTGACCCCAGGGAAAGTGCCATAGAGAAGGAGACCGCCCGGCATGCCGGGCAAGGGTGGAAAGGTGCGGCAAGAGCGCACCAGCAGGCAGGTGACTGTCTGGCTTGGTAAACCCCACACGGAGCAAGACCGAATAGGGAAGGGTTGAGGCGGCCCGCCGACCTTCCGGGTTGCGTCGCTTGAGCTGTGCGGCAACGCATAGCCTAGATAAATGATTGTCACCGCGCAAGCGGAACAGAACTCGGCTTATTGACTGCTTGTATTTGACGTGATAAAGACAAGGCTGTCATATGGCAGCCTTGATTTTATGTCAGGCCGTTTTCTGGAAATAAAATGAAAGCGGGGATTTATAGAAAATCAATCAGAATACCACGGCAATCCTGCCGTAGTAGATATGGGTTTTATATAAGGAAGCCGAATCCAACCCAGGAGCGGGGGAACCAAATCATTTTGGGGTGAACGCATCCACCGGGATGCTGCAAAGCATGACGGTGGGAGCGCGGGTGGTCTTCTCTACCCGAACCCGGCAGCTAACCTCGTAGGCGAATAGAGAGAGGAGTGGCTTTTTGAGTAAAGCACTGCGCATGTTTGCGCTCACCACGATCCTGCTGTGCTGGTTTACGGCCATCTGCGGAGCTTCGGCTTTCCGTATGGGCGATCAGGGCAGCGATGTAGCGGAGATCCAAGGGCAATTGGCCAGTCTCGGCTACGATGTCGCGGCCGATGGGGATTTCGGTCCTGCAACGGCTGAGGCGGTAAAGGCATTCCAGGTCGCGAGAGGTCTCGATGCAGACGGTCTCGTCGGTCCCTCCACGTACACGGCTCTCCTCGGGAAAGCCATGCCGGAGGTCAGCCGCGGATCGAACGCCATCGGCCGCCGCGTCGTCGCGAGCTCGATGCAGTATCTCGGCGTCCCCTATGTCTTTGGCGGGACGACGCCGAGCGGCTTCGATTGCTCCGGCTACGTGCGTTATGTCTTCGCGAACGCGGGCATTTATCTGCCGCGCACGGCGGACGCACAGTATGAGTGCGGTTACGCTGTTTCGACGGCGGAGCTCGTGCCAGGCGACCTCGTCTTCTTCTCTACGTATGAAGCGGGTCCGTCTCACGTCGGCATCTACCTCGGGGAAGGCAATTTCATCAATGCTTCTTCGAGCCGCGGCGTCTCCATCGCGTCCCTGTACAGCTCTTATTGGGGCTCATGCTACATCGGCGCACGTCGTGTCATGTAAAAAAGAAAACTTCTACTTGCAGTTTGAGAGGCTTCGGCCTCTCTATTTTTTTAAGACCGCCCTTGGCGCTTCAGCACTTCGGGCGGTCTTCGTCATTTACCGCAGGCAAATCGCATCTTTTAATTTGTGAACAGCTCATCCCAGAATGCATATGAGATCATGAGGAAGATGAGCACGACCATGAAGATATCTCCCACGAGACCAGCTCCTTTCGATTTCCTTCTATCTTATTGTAACTATTCCCGTATCCGCCTGCAAGATGCGAAAAAGAAAAAGAAAATCTTTGGATGGGAAGGATTTTGCCTACATGTCGCGAATAAGACACATAGAACAAAGATTTTTGCGCAGGGAGTGATCGAAATGGCAACAGCCAGTATCAAGAACATGATGTTTTATGGATTCCACGGTTACTATGAGTACGAGCGCGAGCAGGGACAGAAATTCTATCTCGATATCACGGTCGAGACAAAGGATGATAGCGTCTGCGAGACGGACGACATCAAAGATGGCGTCGATGTTGCAGCGGTGTACGACATCGTGAAGGATGTGACGGAGAACAAGCGCTTCACGACGCTATCTGCACTTTGCGCCCATATTGGCGACAAGCTGCTCAAGAAGTATCCGCATTATGCAACGGTGACGACGACGGTACGCAAGCCGAACGTGCCAATCTCCGGTTCGCTCGATTGTGTCGAGGTCTCTGTCACGCGCCGCGCATGACAAAACAAATGACACGCTAAAACTTCCGCGGGTGCGATAAGAAAAAGAGCGTTTTTCTTATCCACTTTTGCGGAAGTTTTGTTGTTTTTCAAGAAAAAGTGTTGCAGATTTCCTTCCTTTTCGGTATAGTAGGTAACTGTTATAGTGTCATGTTGCGCAAAGGAAGGTGTTGCCGATGAAAAAGGAAGATTGCTTGGCGGAACATCTTGCACTTGCAGCGCTTTTGCGCGTCCCAGGACTCGGTAGCGCGGCAGCGGGGAAGCTCCGCGAGGCTTTCGGTTCGGCATGCACAGCGCTTGCAGCACCTATGGAAGCCTTTGCACAACACGGCTTGCCGTCTAAGCTTGCGAAGGACGTACAAAAAGCGCGCGACGGTGCGGAAGCGTACGAAGCGCAACTCTTTAAGACGTGTGAGCGCAGTAACATTCGCATGACAGCGCTCGGTGATCCCGATTATCCACCGTATCTGGCGGAAATTTTTGCGCCGCCCATCCTGCTTTACTATCGTGGCACGCTCTTGCCGGATGCGCAGTGTCTCGCGATGGTTGGTTCGCGACGCTTCAGCCGCTATGGCGAAGGTGTCGCGAAGTCGTTTGCCGAGACATTTGCACGAGCGGGATTCACAGTCGTCAGCGGCGCGGCGCGCGGCATCGACAGCGCCTCGCACAAAGGGGCGCTCACAGCTGGCCGCACGGTCGCCGTGCTCGGCTGCGGCGTTGATATCACCTATCCGCCAGAAAACCGCCGCTTGCTCGCGGAGATCGCGGAGGCAGGGGCGGTCGTTTCCGAGTATGCGCCTGGCACGCCGCCGCTTCCGTCCTTCTTCCCTGCGCGTAATCGCATCATCAGCGGGCTTTCGCGTGGCGTCATCGTTATTGAGGCAGCGGAGAAGAGCGGATCGCTCATCACGGCGGGCATGGCCGTGCAGGAGGGGCGCGACGTTTTCGCCGTGCCCGGCAGCATCTACTCGACGACGAGCATGGGCTGCCATCGTCTGATCCAACAGGGGGCGAAACTCGTGACGAGTGCGGCAGACGTGCTCGAGGAGTACGGTGTTGATCCGCCGAGAAAGCCAAAGAAGAAAACACCTGTCATGAGCAAAGAAGAGCGTGCAGTCTACCAGATCCTTTCTTACGAACATCCGCTTTCCATCGATGAGATCATCGTAAGCCTTGATGGTGGCGATGCCGCGAGCCTTTCATTTGTGCTCTTGCAGATGGAGCTCAAAGGCCTCGTCGAGGAAAGCGATACACATGGTTACTTGCGCGCGAAAAGGGAGTGAGAACTTGCCAGCTACAGCAGAAAAGATAGAAGAAACAGAAAAAAAGGTCACAACCGTAAAAAAGTCGGCAAAAAAGCGGACGACGGCAAAGAAGCGTCCAGCTGCGAAGAAGACGCTCGTCGTCGTCGAGTCGCCGGCGAAAGCAAAGACCATCGAGAAATACCTCGGTCGCAAGTACATGGTGCGCGCGTCAATGGGGCATTTGCGCGACTTGCCAAAGAGCCAGTTCGGCATCGATGTCGAAAATGACTTCGCACCGAAATACATCAATATCCGCGGCAAAGGCGACCTCATTAAGGCGTTGAAGAAAGACGCGAAGAATGCATCGAACGTCTATCTCGCAAGCGACCCGGACCGCGAGGGTGAGGCGATCGCATGGCATCTCGCTCATATCCTCGATATCGACCCGACGACGGATTGTCGCATCGTGTTCAACGAGATTACGAAGCCAGCCATTCAGGCGGCCGTCAAGGAGCCGCGTCCGATCAATATGGATCGCGTTGACGCACAGCAGGCACGCCGCATGCTCGATCGCATCGTCGGATACAAGCTGAGCCCACTCCTCTGGCGCAAGATCCGCAAAGGCCTCTCGGCTGGCCGCGTGCAGTCCGTGACCGTCAAGCTCATCTGTGACCGCGAAAAGGAAATCCAGGCATTTGAGTCCGAGGAATACTGGACGGTCGGGCTGAAGCTCCGCAAGGGGCGCTCGGCGATGTTCGCCGCCGACCTCGCGACGGTCGATGGCAAGAAGCTCGCCATCCATGAAGACGGTGGCAAAAATTGCGTATTGCATGACGAGGAGGCTGCGGCGGCGATCGCAAAGGAACTTGAACGTGCGAAGCTCACCGTCTCGGCTGTTAAGAAGAGCCAGCGCAAGCGTCGACCCTCGGCCCCCTTCACGACGAGCTCGATGCAGCAGGATGCCGCGCGCAAGCTCGGCTACACGTCGCGCAAGACGATGATGCTTGCGCAGCAGCTCTATGAAGGTGTCGAACTCGGCAAGAGCGGTCGTCAAGGCCTCATCACGTACATGCGTACAGACTCGACGCGCATCTCGGAGCTTGCGCAGGGCGAGGCGAAAGAATATCTGACGGAAGCACTCGGCGCGGACTATGTGCCAGCAAAGCCGAATGTCTACGCGACGGGCAAGAAGGCGCAGGACGCGCATGAAGCTATCCGTCCAACGTCCATCCGCAACACGCCAGATGCGGTCGAGCCATTCCTGACGAAAGAGCAGGCGAAACTCTACCGTCTCGTCTGGCAGCGCTTTGCTGCGAGCCAGATGACGCCGGCTATCTACGATACGATGAGCGTCACGATCGCGGCAGGTGATCGCTGTCAGCTAAAATCGAATGGCTCCCGTCTGAAATTCGCAGGCTTCACGGCCGTCTACGCAGGCGCAGATCAGGCGAAGAAGGAAAAAGATGTCGTGCTGCCAGAGCTTGAAGAGGGCGATGAGCTCACCATGGCGAAAGTCGAACCGCAGCAGCACTTCACGGAGCCGCCGCCGCGCTACAATGACGCTTCGCTCGTCAAGACGCTCGAAGAAAAAGAGATCGGTCGTCCGAGCACGTACGCGCCGATCATCGAGACGATTCAGGCGCGCGGCTATGTTCAGCGCGTTGACAAGCATTTCCAGCCGACGGAACTCGGCTTCCTTGTGCTCGACATGCTCGAAGAATATTTCAAAAAGATCGTTGATGTGAAGTTCACGGCAAACCTCGAGAACGAGCTCGACGAGATCGCAGATGGCAAGGTCGAAAAGAACGATCTGCTGCGTGAATTCTACAACCCATTCGAAGAGACGCTCGAAAAGGCGGACGAAGCCATCGGTCATGTGGAACTCCCCGTCGAGGTCTCGGATGTGCGTTGCGAGAAATGCGGTCGCATGATGGTCGTCAAGCAGGGCCGCTTCGGCAAGTTCCTTGCGTGCCCAGGCTTTCCTGAGTGCCGCAACACGAAGCCGCTCCTCAAGGAAACGGGCGTCACATGCCCGAAATGCGGTGGTGCGATCGTCGAGCGCAAGACGCGCCGTGGACGCACGTTCTACGGTTGCAAGAACTATCCGGAATGCGACTACACGACGTGGGATACGCCGCTTTTGGATAAGTGCCCAGAGTGCGGCTCGTTCCTCCTCAAGCATCATTACAAAAACGGCCGTACGTTGACGTATTGCAGCAACGATGACTGCAAGACGCGCGAGGGCAGTCCGATCAACGAGGAGCTCGCGAAATTGCGTGAACGCCTCGCAAAGAAGAGCGCAAAGGATGCAGCGGCAAAGGCAGAAAAAGCGGAAAAAGCCAAAGGGAAGAAGAAATGAAGGACATCATCATCATCGGCGCAGGACTCGCAGGTTCCGAAGCCGCCTGGCAGGCTGCACGGCGCGGCGCACACGTGACGCTCTACGAGATGCGTCCAGAGCGCATGACGCCTGCGCATAAGACGGCTGGCTTCGCTGAACTCGTCTGCAGTAACTCGTTGCGCGGTGCGGGGCTAGAAAATGCCGTTGGCGTTCTCAAAGAAGAGATGCGACGTATGGGCTCCATCATCATGGAAGCTGCGGATGCGACGCGCGTGCCGGCGGGCGGTGCGCTCGCTGTCGACCGTCACGGTTTCAGCGACTACATCACAGAGCATGTCACGCATCACCCAAATGTGACGGTCGTGCACGAAGAGCTCAAGGAGATCCCCCTGCGTGATGATGCCGTGACGATCGTTGCGAGCGGCCCGCTGACGGATGGAGCGCTCGCGGAAGACATCGCGCGGCGTACGGGCGGCGACAGCCTCTACTTCTATGATGCAGCCGCGCCGATCGTGAGCCTCGAATCCATCGATATGGCGAAGGCGTACCGCGCCTCGCGCTATGGCAAGGGCGAGGCGGCCTACATCAACTGCCCCATGACGGAAGAAGAGTATCGCACATTCTGGCGGGAACTCACGACGGCCGAAAAAGCACCGACGCATGATTTTGAAAAAGAGAAGTTCTTTGAAGGCTGCATGCCAGTCGAAGTCATGGCGAGCCGTGGCGAAGATACACTGCTATTTGGGCCCCTGAAGCCCGTCGGCCTCGAAGACCCGCGCACGGGCGTGCGGCCGTTCGCCGTTGTGCAGCTTCGACAGGACAACGCCGATGCGACGCTCTACAACATCGTCGGCTTTCAGACGCATCTCCGTTGGCCGGAACAGCGTCGCGTGTTCTCGATGATCCCGGGCCTTGAGCATGCGGAGTTCCTGCGCTATGGCGTCATGCACCGCAATACGTTCCTCAACGCGCCGAAGCACATGCGGGCAACGTATCAGTTCGCAGGCGAGGACCGTCTGTTCTTTGCAGGCCAAATGACGGGCGTCGAAGGCTATATCGAGTCTGCGTCATCCGGCCTCGTCGCTGGCATCAATGCCGTGCGCGTCGCAAATGGGGAAGAACCATACATCTTTCCGTCTGAGACCTGTCATGGCGCGCTCGCGCACTACATCACGACGAGCGAGGCAAAGCATTTCCAGCCAATGAATGTGAACTTTGGCCTGCTGCCGAGCCTTGGCGAACGCATCCGCGATAAAAAGCAGAAAAAACAGCGTCTCGCAGAGCGAGCGCTTTCGAGATTGGATGATTTCCGAAAGGAGAATGATCTCTGATGGAGACACAGTTTCATGCAACCACCATCTGCGCCGTGCGCAAGAATGGCAAGACAGCCATTGCTGGCGATGGGCAGGTGACGTTTGGCGAACACACGATCATGAAGGCAAACGCGCGGAAAGTCCGCACGCTGTACCACGGCAAGATCCTCGCAGGGTTCGCAGGATCTGTCGCCGATGCGTTCACGCTGTTCGAGAAATTCGAGAGCAAGCTTGAATCGTATAATGGCAACCTCCAGCGCGCGGCCGTCGAGCTCGCAAAGGACTGGCGTACGGATCGCGTGCTGCGGAAGCTCGAAGCGTTGTTGCTCGTCGCAGACAAGGAACAGCTCCTGATGCTTTCTGGGAATGGTGAGGTCATCGAGCCGGACGGTGACGTCGCGGCCATCGGTTCTGGCGGTTTCTACGCCCTCGCGGCCGGACGTGCCATGGTCGCGCATACGGACATGGAAGCAAAGGACATCGCGAAGGAAGCGCTGTCCATCGCGGCGGACATCTGCGTCTATACGAATCACAACATCAAGGTGGAGGAGCTAGAGTAATGGAAGCGAACGAAATCACCTCCGTGACGGAAATCGGAGCGAACGAGCAGACGCCACGCCAGATCGTGGAAGAGCTCGATAAATACATCATCGGCCAGGACGAAGCAAAGCGCTCCGTCGCCATCGCACTTCGCAACCGCTGGCGCAGCCGTCAGCTCACGGGCGCTATGCGTGAAGAAGTCATCCCGAAGAACATTTTGATGATCGGTTCGACGGGCGTCGGCAAGACGGAGATCGCCCGCCGCCTCGCAAAGCTCGTTAAGGCACCGTTCATCAAGGTCGAAGCAACGAAATTCACGGAAGTCGGCTATGTCGGCCGCGATGTCGAATCCATCGTACGCGACCTCGCTGAGACGGCGGTGCGCATGGTGCGCCAGGAACGAATGGATTCCGTGCAGGAAAAGGCAAGGGAACTTGCCGAGGAGCGCATCCTCGACGTCTTCGTGCCGCAACCGAAGAAATCGCAGAATCCGCTCGGCCGCCTGTTCGGCAATGCCGAAGACGACGATGAGAAAGAAGAAAAAGACGAGAAGCCGAAATACCAAGCCGGTCGTGAGTGGGTGCGCAAGCGCCTGAAGAACGGCGAGCTCGAAAAAGAACTCATTGAGATCGACGTTGAAGAGTCAAGCCGTCCGATGGTCGGCATGTTCGCAGGTTCATCACTCGAGGGCATGGGGGATAACCTCCAGGACATGCTCGGCAATATCATGCCAAAGAGCCATCGCAAGCGCAAAGTGACCGTCGAACAGGCGCGCAAGATCTTCACGCAGGAAGAAGCGGGCAAGCTCATCGACATGGACGAAGTCGCCGAGACCGCCATCAAAGTCGCCGAGCGTAGCGGCATCGTCTTCCTCGATGAGATCGACAAGGTCGCCGTCAAGGGCAACTCAAGTGGCGCCGATGTCTCGCGCGAAGGCGTGCAGCGCGATATCCTGCCGATCGTCGAAGGATCACAGGTCTCGACGAAATATGGCCCCGTGAAAACCGATCATGTGCTGTTCATCGCGGCTGGCGCATTCCACATCGCGAAGCCGTCCGATCTCATCCCTGAGCTCCAGGGCCGCTTCCCGATCCGCGTCGAGCTCAAGAGCCTACGCAAAGAAGATTTCGAGCGCATCCTCACGGAACCGCAGAACGCGCTGATCAAGCAGTATCAGGCCATGCTCGCCACAGAAGGCGTCGAGCTGGAGTTCCAGGAAAGCGCCATCAGCCGTCTCGCGCAGCTCGCGTGCGATGTCAATGAACAGTCGGAAGACATCGGCGCGCGCCGTCTTCACACGCTCCTCGAGAAACTCCTCGAAGATGTCTCGTTTGATGCGCCAGAGCTCAAAGAGAAGCATGTCGTCATCGACGAAGCCTACGTCGACGACCGCCTCCACGACATTGTCCAGAACCACGATCTTTCCCAGTTCATCCTTTGATGATCAAGCTCTCCCTTTGGGGAGAGCTATTCTTTTTTCAAAATTCAGAAATATTGTCACAACATCTAGGAATTTTTCGAAATGTGTGCTAAAATATCTACAATAGATATGGACGGAAGAAAACTGTACAGTGTACAGCAAGCTCGAACATCATGAAAAGCAGCAGGAAAGGGAGTCGTCTTTATGGCTACATTACTCGAAAAGACACGGAAGATCAATCGTTTGCTCCAGCGCTCTGTCAGCGTTGAATACGATGGCATTGCGCGCGTGCTCAGCAACGTGCTTGACGCGAACGTCTACATCACGGACACCGTGGGCAAGATCTATGGCTACGCATTCATCGATGATTTCGAATGCGATCTCATGGTCGATAAAGTTATCAATCAAGGTGAGTTCCCGCACAACTACGTGAATTGGCTCAAGCGCATCGATGAGACGACGCCGAACCTCCGATCCAAGACCGGCAAGTGCGCTTACGACGAGGATGTCGATTGCCTCTTCAACGGCAAGAACACGACGATCGTACCAATCTACAGCAACGGCGATCGCAAGGGCACCTTGATCGTCGCGAAATATAATGAAGAATTCAATGAAGACGACCTCGTGCTCGTTGAGTACGGCGCGACGGTCGTTGGCATGGAGATCCTCCGCGATGAGAACCTCAAGATCCAGGCGATCGAACGTAAAAAGACAGCCGTGCAGATCGCCATCAATACACTGTCGTATTCCGAACAGGTCGCAGCGAAAGGCATCCTCAAGAAACTCGAGGAAAACGACAAGGAAGGCAAGCTTGAAGGCAATCTCATCGCTTCGACGGTTGCGAAGGAGATGCAGATCACGCGTTCCGTCATCGTCAACGCGCTTCGCAAGTTCGAATCGGCTGGCGTCATCGAATCGAAGTCGCTCGGCATGAAGGGCACATACATCAAAGTGAAAAATGAATACCTCATTGATGAGGTCAAGAAAATTGACGCGAAACCTCTCCCGAAAGAAGACAAGAAGACACGTCGTACGCATTTCTGAATCTTTTGCCCCCTGACAGGCTGTCTGCCAGAGGGCATTCTTTTTTCTAGAAAGATATGGGACTTTTTTCGTGAATGACGGAAAATCAGCGCATAGGACTTCTAAAAGGACGAAAAAAGTGATAGAATTTGAAGGAGTTATGACATACATGTAGAAAAAGATAAAGTAGTAATGCTATCGAAGGGATGTGAAGACCGATGCTGGAACAGATTATGAACGCCCCAAATTTCAACTTTCTTGGCCGCGGCCTTGCAGCAGCGAACCTCCGGCAGGAAGTCATCTCCAATAATATCGCGAATGTGAATACGCCGAACTTCAAGAAGAGCGATGTCATTTTCGAAGACTTGCTCGCGAAGGAGATCAGTGCAGGCGATGAGAATGAGCTGCCACTCGTGCGCACCCATGATCGTCATTTGCCGATTGGACATATTGGCGGAGCACAGGCGCAGATCCAGGAAGATGACACGACGACGATGCGTGTCGACAACAACAATGTCGATATCGATATCGAGATGTCGAGCCTTGCGAAGAACCAGCTGTACTACAATGCGATGGCGACGCAGCTCGGCGGGTATATCACGAAAGTCCGTAACGTCATCACGAGCGGCCAGTCGTAAGAGAAGAATAGAGACAGCGTCCAGATGGGGAGATCGGACGTGTCAGACGTTGGATAGGAAATGAGGGCAAAGAAATGAGCATGTTTCTGGGAATCGATGCGGCTGCTTCCGGCCTCACGGCCGAACGCCTGCGCATGGATGTCATATCGAATAACATCGCAAATGCGAATACGACGCATACGACAGAAGGCGGCGCGTATCATCGCCGTTTTGTCGTTTTCGAGCCGCGCGAAGTATCTGGTGGTGCGTTTTCAAGCTTTTTGCAGAAAGCAGCGAACAAGCTCCAGGCTGGGGATGGTGTACGCGCGATCGGCATCGAGGCGGATCCCACGCAGGGCCCGCTCGTCTATGATCCTGGACATCCCGATGCGAATGCAGAAGGCTATGTCGAGCGTCCAAATGTCAATATCGTTGCAGAGATGGTCGATATGATCACGGCCTCACGTGCCTATGAAGCAAACGCAACGACGGTCAATGCCGCAAAGAGTATGGTCACAAAAGCCCTTGATATGGGCAAAGGCTGATCGGATATTTAGAAAGGCGAGGTGAATGACGATGCAGATGGAAGCCCTCCAGATGACGCCGGTGCGTCCCGTGCATATGAGCGCTGAGAGCCATCTCGGTGAGACGCTGCCCAAGGAAGAAGTCAAGGGATTTTCTGATTACTTGACGGATGCACTCAAAGAGACAAATCAACTCCAGATGGATTCGGATAAGTGGAATGCTGCGCTCGCAGCCGGCAAAGTAGATGATGTCTCACAGGTTGTCATCGCCTCGCAGAAGGCTGACATCGCCCTGCAGCTCACGCTCCAGATCCGAAACCGGGCGGTCTCTGCCTATCAGGAGATCATGCGCATGCAGGTGTGACGTGACTTTTTAGGGGAGGAACGGCCACAGGCCACTAGATGCGCGAAGGGATTGAGAACATGGCGGAAGACAAAGCAGAAAATGCAGAGGAAAAAGCGCAAAAACCCAATTGGCGTGAGCGCTATCTGCAGCTTTGGAACAAATACAGCAAAAAACAAAAATATATCTTCTTCGGAGTCGTGCTCGCCATTCTCGTTGCCATTGTGGGAGCCAGCGCTTGGTACGGCAGCAAGCCGGACATGGTGCCGCTCTTCACGAATATGGAAGCGAAAGATGCTGGCGAAGTCGCAAATAAGCTCAAGGAAGACAAGGTAAGCTACGAGGTTCAGGAAAACAAGCAGGGCACGACGATCCTCGTGCCGTCGGATAAGGTGCATGAGGCACGCTTGAATCTCGCGACCGAAGGCCTGCCACGCGGGCAGAAGGGCTTTGAGATCTTTGACGACAGCAAGCTCGGCGTCACGGAATTCCAGAACAAAGTCAATTATTTGCAGGCACTGCAGGGCGAGCTCACGCGCACGATCGAGCAGATCGATGCCGTGCAGAAAGCGCGCGTTCATATCGTGTTGCCAGAAGACAGCCTGTACAAGAAAAATGAGAAGCCGGCAACGGCTTCCATCATGCTGATGCTGAAGCCGAACCAGGAGCTCCAGAAAAAGGAGATCAAGGGTATCGTAAACCTCGCGGCGCACAGCATTCAGGGCTTGCAGCCGGAGAATATCACGATCGTCGATGAGACGGGCAAGATCCTCAATGATCCAGACGAACTCGACGAGAAGAGCGTTGGCGCGAAGACGATGACGCAGCTCGAGATGACGAAGAAGGTTCAGGACAACATTCAGAAGAATGTCCAGACACTCCTCGATCAGACCCTTGGTGAAGGGCGTGCTGTCGCACGCGTCAGCGTCGAACTCGACTTTGATGATACGACGACGGATACACAGACGTTCACGCCAGTCGTAGATGACTCTGGCATCATCCGTAGCCAGCAGGATATGAACGAGACGTACAGCGGCACGTCGACGAATCCAGGCGGCCCGGCAGGCGTCCAGTCGAATGTGCCGGGTTACGTTGCCCAGAATGGCAATTCGAATGCCAACTACGAAAAGAAAGAATCGACGAAGAACTACGAGATCAACGAGGAGAAGAAGAAAGTCATCGCCTCGCCCGGTGCGATTCGCCGCCTCAATGTCGCAGTGCTCGTCAATGACGATGTCAATGCGACGCAGCAGGACAGCATCCTGCGTTCCGTGAGCTCGGCTGCTGGCATCAACCAGGATCGTGGTGACACGATTTCTGTCGAGCCGCTGCCGTTCAGCACAGAGGCACGTGACCGTCTCGCAGCTGAGCAGCAGGCTGAGAAAGACCGCGCTGATCGTATCTTCTATGCTCAGGTCGCAGGCGTGATCCTGCTCCTCGCGCTCATCATCGGCGCGATCCTCATGTATCGTCGCAAGAAGCGTCAGGAACGCGAAGCTGCCGAAGAAGCAGCACGTCTCGAGGCGGAAGAGCAGCAGCGCATCGCCGAAGAACAGGCACGCGCCGAAGCAATCGCAAACGGTACGCTCACGGAGGGCGGAGAAATGGACGAGGAAGAACTCTCGGAAGAAGAACAGAGGCGCCTCAGCGAAAAGCAGCAGATCATGGATCTCATCGATCAGAAGCCAGCCGAAGTGGCAATGCTCATCAAGACCTGGCTTGCGGAGGAAGAATAAATGGCAGACATGTATGGCGTGGAGGAAGAAGAACTCACCAACCAGCAGAAGGCCGCCGTGCTCTTCATCGCGCTGGGACCGGAGTATTCCGCCAAGCTCTTCAAGCATATGGATGATGACGAAATCGAGCGTGTGACGCTCGAGATCGCGAATCAGAAACAAGTCAGCGCTGATCAGAAAGCAGCTGTCATCAGTGAATTCTACCAGATGGCCATGGCCAAGGACTATATTTCGACCGGCGGCCTCGAGTATGCGCAGAACGTCCTCGAGAAAGCCCTCGGTGCCGAGAAGGCCATGGACATCATCAACCGCCTCACGACGAGTTTGCAGGTGCGTCCGTTCGACTTCCTCCGGAAGACGGATCCATCTCAGCTTCTCAACTTCATCCAGAACGAGCATCCGCAGACGATCGCGCTCATCATGGCTTATCTCGAACCCGATCAGGCAGCAACTGTCCTCGGTTCGTTGCCGCCGGATCAGCAGGCCGATGTTGCGAAGCGTATCGCCGTCATGGATCGCACGTCGCCGGATGTCATCCGCGAGGTCGAGCGCGTGCTCGAGCGCAAGCTCTCGACGCTCGTCACGCAGGACTTCACGACGGCCGGCGGCGTCAAGAGCGTCGTCGAGATGCTCAACCGCGTCGACCGTACGACAGAGAAATCCATCCTCGAGAATCTCGAGGTCGACAATCCAGAGCTCGCCGAGGAAATCAAACGCCTCATGTTCGTGTTCGAGGATATCGTCATGCTCGACGACCGTTCGCTCCAGCTCGTGCTGCGCGGCGTCGACACGAAAGACCTTTCGCTCGCACTCAAGGCGACGCCGAAGGAAGTTGCCGACAAGGTCTACAAGAATATGTCGTCGCGTGCTGCAGATATGCTCCGCGAAGAGATCGAGTTCATGGGTCCGGTCAAGATCCGCGACGTCGAAGAGGCACAGCAGAAGATCGTCAACATCATCCGTACGATGGAAGACAAGGGCGAGATCGTCATTTCGCGCGGCAAGGGGGACGAGATGATTGTCTAAGGTCATCAAGGCAGCCCAATGGGAAGCCCATCCGATGGTCATCAAGGCTCCAAAGCCTCCGAAAGTCGAGGCACCAGAGAGTGATGAAAAGAAGGGCGAGAGCGAAAAAGCAAAATTTGATGAGGAAGCATACAAGCGCCGCATCGCGGCTGCCGTCGCAAAAGAGCGTCGCGCCGCTGCCCTCTTGAAAAAAGCGAAGGAAGAGAGCGAGGTCATCCTCAAAAAAGCGAAGAACGAACGCGATCGCCTCATGGCGGAAGCGCGGCAAGAATGTGTCGAACTTCGTGAGGATGCGGCTCGTCTCGGCCATCAGGAAGGTTTTCGCCGCGGCGAAGAAGAAGGACGCACCGAAGCTGAAAAGGCGATGAAGGATGCTGTTCAGAACGCGAACAAGCAGGCAGAAAAGACTCTGCAAGACGCGAAGGACGCGACGCGGGATTATCTTTCAAAAGCAGAGAACGACGTCACGGCTATCGCACTTGCTGTCGTCGAAAAGATTCTGCCGCAACATTTCATCGACGTACCGCAGGTCATCTTGCCACTCGTGCAAAAATCGTTGGAAAAGGTCAAAGATCAGAAGGAGATCATCATCCATGTTGCTCCAGCGGTCTATGACCTTGTGCTCCTCGCACGCGATGAATTCCGCAGCCGCCTTTCTGGCGCTGGGGCGGAGCTCTCTGTCACATCGGATGAGAGCTTGTCGCCCGGCGATTGTATCATTGAGACGCCGAATGGCAGCGTTGATGCGCGTCTCCAGACGCAGATCGAGCTCATCCGCCAAGCCATCGAGGAAGTGAAAGCCTGATGCAGGTCGATATCAAGAAATTCACGGACGCTGTCAAAGGCTCCGTGTCCATCAAGCTCACAGGCAAGGTCACGCAGGTCATCGGTCTCGTCATCGAATCACAGGGGCCGACGGTCAGCGTTGGTGAACTCTGTTATGTGAGTTCGCATTTCCCAAATGTCCCGCCCGTGCCGGCCGAGGTGGTCGGTTTTCGGGAGGGATTTGTCATGCTCATGCCAGTCGGCGAGATGCAGGGCATCGGGCCAGGCTGCGAAGTCGTTTCGGCACAGAAGACGCTGAAAGTCAAAGTCGGCCCGGAACTTCTCGGCCGCGTGCTCGACGGTCTCGGCAATCCGATGGATGAAAAAGGACCGATTCTTTCCAAGAAGGAATACCCACTTCAAGCACCACCACCGGCACCATTGACACGCCCACGCATACATGAACACCTCTATGTTGGCGTTCGTGCCATTGACGGGCTCATCACGATGGGCGACGGTCAGCGTATTGGTATCATGGCCGGTTCCGGCGTCGGCAAGTCGACGCTGCTCTCCATGATTGCACGCAACACGGAAGCTGACATCAGCGTCATCGCACTCGTCGGCGAACGTGGCCGCGAGGTGCGTGACTTCATTGAGCGCGACCTCGGCGAAGAAGGGCTCAAGCGTTCCGTCGTCGTCGTTGCGACATCGGACCAGCCCGCGCTCGTGCGCATCAAAGGCGCGATGACGGCAACGGCCATCGCGGAATATTTCCGCGACCAGGGGCACAAAGTCATCCTCATGATGGACTCCGTCACGCGCTTTGCCATGGCACAGCGCGAAGTCGGTCTGACGATCGGCGAGCCACCGGCAACGCGTGGCTATACGCCGTCCGTTTTCGCCATGTTGCCGCGCCTCCTCGAGCGCGCAGGCACGAGCGACCGGGGGTCGATCACAGGTATTTATACTGTTCTCGTCGATGGCGATGACATGAATGAGCCGATTGCGGATGCCGTGCGCTCTATTCTCGATGGTCATATCGTGCTTTCACGCAGTATCGCTGCGCAGAATCATTTTCCGGCCATTGACATCATGACGAGCGTCAGCCGTGTCATGAACGAAGTCGTGTCGAAAGATCACCTGACAGCCGCGCAGCGTATGCGCCAACTCATGGCCGTCTATCGTGATGCGGAAGACCTCATCCATATCGGCGCCTACGTCAAGGGATCGAGTGCGAAGATTGACGAGTCTATCGCGAAGATCGACGCAATCAACGATTTCCTCTGTCAAGGCATTTTCGAAGTCGATGGCTATGAGGAAACAGAGCAGAAACTCGAATCCATCACGGGGCAGCAGCCAGCGGTTCCGTCACCGTCACCACCAGAGCAGGATGAAGCGAAATGAAGAAGTTCAAGTTCCAGCTCGAGACACTCTTGCGCGTGACGCGCAGCAAAAAAGAAGACGCTGAGGTCGCATTTGCGAATGCTTCGCGTACGCTCGAAGACGCGCGGGCCCATATGCATGAACTGTTGGAAGACATGCAGCGTGGTCAGCAGGAGTTCGAGCATATCACGCAGGAAGGCAAGCGTGTGACGGTTGGCAAGCTCATGGATTTCCATAGCTTTTTCCAGTGGAAACGCGAGCAGATCGAGCGACAGCAACAGGTCATCCTGCAAGCAAAAGCCGAGCGTCAGAAGCGCCTCAAGGAACTCATGGAAGTCATGAGTTACCTCAAGAGCATCGAGCAGCTCAAGGAAAAACGACTTCAGGAATACAAAGACGCAGCCCTTCACGAAGAGCAGAAGATGCTCGATGAGATCGGCTTGCAGCTCTATATGAGAAATGGGAAAACGAGGGATGCAGTATGATTGATATGGGAGATATCACGCGTGTCCAGCAGCGCATCGCGCAGCTCCAAAAATCCTTTATGGGACTCCAGCAGGTGCCGGGCGCTGTAGGATTTGATGCGCAACTTCAGAATGCGATCAAGACGCAGGCAGCCGCCGAAGCGGCTAAGGCGCAGACGAATGGCATGAATGGCCAAGGCACATCGAAAGTCGGGGCGGCTGCAAGTGCTACGAAGTCGAGCGTTCCCGTAAATGTCGGCACGGGCATGAAAGCCGTTTCTGACCTCCCCGCAGCCGATGGTGACCTCGCGACAATGGTGCAAGAAGCTGCACGTGATCAAAACGTCGATGCGCGTCTCGTTAATGCTGTTGCACAGGCCGAGTCCGGTGGTGATCAATCCGCTGTCTCGCCGGTCGGTGCGATCGGCGTCATGCAGCTCATGCCGGATACGGCCGCAGGCCTCGGCGTCAACCCGTATGACAAGAAACAGAATATCGAGGGCGGTGCGAAGTATTTGCGCGAGATGCTCGACACGTTCGGCGGCGATGTGAAAAAAGCTGTCGCAGCCTATAATGCAGGCCCTGCAGCCGTCAAGGCCTATGGCGGGGTACCGCCGTATCCTGAGACGCAGGCCTATGTCGATCGTGTGCTCGACCTGTATCGCTGAGAATCCTATCGTAGACGGAGGTGAACGAAACCATGGCCACAGAGGAAGAAGAGTACGAGGATGAATATGATGAGGAAGAGGAAGAAGAACCGAAGAAACATCGGATCTTGAAACTTCTCCTGATCCTTCTCCTGCTCATTGTACTCATCGTCGGCGGCTTCGCGCTTGGCATTTACTTGCGCATTTTTGATGCACAGGAGGCCAACGAGAAACTCGGTCTTTATAATCTGCCTGTCATTGGCCAGTATTTCGTCAAGCCTGCGCCGACGGAAGAAGATATGCAGAATACGCCAGCCGAGGACGTCAAACCTGACCCAGACGCAGACAAGAAGGATGCAAAAGATTCGAAGAAAGTCCAACTGTCCAAGAAAGAAATCGAGAAGCAGATGAAGGAGCGCGATGCGGCCGAGCGAAAACGCGTCTCGAAGCTCGCACGCCTGTATAATGAAATGAAACCGGCTGATGCCGCTTCAGCGATGGATGAGCTCGACGATGACATGTGCATCGCGATCCTCCAGCGCATGGACGAAGGTCAGGCCGCAAAAGTCCTCACAGAGTTCGATCCGTCAAAGACGGCGCGCCTGACGAAGATCATGTACGAAGGGACGAAGAAGAAGCTCAACAGCCCGAGCGATATCCAGAAAATGATTGAGCAGGGTCAAGATGCCGGGCAGGCCGACGCCCAGACAGCCGCGCAGGCCCAATGAAACTTTCATTTAAGAAAATCTGAAAAACGTCGATATATCACATAGAAAGGAGGTGACAGCATGAACAATGTACAGATCATGAGCACGAGCCCACAGGCAGGCACGGCAAAAAACTCCATGAAGAGCTCACAGACGTTCGTTTCTAAGACGTCGAAGTCCTCGGGGTTTGATGATGTCCTGCAGAAGAGCCGGGCAAATGCTCAGGATCCGAAAGCTACAGCGAAAGAAGCGCGCGACGCTGCCAAGACAGCGACGGAAAGTGCAACTGATGATGCAGAGGCATCGGCCGAAGCTGTTGCTGCAGAAAAGAATCCTGCTGCCACGAAGACAAAGAAGACAGGGAAGGGCAAGGATGCCAAGCAGGGGGCGGACGACAAAGCCGTCGTCACCGATGACACGGATGCTCTCGAAGAAGCGGCAAAGGCCGCTGTCGATGCGAAACTCGTGCTCGCACAGGCGCTCGTGGGGGCGGATACACAGGGCCAGGAACTGACGGCGATGGATGTTGCGACAGAGTCTGTTGCCAGCAGTGTCGAAGACCTCGCGCAGGCATTACTCGATGCTTCGTCGTCACAGAAGGATGCACAGGCAAATCTCCAGACACTCCTGCCGCAGGATGCTGCGAAGGGGCAGTCACAGAAAGCGATGCTCGCGATGCTCTCAGGCCAGAATTTGGCGCAGGATGCAAGTGCCGCTGTGCAAGAAGAGGCAATGCCCGTCACAGCACAGGCGACTGCACAGGCACAGAATCAAAGCGGCATCTCCGCGCAGCAGTTGCTTGCACAGATGAACTTGACGGCGACGGAAAGCGCATCCGTAGCAGAGCCACCACTGGCGGATCTACAGAGCCTTTCGACGCGCAACGTCAATGTCCAGCAAATGCCGCAGATGCAGGCACAGGTTGCGGAGACGGTCACACCGCTCTTTGCACAGACGAACGTCCAGACAGCAACGACAGCGTCTGAGATGGTAAAGACAAGTGATTTTGCAAATCTTCTCGGCACGGATGTCACAATGACCAACGACGACCTCGCACTCACGCAGCAGGTAACGGCAGCACCGCAGACGAGCGGCAGCAGCCTGGGCGATTTCCTGCAGAGCGGCAGCCAGGCATCTGGTCAGTCGATGACGGAAATGCTTCAGACGGCAGACGGCACAGAGGCTGTCACGCAGCTTCCAGAAGAAGCAGCGTTTGACAAGGCTCCGGCGACGGAGGCTGCACCGACGCAAACCGGTATCGCAAGCTTCGCGCAGACGCTCCAAAACATCGACGGCACGCAATCAGCATCAGCTGCACAGGCCGCGCAACAGCCGCAGACGGACTATGACGTCCCACAGCAGATCGTCGATCAGGCCCGCCTGATCCAGCGCGGGCAGGATACCGAAATGGTCATCCACCTGAAGCCAGAACATCTTGGAGACCTGACACTCCGTGTTTCTGTTGGCGCCGATGGCGCTGTGAATGCGTCGTTCCATTCGAACAACGCCGAGGTGCGTACGATCATCGAGAACACGCTCGTCCAGCTGAAGCAAGAGCTCAACAATCAGGGCATCAAAGTCGATAACGTCGGTGTCTACGCTGGCCTTTCCGATGGCGGCTTGCCGCAGGACAGCGGACAGCAAGGCTGGCAGCAGCAGAGCTCGCAGGGACAGCAGCATTCGACGCGCGAAAGCGCGGAGGCGTTCGAAGATGGGCAAGAGCTCGCAGCAGCACTCGCCGCGCAGAGAGAAGGAAACGCAGCCACGGACGGCGTTGACTACCGCGTCTGATCTCATGGACGCGAAGGAGGAACCCAAATGTCGAATACACTCAATACCGTCACAGTGAACGGTGTTACCTACACAGCGGAAGACTACGCAAAGCAGCAGGCTGCGTCATCAACGGCAGTCGCTGGCGGCTCGCTTGGAAAAGATGCATTCCTGCAGCTGCTTGTCACGCAGATGCAGTACCAGGATCCGCTCGATCCGCAGGATAACAGCGAATACCTCGCGCAGCTCGCACAGTTCTCCGCACTTGAGCAGATGACGAATGTTGCCGAAGCACTCGAAAAGACGAACACGCTCGTCAGCAACATGGACACGAGCGTCCTCGTCGGCCAGCTCAGCTCCATGATCGGTCAGGATCTGCAGTGGACGACGGAAACGGCGAAGAAGAATGCGGATGGCACGGCAGTCACCGATGCGAATGGCAAGGCCGTCACGGAAAAAACAACGCACGAAGGCACGGTCACGGGCGTCAGCATCTCGGACGGCTCGCCGACAATCATTGCGAAGGGCTCGGATGGTTCGACGTACCAGGTCGCCATCAGCGACGTCACGCGTGTCGGCAAGGGCTCGGCGAATTCATAACATCGGAGGGAAGGAACGTGGCGAACCCGATTTATTTCAGCACGCAGCCGCTCCTGCCCATCCAGCCGCAAACGACCGGCATCAGCCGGCAGGCAGCGCAGACCGCGCGCACGAAATCTGGCGATTTCGATGCGATGCTCTCCGCCGCCAAGGAGCGAGTTCTCTTTTCTGCCCATGCGCAGGCGCGCATGCAGGAACGGGGCATCGAGCTCTCAGAGGAAAGCCTCCGGAAACTCGATACAGCCGTCTCCGATCTCGGCAAGAAGGGAGCCCGGGAATCACTCGTCTACATGGATGGCACGGCATTCGTCGTGAGCGTCCCAAACCGGACAGTGATCACCGCCATGGATGGCAGGAATCAGGAAAACATCATTACGAACATCGATAGCGCAGCAATCCTCTGAGAGTTGGACCAAAAGGAAACTCTGGGGCGCCGACTGACAGACGCGCTCCAAGCATAAAGATTGCTGCGATGGATCAAAGGAAAGGAAGTTTTTCATCATGATGCGTTCCCTTTTCTCCGGTGTGTCCGGCCTGAAATCCCATCAGACCCGCATGGACGTCATCGGCAACAACATCGCAAATGTCAATACGACGGGCTTCAAGTCGAGCCGCACGACGTTCGCAGATACGCTCTCGCAGACGCTGACAGGCGCATCTTCGCCGCAGGACAATCTCGGCGGCACGAACCCGAAGCAGATCGGCCTCGGTGTTGGCGTTGCGAGCATTGACCTGCTCTTCACAGATGGTTCCGTTCAGTCGACGGGCAAGAACACAGACCTCTGCCTCTCTGGCAACGGCCTTTTCGTCGTGAAGCAGGGCAATCAGACGTATTATACGCGTGACGGTGCATTTTCGTTTGATGCGGATGGCAACTACGTCCTGCCGAGCTCTGGTCTCTATGTTCAGGGCTGGATGGCGGAAGATGGCGTGCTCACGTCGACGGGTGCCGTGACGAATATCTCAATCCCGTCAGGCAAGAGCATGGCAGCCAAGGCAACGACGAAAGCAACGTATACGGGCAATATCAATGCGGCTTCGCCAACAATTTCGAGCATGACGCAGGTGGACAATACGACCACACCGGCAACTACGACTACGACATCGACAGCAGGCACGGCATACACGGCAACGGCGCAGAAACCCGTTACGGTCAAGATGAGTGACGGAACGTCTGTGACACAGACGTCTGGCACATACACGGTCGGCTATAGCAATCCTGTAACGACGACGGTTACGTTCTACGATGAACTGGGCAATGCGCACAATGTTCCGCTTTACTTCACGAAGACGGCAACGAGCAGCACGGCCGGCAATACATGGACGGTTTCGGTTCTTCCGGACATCACGCAGAGTTCTACCACGATTACAGAAGATGACGGCTCGACGACGACCGTGCAGATGACTTCCGCACAGCTGAAATTTACGACGGAAGGAAAGCTCTTAAGCGGTTCGAGCTCACCGTCGCTGAAGCTGACGAACGGCGCTGGCCCGTGGACATCGACAGGTACAGGCACGGGCTCATCGACGGGTGTTGATGTCTCTACGATCAGCTTTGATACGTTGACGCAGTATTCCGGTTCGAGCACGGTCAATGGTACGGCGGATGGCAATGCGGCAGGTACGCTGGCAAGTGTTTCTGTTGATGCGTCCGGAGTCATCACGGGCACGTACACGAATGGCGTGCGCCAGTCGGAGGCGCAGGTTGCTGTCGCGCAGTTCACGAACGCATCCGGCCTTACGAAGACGGGCAACAGCCTCTACCAGGAGTCGAACAACTCCGGCACGGCGAACGTCAAGACGGCATCCGACCTCGGTTGCACGATCACGCCGTCGGCGCTCGAGATGTCGAACGTTGACGTCGCGAACGAGTTCTCCGATATGATCATCACGCAGCGCGGCTTCCAGTCGAACTCGAAGATCATCACGGTCGGCGACGAGATGCTCGAGACGGTCATCAACATGAAGCGCTGATTTCACATGAACCTTTTGAATTTTTCCAGATGGCTCCCTGCGGGGCCATCTTTTTTCTTTGGCTCTGTGCGGAAGTTTTTCTTAGTCATATCGTCCCGAAGTGCTTGACGAATCAGTTTTCGTGCGGTATTCTTGAAAGAGTTTCAAGGAATTTTTCAACAGAATTTCTATGTCTTTTTTTCCATGGAAAAAGGAAAATGCTCCCTGCATGACGAATACATTTATCATATGGGGATTTTGACAGGAAAGTTCGGGAGATGATACTTTGATAAAGCTGACGAAATTCAATTCCAAGACGAACAAGAAAGGCGAGTTCGTGCTCAATGCGGAAATCATTGAGACCATCGAAGAGACACCGGATACCGTCGTGACACTCACGAACGGCAAGAAACTCATCGTCGACGAACCCATGGATGAGATCGTCCGACGCGTGATGAAATATCGTCGCGCGATGCATCAGTTCTAAAAGCTGTGGGATAGAATACAATGGAGGGATCAATAGATGGCTGACGAAAAGAAGGACGCTGCACCAGCGGAAGCGGCACCACCAGAGGAAAAGAAGAAAAAATCTCCGATCATCCTCGTCGTGGTTCTCGTCCTCATCGGACTCTTGCTTGCTGGCGGCATCTCTTTCTTCATCACAACAAAGATGATGGCTGACACCGCAACAGAATCCGGTGTTACGGAGCATCACGACCCAGGGAAGTTCGTGAAGCTCGGTGATGCGAAAGAAGGCATCATGGTCAATGTCGGCGGTGTCAAGGCAGGCAAGTTCCTGAAAGCCGGTATCGTCCTCGAGATGAACCCTGGCAAGAAGGACAACGTTACGGAGGATGGCAAGCTCCAGCCGATGGCGGAGACGAAAGTTCTCGACACGACGATGCAGATCCTTCGTAGTGCCAAACTCGACGAGTTTGATGCGACGAAGCAGGATGACCTGAAGAAGAAGATCAAAGATGAGCTCAACGACAAACTCGGTCAGGGCTCTGTCTATGATGTTTATATCACGAGCTTCCTGCTCCAGTGATGAAGTACCGCAGAACAGCAGAAAGGAGGACGAAGATTGGCAGATGAAGTCTTATCTCAATCCGAGATAGATAAGCTGCTGTCCGCGCTTTCTGATGGTACGGTTTCCGCAGAGGAAGTCAAGGCAGACGAAGAGCAGAAGAAAATCAAGGTCTATGATTTCAAACGGCCAGATAAGTTCTCCAAAGATCAGATTCGAACGCTCCAGATGCTTCATGAGAGCTTCGCACGTATGCTCAACACATACCTCTCGACGCACCTCAGGACGATGGTCAGCGTCGAAGTGGCTTCCGTCGAGCAGCAGACCTATCAAGAGTTCGTCCAGTCCCTCCTGAACCCAAGCGTGATCAGCATCCTTGCTGTTCCTCCGCTCAAGGGCAATATCATCATGGAGGTCAACACGGAGATCGCGTTTGCTTTCATCGATCGTGTCTTCGGTGGTGAAGGGCGAGCGAGTATCAAGCCTCGTGTCCTTACGGAGATCGAGGAAACCGTCATGAAGCGCCTCATCGGCACAGCGATGGAAGAGCTCAAAGAGGCATGGAAAAATGTCTGCGATTTCGATCCGAAGCTTGAGGCGACAGAATCCAATCCGCAGTTCACACAGATTGTTCCGCCAAGCGACATGGTCGTCATCGTCACGATCCAGATGAAGATCGGCGATGTCGAAGGCATGATGAACATCTGTATCCCATATCTCGTTCTCGAGCCGATCATGTCGAAGCTCACAACGACGTTCTGGGTGGCGTCTTCTGTTTCCAAGGATGATGCAAACCCAGAGCAGGTTGCACTCTTGCAACGAAAGATCGAGCGGACGCACGTTCCCCTCGTCGTGGAACTCGGACGACTCACCATTTCGATTCAAGAGTTCCTCACACTCGGCTTTGGCGATGTGTTGCAGCTCGATACAAAGGTCAAGGATGACTTGCCCGTACTTGTCGGCAGGCACCCCAAGTTCATGTGTCGGCCGGGTACGGCGGGCAAGAAGATGGCCGTGCAGGTCACGCGAATCATAAACGAAGGAGATGAAGAAACGGATGAGTGATGATATGATCTCGCAGGAGGAGATTGACGCCCTCTTGAACGGTGGTGTCGCGAATGCTGGTGGTGATGCACCGGCAACGGACGCACCGGCAGCCGATGGCGCGGAGGCTCCTGCTGCAGAGGCAGCTCCCGAGGCTCCGGCAGCGGGAGAGACCTCGGACGATTCATCTCAATTCGAAGGAGTCCTCTCGGATACCGAGAAAGATGCGCTCGGCGAGATTGGCAATATCTCGATGGGCAGCGCCGCAACGACGCTTTCCGTGCTTCTTGGACACAAGGTGAACATCACGACCCCGTCGGTCGCGGTTTCGACGATGTCGCTCATCAAGGAGCACTATCCGATGCCGTACCTCATTGTGGAGGTCGGGTATACCATCGGTATCGACGGCAACAACGTCCTCGCCATCCAGGCACAGGATGCGGCCATCATCGCCGATCTCATGATGGGCGGCGACGGCACGAATCCGGATACGGAAATCGGCGAGATTGCGATGAGCGCCGTCGGCGAGTCGATGAACCAGATGATGGGCACGGTCGCGACGTCGCTCTCGACGATGTTCAACAAGAAAATCGATATTTCGCCCCCGAAGGTCAACCTCATTGACCTCGGTTCTGAAGACAAGGTCACGGAGATTGTCGGCCAGGATGAGCCGATTGTGCGCGTCTCGTTCCGCATGGAGGTCGATGGCCTCATCGACAGCGAGATCATGCAGATCCTGCCAGTCCATGTTGCGAAAGAAATGGTGGAGTCGCTGATGGGCGGCGGTGCGGAAGCGGCGCCAGAGCCGGAACCGGCCGCAGCACCTGCACCGGCTGCAGCTCCGGCACCGGCAGCCGCAGCACCTGCACCGGCTCCACAGCCGGCGCCCATGCCGCAGCCCGCACCGATGCCGCAGCCGCAGATGGCCGCACCGCAGCCGCAGTATGCAGCCCCGCAGCCGCAGGCGTACGCGGCACCGCCGATGTACCAGCAGCCGCAGATGCAGGCTGCTCCGGTGCAGCCTGCGATGTTCACGCCGCTCGCGACGGGCCCGGTCCCTGTGAACGATGCGAACATCGGGCTCATCCTCGATGTGCCTCTTGAGATCACGGTCGAGCTCGGCCGCACGCGGAAGTCCATCAAGGACGTCCTCGAACTCACGAACGGCTCGATCATCGAGCTGGAGCGTCTCGCGGGCGAACCGGTCGACATCATGGTCAATGGCAAATATCTCGCGAAGGGCGAAGTCGTTGTCATTGATGAGAACTTCGGTGTGCGTATCACGGATATCGCCAGCCTGGCGGAGCGCGCTGCAAGTCTCCAGTAAGCAGCTTCCTATTGGCAAGCGCGGCGATTTCCGATATAATAAAGAAAACACAGAAGGACATTTCAGGGAAACTATTCAAAGTATGAGGAGAGATGGAAGATGGCAGTACGTGTTTTAGTCGTAGACGATGCAGCATTCATGCGCATGATGGTGAAAGACATCCTCTCGAAGAACGGCTATGAAGTCGTCGGTGAAGCCGAGAACGGCATGAAGGCACTCGAGAAGTATCAGGAGCTCAAGCCGGACCTCGTCACGATGGACATCACGATGCCGGAAATGGATGGCATCAGCGCGGTCAAGGAGATCAAGAAGGTCGATCCGAACGCGAAGATTGTCATGTGCAGCGCGATGGGCCAGCAGGCTATGGTCATCGAGGCCATCCAGGCCGGCGCACGCGACTTCATCGTGAAGCCGTTCCAGGCGGACCGTGTGCTCGAGGCTGTGCGCAAAGCAGTCGGCTGATGAATAGGAAGATCATTTGGATGCAGGTGGCGGCGATAGCTGTCATCTGCGTCTTTATCCTGCAAGATTCCGCGTGGGCGGCCGATGCGGCCAGTTCTTCAGGATATCTATCAGGATATGAGAATCCGGATCCAAAGCCATCCCCGGTTTCCTGGTGGTCCACGCTCGCATATTTGTTGAGCCTCCTGGTCATCTTTGGATTCGTCGTGGTGATGGCTTATTTTGCTGCTCGCTTTGTCGGTGGGCATTTTGGAAAGTCGGTGTCGCGCCATGGTGGCCGTCTGCTCGTTTCGCTCCCTCTCGGGCCGAAGAGCTCAGCTGTTGTTGTTGAGATTGCAGGACGGACATTTCTTTTGGGCGTGACGGAAACAAGTGTTTCGATGCTTGCGGAAATCACGGATCCCGGCGAGATCGAGGCGCTTCAGCGCGAGAGTGCGATCCTGCCGCAGCAACAGACCGAGGGCACGATGTTCACGTCCCAATTGGGGACGCTCGCGGACTTCGTCTCGAGGTTTCGCAAGTCATGAGGATGGAGTGGGAAAGCTTGAGAGGAAAGAGGATGCTTTTTGGCATCGCAGGGGCGGCTTTTGCAGCTGCACTTGTCATCGGAGCGGGGGTCGCATCAGCGGCTCCGGCTGTGCCGAGTGTGAATCTCAGCGTCGGCCAGGCGTCAGGGCCTCAGGATGTG
This sequence comes from Selenomonadaceae bacterium, assembly GCA_034186105.1. Classification (GTDB taxonomy): domain Bacteria; phylum Bacillota; class Negativicutes; order Selenomonadales; family Selenomonadaceae; genus Selenomonas_C. The sequence goes on from JAXGCE010000064.1 coordinate 110,790, forward strand.
TCGGTAACGCTTCAGATCATGGCGCTCTTGACGATCCTTTCGCTCGCGCCAGGCATCCTCATGATGACGACGTCCTTTGTGCGCATCGTCGTCGTCATTGGTTTTTTGCGCAACGCGCTTTCAACACAAAATGTACCACCGAACCAAGTCGTCATCGCGCTTTCCTTGTTCCTGACATTTTACATCATGGCTCCGTATTGGGGCCAGGCAAACGAACAGGGCATCCAGCCATATTTGGCAGGTCAGATCACGCAGGAACAGGCCATTGATAATGTGGCTCAGCCGATCCGTGAGTTCATGTTCAAACAGACACGCGAGTCCGATCTCGCCTTATTCGTGAACCTCTCGGATGTCGAGCGTCCGGAATCCCAAGAAGATGTCTCGACGATGACCTTGATCCCCGCCTTCATCATCAGTGAACTGAAGACAGCGTTCCAGCTCGGTTTCATGATCTATATTCCGTTCATCGTCATCGACATGATCGTCGCGAGTACGTTGATGTCGATGGGCATGATGATGTTGCCGCCAGTCATGATTTCGTTGCCGTTCAAGATTTTGCTCTTTGTCATGGTGGATGGATGGCATCTCTTGATCCAGTCACTCATCGTGAGCTTCAAGTAGGGGGCGCGTGAATCATGTCAGGCGATCTCGTCATCCAGCTCGGACAGGAAGCACTGATGATCGTGCTTCTCGTTTCGGCGCCAATGCTTGGCCTCGGACTTATCGTTGGCCTTGCTGTCAGTGTGTTCCAGGCGACGACCTCTATTCAGGAGCAGACGCTCGCATTCATCCCGAAGATCATTGCAGTCTTTGTGGCGATCTTGATTTTCGGCCCGTGGATGTTGCGCATCATGGTGGAGTATTGCCGGAATGTCTTCATCAACCTGCCAGGATATATCGGCTGAAGGAGCGGAGCATGGATCTCTTTACGCTGCTGCAGGATCATGCAGCTGTCTTTCTTCTCATGCTCACGCGGTGCAGTGGTATTTTTCTGATTGCGCCGTTCTTCGGCAGCCTCAATATCCCCATCATGGTTCGTGCAGCAGCAGCATTTCTATTTGCTGTCGTGCTGTTCCCCGTTGTGGACGGGCTCGGTACCGTAGCGACACCGACTTCGGTGCTCGCGTATACGGTGGCAGTGCTCGCAGAGCTTTTCGTTGGTTGGCTGATCGGCTTTGTTGCCTATGTCTGCTTTTCAGCGATCCACATGGCGGGCAAGGTCATGGACATGCAGGTAGGCTTCGCCGTCGTCAATGTCATGGATCCGACTTCCGGTCAGCAGATTCCGCTTATCGGAAGTTTTCTTTATAATCTCGGCATCATCGTTTTCCTCGTAACGAATGGTCATCATATGATCATTACGGCGCTGGCGGAGAGCTTTCGTCTCGTTCCGCTCCTGACGATGCAGCCGAACCTGTCCCTCACCATGATTATGGTGAACTTCACAAATGGCATCTTCGTCACGGGGATGAAGATCGCAATGCCTGTGACGTTCGCGATTTTGCTGGTGAATGTCGCGCTGGGCATCTTGGCACGTACGATGCCGCAGATGAATATCTTTGTCGTCGGCATCCCGTTGCAGCTCATGGTAGGTGTCGGCATCCTTGCGATGCTTCTGCCGTTCTACGTGATGTTCCTAGGTGGCATGTTTGATGAAATGTATGGAAAAATCTCCATCGCCTTGGAAGCCTTGCGATAGCAGGGTGTTCTTTGAGGATACGAAGCACACGACTTCGGCATTCCGCTTTTCGTTGCAGCGTTTTGCTGACGGTGACAAGACAGAGGAGCCGACGGCAAAGAAACGTTCCGATGCAGCGAAGAAAGGTCAGGTCGGCAAGAGCCAGGAGCTCAGCACGGCATTTGTGCTGCTCATCGGCTTCGCTGTCATCAAGGTGCTTTGGGAGCAGATCTATGGAACGATTGCAGGATATACGGTCTACATCTTTGGCCATTTGAATCAGACGGTCGATGTGGAGAATGTACTGACGCTCTTCATCGGCGTCATCATCATTATCGCAAAGACGGCGATGCCGATCATGCTCGCTGTCATGGTCGTCGGGCTTGCTGTGAATTTCTTCCAGGTCGGCATGATTTTTAGCACAGAAAAACTCGAGCCGAAGCTTGACAATCTCAACCCGATCAACGGCGTAGGACGCATGTTCTCGAAGCGCTCGCTCGTCGAGCTCGTGAAATCTCTCATGAAGATCGGCATCATCGGATTTTTCATTTACAATTATCTCAAGGATGAGATCTTTACGATGCCGCAGTTCATTTTCTATGATCTTGCGACTTCGCTGACGAAGATTTCTGATATCATTTTCGCATTGGCGTTCCAAGTCATCGGTGTCATCTTCATCATCGCGCTCCTCGACTACGGCTACCAGAAATGGCAGACGACGCAGGACCTCAAGATGACAAAGCAGGAAGTCAAGGACGAGTTCAAACAGACGGAAGGCGACCCACAGATCAAGGGCAAGATCCGTCAGAAACAGCGTCAGATGGCCATGAGCCGCATGATGCAGGAAGTGCCGAAGGCGGATGTCATCGTTACGAATCCGACACATTTCGCTGTAGCGCTCAAGTACGAAAAAGGCATGGTGGCCCCGCAGGTGCTTGCGAAAGGCGCGGATTTCGTCGCGCAAAAGATCAAGAGCATCGGACGGGAAAACGACATCCCGCTCGTCGAGAATCGTCCACTTGCGCGTGCGCTCTACGCGTCAGCTGAGGTCGGCGACTTCGTGCCGCGTGAACTTTACCAGTCCGTGGCCGAAGTGCTCGCCTATGTCTATCGGCTGAAGCATCGTCGTCGCCGCGCTTGATGCCCGATGAGGGCAGGAATTTCTTAGAGAAGGAGTAATCTATGGCTGCAACACCTATCGCTGCACCCGCTGGTATTTTTGGCAAGGGCAGCTTCATTCAGAGGTACAGTGACGTTCTCATCGCTGTGGCAATCATCATCATCGTTGTCATGATGATCATTCCGCTGCCGACGTTGCTCCTCGATCTCCTGATCTGCCTGAACATCACGATTGCGCTCCTCGTCATCATGTCGGTCATCTACAACAAGGAAGCGCTCGATCTCTCGATCTTTCCGTCCCTCTTGCTCATTACGACGCTGTTTCGTCTCGCGCTCAATATCTCGTCGACACGTCTTATTTTGCTCGATGGTTTCGCTGGCGAAGTCATCACAGCATTCGGCAACTTCGTCGTCGGTGGTAATCCAGTCGTCGGCTTCATCATGTTCATCATCCTTGTCGGCATCAACTTCATCGTCATCACGAAAGGTTCGGAACGTGTCGCAGAAGTTTCCGCACGTTTCACCCTCGACGCGATGCCAGGCAAGCAGATGGCCATCGATGCGGACTTGAACCAAGGTGCCATTACGGATGCGCAGGCAAAGGAACGCCGCGTCAAGATCCAGCGCGAAGCAGATTTCTTCGGCGCGATGGATGGTGCTTCGAAGTTTGTCAAGGGCGATGCCATCGCAGCCATTGTCATCATGTTCATCAACATCACAGGCGGTTTCGTCATCGGCATGTTGCAACGCAACCTCTCGGCGGTGCAAGCTCTCCAGCAGTACACACTGCTGACGGTCGGCGAGGGCCTCGTCTCGCAGATTCCGGCACTCCTCATCTCGACTGCAACGGGTCTTATCGTCACGCGTGCTGGTGCTGAGGGCAACATCGGTGCCGATATGGTTTCGCAGCTCTTCCGCAATGACCGCATCTTCTACATCCTCTCCGGCGTGCTAGCCTTCTTCGCTCTTGTGCCTGGTCTTCCTGGCATCCCGTTCTTTGCACTGGCCGTGGCTTGCTTCTTTGTCGGCCGCGCGCTCAAGGTGTCGACGGAAGCTGCAGTCAAGCAGGAGGAATCGAAGCCAGAAGCGAAGGCTAAAGCTCAGAAGAAGAAGGCAACGAGCCCCGAGAACATCGTATCGCTTCTCCAGGTTGATCCGATGGAACTTGAGATCGGCTACAGCCTCATTCCACTCGTCGATACAGGACAGGGCGGCGATCTCCTCGATCGTATCGTCATGATCCGTCGTCAGTGCGCACTCGAGCTCGGTCTTGTCGTGCCGACGATCCGTATCCGCGACAATATCCAGATCAAGCCGAACGCCTATATCATCAAGCTCAAGGGCGTCGAGATCGCGAAGGGTGAGCTCATGCTCGACCATTACCTCGCCATGAATTCTGGTACCGTCTTTGAGGAAGTACCAGGCATCGAGACGACAGAGCCAGCGTTCGGCCTGCCAGCCCTTTGGATCCCTGACAGCGAACGTGAACAGGCAGAGCTCAACGGCTACACGGTCGTCGATGCGGTCTCCGTGCTCGCGACGCATCTCACAGAGGTCATCAAGAGCCATGCGTCCGAGATCCTCGGTCGCCAGGAGGCGCAGAACCTCGTCGACAACCTCAAGAAGACGAACGAAACGCTTGTCAAGGAAGTCGTCCCCGACTTGCTCACGGTCGGCGAAGTGCAGAAGGTCTTGCAGAATCTCTTGGCCGAACGCATCTCGATTCGCGATATGGAGACGATTTTCGAAGTACTGTCGGATTATGCGCGCGCGACGAAGGATACAGAGATCCTCACAGAGTACGTGCGTCATGCGATGGCACGCCAGATCACGCAGGCGAATGTGCAGAATGGGCAGCTCCCCTGCGTCACGCTTGATGCGGCACTCGAGAACCGCATCGCAGGTGGTGTGCAGCGCACGGATCACGGTTCGTATGTCAGCCTCGATCCTGACTCGATGAAACGCCTTGTCACATCGCTCGATGCAGAGCTCCAAAAGCTTACGAATATGGGCTATCAGCCGATTGTGCTCACGAGCCCGGCCGTTCGCCTGTATTTCCGCAAACTCGTCGAGCGCAGCGTGCCTGGCATCATCGTCCTTTCGCAGGCGGAAATCGAGCAGAGTGTTGAAATCCAGATCTTAGGGGTGGTGAAGATCTAATTGCAGATCAAAGTATATAAGGGCGAAACGATGAAGGATGCCATGCAGCAGGTCAAAGCAGATCTTGGTGCGGATGCAGTCATTCTTCATACGAAGAAATACCGGGAGGGTGGCATCCTCGGGTTCAATGCCCGTGAGGTCGTCGAGGTGACGGCGGCCATCGAAGAGACACCAGAACCACCAAAGAAAAAAACGCCGCCCAAGCGGAAACATCGCATCGATGTTGTCACCGAGCCAGAGAGTCAGGAAATCCCCCCTGTGACAACGGCACGTCAGAGTCGGGGGCTTCACACGTATCAGAGCGGTCAAGCGGCGATCTCCAGTCTGAGCTCGCAGCCGGGGAATGTACAGCCAGCGTCTAAGACGCCAGAGGAGCGGGCAGCAGCGCAAGCGCGCTTTGATGCCCTCATTGACGCGCTTTCGAAACAGACGGAAGCAGCACTTGCGAATCCTCATATCATCAAGGCAGATCAAGTTGCTTCGGCCAATACGAATGTCCCAGCTAGTCCCAATACCACCCATGTCAATGAACCGGAGCCCCCGGTCGAAACAAAAGATGCTTCCGATGCCATGCCGGAGAAGGCTGAGGCTACCGCATCCAACGATGATCCAACGTCAGAAGTACCATCCGAAGAAGAAAAACGTGCAGGAGACGAAGAGATGAAAGAAGAGCAGGACAAGATCCGGGAACTTCAGGAAGAGCTCGCACAGATGAAAACGCTCCTCGCGCAAGTGATGGTGAAAGATCAGCCGAAAGGCGTGCGTACGTTGCAGGAAGCGCTCCAAGAGCAGGAAGTCAATGATGAGATCCTGCACGATCTGGCGGCAACCGTGGCAGCAGGTGATACCGTCCGCGACAGCTTGACAGAGGAAGCGCATGCGGCACTTTCCGGGTATCTGGCGGACAAGTTGAATTTCTCTGCCGGTATTGATATGGAGAAAAAGAGCCGTGGGCCGAAAATCATCGCGCTGATCGGTGCGACGGGCGTCGGCAAGACAACGACACTCGCGAAAATTGCGGCGCGTTTTGTACTCGAGCAGGGCATCGATGCAGCGCTCATCACGGCGGACACGTATCGTATCTCAGCTGTGGAGCAGCTCAAGACGTATTCGGATATCATTGGTCTGCCGCTGGAAATCGTCTATACGCCGCAAGAGCTTAAGACAGCGATTCATAAATTCCGCAAAAAAGATCTGATTCTCATTGACACAGCTGGTCGAAGTCAACATAATGAGTATCAGATGAAGGAGCTCTGCGACTTTCTCTCGGTGCATTCGCGCATCGAGCGCTATCTCGTCATGAGTGCGACAACGAAGAACCGCGATGCTGCTGACATTCTTGAGAAGTTTTCTGTCTGCGAGCCGGATCACATCATCTTTACAAAGACAGATGAGACAGCGAGTGTGGGGCTCATTCCCAATCTCCTGTATGAGAAGGAGATCCAGCTAGCGTTTCTCGCGAACGGGCAGAGTGTCCCAGATGACATTGTCCCAGCAACGCCGGATGCACTTGCAGACCTTCTGTTGAGGGAATGATTATGGATCAGGCCGAACGTTTACGAAAGCTCGTTGAACAGCATCCCGCACAGACTCCAGTGCATGAGCAGCCTCCGGCTCCGCACGCGCCAAAGCCGATCCCCAGACGTTTGTCGACAAATGCGCGTGTCATCGCCGTGACGAGTGGCAAAGGTGGCGTCGGCAAGACAAATTTCACTGTCAATCTTGCCATCGCCTTGCGCGCGGCGGGCAGCCGTGTTCTGATTCTTGACGCCGATCTCGGCATGGCAAACGTCGATATTGTGCTCGGGGCTTCCTCAAAAAAATATTTATTGAATCTCCTAGAAGACGACATGGAGCTCTCTGATGTTCTCGTCCATGGGCCGTATGGCGTTGATTTCATCCCTGGAGGCTCGGGAATCGAGAAAGCACAGACGCTTGATGACGCGAAACGCAAGATCCTGCTCTCGAAGCTTGCGAGTGTCGGCGCGCTTGCAGATATCATCTTGATCGATACCGGCGCAGGCCTCGGAAAGAATGTCATGGATTTCATCCTCGCATCGGATGAAGTGTTGCTCGTCACGACGCCGGAACCAACGTCGCTGACGGACGCCTATGCTGTCATGAAGGCATATAGTCGCTATGCAGAGCAGCCGAATCTCCAGCTTGTCATCAATCGCATCTACGATGAACACGAAAGCCGCGAAGTCACGGCAAAGCTCCAGCAAACAGCAGGACGCTTCTTGAATCTCGACGTCGGATGTCTCGGCTATGTCTATGAAGATACGAACGTCATGCGGGCGGTTCGGCGGCAGACCCCTTTCGTCGTCATCGCTCCCAATACGATTGCCGCGCGTTGCATCCGTGCGATGGCGCAGGGGGTTCTCTACGGTGCTTCGCCGCGTGTCGATCGCGGCTGGCGAGGATTTTTGCAGAGGATTTTCCATTTTTCACGTTAAACATGGAGGAACTTTTCTATGGCAGGCGAAATAATAAAAGCAGGGACAGTATTGAAGATCGGCCAGCGGATCGAGTTCTTCGTCGACAATGATGACAACCGCTACGCGAGCCGCATCGAGGACATGACGAAGGAGCAGATCATTGCCGCCCTGCCTGTGAACAAGCAGCGCGTGCCGATCATCCCGCGAAAGGGCGCTCGCATCTATGCGCTCGCCGTTGGCGATCAGTGCCGCTATCGCTTTTTTTCGACGTATATCGGCAGTGAGAAGCGGGATGGCCGCATCCCCGTCTGGATCATCACGCGTCCGGAGACGGTCGAACGCCACCAGAACCGCGAATTCGTCCGCGTGCGCGTTGACCTCCGCGTCCGCGCACGCCTCGTCGGTGATGACGGTACGATCAGCGATCCCATCGAGACGCGTACGCTCGATCTTTCTGGGAACGGCGTTGCGCTCGTGCTGCCGAAACCCGTCAAGATCGACAGCCAGATGGCACTCGAGATCTTCGATATCCCCGAAGTCGGAACCTTGGAAGTCATGGGCCGGGTCGCGCGTTGTCAGAAAGTACAGCTCGACGACGAGCACGCCCTCTACCATGTCGGCGCACTGCTTGAGCACATCGAGCGCCGTACGATGAATCAGATCGTGCGGTATCTCTTCTCCGTGCAGCGCAAGGCCATTGCCAAGGGCATCAATGGAACTTTGTAACGCTCTAAGGGGGGAGCAGGATGATCCGAATCCTCATCGCTGACGATTCCGCATTTATGCGGAAAGTCTTGACCGACCTCTTCAAAGCCCAGTCGGATTTTGAGGTCGTGGGTACGGCCATCAACGGCCGCGATGCCATCGAAAAGGTCAAGAAATACCATCCAGATCTCTTAACGATGGATGTGCAGATGCCAGTCATGGACGGTCTCAATGCACTGGCCGTCATCATGGAGATCGCGCCCATGCCTGTCGTGATGCTCTCGAGCCTCACGAAGGAAGGGACAGATGAAACGATCCGGGCGCTGTCGCTCGGTGCCATTGACTTTATCAGCAAAGCAGGCGGATCCATCTCGCGCATCGACACGATCGAGGAAGATATCCTCGCGAAGTGTCGCGCGGCGGCCAAAGCGAATGTCAAGCGTGCGATGAAAGGCACGCGCGCAGCCGAACTTGCGGAAAAAGATCGTCGCGCCAAGGAGAAAGAAGCCGAAAAAGGAGAGCCGCCGCGTATGCGGCATGTCGAGCTCCCTACGCGGCGCAATCCTTTCGGCGCGAAGCCAGAAGCCGAGGAAAAGAAATCGAATCCTTTCGGGCATCGGGAGAATCCGCTCCTTCAGAAACGGCGTCAGACACTCGTGCCGCATGCGCAGCCATCCGCTGCAGCGCCTGCCATCAAGGCATCGGGGGCTGGGAGCGACAAGCTCGTCGCCATCGGCACGTCGACGGGCGGCCCTCAGGCACTGCAGAGCGTCATCACAAGGCTTCCTGGAGATCTTCCCTGCGGTGTTGTTGTTGTTCAGCATATGCCGCCAGGGTTTACGAAGTCCCTCGCGAATCGTCTCGATTCCCTGTCAAAAGTTTCCGTCAAGGAAGCTGAGAACGGGGACATCATCGAGCCCGGTCACGTCTATATCGCACCAGGCAACTATCACATGCGCGTGACGTCCGAAGGCAGTAAGCGGAAGATCGTTCTGAGCCAAGATCCGCCCGTTGGCAATCATCGGCCAGCGGTGAATGTGCTCTACGATTCCGTCGCACCTGTCGGCAAGAAGCTCGTAGCTGTCATCATGACGGGGATGGGCTGTGATGGCACGGAGGGCATGAAGAAGATCAAAGCACAGGGCGGTTATTCCATCGCCCAGGATGAAAGCACTTCCGTCGTCTACGGCATGCCGAAGTCCGTTGTCGATGCCGGCCTCGCCGACGAGGTACGGCCTGTCACCGACATTGCGAGGGCGATCGTGGCCGCGGTCGAGAAATAAAGGGAATTAGGGGGAGTACAAATATGGATACGAATCAGTACATGGACATGTTCCTCGATGAGTCGCACGAGCATCTGCAGTCTCTGAACGATGGCCTCCTGAGCCTCGAGGACAATATGCAGGACACGTCAGTCGTCAACGAGATCTTCCGCAACGCGCACACGCTGAAAGGCATGTCCGCGACGATGGGCTACAACAAGATCGCAGAGCTCACGCATGAAATGGAAGATGTCCTCGACCTCATCCGCAAAGATCAGCTCGATCTGAATGAGGATATCATCGACACGCTGTTTAAATGCGTTGACTCGCTCGGTCAGATGATCGACAGCGTCGGCAACGGCGAAGCCGAAGACGTCGTCGATGTCTCCGACCTCGTCAAGAAGCTCAGCTCCATCTCGAAGCCGGATCAGGCGGCAGCAGCAGCTCCGGCGGCTGCTGCTCCGGCTGCAGGTGGTGCTGCTCCGGCTGCATCTGCTGGCATCTCCATCGAGCTTTCTGACGTCGACAAAGACGTCATCAAGCAGGCGACAGCGCAGGGGCTCCAGGCCATCCATGCGCGCATCACGCTCGCCGATACATGCCTCTTGAAGTCTGCGCGTTCCTACATGGTCATGAATGCGCTTGATGAAATTGGCGATGTCGTGAAATCCGTTCCGAGTTCGGAAGACCTTGAACAAGAGAAATTCGACAAGAGCTTCGATGTCATCGTCGTCACGTCGCAGGAAGAAAAAGGTGTCCAAGAGGCCATCAATTCCATTTCTGAAATCTCGAAAGTCGAGACAAACGTCGTGAAGCTCGACGAGAAGAAGGAAGAGCCGAAACCAGCGGCAGCGCCTGCCCCTGCAGCACCTGCGGCAGCAGCTCCGGCACCAGCGAAAAAGGCTGCACCCCCGGCAAAGAAGCCTGCAGCACCTGCTGCGAAACAGAAAGTCCATCACAGCCAGTCCGTCCGCGTCGACATCGAAAAACTCGATAACCTCATGAACCTCATGGGCGAGCTCGTCATCAACAAAGTTCGTCTTGAGCAGATCGGCCAGACGCACCGCCTCGCAGACCTCACGGAGACGCTCGAGCAAATGGATCGCGTCACGACCGACCTGCAGAACATCGTCATGAAGGTGCGCATGGTTCCGGTGAGCTCCGTGTTCAACCGCTTTCCGCGCATGGTTCGCGATATCGCAAAAGAGCTTAACAAGGAAATCAACCTGACGATCGAAGGCGAGGAAACAGAACTCGACCGTACCGTTATCGACGAGATCGGCGACCCGATCATGCATCTTCTTCGTAACTCCTGCGACCATGGCGTCGAGGAACCGGATGTCCGCGAGAAGAAAGGCAAGCCTCGTCAGGGCGAAGTCGGACTCATCGCGCGCCATGAAGGCAACAATGTCGTCATCATGGTCACGGACGATGGTGCCGGCATCGATGCGACGAAGATCAAGAACAAGGCGATCGAAAAAGGCATGCTCACGCAGGAAGAAGCCGACAAGATGGATGATGCCGATGCCGTCCGCATCATTTTCGCGCCAGGCTTCTCCACGGCAGACCACATCTCCGATATTTCAGGCCGCGGCGTCGGTATGGACGTCGTGCGCAGCAAGATCGAAGCGCTGTCCGGTCACGTCGATGTCGAGACAAAGATCGATGAAGGCTCCGTCTTCAAGATCAAGCTCCCGTTGACCCTCGCCATTATCCAGGCAATGCTCGTGCGCGTGCAGGAAGAGATGTACGCCATCCCGCTCGGCTCCATCGACAGCACGATCAATATCCAGCCGGAAGAGATCAAGACCGTCCAGAACAAGGAAGTCATCGTCCTGCGCGGCGAGATCATCCCGATCATCCGTATGGAGAAGATGCTCCAGGTTCCGCATGTCAAGGATTCGGACGAGACGTTCGTCGTCGTTGTCCACACGGGCGACGCCAAGGCCGGCATCGTCGTCGACAGCCTCATCGGCCAGCAGGAAATCGTCATCAAGACGCTCGGCAGCCTGTTCACCGGACTCAAGATGTTCTCCGGCGCAACCGTCCTCGGCGACGGCCGTGTCGCACTCATCCTTGATGTCGCCACGATGATGCAGTAATGGGGAGGTAATCGAACATGGCTAACAACGAAAACAATGTCGCGGCCGAGGAAAACCTGCAGGTCGTCGCTTTCAAACTCCGCAACGAGGAATACGGCGTCAGCATCCTGAACGTCCAGGAGATCCGCAACCTCACGGATATCACGCGCGTGCCGTTTGCCCAGGATTTCATCAAGGGCGTTATCAACCTGCGCGGCAGCGTGCTGCCGGTCATCGACCTCAAGCAACGTCTCGGACTTGAGGAGACGCCGTATACTGATGATACGCGCATCGTGACCGTCACAGTGGGAGATCTCCACGTCGGCATGCTCGTCGATGCTGTCACGGAAGTCCTCACGCTCACGGCGAAACCGCTCGATCCGAAGAAAGCCATCAATGGCAAGGATCTCACGAAGTTCCTGAGTGGCATCGGAAATATCGACGGCCGCCTCATCATCATGCTCAATCTCGAAGAGATCATCGGCCTCCCCCAGGAGGGGAAATAAACCGCGTCTATAGGTGAGGAGAATCCATTCTATGTCTGATGAAATCAAATTATCGCCGGCTCAGCTCGATGCGCTGCGCGAGATCGGCAACATCGGCGCTGGCAATTCGGCGACGGCGCTTTCGCAGATCATCAATCGCCGCATCGACATGAACGTGCCGCGTGTTTCGATGGTTCCGCTCGATCAGGTGCCGGATCTCGTCGGCGGCCCGGATGCCATTGTCGTCGGCATTTTCCTGCGTGTCTATGGCAAGGCACCTGGAAACATCCTCTTCCTCTTGCCGCAGAAGAGTGCTTTCTATCTCGTGGATACGCTGATGGGGAAGAAGCACGGCGAGACGGAAAAACTCGACTACATGGATGAGTCCGCTCTCATGGAGATTGGCAACATCCTTTCGGGCGCGTATCTTAACGCGTTCTACACGTTCACGCAGATTTCCATGCTGCCTTCGATTCCAGCCCTTGCGATGGATATGGCAGGTGCCATCCTGAACGTCGTGCTCGTTCAGCTCGGGCAGATGGGCGACCAGGCACTCGTCATGGAAACGGAGTTCCTCGCCGAGGATGATGGCATTAATGGTCATTTCTTCCTCGTGCCGGACCCGGGTTCGCTCGAGACCTTGATCAAAGCAGTAGGAGTTGAATGAAATGGCCGAACTAATCAGGGTTGGGATGGCTGATTATAAGGTCGGCCGTAGCCCAGCTACCATCATAAGTTATGGACTTGGCTCCTGCATCGGCATCTCCCTCTACGATCCGCAGACAAAGGTTGGCGGACTCCTGCATATCATGCTGCCCGACAGCACGCAGGCGCGTCCTTCAGATAACCCAGCGAAATTCGCGGATACGGGGTTGCCGCTCATGCTTAAGGACGTGCTTGCGCTCGGCGCCGTGAAAAGCCGTCTCGTTGCAAAGATGGCCGGTGGTGCGCAGATGTTTGCATTTGCAAATGCGACAGACATCATGCGCGTTGGTGCGCGCAATGCCGAGGCTGCGAAGAAGATGCTCAATCAGCTTGGCATCAAAATCCTCGCTGAGGATACGGGCGGCACCTATGGCCGCACGGTCTCTATCAACCTCGAGACGGGCATGTACAAGGTCAAGACCATCGACAAGGGAGAAAAAGAAATCTGATGTTCAAGATCGGTATGGCTCTCGTATTTGCGGTCATCGGCGCGATGATCGTTCTCTTAGCAGGCATCTTTGGCGGTGCTCGGATTTCAACGGCATTCATCCGCATGTTCTGTGCACTCCTCGTGACATGCGCTGGCGTTTGGATCCTTCTCTTTGTCCTTGAGGCGAAAGGGCTTGTCGATATCGACAAGAAACTCAAGATCATCGAAGAAGAGGACGCAGCACTGGAAGCAGAAGAAGCAGAGTTGACAGATGAGGAGTTTGCAGTCATGGCCGCAGAAGCAGAAGCCGAGGCGGCATCGGACGAAGACATCGAAGCTGATGTGGAAGATGCTACCGGTGCCGGAGAGGCGACGGAGGAGAGTGATGTCCCGCTGGAAGAGCAGGACGTTGCGGAAGAGGCGGACTTTGGCGGTTTTGAACCGCTGGCAGCCGACGGCCTTCAACATATGGATACGACGGAAGAAGGTCGGGCATCCTGAGCGCAGAGACGGGGAGGTGAACGCGCATGGACACGGAAGGAGCCTCCGGTACGGAAGACGTGGCGACAGACGTCGCGGGTCTTTGGAAGTCCTACTGGCAGACGCGTGGCAAGGAAGAACGCAACGAGCTCACAGAGCATTATCTGTCCCTTGTGCGCCTCGTTGCCGGACGCCTCGCTATCAGCCTGCCACCCTATGTAGATCGCGATGATCTTCTTTCGAGCGGTTTCTTTGGTTTGCTCGATGCTGTCGAGCGCTATGATCCTCAGCGTCAGATCAAATTCGAGACGTATGCTTGCGTTCGAATCCGCGGGGCCATGCTCGATTATCTGCGTGCCAAAGACTGGATGCCCGTAGCGGCACGACAGCGCATTCGAAAGTTTAGCGATGCCATTGGACGACTCACGACAGAACTTGGTCGCGAGCCGACGGAAGAAGAACTCCAGCAGGCCATGGGGATGAACGACAAGGAATATCGTTCGCTTCAGGGACAGCTCAGTATGGCGACAGTTGTTCCGCTCGATGACTATCTCGCGACGGAGATGCCAGAGCAGGATGCGGCAAGTCCTTCCGCTCGCCTCGAGGCGGAGGAACTCCGCGCGACGCTTGCAAAAGCCATAGACAAGTTGCCGGAGAAAGAACGCATCGTTGTTGCACTCTATTATAATGACGAACTCACGCTGAAAGAGATCGCGAACATCCTCCATCTCACGGAGGCGCGTATCTCCCAGCTCCATACGAAGGCGGTCTTTCGCTTGCGAGGTTCCCTCGCGCGTATGAAGGCGGCCTTGCTATAAAACGGATGAGGGGGTCCGGGACATGGGAGAAGAAGGAACGAAGGAAGCCAGGGTCGGCGGCCAGGAAGCCGGCTACCTCTTCGAATTTAAGCCGGAAGGTGTATTTCTGACCGTTTACCCGACGGCAGAGAGCACGATTCTTTACGAACTTTCCGATATGCGGCAGATCTTGCATGACTACGGCGTCAACGATTATGACATCCTGACGCTTGCCAAGACGGTGCGCACATCAGATGGCGTGCCGGTGAAACTCTCGGAAAACTACAGGCTCCCATCCGAAGAAGAACAGGCGGATATCGATGCGGGGCTTCCCAAGAAACCGACACCAGCGGATGAAGCAGATTTTGCTGGCATGAGTGTCGACATCAGCTCGGACAAGCTGGAAGTGACCGTCCACTTCGACATCATGAAGGGAACACGTGTGCCAACGCCCAAGATGATCAAAGACGCACTCAAGGACAAGGGCGTCACATATGGCATCAGTGATTCCGCCATCGAAAAGGGATCGAAATCGCTCGAACCCTTTGTGGCAGCGAAGGGCACGGCTCCAGTTCCTGGCAAAGACGCATACATCGACAAGAAATACGACCTCTCGCACAAGGGAAAGCCAAAGATGGTCGATTACGATCGCGTCGACTACAAGGATATGAATCTCTTTGTCTTGGCACATGCGGGGCAACTGCTTGCAGTGCGTGTGCCGCAGACACAGGGCCAGCAAGGCACGAATGTGTTCGGCAAGGCCATCCCAACGAAAAATGGCCGTCCTGTTCCGCTGAACGCCGGAAAGAATACGGAGATCCGCGATGATGACAAGCTCTATGCCAAGATTGACGGGCAGATCGTCGAAGAAGGCAAACGCATCTCCATCGACCCGCATCTCAAAATCTCCGGCGATGTCGGCGTCGGTACTGGCAATATCGACTTCGTCGGCAGTGTTGAGATCTCCGGTGGTGTTGAAGCTGGATTCATTGTGAAAGCAACAGGAGATATCCAGGTCGCAGGCGGTATTGCTGGTGCCGAAGTCGAGGGGCG
This sequence comes from Selenomonadaceae bacterium, assembly GCA_034186105.1. Classification (GTDB taxonomy): domain Bacteria; phylum Bacillota; class Negativicutes; order Selenomonadales; family Selenomonadaceae; genus Selenomonas_C. The sequence continues at coordinate 126,183 of JAXGCE010000064.1, forward strand.
GAATGTCTTCGTTTCTGGCGGCATCACAGGGCAGGGGCGCGGCAAGATTACGGCGCATGAAGATGTGCGCGCAGCTTTTGTCGAAAATGGCCTTATTGAGGCCGCGCGCGACATTTACATTTCCGATGTCGTGTTGCACTCGACGCTCAAGGCGGGGCGAAAAGTCATCATTGAGGGTGGGCGCGGTCTCATCACGGGTGGCTACATCGCAGCCGGTGAAGAAATCCGTGCCAAAAGTGTCGGCAATCAGGCGTATGTGGCGACACGTCTCGTCGTCGGTGTCAATCCAGCGCTCCAGCAGAAGTATCAGAAAGCCTGCCGCGAGTTCAAAGAAGACAAACAACGCCTCGAGCAGATCACAAACGTCCTCAACACATTCTCGAAAATCGATATCAGTATGCTCCCGCCAAATCGCGTCGATCAAATCAATGCACTCACGCGTTCGCAGTTTCCCCTCGCTGGCAAGATCAAGCGGACAGAGACCGAACTCAAGAAGATGCAGGAAGAGCTTTCGAAAATGGAGGGCGGCAAGATCCGGATCTCCGACATCCTCTATCCGGGCGTTAGTGTCACGGTGAACTCAATCCTGCGGAACTTCCAATCGGAAGTTCGCGGTTGTACGCTCTATGTCGATGACGCAGACGAGGTCACGATCGGACCGTATTAAAACGCTTGTGGGCGCAGGTGTTTTAAAGAAAGGGATGGATGGTCATGGATGTCACGCCAATGAGCATGCAAATGGTCGTGCCGCGTGTCTCGGACGCCGCGCAGGTGCAGCAGAATCTCAATCAGGCCGCAGCTTTGCAGCAGGACTTCGAAGCAGTTCGCGAGAAGAAGGATGCCAAACTCAAGGAAACGCAGGTGCGCGAAAAAGATACTCCTGAGGATGGCCGTATCAAAGACGATCCCAACCGCCATGGTCAAGGAGCCTATGAAGGCTCTTCGCACCATGGAAAGCAAGGAGACGATGACGCACAGGGTGGTGAGACAGAAGAATTCGCTGTCGATCCAACGCGCGGGCACCATCTCGATATTTCACTTTGACAGGAGACTGATTTCCTTTGATGACCTATTTTATGGCGCTTCTCATCCTGGTCGGCGCTGGTCTTGTGTTTTTGGCAAAGTATATGGCACGCCGCAAAGTAGCGCCACAAAAGGCGCAAGAAGCACAGGAAGACATGGTACGTTCGACGGAACAGCTGAAGCGAGAACTTGAACGTTCGGGCAAGGAAATCGTGAAGCGCATGGGAGGGCATGTCGAACGACTGGAGGCGCTTATCGCCGAAAGTGACCGTAGATCGGATAGCCTCGATGCGCAGCTCACAGAGCTTCACACGCTTTCGCAAACCATCGACAAGGAAATCGATGAACTTCGTGCCGCAGAACAGGATGCCAGACGCGAACAGCAACTGGCATCGCAGCTCCTCGGGGAACTTCGTGCTGCAGCGGCAGGAGCTACTGCCATGCGGCAGGTCCTGCCTGTGGCACAGCAGAATACAGCACCAATTGAACGCGTTGACGTGCAAGACTTCACGAGCGTCCTCGAACGCTCGATCGCTCGTGACGAGGCACGCCAGGGAGATGCTGCCCCTGTCTATGTTCCGACGTCAGAAGCCGTTCAGGCGGCTGCCGATACGCTCCAGACCATGCAGGGACGGAGCCAGGCACAAAAGCTTTCCGAACAGGCACAGGTGCATGCGGCTACGCCTGAGACCTTATCTGAAACGAAATCCACTCGTGATGATTTTGTTGCAAGCGATGAAGCAGATGAGTCGATGCCAGATACGCCTGTCGTGGCTGCTTCGGTGCCCTCGGAAGAGCAGAAAGAAGCATGGGAAACAGCTACAGAGGCATCAGACATCGTCGAGTCCGCTGATGAGACCGAAGAAGAAGAACCAGAAAGCGTTAACAGCGCAGCCCGCGTTCGCACATTACTTCTTTCTGGATGGTCGGTAGAAGACGTGGCACGTGAAACCGGCATGGGGAAAGGAGCCATCGAGCTCATGCAGGAAATGATTCGGCGACAAATGGCGGATGAGGACAAAGCTTGACAGAGCACACGCGGATGTGTATAATATCCTTTGTGACTAACGGGTTTTTCCTGAAAACACCGGGATGTAGCGCAGTTTGGTAGCGCGCCTGCTTTGGGAGCAGGATGTCGCAGGTTCGAATCCTGTCATCCCGACCATCTGCGTCAGTAGCTCAGTTGGATAGAGCAACGGCCTTCTAAGCCGTGGGTCGAGGGTTCGAGCCCCCCCTGACGCACCAGTAAAATCAAGGCCTCCGGGGGTTCCCCGGAGGCCTTTTTTCGTCTAGTGGGTCAATAAGTGGGTCAATGAAAAATTTTTTTGCGGAAAATATACAGTGAAGCGAGTGATTTCTTACGTGGATGGGTAATAATCATGTTCGAGATTTTTAGATAGGTAACCCGTTGAAATAATGCATCAAAACCCATCCAGTATTGTAATATGCTTCCATGTAACCGTAGTTACGAAGCAATACCCATTGACCGTCCTGTTCCGCATAAAAGCTGGGGCCATCCTCGGATTCTTCGATGAGCACACGCGCCAGATCTGTCGCTACCGCCTTATTAGTATCTCGCTTAACGACCACAATATTGCAGACGCAAAGTTTATAGTCAGACCATTCATCAGACCAATGTTGTGCAATATAGGCAGAAGAGAGGTCGTCGTAATGGTCAACTCCCATGCGCATGGCAACCAGCGGATAATTCGTATTATTACACCAATAAGAAGTTGCATGATAGCCCATCGCATGGGTCATTGACGGCGATGCAGAAGTCATCCATATCCATGCGAAAAATACGGAGAAAAGTAAAACCAGTAATCTTCTCATGAAAAACACCCTTTCTTGCTTTACTCGTGAATCATTGCCTAACGGCTTTCGTGCTCTATTGAACATGGATGGTAGATGAATGTAATTCATTCTTAATATCTATTATATCATATTGATTCTGCGAATAGTAAAGTGAATAGTGATAAAAATATCACTTACAGTATGAACTTATTGAATTACGGCGGGCTGCGTCTTCTAGCGGCGATTGAATTTATGGGATTTCTACGATACGGGATACTGCAAGAGCAAAAAAATGGTCTCCCGATAACGGAAGACCATTGCATTGCCTAAAGGTTACGAGGCCATATCTCCATACAAGGCGAAACGCTCTTTGAAAATTTTGTTGAGTGCGTCTACGGCAGGTCGTTGCATATCGGGAAGCACATGGCTATAGGTGTCCATCGTGACCTTGATCGAGCTATGACCGAGACGTTCCTGTACTACCTTGGGGTTCACGCCTTGCTGCAAGAGCAGGGTTGCGTGGGTATGACGCAGCCCGTGGAAGGTGAAGCCCTCTCGAATCTTGCATTTTTTCAGCAGCGGATGGAAATAGCGGCGGGCGAAGTTCGTCGGACTGAGCGGATCACCAAATGGGCTGGTGAAGACCAGGTCTTGCCAATGAAACATATTGCCGAGGCCGTCGGCGTATTCTTTCTGCCATACCTGATAGGAACGCAGTTGTTCTACGTCTTTCGCCATCAGGGCAACGGTACGTCGGCTTTTCATCGTCTTTGGCGCTTGGAAGACAGCCCCCTTGCCGACGACATGAGCCAAGGAACGACGAACGTGCAGTGCTGCTTGTTCGAGGTCGATGTCCTCCCAGCGGAGGCCGAAGACCTCTCCTTGACGCAATCCTGTATGAGCTGTTAGGGCAATCAGCTCCGACATCATCCGTCCCATGTAAGGATGGTCGATTTCCAAGGCGGCGTTGATGAGGCGATCTACCTCATCTTTCGTCAATACGATGATTTCTTTTTTCGTCAGTTTGGGCGGCCTCGTCATCTTGGCGGGGTTACGTTCTAACTTTCCAGCTCGTACGGCTTCTTCCAAGCACATGGAAAGGTATCTGCGGGCGGCTCTGACCGTCGAGGAAGAGATGCCCGTCCCTTTTATCCCACCGTGGACGAGAAGCCCGTTAAAATGGCGCTGGAGGGCTTCCGTGGTGAGATCGGCGAGCGGCATATCGCCGAATGCTGGAAGAACGTAGTTTTTGAGGCTGCTGACGTACTTTTCATAAGTACGCGCGCGGATACGCGGCTTCACCATCGTCATCATGCACTCATGCAGCCAATCTGCGACGGTAATGACTTCTACTTTTGGTTGCTTGCTGCGCTCTAGTTCTTCGCTGAACGACTTTGCCTTCTGCATCGCAATGCGTTTCGTCTTGCCTGCGAATTTCTTGCGGCGTCTCCGTCCGTCTACATCGTGATACGAGTATTCGTATACCCAGATATTCCGAGCTTCCTCGTGGTAGAACGAACCTTCGCCAGAATTGCGTTTTCCCATCGTGTTCTCCTTTCGATAAAAGAACGACCGAGACGAAGAATGATGTTCGTCCCGGCCTTGGAATCATATCAAGCAGCTATCAGCTTCCGCAGGGCATCTTCAGGGATAAGAATCCGCCTGCCGATGCGTTTGCACTGGAGCTTTTCGCTATAGATCAAGTTGTAGATCAGCGACTTGCTGACCCCGAGCATCGAAGCCACTTGCTTGACTTTGTAGAACTTTTTCGTGTCCATGTTCATGCACCTCCATGATGATGATATATATCCGTTGCATCCGAACTTACCAGAGCCCGAACCCACGGAGCTTTTGCCATGTCTCGTTTTCGCTTCTTCCTGCCTCGTTCGCTTCAAAATTTTCGTTTTTGATGCATTGGCCGTCTTGCAAATAATATGGCGGCAGGTTGATGCAGATTGATTGGTAGCGGCGGTAGAAGCGCGATGTATATTCGAAGACCGCTGTTTTTGCAGCAGCTTGCTCTGTTGAACATTTCACTGCATGGGTGTAGAGATATTCCGTAGAGGCCAAGAGACTTAGGAGATAATTTTCATTGCTGTGAACCGCAAAGCCCTGAGCGAAGGAAATGCCCCAAAATGCACGATATGCTTGGGAAGGAAAGCCGTAGCCGTATGTGCTGACCGAATTATTGGCGGCATCAGGCATTGAGGTGGCGAGCATAGGGAGCGAGTTGTCGAAAAACGAAATGTGCTCGGAATCATTCCGCCTAAACCAGTAGTCACTGTTACCGGCAGCGAGTGCGAGTGGGGCATACTGCTGATAGATTCCAAAACGAAAAAATTGCTGCGGATACCTTTGTTGCATAATGATACTGGCCTCCTCAAAGGTCGGGGCAGAGAAGACCTCGCAAAAAGGCTCGTGTTCGACCTGCTGTAAGACATCACGCAAGTTATCGTAGCTGTGGCAGACACAGATGTCGTTCAGCGTAATGAGACCGTAGCCGTTGTTGAACTTGTGATCGTACATGATGATGAACCTCCTGATTACATTATGCCGTTTCTGTTGCGGCAAGAACGACGTCCCAACGAAGCACCAATAACGATAATTTGTTTCCGTTTATTGTGACTTGCTTCAGCGCCTTGCTTGCGTGATTCTTTTGTTGATACCCTTCGGAGAAACCGGCGTCGAGAAGCTTTTTTTGAAGCTCGTGCGGAGTTGTGGAAAATTGCAATCCGATACCTCTGCAACGATGACGCATCCACTCGTAGGTCCGATCGGGATCTATTTTGAGCTTCCTGCCATCGTGTTCGCTTTCAAAGTAGCCGATGAAAGCGTTCATCCGCTTCGCAAAGTCATCTTTCTCAAGTGCAATCGGTAAGAGATTCTGCTTGATTGCTGAAACAATCATCTTGAGGAACAACGTGGCAGGATCAGCTTGCAGGCCGAGGACATCGTTGTACTGAATCACCTGAGTGAGGAAGAATTGGAGCTTTTGCATGAATTCTTCTTTCGTGCAAGTGAGAGCACTATAGGCAGCACCAAAATCGTATACGATGCTTCCGATATGGAGCAACAGCGCATAGACGTTTTGCAATCGACGGAAGTGTACATCGGTGGCAGGTGTTGTTTCAAGGCTGATGCCGTCAACGATTTCCTCATAGTGATAGCTAACGTATCGGATGAAGGCCGTCATCGCAATATCCATTTGTGAGTAACATCCCTTCGGCTTCCGTTTGCGCCGTACGGCATCTGCAGTCAGGGTTTGGCATAACTCTGTCGAAAAACTCGTTTTCGTTATTGGTACGACCAGCAAACGGAGTTCAGATGACTGACGGATTCCTTCTAGCAACGATTCAGACGTTATCACAATACCACCGCGCATGGAAATGCGTTTGACTCCACCGTCAGAAGAAGCCATTACACGTCCGTTGGAATCGCCGAACTGGCGAAGTACGTGCTCGAACAGCTCACGGCTTTTCTTTTCCATGGCGTTTGACAGATCGTCCAGCACGGTCACAGCATCGTATTTTGATTCGATGAAATGATCGGCACCAGCAGCGCTGGCTCTGAAGCTGATGATCTGAAGATCTGGATCGAAATCACCGTACATCGGGCGGGAGATGGTTGTCTTGCCTGTCCCCGTTGGTCCACAGATGTTCAAGACAAAGTTTATGCGATTCCAGGTATCCGAGAAAGGCTTGGCCAAGACGCCTGTGAATTTGTAGAGGAAGATAGGCCACATGGCTTGTGGTTCTCCAAGCTCTACGAGGTGGAAAAGCCATCTTACAGCGCTCGTGACATCGACGTTGGCTTCGTCAATCGGAACTAATGCCAATGATGCGGTGCATTCTTCGTCCAATCCAGAGAAGAAATACATCTGTCCATTGGAAAGCATTTGCCATCCCGCATAATCATAACTATCTGTTTCGGGCAGATCCTTTTTGATGGCCTCGTCGTAGATGCGCGCCAGATACGATTCGAAGTAAGATTGACATTTGTCGACTTGCGGGAAAATCTTGAACTCAGGATGATCTTGCCGCAATGCTTTGGCGAGTGAACGATAACCTTCTTTTTTCACTTCATAAGGAAGTGACTTGTTGCCTTTTTGCAGCAGGAGAACCAGGCAGTCATAGACACCGCTTTGCGTATGCTTGTGCTTGATGCTTTCGACGCGGACGACAAAGTCGGTTAACTTCATATCTCCCTTTTTCGTCGCAACATAAACACAACCGTTGTTTTCTTTGAGCCCTTCTTCCTCGAAGGTGCGACCATTGCGATGGCCTTTCCTGATGAGCGCGTTGGGATACCTTGTAGCATTCTCAACAGAAATCAGGATGTATCCTTCGTCCGCGTATTCTTGTGGAGTGCGTGGCCTCCAATTAGGGCTTGGAGCCCCTTCCGGCAACATCGGAAGATTCTTTTCTGTTTGCGTGAAGACACGAATCCCTTCCGTATTGAGCGGCTGCGTCTTACCTTGTGTCGGTTTCCACATGATAATCAAAACCTTTCTTGTACGAGATGATGAGGTCGCTTCCTTGCAAGGCAGGGCATAGCGATTATCATCGTGTGAGATGGAGCTTCATGAGGACGGTGCCGATGCGGCTCATCGGCTGATCTCGACTGAAGCTCTCGACAGTTCTAGTATATAATTTTGGGGGCTCTCAGGTATAGGGAATAGACGCGTTTCTTTTTTGATGCGAGCATCTGGTGTATTTCGACCGACGAAATTTGGCGAATTTCGTCCGATGCGAGCATCTGGTTGATAAAAAGCGGAATGGGTGGTACAATAAAGGAGAAATCAACCGTAAGGTTGATTTCTCCTGAAGGGTGGCGAAGCAGCTGAAGATTACATACGCGAATCAGAGAATTGAGAAATATTTCACAGATTACACCAAGATGCGCAAGAAGATTGGCCTCGAATTGACGCGGAGCGTGAAAAAGCATGTGGATCATTTGCGTGCGGCGAATTGCTTCGAGGATTTCCTGCGATTGCGCTTGGGGCGGCCGGAACTGCTGAAGGGGTACAAGCGCCCCAGATATTCCATCCGAGTTTCGGCGAACGTGAGGCTCATCATCGAACTGGTGGATGTAGAGCCCGATACCATTATGATCTGTGAAGCAGCCGAAATCGAAGGGGTGAGTGATTATCATGGCGGAAAAGACAACTGGTATCTCTCCTGAGCTTTTGATTTTGCCCGGGGAGACCATCGAGGACGTGCTCAATGACCGCGACATGACGCAGGCGGAACTCGCGGCGAGCACGGGGTTCACAAAGGCGTACATCAATAGCGTCATTCGCGGCAAAAAGCCGATCTCGGCAAAACTGGCGAAACGGTTGGAGTACGTCTTCGACGTACCAATGTCATTCTGGATCAACTTGCAGGCGAACTATGATGCCGAGCGTCAGGAATACGATGAGTGCCACAATATCACGGAAGAAGAGAAACGCGTTGCAAAAGACGATCTGCGGGAGGTCGTCGCGTACTTCGCGGATGCTGGTGAGCTTCCGACCGATCAGACGGAAGACGCGAGGATTTTGTCGTTGCGGAAAATCCTGCGTGTGAGTTCGCTCGTGAATTTGAAAGATGTCGGGACGCAGGGAGCGTTTCGGATGTCAGATGAAGCGAAGGCCAATCCTTATGTCATGGGGGCATGGCTGCGTATCTGCCAAAAAAGCTGGGAGGGTGAACCCCTCGATATGGAGTTTAGAAGAGATGATGTCGTCTCATTATTGAAGGAACTGAGAGAAATCATGCATTCACGCATGGAAAATCAGCAGCGGGAAATCGGGGAAATACGGGAAACGATGAAGAAATACGGCATCCAGTTCTCTGTCGTTCAGAGCTTTGAGGGCGCGCCGGTTCATGGCTATATCTCGAAGCGTGCGAACGGCAGCTATGCGATGGCTGTGACGTTGCGCGAGTCGCAGGAATCGTTCTGGTTCTCCATCTTCCACGAGCTCGGCCATATCTATGAGGGAAACGTCGTGAAAAAGGTGAAATTCGTGGACTATGATCGGGATTCGGCGGAGGAGCGAAACGCGGATGCTTTTGCCAAGGGGCAGCTTTGAACATATATTAGTAGAAGAAAAATCGGAGGTGCGTTAAGCTCCTCCGATTTGGTTAGTTAAGTTTCGCAAGCTTTGAAGAGTACATCAGATACCTTTTAACATTTTCTTGATTTTGTTTGGACGGCTCTTCTTTATATATTGCACGAAGCCATTCATTTATGAGAGCATAGATTCGTGTCAATAACATTTTTGATTCTTCAAAATGATTATTCATATTTTGATATGACTGATTTCCAGTATAGTGATACGCTGGATATTACGGCGGTAGTGTACCGCCCCTGCCGGAGAAATGAAACCGCGAGTCCGCAGAAATGGTACCGCAGGTTTTCAGAGAAATGAAACCGGCAAGCATGCCGCTCTGGGCATGCGGG
>JAXGCE010000065.1:0-7003 GCA_034186105.1 Selenomonadaceae bacterium
CCAGAGCATCGACCAGATCAACGACAACGCGAACGTCACGTACAACGGCAAGTACCTCGTTGATGGCTCGCACAACAGCAAGGTCACGGCAACGACGACGGCGCTGACGAACGAGAGCCTTGGCAAGGACACGACGTCTGCTACGGTGTTCTCCGCTATGACGGATCACAACGGCAACAGCCTGAACATCCAGGCTTCCGACACGATCACGATGTCGGTCGTCAAGGAAGGTAAAACGTCGACGTTCTCCGTCCATGGCTCCGACAAGCTCTCCGACCTCGTTAAGTGCTCGGGCGACCTCGATGACGCAAAGATCGATTCCGGCTCCACGATCGGTTCCGATGTCGCTGGCGACACGGTCGGCACGGCAGATAAGGGCAATGCCATCACGATTCATGCGAAAGAGGGCGCTGTCGCTGGCCAGATTTCCGGTCTGACGTTCTCCGTCACGAACACGAAGGGCCAGGTCCAGAAGAGCGCAAACGCGGTCCTCGACAACTTCACGGAGTCCATCCGCGCACAGAACAAGTCCGATGATAACGCCATCAACCTGCAGGTGGGCACGAAGGCAAACCAGAGCATCCGCGTCGGCCTGACGGATATGCGTGCTGAGGCACTCGGCCTCCAGAGCTCGAAGGGCGAGACGATCCAGATCGGCACGCAGGTGCAGGCAAATGCAGCGGTCAACGTCCTCGACAACGCCGTCCAGAAAGCCCTCGACCAGCAGACGACGATCGGTTCCGTCCAGAGCCGCCTGTCCTACACGGCAAGCAACTTGACGACGGCTTCCGAGAACGTCCAGGCTTCCGAGTCGACGATCCGCGATGCCGACATGGCAAAAGAAATGACGGAATACACGAAGAACAACGCTCTCATGCAGGCCGCTCAGTCCATGCTCGCACAGGCGAACCAGAGCAGCAGCTCTGTCCTCAGCCTTCTCCAGTAATTCCCGCCAGTTCGCTTGGCGAATTGCTAGCAGGAAAAACCCTCTCCCTCAGGAGAGGGTTTTTCTATGTCCATTTCTTTTTTCTTGATACACTGCTATAATATGTGCATAGTGTATCAGATCGTGAGGAGGACGATGGCATGAAACGGATCGACCGAATCTATGAGTTCATCCAGGAGCAGTCGGCGGGCTTTACGAAAGAAACGCTCGCGGAGCGTGAGGGACTCGATGCGCAGGAGATTGCCGATGCATTGGGGATTCTCCGAAACAATGTCTCGAAGGAGCTCAATGAGCTTGTGCGCCAAGAACGCATCGTGAAGTTTGGCGGACGGCCCGTGCATTATTTTGACCGCGAGGCGCTCGAGCATCTCTATGGCATTGTGCTGCCGGCAGGGCCTGTCGTCTACGACAGCTTCGCGGCGTGCCAAGGCGAGGTCGCGGAGGAGAAGAAGGACGTCGAACCGTTCGACGCGCTGATTGGCGCGCACCGCAGCCTCAAGCGTCAGGTCGAGCAGGCGAAGGCCGCGATTCTCTATCCGCCGGATGGATTGCACACATTGATCGTTGGCCAGACGGGCGTCGGCAAGACGCTGTTCGCGCATCTGATGTTTTCCTATGGCAAGACGATGGGGCGCTTTGCGGACGACGCGCCGTTCGTGACGTTTAACTGCGCCGACTACTACAACAACCCGCAGCTGCTGCTATCGCATATCTTCGGCCATATCAAAGGCGCGTTCACGGGCGCGGATCAGGCGAAAGCTGGCCTTGTCGAGGAGGCGGACGGCGGTGTGTTGTTCCTCGATGAGATCCACCGCCTGCCACCCGAAGGGCAGGAGATGATCTTTTATTTCATGGACACGGGCACGTACAACCGCCTCGGCGAGACGACGCGCTCGCGCAAGGCGAAAGTGCTGATCATCGGCGCGACGACGGAAGACCCGAAGTCGGCACTGACGAAGACGTTCGTGCGCCGCATCCCAAACATCATCGCGATCCCGACGCTTGCATCGCGCTCGCTCGGCGAAAAGCTCGACATCATCAAGATGCTGTTCACAGACGAGGCACAGCGTGTCAAGAAACCGATTCGCATCAGCGTCGAGGCTGTCAAGAGCCTGATCGGCAGCATCGGCACGGGCAACGTCGGCCAACTCAAGAGCAACATCAAGCTGCTCTGCGCGCAGGCGTTCCTCAACGGCATCGATAATCCCGAATACATCGAAGTCGATTTCCGCATGTTGCCACAGGCGGTCAAAAATGGCCTGCTGACGCTCTCGGCGAACCGCCAGGCGCTGACGGAGCTCACGAAGTACCTCGCGGAGCCGCTCGTTGTCGAGCCGCCGGGGCGCCGCCGCCTGCGCACGGGCGAGAGCGCGCAGGATCAGCAGGCGTTCAACCTCTACCGCGTCGTCGAAGACAAGGTCGAACTCCTCAAGGGTGAGGGCATCAGCGACGACCTCATCAAGCAGATCGTCGCGACGGACGTCAATGTCTACATTCGCCAGCTCTACGACAAGCGCGACAGCATCGCACTCTCGACGCGCGACCGCCTGCTGAAGATCGTTGACGAGCCGCTCGTCGATTTTTCCGAGCAGATTTCGCTCTACGTGCAAAAACGGCTGAACCGCAGCTACCGCGACCGCTTCCTCTATGCATTTAGCCTGCATCTTTCCGCATTCCTGAAGCGGCTAAAGGACAAAGAAGTCATCCCGTATTCAGAGATCGCGGGTGCCATCGAGCAGGATTCCCTATACTATCAAGTCGCGCTCGAGATCAAGGCGCGCATCGAACATCACTATCATGTGACCGTGCCGCCGACGGAGGTCGAGTACATCGCGCTGCTCTTGGAGTCGGCCGAGGATGATGACCTCGAAGAGAAAGTCATCATCCTCGTCGCGATGCATGGTGCGTCGACGGCGAGCTCGATGGTCGAAGTGGCGCAGAAGCTTTTTAACACGCGGGATACGAACTTGATCCCTGTCGACATGCCGCTGGAGAAAGACCCGCAGGAAATCGGCAAGAATGTGCTCGCGATGTTGCGCGGCATGAACTGCCGCCAGGGCGTGCTGATCCTCGCGGACATGGGTTCGCTCGTGAATCTTGGCGCTGAGATCCACGAGACGCTGCGCATCCCCGTGCGCACGCTCGACATGGTTTCGACGCCGCTGATTCTCGAAGCCATGCGCAAAGCCGACATCGCAGGTATGGATCTCGAAAGCATCTATGAGTCGCTGCGGAGCTTCCGCGGCTATGAGGCTGTCGATTCCGAAGAAGCGGGCGGCAGCTTCACGGAGGACGGGCGGCAGGAGGCCGTCGTGACGATCTGCTCGACGGGCAAAGGCGCGGCCGTCAAGCTCAAGGCGCTTGTCGAAGCCGTGCTGAAAGACACGGGCAAAAACGTCGCCGTGTTGCCCGTCGGCCTCGTCGGCCTCGAAGACCACATCAAGGAGCTCGAAAACGAGTACGCCGTCCGCGCGACCGTCGGCATGAAGAAGCCCGACCTCCCGATCCCGTTCATCCCCATCGAGGAATTCGTCGGCGGGGCTGGCGAGAACCGCCTCGTCGAGATCGTGCGCGGCAGCAAGGCCATCCGCCGCCAGCGCGCGGCGCAGCGCGTCGAGGAGGGGCAGAAGAGCATCGTCGTGCGCCATCTCTGCGAAGAATCGTTGACGAAGTTCCTGACGTACCTCAATCCAGCGAAGATCATGGACAGCCTCATGGAATTTGACCGCGTGCTCGAGCAGGAACTCGGCAAAGCGTTCTCGAATCCGATCCGCATCCGTATCATTGTGCATTGCGGTTGTGCGCTCGAACGCGCCGTAACAAGAACACCGCTTCGTTATGAAGATAGTAAAAAAGATGTTGATACACAAAAACTTGCAGCGATACAAAAGGCTGTCAAGATCTTCGAGGATGCATTGAAACTGCAATTTTCCGAAGATGAGCTCTATTTTATGGCGAAAATGATTTAAATCGAGAATCGAATACGAGAGAACAAAGATACACTGATGCAATGGAACACGGTATCAGTGTATCTTTTATTTTCTATTGTAACGCATTTTCAGAAAATTTCCGTATCATTTTCGAGTGGAAGTGTATCAGGTAGATAGTTTTCTGTATCGTGTCCGTGTTGCATGGGAAAAAACTTTGCGAAATGTGCAACGAATTTCGCGCTTCCAGACAAGTTTCAGAAAAGAAATTTTGTTGATACACAAAGTTGGCACGCGTCTTGCAATATATAAAGGCGTAATCATCAAAGAGAACCCTAGAAGGAGGGCAAGCGAACATGTTTGGTATTATCGTTGGTACGCATGGTCTTTTCGCAAAGGAACTCTTGAAGTCCTGCGAGATGATCTGCGGCGAGCAGAAGAATGTCCGCGCTGTCACGCTCGTGCCGGGCGAAGGCCCTGATGACGTCGTGAAGAAGTACGAAGCAGCCATCAAAGAACTTGACTGCGATGGCGGCGTGCTGTTCCTCAACGACCTGTTCGGCGGCAGCCCGTACAACGCAGCGTGCCGTCTCGTCATGACGAATGACAAGTACGGCATCGTGACGGGCGTGAACCTGCCGATGCTCATCGAGATGACGAGCGCACAGCTCATCGATGACGGCTCGGACATCCAGACGCTGATGGCAAAAGCAGTCGAAGCTGGCAAGAACGGCACGCAGACGTTCCATTCCAGCCAGATTGCAGAAGATGAGGAGGATGATTTGTAATGAACATCGTATTAGCACGCATTGATGACCGCCTGATCCATGGCCAGGTCGCTACGGTCTGGTCGAAGGCTACGAACTGCCAGCGCATCATCGTCTGCGACGACGAAGTCGCAAACGACAAGATCCGCGCAACGCTGCTGAAGCAGGTCGCACCGGCCGGCATGAAGAGCCACGTCGTCACGCTCGACAAGGCGATCCGCGTCTACAACAACCCGAAGTACGAGAACGAGCGCTGCCTGCTGCTGTTCACGAAGCCGGCTTCCGTCCTCTATCTCGTCGAGCATGGCGTGGATATCAAGAGCGTCAACATCGGCGGCATGAGCTTCCACGAGGGCAAGAAGCAGGTTTCGAGCGCCGTTTCCGTCGATCAGGAAGACATCGATGCATTCAACAAGCTCCACGACAAGGGCATCGAGCTCGAAGTTCGCAAAGTTGATACGGACAAGAAACAGGATATGATGGAACTGCTCAAGAAAGCATAACGAGCAGGCCATAAAGAAAGCGGGCAGGCCGGAGGGCCCCGGCCGTCCGCATGGGGGTTTTCAGGTAAAAGTTTTTATTGGAGGGAAACATCATGGAACTTAGCGGTATCCAAATCATCCTCATCTTTATCGTGTCGGCTGTCGCCGGCATGGGCTCCGTGCTTGATGAGCTGCAGACGCATCGTCCGCTCATCGCCTGCACGGTCACGGGTCTTATTCTTGGTGATATGACAACCGGCATCATCATCGGTGGTACGCTCGAAATGATCGCACTCGGCTGGATGAACATCGGCGCAGCCATGGCACCGGATGCGGCGCTTGCGTCCGTCATCTCCACGATCCTCGTCATCGCCGGCCATCAGGACATCGCCGCTGGTATCGCGATCGCGATGCCGCTCGCAGCAGCTGGCCAGGTGCTCACGATCCTCTGTCGTACGCTGACGGTCGTGTTCCAGCATTGGGCTGACGGCTATGCAGAAAAGGGCGAGCTCCGCGGCATCGACCTCTGCCATCTCGGCGCTCTCGGTATCCAGGCGCTCCGCGTCTCCGTCCCGTCGACGCTCGTTGCTATGTACATCGGCACAGGCGCTGTGCAGGCCATGCTCGATGCCATCCCGCCGGTCATCACGGGCGGCCTCCAGGTCGCTGGCGGCTTCATCGTCGTCGTAGGTTATGCAATGGTCATCAACATGATGGGCGCGAAATACCTCATGCCGTTCTTCTTCCTCGGCTTCGTTGTCGCCGCTTTCACGACGTTCAACCTCGTTGCTCTCGGCGTCATCGGCCTTGTTTGCGCGATCGTCTATGTCCAGCTGAACCCGAAATATGCAGCTGTCGCTGCAGCACCGGCTGCTACGGGCGGCTCCTCGGAAGCTGACGACGATCTCGATGACGAACTCGACTAAGTGGCAGGAGGTATAACATCATGGAAAAGAAACTGACGCAAAGCGATTTTTTCTGGGCGTTCATCCGCTCGAACTTCCTGCAGGGCTCTTGGAACATGGAACGCATGCAGGCTCTCGGATATGCATTCGGCATGGTGCCGATCCTGCGCCGTCTTTATGAAGGCGAGGAACTCAAGAAGGCCATGAAGCGCCACCTCGAGTTCTACAACACGCAGCCGTTCGTCACGGCTCCGATCATCGGCATCACGGCGGCACTCGAAGAGAAGCGCGCCAATGGTGCTGACATCCCTGATGGCGTCATCAACGGCATCAAAGTCGGCATGATGGGTCCTCTGGCTGGCGTCGGCGACCCGATTTTCTGGGGCACGCTCCGTCCGATCACGGCGGCCCTCGGCGCTTCGTTCGCTCTCTCCGGCAGCATCCTCGGCCCGATCATCTTCTTCGTCCTCTTTAATGCGATCCGCCTCTGGGTCCGCTACTACGGCATCAAGTACGGCTACACGAAGGGCACGGACATCGTGCAGGATGTGGCCGGCAACAAGCTCCAGAAGATCACGGAAGGTGCTTCCATCCTCGGCCTCTTCGTCATGGGCGCCCTCGTCAACAAGTGGACAAGCGTCAACATCCCGGTCGTCGTCTCGACGATCACGAACGCGAAAGGCGAGACGGTCGTCACGACGGTACAGACGATCCTCGACCAGCTCATGCCGGGCCTCGTTCCTCTCCTGATGACGTTCGCCTGCATGTCGCTCATGAAGCGTAAGGTCAACGCCATCTGGATCATCTTCGGCCTGTTCGCTGTCGGCATCATCTGCTATGCCCTCGGCATCATGAACGTCAAATAACCCTCATCAGACAACATACGCTTTCTACCTCTATAGAGAAGGAGGGGCTGTTGCACGTATCAACAACGTGTAGCAGCCCCTTTTAGTTTGCAAAAAAAATGTTGCCAAGG
>JAXGCE010000066.1:0-15129 GCA_034186105.1 Selenomonadaceae bacterium
CTTTCGTGAATCAGCTTCTATATGATACCTCAGCGCGTTTGCTTTGTCAAGAAGAATTTTGAATTTCTTTTTGAAGCAACTGGCGCTTCATGGGTTTCATCGTTGTCCGCGGTGCTGTGCTCTCGCTGTCTGCCGCCGACTTGCATTATATTACACGCTTTCAGCCTCAATGTCAACACCTTTTGTAAAAAATTTGATCGCACAGTTTTGTGCGCCGCTACGTTCCTTCAAAGCTGGCTCGCTGCTTATATACAAAAGCCGCCACGCTTTCGCGTGGCGGCTGATCTTTCATGGTGGCGGCACAGAGATTTGAACTCCGGACACTGCGGGTATGAACCGCATGCTCTAGCCAACTGAGCTATGCCGCCGATGGTGGGCAGGGATGGATTCGAACCATCGTAATCCGAAGATGACAGATTTACAGTCTGTTCCCTTTAACCACTCGGGCACCTACCCATGTCTTGCGTTGCAAGAACATGATGTATTATACACGCCGGAGCGCATATTGTCAAGCTTTATTTTCTCCGCATCCAGACCGGGATGTCGGGAAGGTCGAGTCCCTTCGGAGCTGCTGGCTGCTGCGGGGGCACGGGGGCCTGTGGTGCCGGCTGTGCTGCGGGTTGTTGCGGTGTCTGGAAATGGGACTGGTACGCTGGTGCCTGGGCAGACGGCTGCTGTGGAGCGCCCTGGGCAGGCTTCTGCGCCGGACGCTGGACGCCGATCGTCTCGGGCTCGTCAAAGCCTGTCGCGATGACGGTAACGCGCACGGTATCGCCGAGCGTGTCGTCGATGCAGGCACCAAAAATGATATTCGCATCGGAGTGCGCTGCATCAGAAATCGTCGTCGATGCCTCGCCGACTTCGTACATTGTGAGATTTTCTGCTGAGCCCGTGATGTTCAGCAGGATACCGCGTGCACCATCGAGTTTCGTTTCGAGAAGCGGCGAGTTGACAGCTGCCTGTGCAGCGTCGACGGCAGCATTCTCCCCTGAAGCTTCGCCGATGCCCATGAGGGCGGAACCGGCATTCGTCATGATGGAGCGCACGTCGGCGAAGTCAAGGTTGATGAGGCCCGGCACGGCAATGAGGTCAGAGATGCCCTTGACGCCCTGGCGCAGTACATCATCGGCGATGCTGAACGCCTGCATGATGGACGTGCGCTTGTCGACGACCTGAAGCAGGCGATCGTTCGGGATCGTGATGATGGTATCGACGTGTTTTTTGAGCGCCTCAATGCCAGCCTCGGCACGCTTGCGACGCATTGGGCCTTCAAAGGAAAACGGCTTCGTGACAACGCCGACGGTCAATGCACCGAGTTCGCGGGCGCACTCCGCCACGACAGGAGCGGCACCAGTACCTGTACCACCGCCCATACCAGCTGTCACGAAGACCATGTCGGAGCCACGCAGAGCTTCGAGGATGTCGTCACGGCTTTCCTGTGCCGCCTTTTCGCCGATCTCCGGGCGCGCACCGGCACCGAGACCGCGCGTGAGCTTTTCGCCGATCTGCATGCGCTTCGGCGCCATCGCGTGCAGGAGTGCCTGTGCATCCGTATTGACCGCGATGAATTCGACGCCCTGCAGGCCGAGAGAAATCATGCGGTTGACGGCGTTGCTGCCGCCGCCGCCGACGCCGATGACTTTGATCTTTGCAAACTGATCAACTACGTTATCATCCAATTCAAACACGATAGAAACCCCCATGACTCTATTTCAAGCAATCTATTTCAAATCTCGTTCTTGCCTAGCATATACCTTATCAATTTTATCATGGAACCGCTTACAATTCCATAGTTTTCATAAATTTTTATTCTGGTTTATGCTTCTTGAGCGCCCATCTGCGCAGGAGTGCGAGGTTTTTGAAGATGCGGAAACCGAATGCGAGGAGTGCGACATAGTAGAGATCAATGCCGAGTTTGTCGCCAAGAAAGACGAGGAACGCGGCCATGAGAGCATTCGAGAAGAAGCCGCTGATGAAGACTTCGTTATCGAATTTCTCGTTGACGGCAGCGCGCAAACCACCAAAAACGGCGTCGAGCGCCGCGAGGATGGCAACAGAAAAGTATTTCGCGAACGCGAACGGCACGAGCACGGGGGAAAGGAAACCGAGCGCAAGGCCGAGGATGAGGCCGAGGATGGGCAGGATCATTTCGCGGCCTCCTTCTTTTCCGTCTCATGGGCATGCGTGTACGTGAGTGTACCTTCGTATGGCGGAATGTAGACGTCATCTGACGATTCGATCTCGAGCTCGATGCCCCAAACGGAGAGCGTCTCAGCGACGCCGCCGCGCATCTTGAGCGACTGCTCGAGCGAGGCACGGTCGCCGATGGCGCGGACTTCGTATGGCGGCGCAGAACGCACGTTGTTGACAGAGAGCGTCGGCCCGGCGCAGCGGATCTCGGACGTACCAATCAGGCGTTGGCCATTGATGGAAATGGCCTCGGCACCAGCGGCGCGGAGCTCATTGATGACTTTCAAAAGGTCGTCATCGTGGATGAGGTAGAGGTTCGGGTCCTCACCTTTTTTTGCCTTGACGCTGCTGTCGTCGAGGCGCACGATGACGCCGGGGCCAGCAAGCGCCGTGAGGCCGGCGCGCATGCGGACGGTCTCGTCTGTCACGCTGCCGCCCTCTTCCTGCGCAGCGCGCAGCGACTCCTTGAGCTGGTCGCGCTCTTTTTCCGTCTCAGCGAGGCGCGCAGAGAGGTCTTCGACGCGCTGGAGCGAGACGGACGTGTCACGGCTGCTCGTCGTCTTGAACTGGACGGCAATCATGAAGCCGAGGAGGACGCAGACGAGGGCGATGGACCAGCTGCCTTTACGGATGTGATGCATAGGGATTTCGTGTTCTCCTTGTGAACGTTATTCGGTGATTTCATCGGTTTCTTTGGGCTTCTTGAACTCATCCTTGAGCTTGATGAATGGGCTCGTATAGCTGAAATCGACGTATTCGATGGTATACGGGCTCGCTTTGAGGTCTTCGAGGAAGCCTTTCGTGAGTTTTGCTTTTTCGTCGAGGCGGTCAAGTGCGCCGAGTCGGATCTGAACGGAACCGGTCGTATACGCGACAACATAGTCAGGCCGCAGCATGGCGATTTCGGAAATCTGCCCCATGGATCCTTCTGGCAACTGACCGAGAAAATAGAGGATGGACTGCAACGATTCATCTGGGACGTCATCGCCGACGTATTTTTCGTGCAAGTTAAAACCCGTGATTAGCGGAATCTGCATACTCGCGAGGCTCTTGTGGACAGCGAGGACTTTGCCCGTGCGGTCGACGTCGGCATAACCGTACGATGTCGCGATCGTCGCGAGCGGCCGCCGCTCCGTGATGTGGACGGCGAGCGTCGCGGGCAGCACGCGGCGCACTTGCGCGTCCTCGATACGCAGGTCCTGCTCGAGACGCTTTGCGACTTCGTCGGTCTTCAAAGAAAACAGCGGCTCGCCGCGATGGATGTCGGCAATCGCCATGATGTCGTCATCCTTGAGGTAGCTCGCGCCGTCAAGGGCGATGTGCTGCAGCGTGAAGATCGGAGAGTAGACGAGGAGCACCATGACGGCCGCGATGACGGCGAGGAAGCCGCCGCCCTTCAATATGCGGCGGGGGCTGCGACGGGTCGCGCGCGGGGGGATGGGATTGTCGGGCATGGGACTCAGCTCCTTCGCAGAACGATTCATGCGGATTGCACGAGCCTACCTTCGACACACCCCCTGCCACTCACGTGGCACTCCCCCCTCTGGGAGGGGGGCTTTTGTTTTAGATAGGCTTTCCATAACACGCTATTATTTTTTATATCCCGCCATTTCCAAGATCTTCTCGCAGAGTTCGGGGAACTCGACACCCATAGCGCGCCCGGCGTCGGGGACGAGGGAGAGTTCCGTCATGCCGGGGACGGAGTTGACTTCGATGACGTACGGCGTCTCATCTTCGCCGAGCATCATGTCGACGCGCGCAACGCCCTTGCAGCCGCAAGCCGTGAACGTCTTCACTGCGAGGTCCTGGATCTCCTTCGTCTTTTCGGCCGAGACGGGCATCGGGATGATGTGGTGCGATGCACCTTTCGTGTATTTGCTGTCGTAGTCGTAGCGGCCGGACTCCGTTGTGATCTCGATGATCGGGAACGCCTGCTTCTCTTCTTCGTTGCCCCAGACGGCGACGGTGAGCTCGCGGCCTTGGATGAACTGCTCGACGAGGACTTCGTCGTTGTACTCGAACGCGTCCTTCAGCGCTTTCTGGAGGTCGGCGCTCTGTTCGACGATGTAGACGCCGATGGACGAGCCCTGCGATGCAGCCTTGACGACAACGGGCAGGCCGAATTCCTGCTCGATCTCAGCGGCGAGATCGCGCTTCATTTCAAAGGCATGGTACGTATGCGAGCGCGGTGTCGAGATGCCTTCGGCGACGAAGACGCGCTTTGACGCGGCCTTGTCCATCGTGATGGCAGCGGCGAGCACGCCGGAGCCCGTGTACGGGATACCGAGCATGTCGAGCGTGCCCTGGATCAGGCCATCTTCGCCAAATTTGCCATGGAGGGCATTGAAGACGATGGCCGGGGCTTCTTTGCGGATCTCTTCCGCAAACGTCTCGGGATGGAGCTCCATCGGCACGGCGTTGTAGTTCTTGGATTTCAGGGCGTTCAGAATGGCCGTGCCCGTCTGGCGGGAAATGGACGCTTCGGTGGACGTGCCGCCCATGACGACAACGATCTTATCGTTTTTCATATTTTATTCCTCTTATTTCTTCAGCAGTTCCACGAGTTCTTCGCTCGTCTTGTAGATGTCGCCGGCGCCCATGGTCATGACGAGGTCGCCGTCTTGTGCGAGTTCTTTGAGCTTTGCTGCCACGTCTTCGCGCTTCGGGATGTAGATGACGTGCGCGCCCGTCTGGAGCTCGACTTCCTGCTTGATCGTCTCGCCGCTGATGCCTGGGATTGGCGCTTCGCCGGCTGCATAGACGTCCGTCAGCACGAGGATGTCGGCATCGACGAATGCTTTGCCAAATTCTTCATGCAGCAGCTGCGTGCGCGAGTAGCGGTGCGGCTGGAACGCGCAGATGAGGCGCTTCGGACTCGTCTCTTTTGCGGCCTTGAGCGTCGCGGCGATCTCGGTCGGATGATGCGCGTAGTCGTCGACGACCCAGACGCCCTGCTCGTGGCCTTTCGTCTGGAAGCGGCGCTTCGCGCCATGGAATGCGGCGAGGCCCGAGGCCATCTTTTCAAACGGCACGCCGATGGAGAGGCCTGTGACGATGCAGGCCATAGCGTCGAGCACGTTGTGGCGGCCCGGGATGTTCAGCGTGACATGGCCGAGCTTCTCGGCGCCATGCACGACGTCGAACTGGATGCCCTTGCCGGCGGGGCGGATGTCTTTTGCCTGATAGTCGGCGGCCTCGTCGATGGCATAGGAGTAGTATTTGCGGTCGATGGTCTTCGCGATGTCGCGCAGATTCTTGTTCTCGAAGCAGAGCACGGCATAGCCGTCCTGTTCTTTCGTGTTCTCGATGAACTGGCGGAACGCCTTGATGATGTTCTCCATCGTGCCGTAGTGGTCCATGTGGTCGTCTTCGACGTTCGTGACGACGGCGATGTACGGATGGAGCTTCAGGAACGTGCCGTCGCTCTCGTCGGCTTCGGAGACGAGGTAGTCGCCCGTGCCGACTTTCGCATTCGTGCCGAGGTCGGGCACTTCGCCGCCGACGACGATCGTCGGGCTGACGCCGGCCGCGTCGAGCGTGACGCCGAGCATGGATGTCGTCGTCGTCTTGCCGTGCGAGCCAGCGACGGCGATGCCTTTGTACTCGTTGACGAGCGCGGCGTTGATGTCAGAGCGGTGGAGCTTCGAGATGCCGAGGTCGCGCGCGGCGAGCACTTCGGGGTTGTCATACGGGATGGCCGTCGAGACAACGATGGCGTCGGCACCGCGCACGTTTTCGGCTTTCTGGCCGCCAAGCGTGACGCGCGCGCCGAGCTGTTTCAGCACTTCGATGACGTCGGAGTCGCCACGATCGGAGCCCGTGACCGTATAGCCGAGCTCGCAGAGGCATTTGGCGAGCGGGCTCATGCCGGCGCCGCCGATGCCGACGAAATGGACATGCTCGATGCCCTTGAGTTCTTTCAAAGATTTTTTCACGATAGGTTTCCTCATTTCCTGCATGTCATTTCTTCTGCATGTCAAGCACCATCTGCGCGATGGTGTCGGCCGCTTCGGGGCGGCCCATGGTGCGGCTCGCGGCCGCCATCTTTTCGAGTTTTCCCTTTTCGCTGAAGAGCTCCATCAGCACGCTGCCGAGGCGCTCACTCGTGAGTTCGCGGTCGAGGATCATGCGCGCGGCACCCGCTTCTTCGCAGGCACGCGCATTGTGTTCCTGATGGTTTTCCGCCGCATAGGGATACGGCACGAGAATCGCGGGGATGCCGCGCGCCGTGAGCTCGGCGAGGCCGGTCGCGCCCGCGCGGAAGATCGCGAGGTCGGCCATGGCCATGGCCTGCGGCATGTCGTAGAGATACGGCTTCACCTGGATGTGCGGTGCGTCCTCGAGGTGGACGCCCGCATCTTTCAAGCGCTCGAGCTCGACTTCATACTCCGCTTTGCCTGTCGCGTGGAGGAACTGGACTTCGGGATGATGCTGCGCTTCTTTGAGCACGCCGACCATGGCGCGGTTGAGCGAGCGCGCGCCGCGGCTGCCGCCCGAGACGAGCACGACGGGCTTGTCGGCCGAAAAGCCGTATTCCTTCAGGCCGTCTTCCTTGCGCGCCGTCAGTACTTCGCGGCGGATCGGGTTGCCTGTGAACGTCGTCTTTTCCGCTGGGAAATGCTTCACGGCATCCTCCGTGCCCGCCGCGATCTTCGTGACGAAGCGCGAGAGGATCTTGTTCGTGATGCCCGGCACGACGTTCTGCTCCTGGATGAGCGTCGGCACGCCGGCAAGGCTCGCCGCGAGCAGGATCGGCCCGCAGACATAGCCGCCCGTGCCAATGGCCGCGTCAGGGTGGAAATGCTTCACGACGTGGCGCGCTTTCGCGACGCCGAGCATGGCTTTCGCCGCACGGCGGACATTGTCGAGCGTGAAATGACGCTCGAAGCCCTGCAGGTCGATGGTCTCGAATGGCAATCCCTCTTTCGGGATGATGTCGGACTCGAGGCCGCGCTTCGTGCCGACGTAGAGGAACCGCGCGTCGGGGACGCGCTGCTGGAGCGTGCGTACAAGCGTGATGGCCGGATAGATGTGGCCGCCCGTGCCGCCGCCCGAAACGATGATTCTCATGCGTGGCCTCCATCCTTCTCGACGAGATCTTCGGGAAGCTCGACTTTGCCTGGCAGCGCGCAGACGAGGCGCTTGAAATCGCGCCCGCGATGCGCCATGTCTGGATACATGTCGAAGCTTGCGCAGGCGGGCGACAGCAGCACGACCTGCCCCGCCATGGCGATGGCATGCGCGAACTGCACGGCCTGTGGCATGGAGTAGCCCGCCGCATAGATCTGATCCTCGGGGAAGCCGGCCGCGGCCGCCGCATCGCGGAAGCGCAGCGAGGCGTCGCCGATGAGGATCAGCGCATCGACGCGCTCGCAGACCTTCTTCATGAAGTCCGTGAGGTCGGTCTTCTTGTCATCGCCACCCGCGATCAGCACGATGTGCTCGAACGTCTCGAGCGCCTTGATGGCCGAGTCTGTATTCGTGGCTTTCGAATCGTTGTAGTATTTGACGCCATCGACTTTCGCGAAATATTCGATGCGGTGCTCGACGCCGACGAAGCTCTGGAGCACCGGCTTCATGGCCTCGGGGTCGCAGCCTGCGAAATAGGCCATGCAGATCGCGGCCATCGCGTTTTCGACGTTGTGCGGGCCCTTGATGCCGAGCTCGTCCACCGTGACGAACGGGATCGTCTGGCCGTCCCAGCGCAGCGTCAGCATATCGCCATCGAGCACCATGCCTTCATCGAGGTTCTGCGTGCGGCTGAAATAGCAGACGCGGACGCCTTCGGGCACGCGCGCTTTCATACCGCGCACGCGCTCGTCATCATAGTTCAGCACGACGAAGTCGCCCTGCGTCTCGTGCGCGAAGATGCGCTCCTTCATGGCCTGATAGACGTCCATCGTGCCATGGCGGATGATGTGGTCTGGCGTGACGTTCAGCACGGCCGAGACATGCGGATGGAAATACGATGTCGCCTCCATCTGGAAGCTCGAGATCTCCGCCGCGAGCGCGCCGCCCTCGCCGACCTTTAGCGCCTGCTCGGAAAGCGGGATGCCGATGTTGCCGCCGACGCCCGTCTTTTCCTTGCCGAATTTCGTGGCGAGCAGGCGGCCTAAAAGCGTCGTCGTCGTCGTCTTGCCATTCGTGCCCGTCAGCGCGTAGATGGGAGACTTGGCGAGGTCTTGCGCAAGCTCGACTTCGCTCGCGACGCGGATGCCTTTCTCGTAAGCCGCCTGCACAAGCGGGATGCGCACGGGCACGGCCGGTGCGACGACGACGAGGTCTTTGCCTTCGAGCAGGCTCTCGTCCTGCGGGCCGAAGACGAGCTCGACGCCGAGATCGCGGAGCGGCTGGAAGTCGGCATGGATGTCCTGCTCCGCTTTCGCATCGGAAAGCGTGACAGCCGCGCCGAACTGGTAGCCGATGCGAGCCGCCGCGAACCCGCTGACGCCCGCGCCGATGACGAGCATATGTTTTGCGGTGAATGACATATTTATCGTTTCCCTTCTATAATTACGCTGGCATCAGCGACAGGCCCGCGATGCTGGCGAGGAGGCCGACGAGCCAGAAGACTGTGACGACCTTCCACTCCGACCAGCCGCCGAGCTCGAAATGATGATGGATCGGGCTCATGCGGAACACGCGCTTGCCCGTCGTCTGGAACGAGATGACCTGGATGATGACGGAGAGCGCCTCGCAGACAAAGACAAAGCCGATGACGATGAGCAGCAGCTCCGTATGCGTCAGGATACCGACGGCCGCGAGTGCGCCGCCGAGCGCGAGGCTGCCCGTGTCGCCCATGAAGACTTTCGCTGGATGCGCATTGAAGCGCAGAAAGCCAAGGCAGGCCGCCGCGATGGCAACGCAGAACAGCGCGAGGCCCTCATGCCCCGTGAGCACGGAGACAACGGCGAATGCGCTCGACGCGATGGCCATCTCGCCCGAGGCGAGGCCGTCGAGGCCGTCCGTGAGGTTCACGGCGTTCGACGTGCCGACGAGCACGAACAGCACGAGCGGATAGTAGAGCCAGCCGAGATCGACATTGATGTTTGCCCCGGGGATCCAGATGCCCGTGTCGATGCCGAGCACCTGCGTGCCGATGTACATCGTGACAACGGCGATGAGGATCTGGCCCGCGAGTTTCTGCCGCGCTTTGAGGCCGAGGTTGCGCTTCTTGACGACCTTTATGTAGTCGTCGAGGAAGCCGAGCACGAAATGGCCGAGCATGATAAAAAGTGCGAGCATGATCTCCGTCGACCATGGCGCGGCCACGAGCGTCGCGACCGTGATACCGAAGATGATCATGATGCCGCCCATCGTCGGCGTGCCGCTCTTCGCCTGATGGCTCTTCGGGCCTTCTTCGCGGATGCTCTGTCCGAACTTCAGTTTGTGAAGCTCGGGGATGAAGAACGGCCCCGTCATGAGCACGAAGCCGGCCGCGATGGCAGCGGCCATAATGACTTGCTGTAACATGGATTCCACCTTATCAGAGTAATTCTATGATTTTTTCCATCTGCATGCCGCGCGAGCCCTTGAACAGCACGGCGTCGCGGGGCTGGAGGATGCGGTGCAGGATATCGGCCGCTTCTTCGTGCGTGGCCGCGCGGTAGACGTCTTTCATGCCTGCCGCTTCTGCGCCAGCTGCGATTTCCTCGCCCATCTCGCCGCGCGTGACGAGCGCCGTGAAACCATGCTCTGCCACTTCGCGGCCGACGGCGCGGTGAGCCTGGGCGGAGATGGCGCCGAGCTCGAGCATGTCACCGAGCACGGCGATCTTGCGGCCTTTCTCGAGGTCGGACAATGTGTTGATCGCGGCCTTCATGGACATCGGGCTCGCGTTGTACGCATCGTTGATGACATGGTAGCCCTTGACATCTTCGACCTCGAAGCGCATCTTCGTCGCTTCGAGATGCGTGAGGCCGTCCGCGATCTCAGCGGGCGTCTCGCCCATGGCGAAGCCGCAGGCGATGGCCGCGAGTGCGTTTTCGACGTTGTGGCGGCCGACCATGGCGACCGTGTATTCATGCGTCTCGCCGGCATACGTCACGTCAAATGTCGTCGCGCTGCCGTCCGTGCGAACGCCCTCGCCCTTGACGTTGGCCGGATGGTCGAGGCCGAACGTCAGCACGCGCACGCCTTTCTTCGCCTTCGAGCGCATGCGCGCGACATACTCATTATCGGCATTGAGGATGACCGTGCCGCCCTCGGGGATGGCCTCGACGAGCTCGCTCTTCGCCTTTGCGATGTTCTCGAGCGAGCCGAGAAGCTCCATGTGTGTCTCGCCGACATTCGTGACGATGCCGATGGACGGCGCCGCGATCGGTGCCATGGCCTCGATTTGGTGGAAGCCGCGCATGCCGATCTCGATAACTGCGGCCGTATGGGTGCCGTTCAGGCCCAAGAGCGTCAGCGGCAGGCCGATCTCATTGTTGAAATTCGCCTGCGTCTTCAGCACAGGGCCGCGCGCCGAGAGCACGGCGGCCGTCAGGTCTTTCGTCGTCGTCTTGCCGTTCGAGCCCGTGATGGCGACGACGGGGATGTCGAATTTTTCGCGCCATGCATGCGCGAGCTGCTGGTAGGCCTGGAGCGTGTCTTTCACCGTGAAGACGTCCGCACCCGTGATGGCGCTGTATTTTTCCGCTTCGCACGCAGAGCTTACGACGACGCCTTTCGCGCCTTTTTCCACGGCCTCGGCCGCGAAATCCTCGCCATTGAAGCGCTCGCCCTTCAGCGCGAGGAACAGCACACCATCCGTGATCTTGCGCGTGTCGGTCACGATGTCCGTGAACGCGCGGATCTCGGGCTCGGCATGGGCGGCTTTCGCCTTCGTTGCGATGAGGAAATCTCGTACTTCAAAAGAGGGCATGGTTATGCGTTCTCCTTTCCGAGTTTCTGTGCGATGGCGGCGCGTGCCTGCTCGCGGTCATCGAAATGAATCGTCTTGTCTTTCAAAATCTGGTAGTCCTCATGGCCTTTGCCGAGGATGACGACGATGTCGTCCGGCTGTGCGAGCTCGATGGCGCGGAAGATGGCCTCGTGGCGGTCAGGAATGAGCTCGTGATGCTTGTCGCCGATTTTCTCCTTGACACCAGCCTCGACTTCGCTGAGGATGAAGTTCGGATCTTCGGAACGCGGGTTGTCGCTCGTCGCGATGACGACGTCGGCGAGCTCGGCCGCGAGGCGTCCCATGATCGGGCGCTTCGTGCGGTCGCGGTCACCGCCGCAGCCAAAGACGGCGATGATCTGGCGCTTCGCGATCTCGCGTGCCGTTTTCAGCACGTTCTCGACGCCATCCGGCGTATGCGCGTAGTCGACGATGACGGAGAAATCCTGCCCCGCCTTGACGAGCTCGAAGCGGCCCGGCACGGCCGTGAAGCTCTCGAGCACGGCACGGATGTGCTCGGGCGCGATGTGCTCGGCGAGCGCGGCACCGACAGCACTCATGACATTGTAGACATTGAAGATGCCTGTGATGTGAAGCGCAAGCGGCATTTTGCCAAAGCTCTCATGATTCAGCGTGAAATGCGCACCGTCCGCGCGCACGTCGATGTCCGTCGCGCGGAGCGCCGCGTCCGCCGCATGGATACCATACGTCAGATGGTCGCACGATGCATGGTCGAGCATCGTCTGACCTGCCGCATCGTCGATGTTGACGACCGCCGTCTTGCCCTGCTTCTCTCCCTGCTCGCTGACATGCTCGAAGAGCTTCGCCTTTGCGAGCTTGTAGTTTTCCATCGTCTTATGGTAGTCGAGATGATCCTGCGTGAGGTTCGTGAAGACCGCCGTGTCGAACTCGATACCAGCGACGCGGTTTTGGTCGAGTGCATGCGACGAGACCTCCATGACGACAGCATCCATGCCCTTATCTCGCATGAGCGCCAGCGTGTTCTGGAGCTCGACGACGTCCGGCGTCGTGTTGTGAATCGGCAGCACCTCGTCCTCGATCATGATCTGGATCGTGCCGATCAGGCCGACTTTTTTGCCCGCATGGCGCAGGATCGCACGCGTGATGTAGCTTGTCGTCGTCTTGCCATTCGTGCCCGTGATGCCGATGATGCGCATCGATCGCGCGGGATAATCATGGAAATACGGCACCATCGCGTCGAGCGCGCTCTGCAGTTCCGGCACGACGAGGAGCGAAACACCCTCGGGCACCTCGGCATCGCGCCGCGTCGTCAGCACGGCGACAGCGCCCTGCTGCACGGCCTGCGGGATGAACGTGTGCCCATCGACATGTACGCCTGGGATCGCAACGAAAAGCGTCCCTGCCTCCGCCTTGCGCGAATCATGCTGGATACTCGTGATCTCTTTATCAACACCAATGACTTCGGCGCCCTTGACAAGCGCAGCAAGCTGGCTGAGTTTTTTCATATTGAATGGTCCTCCCGAAATTGTTAATAGCTGATACTAAATGGAACCGTTCACCATTATATATCGGATGGAGAGAATTTAATAGAGGGAAAATGCTTTCCGATTGCAAAAAATGCAGGAAATTCTCGGAAACGAACGCCTCGCTGGCATAAAAAAGCCCTCGGGAACATGTCCCGAGGACTTCTTGGCAACGATTTGTTGCTTATTTCTTGTCCATTTCCTTCTTGAGCTCATTGAGGCGCGGCCACATGATCTTCTTGTAGGCCTCGACGCCCGGCTGGTCGAACGCATCGACGTCGGCGAGCTCGCCTTCGTAGGCAACGGACATCGCGAGCATGTACAGGAGCTCACCGAGGTGGTAGGCGTTGAGCTCCGGCAGCGTGAAGCAGGCGTTGTAGCGATGGTTCGACGACAATGCGTCAGCATTGGACTGGCGTGCCGTCTCGAGCGCCTGGCTCATCGTGACGCCGGCGATGTCTGCGAGCTTCTTCGCCTCCGGGAAGACGTTCGGGATTGCGTAGTCATTCTGGAACTTCGCGACGCGGATGAACTGCACGACCTTGTTGAGCTTGCCGCCCTGGTGCTGCTGCGTCTGGGAATGCATGTCGCGCGTGCCGACAGCGACGAGCGGCGTGCGGCCATAGCAGACTTCCTTGCCTTCCTTGTTGTACTGCTTGCCGAGCGACTCTGCGAGCAGCTGGATGTACCACTCGGAGATCGACTGCATGTAGTCGCCATACGGCATCATGACTTCGATGTCGCGGCCATGTTTTTCGGATGCGGCAAATTTCAGCGCGGCGTTCAGCATGGCCGGATTCTGCCAGATGTCTTCGTTCTGGCAGGCCTTGTCCATGTCCTTCGCGCCGTCGAGGAAGGCTTTGATGTCGAAACCGACGCAGGCCGCGAGCGTGAGGCCGACTTCGCAGAAAATGGAGAAGCGGCCGCCGACGCCGTCCGGCACTGCATACTGCGGCCAGCCGTGCTTGATGGCGAGCTTTTTGAGGAGCGTCTGGTTCTCCATGTTCGGATCCGTGACCGCGACGACTTCCTGCTCGATGTTCGCGCATTTGCCGAGCTCGTCATAGATGACGAGGAAGTTCGACATCGTGTCGAGCGTGCCGCCGGATTTCGAGATGACGAGCAACATCACTTTGAGCTTGCGGCCCTGATGCGACTTTGCGATCTCGCCCATTTTCTCGAGGTGGTGGATGAGGTCATGCGTGCGCTGCGGGTCGATGTTGTTGCCGGAGAAGTAGACTTTCGGGAAGCCGTTGCGCTCCTCTTTCGACATCGCGTTCCAGAACTCGCCGCACTGCACGTCGAAGATGACCTTGTCGCCGAGGTACGAGCCGCCGATACCGAGCGAGACAACGACATCAACGTTGTCCTTGACATGATCCGTGAGTTCCTGCAGGTGCTTGAGGGACGACGGGGAGTTCAGATGGCCTTCCTCGACGTACGGCAGCTGGGAGAACAAGACTTTCTCCGGCTCGCCGTCCTTCGAGAGATGCGCGCGGATGAAGCCCTTCTCGCGCATGACCTTCATGGCCTCGTGTGCCTTCTTGAGGTCGGCCTCGTAGGATTTCAGGTCTGCCTCCGTGACCTTGCCCTCGCCATACAGGTTGTCATAGTCAAACTCAAACCCGGATTTCAGTTTCAAACTCATGATTGGAACCACTCCTCTTTCCTGGGAAGCCGCGCTTCCCTGCATCCAGTCAAATTTCTGCGCATCTGTCATAGTGTGTGCGCGATACGCTACGTTTATTATACCATGACTCCGATTTCTAGGAAATATCTTTCGGCGCATTTCGTTCCCATTCATGCTATAATGAAGAAAAGATTTTCTGCTGGAGACGAAAGGAGGAATCCCTATGGGGGAAGCAGCATACCGAGACCCGCCCCGGCTTGAACTCATCGACGGCAAGACGGTCATGATGTCGCCGTGCCCGCGCATCAATCACAACCGTGTGACGCGGAACCTCACGCGGATTTTCGACAATTACTTGTTGGACAAGCCCTGCGAGGCGTTCGGCGACAACACCGATGTGTACCTCGATGAAAAAAATCATTTCATCCCCGATGCCATGATCGTCTGCAACAAGGACATCATCCATCAAGACGGCATCCACGGTGCGCCGGACCTCGTCGTCGAAGTCCTGTCGCCCTCGACGTCGAAATACGATCGCGGCAAGAAGATGCAGGCCTACGCGCGTGCCGGCGTCAAGGAATATTGGATCATCTCGCCGCTCGCGCGCTCCGTCGAAGTCTATTACCTGAAGGACGGACAGCTCGTCTTTGATGACACATACGAAGACCTCCCGGCATGGGAGCTCGAGCGCATGGAGCCCAAAGAACGCGCCGACGTCCACGAAAATATCAAGATCTCGCTCTACGACGACTTCATCGTCCACGTCCGCGACGTCTTTCACAAGATTGATTATTGATGTGATCTCAAACTTCGCACACGGAAAACATCCCGTATGCCTTGAAAAATCGGCGTGAACTGAATGTCGAAAGCAATTCACGCACACTTCTGTGCGCTCAGACGGCTCATCCAAAGAGCGGGCA
>JAXGCE010000067.1:0-18548 GCA_034186105.1 Selenomonadaceae bacterium
ACGCAACTTTAACGCAAAAAACGTCCCCGCATCGCGGACAGCGGTGGGGGGACGGCAAAAAAAAGAGAACCACGAATCGTTGAATTTTCTAGGGTTCGCGATTCTGAAAATGTATCCCTCACCGAGGGGGGAGGGCCACGAAGTGGCAGGGGGTGTGTCGGAGGCAGGTCTTAGCAAATTTATCGATTGTCATCTGCGAAGGTGGAACCAATGCAACGAATAGTATTCCACGTCGATATGGACGCCTTTTTTGCTTCTGTGGAACAGCGGGAACATCCAGAATACAGGAATCAGCCGCTGATTATCGGCGGCCTGTCAGGCCGCGGCGTCGTCTCGACCTGCTCGTACGAGGCGCGGAAATACGGCGTCCACTCGGCCATGCCCATGGAACGCGCAAAGCGCCTCTGTCCGCAGGGCATCTATATCCCCGGCAACTATCCGCTCTACAGCGCGGCGTCGAAGGAAGTCTTCGAGATCTTCCACGCGTTCTCGCCCGTCGTCGAGCCGCTGTCCATCGACGAAGCCTTCCTCGACATGACGGGCATGGGGCGTCTCGCGAAAACGCCACATGACTATGCTGTGCGACTCAAGGCGACCATCCATGAAAAGACGCAGCTCGTCGCTTCTGTCGGCATCGCGCCGAACAAGTTCCTTGCGAAGATCGCCTCTGACCTTGAGAAGCCGGACGGTCTCGTCGAAGTGCCACCAGATGAAGCGGGCGTCCGTGCGTTCCTCTGGCCGTTGCCCGTCAGCCGCATCTGGGGCGTCGGCAAGAAGACGGAAGCCCGGTTGCATCTGCTTCATGTCCGCACGGTCGGCGATCTGGCGAAGCTCTCAGAGGAAAAGCTCCGCCAGAATTTCGGCGAAAAGACAGCTATGCAGTTGCGTGCGCTGAGCCTCGGCCATGACGACCGCCCCGTCGCGCTGCGCGGCCCGCAGAAATCCATCGGTCGCGAGATCACGTACCCCGAAGACCTGCGCGATGTGGCCGTCATCGAGAGCGAGCTGCGTCACCTCGCCGAAGAAGTCGGCTGGCGCCTGCGCCGTGCCGGCCGCAAGGCGCGCACGATCACGCTGAAAGTGCGGCGTTGCGACTTCCACACCTGGACGCGCAGCCACACGCTCCCGCGCCCGACGCATTTTGATGATGAACTTTTCGCGGTTGCGAAGCAGCTCTACCACGACCTCCATCCCGCAGGTGGCATCCGCCTGCTCGGCATCAGTGGCAGCAACTTCGATGAAGTAGAGGAACTGGCATTGTTTGAAGAAGAAACGGACGAAAAGAAAGAGCGTCTTTACAGCACGGTCGATGCGCTGAAAAAACGCTTTGGAAAAGATATTATCAAGTAACGCGAAAGAGGCTTGCCGATGAAAATCAGCAAGCCTCTTTAAAAAAGGGGTCCAAAATGCCGTTCGCTTACTATGTCGAAAACCTGCGGATAGCAGGTGGGTACCTTAAGTCGCGCTTTCGTTGATTCGTAACTTGCGAGCAAACGTCCACGAGAATCAAATCGGGTTCCCTTATAAAAGTGTAGGTTCGACATAATCAGAAGCCCACGCACATCTCAGGCGGTTCCTTCTTTGAGTGTTACTATATCATAAAAAAAACATGGATACAAGTCTTGACAAGCGAAGAAATACGAGAATATTTCTACATTTTCTAGGCCTTACTGGAACTGCTTCATAAGAAACATGATGAAGTACGTCAAGCCACCGGCAATCAGCGGGCCGACAGCGACGCCTTTGAAAACGATGACGCCGACCATCGTCCCGATGATGAGCGCTGGGATGAGTTCGGTATCTGCCGCGAGCAGTTTGACGCCGCCGCCGCCGGCGACAGCCGCGAGCAGACCGGCCGTGATGGCGACGATGCCGATCGGCGTTTTGAATGAGTCGATCATCGTGCTGATTGTGATTTCGCCCGTCGCAATCGGCACAAGGATGGCGGCCGTCAGGAGCACGATGCCCCAGTGGAGACCATGCGCGCCGAGCGCTGCGAGCGGTGATGTCGCGCCGAGGACGCCGAGGAGTTTCAGCGCGAGCACGATGAGCGTCGCGTAGACGACCGTCATGTTGTGACCGAGATAGGAGAGCACGAGCACCGCGCCAAGCGTGAGATATTCCGTATACAAAAAATCGCCCGTCTTTCTGCAAAAATCATGCGTAGTAGTATACAATTCCAACGGAAAATATTATAATGGTTGCGAACCTAAATGAAAAGGAGAAATTTCCATGGCAGAACCATATAGCGTCGCTGTGAGCTATGGCGACGACCTCGGCTGGATCGACTATGATGCAGCTGCAAAAAAAATCACGGTGAACCTCGCAAACGATGAGGGCAAGAAAAAGGCAGAGGATTTTCTCGGCAAGCCTTTGACCCTCCAGCTTCCGCATGAGACGCTCATGGACTTCACGAAAGAGACGATTGAGCCGTGGGCGAGCCAGGAAAACTTCCAGCTTGCACTCACGCGCCTCTGGGAAGCAACGGACGTCCATGTTGACTGGAGCCGCCCCGTTGACTACGTCAAGGCGCATCCGCATTATTGAGCAGACAGAAAAATCGCCAGGTAAAACGCCTGGCGATTTTTCTGTCTCGTAACATCTGTTACAGATAAAGCTCTCTGTCCGTGTTATGATAGAACCATCGAAAGCAAGAAGAAATCTGTGCATTTTATAGACAAAAAGGAGAGATTTCCATGGAAAACAAGATGTTTTGCTTCCAGTGCCAGGAGACGGCTCGTTGCCAGGGCTGCACGCAGGTCGGTGTTTGCGGCAAGAAACCCGAGGTTGCTGCGATGCAGGACCTTCTGATTTATGCGACGAAAGGCCTCTCGGCTGTCACGACGCAGCTGCGTGCCGAGGGCGGCACGGTCGCCGAGGATGTGAATCATCTCGTTTCCGTGAACCTCTTCGCGACGATCACGAATGCGAATTTCGACCGCGAGGCGCTGATCGCCCGCATCGAGAAGACGCTGGCTGTGAAAGAAGACCTCAAGAAGCAGCTCAAAGATGCGTCGAAGCTTCCATCTGCTGCCCTTTGGACGGCAGATGCTGCATCATTTGACGAGAAAGCTGCTTCTGATGATGTCGGCGTGCTCGCGACGAAGAACGAGGATGTGCGCAGCCTGCGCGAGCTCATCACGTACGGCCTCAAAGGCCTTGCGGCCTACCTGAAGCATGCGAATGCGCTGAAGGAAGAGAATGCGGACATCGATGCGTTCCTGCAGTCGGCACTCGCGAAGCTTCTCGACGACAGCCTGACGGCCGATGACCTGACGGCGTTGACGCTTGAGGCAGGCAAGTGGGGCGTTGACACGATGGCACTGCTCGACAAGGCGAACACGGAGCACTATGGTAACCCGGAGATCACGAAAGTCGCGCTCGGCGTCCGCAAGAATCCGGCCATCCTGATTTCCGGCCATGACCTCCGCGATCTCGAGATGCTGCTCGAGCAGACGAAGGGCACGGGCGTCGATGTATACACGCATGGTGAGATGCTGCCGGCACATTACTACCCGTTCTTCAAGAAATACGACAACTTCGTCGGCAACTACGGCAATGCTTGGTGGAAGCAGAAAGAAGAGTTCGAGGCGTTTGGCGGCCCGGTGCTCTTGACGACGAACTGCCTTGTGCCGCCGAAAGACAGCTACAAGGAGCGCATCTTTACGACGGGCGCTGTCGGCTTCCCAGGCTGCCCGCACATCGAGGCGAAAGCTGACGGCACGAAGGACTTCTCCGCCATCATCGAAATGGCAAAGAAGTGCCCGGCACCGAAAGAGCTCGAGACGGGCGAAATCGTCGGCGGCTTCGCGCATGAGCAGGTCTTCGCACTCGCGGACAAGGTCGTCGAGGCTGTCAAGAGCGGCGCGATCAAGAAGTTCGTCGTCATGGCGGGTTGCGATGGCCGCATGAAGAGCCGCGACTACTATGCGGAGTTTGCAAAGGCACTTCCGAAAGATACGGTCATCCTGACGGCTGGCTGCGCGAAGTACAAGTACATCAAGCTCGATCTCGGCGACATCGGCGGCATTCCGCGCGTGCTCGACGCCGGCCAGTGCAACGACTCCTACAGCCTCGCACTCATCGCGTTGAAGCTCAAGGAAGTCTTCGGCCTTGATGATGTCAACGAACTGCCGATTGCCTACAACATCGCGTGGTATGAGCAGAAGGCCGTCATCGTCTTGCTCGCGCTCCTGCACCTCGGCGTCAAGAACATCCACCTCGGCCCGACGCTTCCGGCATTCCTTTCCCCGAATGTGGCCAAAGTGCTCGTCGAGAACTTCGGCATCGGCACGATCTCGAACGTCGAAGACGACATCAAGGCGATGATCGGCTGATCGTGATCGCCCCCACGGGGCAATCCATCTGGACGTCTCGTGCGTCGTCATAAAACTCCATCGAAATTTCCTCAAAAGCCTCTGCGAGCCCGTCGCTTCCCATGCGGAAGACCTCCGGGCAGGCGCCTGCGCACATGCCGCAGGCCACGCAGAGGCTTTTGTTGACGTTGGCTTTCATCGGCATTTCTTCACTCCTTTTCTGCGTCTCTTGTCATGAAACAGGTTGACATTTCACGTTGACAGTCTATATCACTTTCCGTATAATAACAATAGCATTCATGCATAATTTTAGAAAAAGGCAGTGATTTTATGGAAGTTTTCAGCAGTCTCGTGGACGCCATCAACAACGTCCTCTGGTCGTACGTGCTCATCATCGTGCTCGTCGGTTGCGGCATCTGGTTCACGCTCTCGACGCGCTTCGTGCAGCTCCGCTTGCTGCCGGAGATGCTCCGCGTGCTCACGGAGGGCATCGGCTCGAAAGGTGCGGGCAAGGACGCCATCAGCTCGTTCCAGGCGTTCTGCGTCTCGACGGCGTCGCGTGTCGGTGTCGGCAACATCGCAGGTGTTGCGATCGCCATCGTCACGGGCGGTCCCGGTGCCGTGTTTTGGATGTGGGCGATTGCATTCCTCGGTTGCGCGACGGGCTTCGTTGAGAGTACGCTCGCGCAGATCTATAAATTGCCGCGCGGCAATGGTAAGTTCCATGGCGGCCCGGCGTACTACATCCAGAATGCGCTGCATCAGCCGGGCGTCGCGAAACTCTTCGCCGTGCTGATCTCCGTGACGTTCGGCCTCATCTACGTCTCCGTGCAGGCGAACACGATCGCGCTGTCGGCGCAGACGGCATTCGCCATTCCGCCGATTGCTACGGCCGTCTTCCTCTGCGTCTGCACGGCGCTCGTCATTTTCGGCGGCATGAAGCGCATCGCGCGCTTCACGGAAGTGCTCGTGCCTGTCATGGCTGGTCTCTACCTGATCGTTGCGGCCATCGTCGTCGTGATGCATATCGACCAGGTGCCTGCGATGTTCGCGCTGATTTTCCATGATGCGTTTAGCCCACAGGCCGCGGTCGGTGGCGGCATCGGCACGGCCATTCTTACGGGTATCAAGCGCGGTCTATTCTCGAATGAGGCCGGTGAAGGCTCTGTGCCGAACGCAGCCGCGACGGCCGATGTCTCGCATCCGGTCAAGCAGGGCCTCGTGCAGTCGTTCGGCGTCTACGTCGATACGTGGATCGTCTGCTCGGCGACGGCGTTCATCGTGCTGCTCTCCGGTCAGTACGAAGTCGGCGGCAAGCTCACGGGCATCGCGCTCGCGCAGGCGTCGCTCGCGTCGATCTTCGGCGCCCTCGCGCCAGCGGCCGTCTCGTTCATGATCCTCCTGTTCGCCTTCAGCTCCATCGTCGGCAACTATTACTATGGAGAGATCAACATCGCGTTCTTCGAGCACGATCCCGCCATGAACCGCAAGGCGCTGAACCTCTTCCGCTCCGGTGTCGTGCTCATGGTGCTGTTCGGCTGCCTCGCCGAACTCACGCTCGTCTGGAACCTCGCCGACCTCTTCATGGGCCTGCTGTGCCTGACGAACCTCTACGCCATCGCCCGCCTCTCGAAATACGCGAAGCTCGCGCTCGATGACTACGTCGCCGAACGCAAAGCAGGTCTCGAACCAAAATTCGACCCGAACCTCCTCGGCAGCACGGACGGCGTGCATGCGTGGGGGAAGGAATAATTACTCTACAAAAAATTCGCCTGTGGGATATTTTGAAATCTCACAGGCGAATTTTTTGTAGAGCCCCATCAGAACAAGTCGCTATGCGTTCCTGTCCTGGAGGCGGTCAATACGAGTTGTTCTTTTTTGATGGCGTAGACTAAAAGCCAATCTGGTTGTATATGACATTCGCGAAATCCCGCGTAATTTCCTGTCAATGCGTGGTCTCGATGTCGTTCGTCTAATGGCTTTTCAGCTAACAGGGTGTTGATCACATCTTTCAGCAAAGAGATCTTCAAACCGCGTTTTTTGCACAGCTTGTAGTCTTTTCGAAATTTCGCAGTCATTTCGAGTCTCAGCATTCGGCATCGAGCTCCTGAAAGGCTTCTTCAGCAGATGCGTAGCTTTTTACCTTTTTGCGTCCTGCGAGGATGTCTCGTGTTTCCTGCATGGCGGCTTCTGTTTCTGCATTGTACCGTGGCTGGCGGACTTCGAATGGCAGGCCGCGATGGATGAGCGATTGACGGAGGAAGAGGTTGATGGCCGTCGTCATGTCGAGGCCGAGCGAACGAAAGAGCTCTTGTGATTCTTTCTTGATTTCTGGATCCATGCGGATGGTCATGCTGGTTGTCATGAGAATCATCTCCTTTGCTTTTATTATATCATTTATCTGCCTATCGTCAATACAACAGACAGATGATAGAAATCTTCCCTCCCTATCCGACATGTCTTGCTCGGGGGGCGGTTGTACTATAATGGAGAACAAGGAAGGAACTACATCGCTATTGTGGCGGAAGATTTGTCACGTTGGAGGAACGGCTATGGCGATGACGATCATGAACAACAACGGGGCGGCGCTGTCGCTCGGCGAGCTGAACAAGAACATCAGCAGGGCTGGGAAAGACTTGAAGAAGCTCGCCTCCGGCATGAAGCTGAATGGCGCTGGCGATGATGCGTCAGGCTACGCCATCAGCGAGAAGATGCGGACGCGCCTGCGCGCGCTGGTGCAGGACGACCAGAATGTGCAGAATGGCGTATCGCTCCTCAAGATCGCATCGGGCGGTATCGAGGAAATCACGAACGAGCTGCGCAGCCTCAAGGAACTCGCCATCAATGCGGCAAATGATACGAACACGGACGTCGACCGCGCGACGATCCCGAAAGAGTTCGACCAGCGGCGGGCGCAGATCGACGAGATTGCGAGCGGGACGACGTATAATGGAAAAGTGTTGCTCGATGGACGGTATGGACGGAAGTCTGTTTCAGGAACAGAGACGACCGTGATTCCTGGGACGCCAGGGCGTCCAGGGACAATCGGACGTTCCGCGACGCCTGTAGATGCCAGTGTCATCGGATTGACGAGCAGGGTGGTGCATTCCGGTGCCATCGAACCGACAGGGACGCCGACGACGATCAACACAGACAGCTATACCATCACACGGAGCGGCGTCTATGAACTTGATAGCGGTGCGGGGACGATTTCGGTGGCAGCAGGCGTGCATGATGTCAAGTTTGTGCAGGCCGCAGGAGCGACATTGGAGGATATTCACATCACAGGCCCATCAGATGGCGGCGCAAACTTCTGGATGGAAGACCTCACCGTTACGAATAGCGATACATCTTCGTTCATAAGATTTCAAGGGGCGGATAACTTCTTGAATTTCAAAGGGACGAATAGCATCAATGTTCTCAATCGTTATTCTGAAGGGATTATTTTCAGAGACACGAACAAGGCAATCATCAATGCAGGAAATGGGCTTACCGTAGAGGGCGGTACGGATGGCAGTGGTTTCATTATCTTTAATGATAGTGTCAACATTATCGGTGCATGCATCGGATCAGATGCTTTTGAGCGAGGGACAGGGGCAGTTCCGATTACTGTCAACAGCGGCACATTTACCTCGAATGTAACTGATTACAGACAAGGCGCTTTGATTGGTGGCGGAGGAGATGCGCATATTGGCGATCTGACCGTCAATGGTGGGACGTTTATTGATAACAGCTTGCATGACGTCACAATCGGTACTGGTTCGAGTTCGCGTCGAGCTCAGTGCGGCAATATTGTTGTCAAGAATGCAAAAATCGTAGCATTGTATAAAGAGTTTGATCCAACGATTGGAAGTGCTACGGAAAGTGGGGAATGTGGAAATATCTATATCGCGAATTGTGACATTACAGTTTGGAACAAGTATGCAGCAGGCATCGGTAGTGCGCAATATAGTGAATGGACGAGCGGCATCGTTATTGAAAACTCTATCCTGGATATTCAAAGTGATACAGGTGCAGGCATCGGGTCAGGAGAGGAAGGTGCCGTTGGTGACATCACGCTCAATCGAACGGACGTGACAAGCATCAGCAGCAACCGTGGCGAGAATATTGGACGTGGCCTGAATGGACGTTGCGGTCGCGTTCGTTATGATGTGCCGGTCGATCCGTCTTTCATTCCTGCGATTGAAGGGATACCAGCGACACCCGGCACGCCTGAACGCGTCGTCACAACAGATGTGGATGCTTTTATCGACAATCCCCTCGTCATCCATCACGGCACGAAATCGAATGAAGCGCTGCATCTTTACATCAACGACATGCGGACGACGACGCTCAAAGGAGAGGGGGACGATCGGACGCTGGATCAGGCGTCTGTCCGCACACGTCGGGATGCGAGCGATGCCATGGACATCATTGATGGCGCGCTCGATTATGCCCTCGGCGAAGCAACGACCGTCGGTGCCGATATCTCGCGTCTCTACACGACGGATGCGAACATCGTGACGATGAACGAGACGACGACAGCGAGCGAATCGACCATCCGCGATGCCGATATGGCGAAAGAGATGGCGAGCTACATGAAGAACAACGTCCTCATGCAGGCGTCGCAATCCATGTTGGCGCAGGCGAATCGCTCAAGCTCCGATGTACTGAAACTTTTGCAATGAAAAATGCCGCTAGAGCATGTGATGTGCTTTAGCGGCATTTTGCTGTCTTTTCATGATGTGATGAGCGCGAGCGGGTGGCCTTGTTCGCTTGTTTTTTCGAGGCAGGCTGCCGTGAGGCCGCCAGCGTGGGACGTGCCGGTGACGGTCTGCGGGAGGTAGGTGAGCGGGCAGAGACGGCAGGGGGCGTGGAGGCGGTGCAGGAGCTCGTGGCAGGGATGAGCTTTGCTGAGCGGCTGGCCGGACATCATCTGCTCCGCCTTGCTGTTGCAGCAGACGATGTCGAGCGTCTTGCGGTCGACGACGTAGGCGATGCCGGGCAGATGGTCGATGACATCTTTCAGAAGGTCAAGACGTTCCTGCATGTGTAGTCCCTTGTCCTGCGGCAAGAGGATGTTGCCGAGCAATACGGAGAAGAGGTTCAGGCTGTGCAGGAGTTCTTTGCGGATCTCCATCGGGTGCGTGGATTCGACACCGATGCAGCCGACCGTCTCGGCGCCGTGCGGGATGAGGCCATAGGCGAACGAGCGCAGGCCGTAGAAATAGGCGATTTTCGCATAGCGCGGGTCGAGGTTGTCTGTGTTGCTGCACATAGAGACGAGGCCATAAGGCGTCGGGCGGGCGTCTTCGAGCACCATTTGACGGCGTTCGCGTGCGATGCGCGTATGGCGGGGGCCTGTGAGGGAGCTGCCCTCGGGGCCGACCCATTCGAACGCTTCTTCAAATTGCCCCGTCTTGGCATCGCGCCTAGAGATGACGACGCGGTCGAGATTATAGAGGCGCCCGAGGAGGCTCATGGCGTAGTTGATCGTAGCCTCGGGACTATTCGTTTCGTAAAAGAGCTGCAGGATGAACTCGACCATGTTGTCTTCAAATGCTTTCATCTGAAGGTCAACGGTGCTGGCCGGATCGCGGCTATTCTTTGTCGTCGCGGCTTGGAAAAATTTCGGCTTGTAGAACTGGAACTGATTCTTGCCACGACTCTTCGCTTCGTAGAGTGCACGGTCGGCGTGCGCGAAGAGGTCGCGATACGTCGTACCATGGTCGGGATAAAGCGCGACACCGATGCTGATGGAGAAAGGAAGCGATCGCCCGCCGCTCTGGTAGTCGCGGTGCAGGCGGTGCAGCAGCGATGCGAGGTGGCGGTGGATGCCGTCGACGTCCTGCGTGTCGCGGAGCAGTACGAGGAATTCGTCGCCGCCGATGCGCCCCTTGATGTCGGACTGGCGGAAATGGTCTTTGATCGTGCGTCCCATCTCGGACAGCACGCCGTCGCCGAAGAGGTGGCCGAAGTTGTCGTTGATTTCTTTGAAGCCGTCAGCGTCAATCAGCAGCATGGCCGCCTGATCGTGCTCGGGCAGGAATCCGTCGATGCAGTTTTCCATCTGCGAGATGGCAGCTTCCTTGCGCAGGAGTCCCGTGAGGCTGTCGCGGTCGGCTTTCGCCTGCATGCGCATCTGCCAGAGCTTCTGTGCCTGGATGCTGCGCAGGTTGCCATAGGCGACGGTCGGCATGCCGTCCTCAAAAAACGTGATGATGTGGATCTCGGCCCAGAGGTAGCTGCCGCGATGATGGCGGATGCGGAGCTTGCAGCTCGCCTTGCGCATCGGCGTGTCCGTCTTGCGCCCGAGGCGGAAGATGGCGTGCAGGTAGGCATGGAGGATCGGGCGGTCTTCCGGATGGATGAGTTTTTCCGTCCAGAACATCGTCGAAGCCTGCGGCACGTAGAGCGGCAGCTCGTGAAAGCGGTGCGGTACGGGCTCGTGCAGCGTCACGCAGTCATTTGTGAGGTCCCACTGGAAGTAGAGATGCTGGTCGAGGTCGTCGAGCATGTTGAAGACCTCGCTCGAAAAGGTCGTCGGGTACGTGGGGGTAGATGCGCTCATCGCGGGCTCCTTTCGGTTCATTCCATTTCATTATAGCGCATTTGGGACTATCCATCTAGTTATTTTCTAAAATATTCATGCCAGAATACGAAAAAACTTGTCTGCGTGGGACGCCGCACCCGATGCGCGGTGCCGTGCTGCTTGCATCGAGCGCGAAAATCGGATAAGATAGGAGAAAATCATCGGAGGTGAAAACACTATGGCATACGTATACAAGACAAAGGGGACGTGCTCACGGAGCATCACGGTCGATCTCGACGGCAAGACGATCAAGAGCGTCACATTCGAGGGCGGCTGCAATGGCAACACGCAGGGCATCTCGGAGCTCGTCGTTGGCATGAACATCGACGACGTCATCGGTCGCGTCAAAGGCACAACGTGCGGCCCGCGCCCGACA
The DNA here is from genome assembly GCA_034186105.1 of Selenomonadaceae bacterium. GTDB lineage: Bacteria > Bacillota > Negativicutes > Selenomonadales > Selenomonadaceae > Selenomonas_C. The sequence goes on from JAXGCE010000067.1 coordinate 11,264, forward strand.
TCGTGCCCCGACCAGCTCGCGCATGCGCTCGAAGAGGCTTATGCGGCTGAGCAGGAGGCGGCACAATGATCTTTGACAGTCACAGCCATACATCATTTTCTGCGGATTCCGACATGATGGCCGATGACGCGCTCGCAGCTGCACGCGGGCAGGGGCTCGGCCTCGTCTTCACGGAGCATCTCGACGTCGATTTCCCAGGCGAGCTCGATTTCTCGTTCGATCCCGCAACGTATTGGGCGACGTATGAGAAGCTGCGCGGCGATGACTTGCGCCTTGGCATCGAGGTTGGCATGCAGGCAGAGACCGTCGAGGTGAGCCGTGCGTTTGTCGCGCGAGCGCCGTTCGACCTCGTGATCGGTTCCGTGCATCTCTTGCATGGCATCGACATCTATGAAAAGGAATGCTTCGAGGGGCATGAGAAGGATGAGCTCTATCGTGAATATTTCCGCACGATGGCGGAGATGATCACGTGTCATGACTTCGTTGATGTGCTCGGCCATATCGATTACATCGCGCGAACGGCGCCATATGAGAACCCGGAGCTTTCGTATGGACAGTTCGCAGACGATATCGACGATGTACTTCGTGCGGCCATCGATCATGATATCGTGCTCGAGCTCAACACGCGTCGTCTCGGCAGCCGCCGTTCCCTCAAGGAGCTCGCACCGATCTATGCGCGCTATCACGAGCTCGGTGGCAAATATGTGACGCTTGGTTCCGATGCGCACACGGCCGAGGCCATCGGCACGAATTTTGCCATCGCGGAGGATTTCGCCGAGGCGATGAAGCTCTCCATCGTGACGTTCTCGGCGCGAAAGATGGAGTTTTGTGGAAAAGTTCTTGCATGAAGCGGCAAAACACGATAAAATAAAGAAAGACGTTCCCACTCGGGAGAAAAAGGGGGATTTTATGATGAAGCACATCCAGACGGTCAACAAGCCGACGATGCAGAAATCGCTCAAGACGGGCGGCTGCGGCGAGTGCCAGGCTTCCTGCCAGTCCGCATGCAAGACGTCTTGCACGGTCGGGAATCAAGTTTGCGAGAAATGATGGAATGATGCAGTCATTTCATCATTGAGAGAGCCTTCCTTCAGAATATGGAGGAAGGTTTTTCTATGTATTTTACTTTGGGAGATTTTTTAGCAAGTGAAAGACAGAATCCATAAATTCGAGCAGAACGGCACGTACATCCTGCTCGATGTGAACAGCGGCGCCGTGCATGTCATCGACAAGATGATCTACGATCTCATGGATACGTTTGACGGCAGCAATGACGAGGCTGTCGTCGCGGCCTGGCAGGGGACGTATCCGGCGGCGGACATCCGCGAGGCTCTCGGCGAGCTGCATGAGCTCATGGACATGGAGCAGCTTTTCGCACCAGATATCGACGTGCCGCCGACGTTCAAGCAGCACGGCCTCGTGAAGTCGCTCTGCCTCATGATCGCGCAGGACTGCAACTTGCGTTGCAAGTATTGCTTTGGTGATGGCGGCAGCTATGGCCAGGAGCGCGCCGTCATGACCCCAGAGGTCGGCCGCCAGGCTATCGATTTCCTGATCGAGAAGAGCGGCCCGCGCAAGCACTGCGAAGTCGACTTCTTCGGCGGCGAGCCGCTCATGAACATGAAGACGGTCAAGGCCGTCACGGAGTACGCCCGCCAGCGCGAGAAAGAGACGGGGAAGAAATTCAAACTCACGCTGACGACGAATGGCATGCTGCTGAATGATGAAAATATCCAGTGGCTGAATGATAACGACTTTTCGCTTGTGCTGTCGCTCGACGGTCGCAAGTCCGTCCACGATGCCATGCGCCCGGACGTCGGCGGACATGGCAGCTATGACCGCGCCGTCAAAAATTTCAAGAAGTGCATCGCCTCGCGCAAGGGCGGGGACTGGGACTATCGCGGCGTCTACACGTATCTGCGCGGCACATACACGCATAACAACCTCGACTTCACAAAAGACGTGCTTTCCATGCACGATGAAGGCTTTGACATCCTCTCGATGGAGCCTGTCGTGCTGAAGGACAGCCCGTACGCCATCACGGAAGACGACCTGCCGCGCGTCTATGAGGAATACGACCGCCTCGTTGATGCTTACATGAAGTGCCATCGCGAAGGTAACGGTTTCTGGTTCTTCCATTTCAACATGGATCTCTCGAACGGCCCGTGCGTTGCAAAGCGCCTGTCGGGCTGCGGCGCGGGTCACGAGTACTTCGCCGTTGCCGAAAATGGCGACCTCTATCCATGCCACCAGTTCGTCGGCCGCGACGGCTACCGCCTCGGCTCGCTTGCAGAAGGCGTGACGAATACGGAACTGCCGCAGTACTTCCGTGAGAGTCATGTGCTGAACAAGGAGAAGTGCAAGGACTGCTGGGCACGGTTCTTTTGCTCGGGCGGCTGCCATGCGAATGCCGACCTCTTCCACGGCGACATCCGACAGCCGTACGAGATCGGTTGCGCGATCCAGAAAAAGCGTCTTGAGTGCGCGATTCTCGTGCAATCTCTGCTCGCACTTGAGAAAAACAAGAAAGAACAAAAGCTATAAATATCATTTATGATAAAAGCCGCTTTACGACAGAAATTGTCGATGCAAAGCGGCTTTTTCCACTATGAAAAAATAATGGAAGAATTGCTCTTGTTTATGAAATTTCATTGACAATCAGGGCCTAGATATTGTATTATTAGGGAGTAAAAAGCTTCTATATCTTTTAGGGGGTATTTTTCAAATGGCAGTAAAAGTTGCTATCAATGGTTTTGGTCGTATCGGCCGTCTCGCATTCCGTCAGATGTTCGACGCTGAGGGTTATGAAGTCGTCGCTATCAACGACCTCACGAGCCCGAAGATGCTCGCTTACCTTCTGAAGTACGATTCTTCTCAGGGCAAGTATGAGTATGCTGACACGGTCGAGGCTGGCGAAGACAGCATCACGGTCAAAGGCAAGACGATCAAGATCTATGCCGAGAAGGATGCAAAGAACATTCCTTGGGCAAAGCATGACGTCGACGTCGTCCTCGAGTGCACGGGCTTCTACACGTCCAAAGAGAAAGCCTCCGCTCATCTCGAAGCTGGCGCTAAGAAAGTCGTCATCTCCGCTCCGGCTGGCAAAGACCTCCCGACGATCGTCTACAACGTCAACCACAAGACGATCCCGGCTGGCACGAAAGTCATCTCCGCTGCTTCCTGCACGACGAACTGCCTCGCTCCGATGGCAAAGGCTCTGAACGATCTCGCTCCGATCAAGAGCGGCATCATGCAGACGATCCATGCTTTCACGGGCGACCAGATGACGCTCGATGGCCCGCAGCGTAAAGGCAACCTCCGCCGCAGCCGTGCAGCTTCCGAGAACATCGTTCCGACGTCCTCCGGCGCTGCAAAAGCCATCGGCCTCGTTCTTCCGGAACTCGATGGCAAGCTCATCGGTGCGGCTCAGCGCGTTCCGACCCCGACGGGCTCCACGACGCTCCTCTATGCTGTCGTCGCTGGCGAAGTCACGGTTGACCAGGTCAACGCACAGATGAAGAAGGAAGCTACGGAGTCCTTCGGCTACAACACGGACGAGATCGTCTCCAAGGATATCGTCGGCATGCGTTTCGGCTCCCTCTTCGATGCTACGCAGACGATGGTTGTCCCGACGGGCGACGGCAACACGCTCGTCCAGGTCGTTTCCTGGTACGACAACGAGAACAGCTACACGAGCCAGATGGTTCGCACGATCAAGTACTTCTCCGAGGAAGTCAAATAATTTGATTTTCTAGCGTGAAGCTTGACAGCTGAACAAGACGAAGATCTTTAGAGGTCCGGCCGAAGTTTGGGCCGGGCCTCTTTTCTATGGATCATTTTCATTTTGGAGGCGTTACCAGTATGGATAAGAAAACCATCAAAGACATCGACGTCAAGGGCAAGAAAGTCTTCGTCCGCGTGGACTACAACGTCCCGTTCGATGCAGAGATGAACATCACGAACGACACGCGCATGGTTCGCACGCTGCCGACGCTGAACTACCTGCTCGATCATGGCGCAGCTCTCGTGCTCGCCTGCCACATCGGCCGTCCGACCGAGGCTTGCGAGCCGCAGTTCTCGACGAAGCATCTCGTGAAGCACCTCTCCGAGCTCCTGAAGCGCGACGTGCAGTGGGCTTCCGACTGCGTCGGCCCTGAGGCAGAAGAGAAAGCCAAGGCGCTGAAGCCGGGCGATGTCCTCCTGCTCGAAAACCTCCGCTATCACAAGGCAGAGAAGAAGAACGACCCTGAGTTCGCAAAGCAGCTTGCTTCGCTCGCTGATGTCGCTGTCGATGACGCGTTCGGCGTTTCCCATCGTGCACATGCTTCGAACGCTGGCGTGCCGAAGTATCTCGAGACGGTCGCCGGCTTCCTCATGGAGAAAGAAATCAACTACATCGGCAAGACGCTCGAAGCTCCGAAGCGTCCGTTCGTCGCCATCATTGGCGGTGCAAAAGTCTCCGACAAGATCGGCGTCATCAGCAACATGATCGACAAGGTTGACACGATCATCATCGGCGGCGGCATGGCGCACACGTTCGATGCAGCGAAAGGCCTGCCCATCGGCGACAGCCTCTGCGAGCCGGACAAGTACGATCTCGCGCGCGAGCTCCTCAAGAAGGCAGAGGACAAGGGCGTCAAAGTCGTCCTGCCGCTCGACCTCAAAGTCGCGAACATGTTCCCGGCGGATGAGAAGTATGCGACGGAAGGCAAGACGAAGATCGTCGATGTCGACAAAGTCGAAGATGGCTGGGATGCTCTCGATTCCGGCCCGAAGACGTCCGAGGCTTATTCCAAAGCCCTCGAAGGCGCAAAGACGATCATCTGGAACGGCCCGATGGGCGTGTTCGAGTATGACGACTTCGCTGGCGGCACGCTGGCCGTCGCAAAGGCCGTTGCCAAGGCAACGGACGAGGGCGCTACGTCCATCGTCGGCGGCGGCGACTCCATCGCGGCTCTCAAGAAGACGGGCCTGACGGAGAAGATTTCGCACGTCTCCACGGGCGGCGGCGCAACGCTCGAGTTCCTCGAAGGCAAAGAGATGCCGGGCATCGCTGCTATCGCGGATAAATAAGGCATTTGATTTCATGGTTCAGGAATGGAGGCGGGAGGAGTTCTCCCGCCTGTATTCCGCATGTATTCTGGAGGTAATTTCAAAATGGCAAGAACTCCGATCATCGCTGGCAACTGGAAGATGAACAACACGATCGCGGAAGGCGTTTCGCTCGTGAAAGACCTCGCACCGCTCGTCAAGGATGCGAAGGTCACGGTCGTCGTCTGCCCGACGGCAACGGCACTCTCCTCTGTGTCGGAAGCTGTCAAAGGCACGAACATCCATGTCGGCGCACAGAATGTCCATTGGGAAGACCATGGCGCATTCACGGGCGAAGTCTCCACGAAGATGCTGACGGAAATCGGCGTCGACTACTGCGTCCTCGGCCACAGCGAGCGCCGCGGCTATTTCGGCGAGACGAATGAAGGCGTCAACAAGCGCGCACATGCAGCATTTGCTGCCGGCATCACGCCGATCATCTGCTGCGGCGAGCCGCTCGAGATCCGCGAGCGCGGTTCCTATCTCGAAATGGTCGCTTTCCAGGTGCTCGAGGCTCTCGCTGGCTTCAAGCCGGAAGAGGTCGCAAAGCTCGTCATCGCTTATGAGCCGATCTGGGCGATCGGCACGGGCAAGACGGCTTCGTTCGAGCAGGCAGAAGAAGTCTGCAAGCATATCCGCGAGACGGTTGCGCAGAAATTCGGCCAGGCAGCAGCAGACGGCATCCGCATCCAGTACGGCGGCAGCGTGAAGCCTGCGACGATCAAAGACCTCATGAAGCAGCCGAACGTCGACGGCGCCCTCGTGGGCGGCGCTTCGCTCAAGGCAAAAGACTTCAGCGAGATCGTCAACTTCTGATCCATACAGAAGGAGCAAGCAAGACACATGGCAAAACTCAAGAATGCACCGGTGGCCCTGATCATCATGGATGGCTGCGGCCTCGGCGGCAAGCTCGACAAGAGCAACGCGGTGGAAGCGGCGAAGACGCCGGTCCTCGACGGCCTCCTCGCGAACTATAACTCCAGCCATCTGCAGGCATCTGGCGAATTCGTCGGCCTGCCGGACGGCCAGATGGGCAACTCCGAAGTCGGCCACACGAACATCGGCGCCGGCCGCCTCGTCTACCAGCAGCTCACGCGCATCACGCGCGACATCAAGAACGGCGACTTCTTCAAGAACGAAGCGCTGCTCTCGATCATGCAGGATGCGAAGGCGAAGGATGGTGCCGTCCATCTGATGGGCCTCGTCTCCCCAGGCGGCGTCCACAGCCACCAGGATCATCTCTATGCACTGCTCGAAATGGCAAAGCGCGAAGGCGTGAAGGACGTCTACGTCCATGCGTTCCTCGACGGCCGCGACGTGCCGCCGCAGAGCGCACAGCCGTACCTCGAAGAGCTCGAAGCGAAGTGCAAGGAGATCGGCGTCGGCAAGATCGCGACGGTTAGTGGCCGCTACTACGCCATGGACCGCGACCATCGCTGGGACCGCGAGCAGAAGGCCTATGAGGCCATCGCACACGCTGAAGGCGTGTCTGCAGATGATCCCGTGGCAGGCCTCAAAGCCAGCTACGCAAATGACGTCAACGACGAGTTCGTCGTTCCGTTCGTTGTCAAGGGCTACGAAGGCATGAAGAACGGCGACGGCGCCATCTTCTTCAACTTCCGCCCCGACCGTGCGCGCCAGCTCACGCATGCGTTCACGGACGAGACGTTCGACGGCTTCGAGCGCGACGAGAGCCTCAAGATTCCATTCACGACGTTCTCCCAGTACGAGGACGGCATGAACGCGAAAGTTGCTTTCCCGCCGGAGTCCATCGACAAGACGCTCGGCGAGGTCATCCAGGATCAGGGCATGACGCAGCTGCGCATCGCCGAAACGGAGAAGTACGCGCATGTCACGTTCTTCTTCAATGGCGGCGTCGAAGAACCGTACAAGGGCGAAGACCGCATCCTCGTGCCGAGCCCGAAAGTCGCGACGTATGACCTCCAGCCGGAGATGAGCGCCGTCGAGGTCACGGACAAGGTCTGCGAGGCCATCCGCTCCAAGAAGTACGACTTCATCATCCTCAACTACGCGAACTGCGACATGGTCGGCCATACGGGCGTGTTCCCGGCGGTCGTCAAGGCCGTCGAGACCGTTGACAGCTGCGTCGGCCGCTTCGTCGCAGCCATCAAGGAAGTCGGCGGCGAGGTCTGCATCACGGCAGACCACGGCAACGCGGACAAGATGATGGACT
>JAXGCE010000068.1:0-3239 GCA_034186105.1 Selenomonadaceae bacterium
ATTCACGCAACTTTAATGCAAAAATCGTCCCTGCATCGCGGACAGCGGTAGGGGGGATGGCAAAAAAAGAGAATCTCAAACCCTCGATTTTATTGGGGTTTGAGATTCTGAAAATGCATCCCCCTCCGAGGGGGGAGGGCTGCGAAGTGGCAGGGGGTGTGGCGAAGGTAGTTGGTAACTCTTTTGAAGAATTATCGTCGAAGGAAATGCCATCCTCGAAAGTTCCCGCCCCTGACATCACCGTCCGCGACCTTGTGAAAAAATTCGGCGACTTCACAGCCGTCTCCCACACGTCGTTCGACGTCCATCGCGGCGAGGTCTTTGGCCTTTTGGGCCCGAATGGCGCAGGCAAGACGACGACGTTCCGCATGCTCTGCGGCCTGCTACCGCTGACGTCGGGAAAGCTCAGCGTCGCAGGTGTCGACCTGCGCACGGCGCGCACGGAAGCGCGGCGCAACATCGGCTATGTTGCGCAGAAATTTTCGCTCTACAGCCAGCTGACGGTCTACGAGAACTTGCGCTTCTATGGTGGCACGTACGGCATCCCGGCGCTGGAGCTGAAAAGCCGTATCCGTGAAGTCATGGCAGAATTCGGCTTGACGGATCGTGCCGATCATGTCGCAGGGGAGCTCCCGGGCGGCTACAAGCAGCGCTTGTCGATGGCGGCCGCGCTGATTCATCGGCCAAAAATCTTGTTCCTCGACGAACCGACGAGCGGCATCGACCCACTGGCGCGTCGTACGTTCTGGCAGCAGATTGCGCATCTTTCTGCGCAGGGCGTGACGATCATCATCACGACGCATTTCATGGATGAGGCCGAATACTGCGACCGCATGATGATCCAAGATCACGGCGAGATGCTCGTGCTCGGCAGCCCGTCCGAGATTCGCGAGAACATGCAGATGCCGGACGCCGACATGAATGCGATCTTCATCGCCATTGTCGAGCAGTCGCGTGCGAAGTAAGAAGCGGGGAGGAAGGGAGCATGAGCGATGCATTCCGCCGATTTTCGGCGCTCGTCTGGAAGGAATTCCTCGAACTCATCCGCGACCGCAGCAGCATCCTCATGGGCGTCGTGCTGCCGCTCATGCTGATTTTGATCATCGGCTATGGCATGTCGCTCGACGTCGAGAATGTGCCGACGGCCGTCGTGCTCGAAGACACGTCTCCGACGGCGCGCTCCATGGTCTCGTTCACGCAGGGATCGAAGTATTTTTCTCCTATCTTCGTTCACTCCATGCCGGAGGCGGAGCAGATGCTACGTGACCACGACGTGTCGGCCATCCTGCGCGTGCCGCACGAATTCACGGAAAACCTCGCGAAAGGCGATGGCAGGCTGCATCTCATCCTGAACGGCGGTGATGCGACGACAGCGATGTCGGCGCAAAGCTACATACAGGGCGCAGTGCTTGCCTGGGTTGCGACGCGGGCGACATCATCTGGCGTCGGGCAGGCGACCGTCGTTTCGCGCATTTGGTTCAACGATGCAAACACGAGCACATGGTTTTTCGTGCCCGGCATCCTCATGATGGTGCTGACGATCAGCGGCGTATTTCTCACGGCTATGGTCATGGCGCGCGAATGGGAACGCGGCACATTTGAGTCGCTGTTCGTGACGCCCGTGCGCATCTACGAGCTCATTTTGGCAAAAGTCGTGCCGTATTTCGTCGTCGGCATGGGTGGCATGCTGCTCTGCCTTTTCGCGGGGCGCTTGTTGTTCGACCTGCCGATGCGCGGCTCGATGCTGCTGATCCTCGGCGAATCGATGCTGTACCTCGTCATCGCGCTCGCGCTCGGCCTCGTCATTTCGTCCATCACGAAGAACCAGTTGCTCGCGTGCCAGATGTCGCTTCTCATTAGCTTCTTGCCGACGATCATGCTCTCAGGCTTCATGTTTGACCTGCATTCTGAGCCGATTGTCATTCGCATCGTCAGCCATTTTCTGCCGATGACGTACTTTCTCGAGCTCATGAAGTCGCTGCTGCTCGCCGGCAACTATTGGCCGCTCATCGTGCGCGATACGGCCATCCTCGTGGGCTATGCCGCGCTCTTTATGTGCATCGCCTATCGTCTGACGCGAAAGAAGGTGGAAGGATGAGTCTTTTCGATATGCGGCTGTTTTTCCAGCAGCTTTATTTTCTCTGCCAGAAAGAGCTCATCGCGCTCGTCAAAGACCCGCGATTGAAGTTCATGCTCATCATCCCGCCGATTATGCAGGGCTTCCTATTTGGCTACGCGGCGAACTACAACCTCGAAGAAGTGCCGTATGCCGTCATCGACGAATCGCATGGCGCGCTCGCGCATGACCTCATCGCGCATATCGATGCGGCACCGGCGTTCAGCCGCGAGGCGACGCTCTCGAATGCGGATGAAATCGCGGATCAGATCGACTCCGGCAACGTCATCTGCGTCGTCGTCATCCCGCAGGATTTTGACTACCTGATCGAGCGCGGCGAGCAGGCGCCCGTGCAGGTCATCGCCGATGGCCGCAACAGCTCGATCGCCGGCCTCGCGACAGGCTATGTCAGCCAGATCGTCTCCGCGTGGAACGCACAGCGCAGAGGGGCAGGCGGCATCACGATCACGTCGCGGACATGGTACGATCCGAATCAGGAGACGCAGTGGAACTTCGTGCCGAGTCTCATGGCCATGATCTCGTTCACGCAGGTCATGCTGCTCGCCGGCATGTCGATTGCGAAAGAACGCGAACAGGGGACGTTCGACCAGCTGCTCGTAACGCCGCTTCGTCCATCGCAGATTCTTATCGGCAAGGCCGTGCCGCCTGTGCTCGTCGGCCTGTTCCAGGCGCTCGCGATTTTCTGCATCGCGCGGTTCTGGTTCGAGATTCCATGCTTCGGTTCGCTCATGGCCATCGTCGCGACGCTCGTGTTCTTCATGGTCAGCTCGACAGGGATTGGCCTCTCGATTTCCGCGATTTCTGAGAACATGCAGCAGGTGTTGATCTACGTACTCGTGCTCATGATCCCGATGGCGCTGCTCTCGGGCATGGCGACGCCCGTCGCGAACATGCCGGAGGTCTTGCAGCTCTTCACGTACATCGATCCGATGCGCTTCGCCATCGACGCCGTGCGCCGCATCTATCTCGAAGGCGCGACGCTCGTGGACGTGCACTGGGACTTCCTGCCGATGTTCCTCATCGGCGCCGTGACGATGCCAGCCGCCGGCTGGCTGTTCCGGCATAAGACGACCTGAAAGCTTCCTGTATACTATGAATTGAG
>JAXGCE010000069.1:0-9168 GCA_034186105.1 Selenomonadaceae bacterium
AGGGAAGGCAGAGTTGAAAACTTCCGCCGAGGGATGTATAATCTCCTTGTAAAATTTGATTTTGCATATCTATATTTTACGCCTGTTGCCAAGGATTTTTAAGTCCTTGGCAACATTTTTTGCAAACTAAAAGGGGCTGCTACACGTTGTTGATACGTGCAACAGCCCCATTTTCGTGCGCCCACAGTGTTAGGAGGCTCAGTCCGCTGTCGCCATCTTCTCGATGGAGCGGTTGAGGAGGTCGATGGCGTTTGCGAGCGCGTCCTGCTCCTCGGGACGGAGGTTCTTGAGGTTGCGGATGAATTTCTGGCGCACGATCTCGTTCTGATCCTCGATGAGGCGTTCGCCTGCGCTCGTGAGGGAGATGAGCACGCGTCGGCGGTCGCGTCGGTCGGTCTCGCGCTGGATGAGGCCGGAGGCCGTGAGCTTCTCGCAGATGCTCGTCATCTGCTGCTTGGAAATGTTGAGGAGCGCGCCGACGGCCGTGAGAGATTCCGCTCCGTCGACGCGCAGCGTCATGAGGACGGCGAATTGGTTGAAGGGGACGGGGACGGCGAGATGGCGGTAAAAGTTGCGGTGGATGAGCACGAGCGTCTCGATGAAGTGCATCGAGATGGACTCAGCGGCGGTTTCTGACATGCGGTCGTCTCCTTTTGACTGATTTCGTGGGCACGGCGGGCTGTGCGGTGGCGTTTGTTTTTATGATAGAGCGCGGGCGCGATATCGTATCGAGGGAATGAGCTTTTCATACAATTAAATTTGTAGAAAGCGGGGCGGGATACGCTCGCGCCGCCTTGACTTTTCGCTAGATATACTATACTATATTGACGATAAATAGTAAACAAATATTTACTAATTTTAAGAAGGAATGAGATGTCTCTTCCAGGGAAGTAAAAGAGGGAGGTTATTTTTTTGCATTTCGCGAAAAGAAAGAAACCGATTGCGCTCATGCTCGCGCTGGCGCTCGCGGCTTCCGCACTGCTCGCCGGCTGCGGCGGGCAGAAGCAGCAGGCGGCCGGCGGCGCTGCGCAGGTCAAGGCCATGAAGGTCCTGCAGCAGGATACGCCGGTCGTGAGCGAGTACGCGGGTCAGATCGCCGGCAAGGACGAGGTCAAGGTGCAGTCCAAGGTCTCGGGCCGCGTCGTGGAGAAGTATTTCCACGGCGGTGATTTCGTGCAGGCGGGGCAGCCGCTCTACCGCATCGACAGCCGCCAGTATGAGTCAGCGGTGTTGCAGGCACAGGCGACGCTCGCGCAGTCGCAGGCGACGCTCGCGAACGCGCAGACGGATCTCGGTCGCGACCAGGAGCTCCTGGCATCCGACGCGATCTCCGAGCAGCAGGTCACGACGCAGCAGGCGAATGTCAACGCGTACAGCGCGGCGGCGGCGGCCAACCAGGCGCTGCTGCAGAAGGCGCAGCAGGATCTCTCCGATACGGTCGTCTACGCGCCGATGTCCGGTCAGGTCTCCGTCGATGACGTCGCCATCGGCACGTTCGCGACGGCGGGCAATACGAACCTCGTGACGATCGGCACGACGGATCCCGTGTTCGTGACGTTCAGCATCTCCGAGACGGAGTATCTAAAGTTCCGCAACATCCAGCAGATGCAGAGCGGCAGCGGCAATGGCATCACGGTCGCGATCAAGCTCTCCGACGGCACGACGTATCCGCTCGACGGGCGCATCGTGCAGGCGGACCGCGCGCTCACGCAGAATTCCGGCACGCTGACGGTGAAGGCGCTCTTCGGCAATCCCGACGGGCTGCTGCTCCCCGGCATGTTCGCGCGCGTGAAGCTCACGGGCGAGACGGTGCCGAACGCGATCCTCGTTCCGCAGCGCGCGGTACAGCAGCTCCTCGACAAGACGTTCGTCATGGTCGTCGGCGCTGACGGCAAGTCCGAGGCGCGCAAGATCGAGCTCGGTCAGCAGGTCGGCAGCTACTACATCGTCAAGAGCGGCCTCTCCGCAGAGGATACCGTCATCGTCGAGGGACTCTCGAGCCTCACGGAGGGCAAGGATCTCGTGGTGACGATGGTGACGCCTGAGGATATGGGCTTCTCGCTCGACGAGGATACGACGCCGTATGACACGATGACTTCCTCAGACGCCAGCAGCGGCAGCGAAAGCTAAAGGAGGCGGCGATTTGTCTAAATTCTTTATTCATCGCCCGATTTTCGCCATCGTTGTCTCGCTCATCATCGTCATCGCCGGCGCGATTGCGGCGACACAGCTGCCGATCGCGCAGTATCCGCAGATCTCGCCGCCGACGGTGCAGGTGTCTGCGAGCTATACGGGCGCGAGCGCCGCGGTCGTCAACCAGACGGTCGCGCAGATCGTCGAGGAACAGGTCAACGGCACGCAGGGCATGGACTACATGTCCTCGAGCTCTGACGATACGGGGCGTTACAGCCTGTCGGTCACGTTCGATGTCGGCACGGACGGCGATATGGACTCGGTCAAGGTGCAGAACAACGTCGCTTCGGCGACGAGCCAGCTCCCCTCTGAGGTTCAGCAGGTCGGCGTGACGACGAGAAAATCGACGAATGATATGGCGTACATGATGGCGTTCTATTCGCCGGATGGTACGTATGACCGCGCGTTCATGAAGAACTACGCGACGATCTATCTCCTGGACAAGCTCAAGCGCATCAACGGCGTCGGCGATGTCCAGGTGTTCGGATCGGACTACGCGATGCGCGTCTGGCTCAACCCGGACAAGCTCGCGGAGCTCGGCCTCACGGTCGCCGATGTCTCGGCGGCCATCAAGGAGCAGAACGTCCAGGCGCCTGCCGGTACGGTCGGCGCGATGCCGGTCAACAACGGGCAGGAAAAGCAGATGTCCGGCAAGATCGAGGGACGTCTGACGACGCCGGAGGAGTTCGGCAACGTCATCATCAAGTCAAGTGGCGACGGCAAGTTCGTCCGGCTCAAGGATGTCGCCAAAATCGAGGCGGGCGCGCAGTCGGAGAGCATCATCTCGAAGTTCAACGGCTATCCGTCCGTCGGCTTCGGCGTCAAGCTCACGAGTGACGCGAATGCGATGCAGACCATCAGCGAGGTGCGCAAGGTCTTTGACGAGGCGAAGGAGACGCTGCCGCCAGGTATGGAGATGTCGACGATCTTCGACTCGACGGACTATATCAGCACATCCATCGAGGAGGTCTTGATGACCTTTGTGGAGGCGCTGCTGCTCGTCGTCTTCGTCATCTTCGTTTTCCTGCAGAACTGGCGCGCAACGGTCATTCCGCTGCTCGCCGTGCCGGTCTCGCTCGTCGGTACGCTCGGCGCGTTCATCGTGCTCGATTTCACCATCAACACGCTGACGCTCTTCGCGATGGTGCTCGCCATCGGCCTCGTCGTCGATGACGCGATCGTCGTCATCGAGAACGTCGAGAAGCACATGGAGGAGGGCCTGACGCCGGTCGATGCGACGGAGCGCGCGATGGACGAGGTCCAGGGGCCTGTCGTCGCCATCGCCGTCGTGCTCTCCGCCGTCTTTGTGCCGGTCGCGTTCCTCGGCGGCATGACAGGCGTCCTCTACAAGCAGTTCGCGCTCACAATCGCCGTGTCGGTCTGCCTTTCGGCCTTCGTGGCCCTGACGCTGACGCCGGCGCTCTGTGCGATGATGCTCAAAAAGCATACAGAAGAGGACGAAGGGGGCGTGCTCGGCCGCTTCTTCGCGGGCTTCAACCGCTGGTTCGAGCGTACAAAGCACGGCTATGTCGGCATCGTGGCGAAGTTCATCCGCCATACGCGCCTCGCGTTCATCTTCCTGCTCATCGTGACGGGCGTCGCGGGGCTCATCTACAAGAACCTGCCGTCGACGTTCGTGCCGAACGAAGATCAGGGCTATATGTTCGCGGCGGTCGAGATGCCGGACGGCACTTCGGCCAACCGCACGCAGGAGGTCATCGACAAGCTTAACGTGGCCATGATGGAAAATATCAAGGGCCTCGACGGCACGATGGCCATCACGGGCTTCTCGCCGCTCTCCGGCGGCGCGTCCTCGAGCGCCGGCATGATCGTCGTCGGCATGAAGGACTGGTCGCAGCGCGAGGACGCGGCGGCCTCGGTCGATGCGGCGGTGCGCACGACGTTCGGCATCGGCGCGAAGGTCGCGCCGGAGGCCACGGTCATCGCGATGAACCCGCCGGCGCTCCCCGGCCTCGGCATGACGGGCGGCTGGACGCTCCAGCTGCAGGATATGACGGGCCACAGTGAGACGGAGCTCAATGACATCACGAAGAAGATCGTCGCGGCGGCCAACCAGCGTCCGGAGCTCGCTGGCGTGCGCTCGACGTATTCCGCCGGCTCGCCGGTCGTCCAGTATGAGGTCGACCGCGAGAAGGTCAAGAACCTCGGTATCCAGCTCTCCGATGTCTTCACGGCTATGCAGGTCAACTACGGCGGCTACCAGGTCAACGACTTCAACCGCTTCGGCCGCAGCTACAAGGTCATGCTGCAGGCGGACAACGACTACCGCAGCTCGACGGATCAGATGAAGTTCATCTTCGTCAAGTCCGCCTCTGGCACGATGGTGCCGCTCGATACGCTCTTGAAGCCGAAGTTCACCTCCGGCCCGTCGACAATCTCCCGTTTCAACGGCACGCGCTCCATCCAGATCACGGGCCAGACGGGCAACGGCTATTCCTCCGGACAGGCGATGAACGCCATCAAGGAGGTCGTGCAGCAGAACGCGGGCACGGGCTTCAGCATCGAGTGGTCCGGTCAGAGCCGTGAGGAGGCGAAAGCATCGAGCTCGACGATCAAGGTGCTCGTGCTCTCGCTCGTCTTTGTATTCCTCTGCCTCGCAGCGCTCTATGAGAGCTGGAGCGTACCGTTCGCCGTGCTGCTCACGGTGCCGACGGGCATCTTCGGCGCGCTCGTCTCGGAGTATGGGCTTTCCATCCTCGAGGCGATGTTCGGCCACATGAACGCTGGCCTGCAGGACAGCGTCTACATGCAGATCGGCATCATCGCGATCATCGGCCTCGCGGCGAAGAACGCGATCCTCATCGTCGAGTTCGCCAAAGTCCGCGTGGATCGCGGCATGGAGCCGGTGAAAGCCGCGCTCGAGGCCGCGGGCCTGCGCCTGCGCCCGATCCTCATGACGAGCTTCGCGTTCATCATCGGCTGCGTCCCGCTCGCGATCGCGACGGGCGCCGGTGCTGCGGCGCGCAACGGCATGGGCGTCGCTGTCGTCGGCGGCATGTTCTTCGCGACGGCGATGGGCATCTTCCTCATCCCCGTATTCTTCGTGGCGACGGAATGGCTCGCTGCGAAGCTCGGCATTGTGCCGAAGGCGCGGAAAAAGACGTCCATTGATTACATGTGATACGGTAAAATTGATCTGAGCCGTGCGGGGCGTATGCCTCGCACGGCTTTTTCGTGCAGAAGAACAGAATAGGTGCAGCTTTGAAAGCCATCGCATAGTGAAATGATTTGCGATGGCTTTTTGCGTGTTTTCCGAACGTTGACATAGAAGAATGTCTTGTGGGGGGGGACACTTCTGTTACAATAAAAATGTTCGAATATTTTAGGAAAGAATGCGATGTCAGGGATGAAAGGGAGGCTGCCGGAGTGAGCAGATGGAACGAGCAGAGCATTTTGATTGTCATTTGGCAGGGAACGCGGGAGAATGCACAGAAATTCGCACGAGAGATTCAATCCGCAGCGTTGCCGCAGGGCTTTCAGGTAGAGGCGCTCTTTGTCAGCGGAGCCTCGCGCGCGGAGGCCTATGAGAAGGCGATGCGGGAGAGCGATGCGAAATACAAGTTTTATCTCGATGGTACGGCGCAGATCCTCAACAAGAATTTCATCATCGAGAGTTTGCGGTATTTCCAGAAGGATCCGCAGGCGGGGATGCTCGCCCTCATGGGAGCGCCACTGCCGCTGGAGGCTGATATGTCTGCGTGCTCCCATATCTGGGGGATGCGGGGAGTACGTCAGGAAGATGGGCAGGTCGCTCTGCTTCAAGGAGAGAATCCGTTGGTCGACCATGACGTCTGTCTGGTGGACAATGGCTTTCTGGCTACTTCGGTGGATTTGCCGTGGGATGCCGCTGTCGATGATCGGTTGCTCGGCAGCGCGCAGGCTATCAGCATGCACCAAGAGGGGAAAACCGTGATAATTCCGCGGCAGAATGCACCATGGTTCTCCTTTGGTGGTGCGGGACTCTTCGGCGTGGCGGCGACAGAGACATGGCGCGGCATCTATGAGGCGTTCCTGCGTACGCGAGGAGCATCCGTGCTACCGCTCGTGAGCGTGCTGATACCCACCTATAATCAGCCAGGGTATTTCCGCGAGGCGCTGGAAAGCGCCCTGGAGCAGGACTACCCGCGGCTTGAGATCGTCATCGGGGACGACAGCACCGATACGCGCACACGGGATATGATGCGCCCCTATCTTGAGAAGTATCCTCAGATTCGCTATTTCTATCATGGCGGGCCGCTGGGAGGAGCGGGGACGAACAATATAAACTTCCTTCTCGCGCATGCAGCGGGGGAGTACTTCAGTTTCTTGTTCCATGATGATCTATACTACCCGGGGCGCATCCGGAAGATGATGCGATATTTCCTCGCGGATGACGCGCACGAGCTTGCGCTTGCTTCGTCTGTTCGTTATTGCATCGATGGACAGGGGCGGCAGCGGGGTATCCTGAGTCCCTGGGTACCGTATCGCGACCAGGTGCTCACGAGCGAGCTTGTCGGCAGGAAACTGCTGGAAGGGATCAATTTCATCGGAGAGATGAGCACGGTGCTCTTCCGCAAGGAAGACATCCGGATACCGGGGCGGCAGGATCGATATCAGATAGAATGCTATTGCGGCGTCCGTGACGCGGCGAATGGCGATGTCGCAACATTCCTGTCCCTGATGCAGAAGCACCCGCGGATAGTATTCCTGTCCGAGCCGCTGAGCGCCTTCCGCATTCACGAGGCACAAAACACGTGGAAAGTAGACATTCGGATGGGCTCGGTGTTCGATTGGCTGGACTACATCGTGCTCTCATGGAAACACGAACAGTATATCCATACGGAGCAGGCGTATCAGCGCTACCTTCGCATGTGGTATGCGCGCTTCTTGCCCACGTTCAGGCAGTGCCAGGGGCGGGCGATGAGCGCAGCGCAGAAGGCAGAATATCAGACCCTTGGGAAATGCTTCGAGGCGGTGGCCGCAGGAAACTACCGGGAGCTTACGCGGCGGGCTCTCCGCCGCATGCAGCAGCGTGGCGGTAAGGCATCGGCCTGAGGAATCGCATATAGGAATCGGAGGGATGGAGATGGAGCTTCGTCTGGATGTCCTTGGACGTCAGTTCGCGAGGTATCAGGAAGAGTATGAGGCCGCGGCTTTGCGTGTGCTGCGGTCGGGGTGGTATGTTCTCGGGCCGGAGGTCGAGGCATTCGAGCAGGAGTTTGCCGCCTATACAGGTAGGCGGTATTGCGTGGGTGTCAACTCAGGACTGGACGCGTTGACGCTATCCGTGCGGGCGCTGGGCATCGGTCCTGGAGACGAGGTGCTCGTGCCGGCGAATACCTATATCGCCACTGTTCTCGCCGTCACGCAGAATGGTGCGGTTCCCGTATTTGTTGAGCCGGATGCGTACTTTGGCATGGATGCGAAAAAGGCTGAGGCAGCCATCACGCCCCGGACAAAAGCCATCCTGCCGGTGCATCTCTACGGGCAGGCAGCGGATATGGGGCAACTGTCCTCCCTGGCGCAGAGGCATCATCTCCTGATGATCGAAGACTGCGCGCAGTCCCATGGCGCGCGCTATGATGGGAAAATGACAGGCGCGTTCGGCGATGCGGGCTGTTTCAGCTTTTACCCAACTAAGAACTTGGGGGCGTTCGGCGACGCGGGCGCCGTGGTCACGGATGATGCTGCGCTGGCAGAGCGGCTGCGCATGCTGCGGAACTACGGCAGTCGGGAGAAATATCATAATGAAATGGCAGGCGTCAACTCACGGCTGGATGAGCTGCAGGCGGCATTGCTCCGCACGAAGCTGCGTCATCTCGATGAACTCATCGCCGAGCGCGTCCGCATTGCGAAGTGCTACGACGAGGGCATCTGCAACAAACTGATCCATCTGCCGCAAAAGCGGGAGGCAGATACGAACCATGTGTATCACCAATACGTCATCCGTACAGAGGCGCGTGATGATTTTCAGCAATACCTGAAGGCGCATGGCATTGCGACGGTCATCCACTATCCGATCCCGCCGCACTTGGCAGTATGCTATCAGTACCTCGGCCATCATGCGGGGGAATATCCCGTCGCTGAGCGCTATGCGCATGAGGTTCTGAGCCTGCCGATGTTCAATGGGATGCGGCAGGAGGAGATCGACGATGTCATCGACATCTGCAACCAGTATCAGGGGGCGTTTCTGTGCAAGTCATAAAATACGTTTTTCAGCCGCATGGTGACGAGCGCGGCCAGCTCATCGCTTTGGAGGAATTTAGAGATATCCCGTTTCGCATCAAGCGCGTATATTACATGTACGACACAGCGCCTGGCGTAGTGCGCGGCAAGCACGCCCACAAGAGCCTCGAGCAAATCCTCGTCTGCATCCATGGCAGCTGCAAAGTCAAGCTTGATAACGGCAGAGAGACGAAAGTCGTGCCCTTGGAAAAGCCATACGAGGGGCTCTATGTCGCGAATAACATGTGGAGAGAGATGTACGACTTTTCCGAAGGCGCGGTGCTCATGGTATTGGCGTCAGAGCTATATGATGAGAAAGACTATATCAGGGATTATGATGCTTTTTTGCAGATGGTGCAATGAGAAAAATAAAATTTCGACGCGAAATAGTCTTGATATTTTGAGGAGAAACAGATCATGGAACCAAAAGTGACAGTTGTGGTCTTGACATATAACTTGAGACAATATGTTTCTGGTGCTCTGGACAGTATATTGCAACAGAAGACGGATTTTCCTTTTAGAATACGGATCGTAGATGATTGTTCCACAGATGGCACGCGAGATATATTGCTCGACTATAAAGAAAAATACCCAGAAACCATAGAGCTCATGTTCGCATTAGAGAATGGTTGTTAGCGCCGGGCGAAAAACGCCACTGAGTGTCGGGCGAAATTGACCAATCTTGGTCGGATGAAAATCACCAATCGTGTCCTTCTTGCGCTATACTGAAGCCATCAACGGCTCAGGGAA
>JAXGCE010000070.1:0-5004 GCA_034186105.1 Selenomonadaceae bacterium
AGCCTGCGCCTAGTCGGGAATTTACGGCTATGGAGTGTGACAACAACCGCTAGTAGCTTGCGAGCAATCGCGGTGAGAGCGCACACGAAGAAATAGCAAGAAGAAGCTGCGAAGCTCTTCCCAAACATCTAAAATATACACATTCGAGTATGTTTTATGTAGCAGACGCGCAGATGGAACCATCGGAAGCAGCGGGAGCATCGAGTCTTTCAGGAAAGCACGTCGTCCTCGGCGTGACGGGCGGTATCGCGGCATATAAAGCCGTCGAAGTCGTGAGCCGGTTGCGGAAAGCAGGCGCGCATGTCCACGTCGTCATGACGCGCGGCGCACAGAATTTCGTGACGGAGCTGACGTTCCGCGAGATGAGCGACGAGCCCGTCATCACGGACATGTGGGCGAAAGTCACGCACTACCATGTCGAGCACATCGCGCTCGCAAAGCTCGCGGATGTCGTGCTCGTCGCTCCGGCGACGGCGAACTTCCTCGCGAAAGCAGCCTGCGGCATGGCGGACGACATGCTGACGACGACGGTGCTCGCGACGAAAGCGCCGATCTTCGTCGCGCCTGCCATGAATACGGCGATGTATGAAAACGCGTTGACGCAGGAAAATCTCGAACGGCTGCGCGCGCATGGCTTCCACATCGTGGAACCAGCGAGCGGCCAGCTCGCCTGTGGCACGAGCGGGGCAGGGCGTTTGCCGGAGCCCGTCGAGCTCGTCGCGGTGCTCGAACGGTTCTTTGGAGGGGCGAATGACGCAGGCGCTGCGGCGGCGCAGGATGAGCATGCAACACCTGCGCAGGATCTCGCCCACCGCAAGATCCTCGTGACGGCGGGCGGCACGCATGAGCCGCTCGACCCTGTGCGCTATCTCGGCAACCGTTCGACGGGCAAGATGGGCTTCGCCATCGCGGAGGCGGCAGCCGCGCGCGGCGCGGACGTCGTGCTTGTCGCGGGCCCCGTCGGCCTTGCAACGCCCGCAGGCGTGCGCCGCGTCGACGTGCTGACCGCCATGGAAATGCATGATGCCGTGCTCGCGGAGTACGCCGATGCCGCCGCCGTCATCAAGGCGGCGGCCGTCGCGGACTATCGGCCAAAAGAATGCGCAGGGCAGAAGATCAAGAAGAAAGACGGTAACCTTATCCTCGAGCTCGTGCGCAACCCCGACATCCTCAAGGAGCTCGGCGAAAAAAAGCAACATCAAGTGCTCGTCGGCTTCGCGGCGGAAACAGAACGCGTGCTCGAATACGCAACGGGCAAGCTCCAGAAGAAGAATCTCGATTTCATCGTCGCGAACGACGTGAGCCGCAAAGATGCAGGCTTCTCGGCCGACACGAACTGCGTGACGATCCTTGGCCGCGACGGCACGCACACGGAACATCCGCTCATGAGCAAGCGCGCACTCGCGGACATCATCCTCGACCGCGTGGCGGGAGCGCTCGAAAGACGCAAGTGACAGGGTGCGTGCGTCGTGACATCAAAAACAGAGAATGGAGGTCATCGGCATGGGTAATCTAGCGTATGAAGAACCGCCGCGCGTCGAGCGCATTGAGGGAAAGACATATCTCATGTCACCGCGGCCACGGGGGCAGCATAATCGCGTAGCGCTCAATATCGCGTTCATTTTTGAGCGCTATCTCAGAGGCAAGACCTGCATGGCCTTTTGCGATGGCACGGATGTCTTTCTCGACGATGATAACTGGTACATTCCCGATGCCATGATCGTCTGCAATCGCTCCATCATCAAGGATGACGGCATCCATGGAGCACCAGACCTCGTCGTGGAGGTGCTCTCGCCTTCGACGTCGAAAAACGATCGAGGCGCAAAGATGCTTCATTACGCGGCGGCCGGCGTCAAAGAGTACTGGCTTGTCACGCCGCAGCAGAAACTTGTCGAAGTCTATTACAACGTGGACGGTCATTTTGAAATCGACGAGACGTATGCGATTTACGAGGATTGGGAACTCAAGCAGATGAATGACGAGGAACGCGCCGCCGCCAAGACGGAAATCCCCGTTTCGCTCTATGATGATTTCCTTGTGCGCCTCGAAGATATCTTCTGGAATGTCGATGTCTTTCAATGATCTATGAAAAAACTGAACGTAATTCAACTTTTCCCTATTGACATCGAGCGCGGCCTACGCTATGATGGATACAGTAAACAAAACTGAACATCGGACTCATCCAGAGCAGTGGAGGGACTGGCCCTATGAAGCTGCGGCAACCCTTGCAAAAGCAAAACGGTGCCAATTCCGGTAGGTGATACGCCTATAAGATGAGAGTGTGAAAATGAAAGCTCTCTTTTTATAGAGGGCTTTTTCTTATGAGCGGAAATGGCAAGGCTCGATGTTCGGCACAGTGCATAGGAGGTAGCACCATGAGCAAGAAACGTATGTACTTCACGTCGGAATCCGTGACGGAAGGCCATCCCGACAAGATGGCAGACCAGATTTCGGACGCCATCCTCGATGCCATCCTCGCGGAGGATCCGCAGGGCCGCGTTGCCTGCGAGACGCTCGTGACGACGGGGCAGGTGCATGTCGTCGGCGAGATCTCGACGAAATGCTATGTCGATATCCCGAAGATCATCCGCAAGACGGTCAAGGACATCGGCTACACGCGCGCAAAGTACGGCTTTGACTCCGAGACGTGCGGCATCCTTGTCTCGCTCGACGAGCAGTCACCGGACATCGCGCAGGGCGTCAATCAGGCTCTTGAAGCACGCGAGGGCGAGATGGACGCAGCGGACGCCATCGGCGCTGGCGATCAGGGCATGATGTTCGGTTATGCGACGAACGAGACGCCGGAATACATGCCGCTCCCGATCGCGCTCGCGCATCGTCTCGCGCGCCGTCTCGCCGAAGTCCGCAAGGACGGAACGCTCCCGTATCTGCGTCCCGATGGCAAGACGCAGGTCACGATCCTTTATGAAGATGGCAAGCCGGTTGCTGTCGATACGATCGTCATCTCGACGCAGCATGACGAGGAGGCTTCCCTCGATCAGATCCGCAAAGACCTCATCGAGCAGGTCATCAAGACCGTCGTGCCCGCAGAGCTCCTCTCGGACAAGACGCGCATCTTCGTCAACCCGACGGGCAAGTTCGTCATCGGCGGCCCGCAGGGCGACTCCGGCCTCACGGGCCGCAAGATCATCGTCGACACGTATGGCGGCTGGGCCCGTCATGGCGGCGGCGCATTCTCGGGCAAAGACCCCACGAAGGTCGATCGCAGTGCGGCGTATGCAGCACGCTATGTCGCGAAGAACATCGTCGCGGCTGGTCTCGCTGACCGCTGCGAGATCCAGCTCGCCTACGCCATCGGCGTCGCTTACCCCGTCTCCGTCATGGTCGACACGTTTGGCACGAACAAGATCGATGAAGAAAAGATCGAAGAGCTCGCAAAGAAGCACTTCGACCTGCGTCCGGCCGGCATCATCAAGATGCTCGACCTGCGCCGCCCCATCTACAAGCAGACGGCAGCCTACGGCCACTTCGGCCGCACGGACGTCGACCTGCCATGGGAGCACACGGACAAGGCCGACATCCTTCGCAAAGAAGCGGGTCTCTGATTGTTCTGGCGGGTTTGATACCAAGTAACAAAAACATATTGACAACTTTTCCAAGGGATACTAAAATGAGTACGTTACGTTTTGACGATACGGATACTCTAGAGTATCCCTTTTCTTTTACCTTCGGAAGGTTTTTAGGAGGAACGATTTCTGGAATGAGTACGAACGAGAATCTGAGAAACATCGCCATCATTGCGCACGTCGACCACGGCAAGACGACGCTCGTCGATGCGATGCTGAAGCAGAGCCATGTCTTCCGCTCGAATGAGAAAGTCGAGGAGCGCGTCATGGACTCCGGCGACATCGAGCGTGAGCGTGGCATCACGATCCTGTCGAAGAACACATCCATCATGTACAACGGCATCAAGATCAACATCGTCGATACCCCGGGCCATGCGGACTTCGGCGGCGAGGTCGAGCGCGTGCTGAACATGGTCGATGGCGTCCTGCTGCTCGTCGATGCATTCGAAGGCCCGATGCCGCAGACGAAGTACGTCCTCCGCAAGGCGCTCGAGCAGAAGCTCAAGCCGATCGTCGTCATCAACAAGATCGACAAGCCGAACCAGCGCGTCGATGACGTCTATGACGAAGTCCTCGAGCTGTTCATGGAGCTCGATGCCGATGACGACCAGCTCGATTTCCCGGTCATCTACGCGACGGCGCGTGATGGCATCGCGAAGTACAAGATGGAAGACGACAACGACAACCTCGAACCGCTGATGGAGACGATCGTCAAAGAGATCCCGGCACCGCATGGCGACGAGGAAGGCCCACTGCAGCTCATGGTCACGACGCTCGAAGCCGATGACTATGTCGGCCGCGTCGCCATCGGCCGCATCAGCCGCGGCAAGGCGCGTACGAACCAAAATGTCGTGCTCATCAATGGCGATCAGGAAATCAAGGCAAAGATCGGCAAGGTCTTCGTCTATCAGGGCATGCAGCGCGTCGAGGTGCCGGAAGCGTCCATGGGCGAGATCGTCGCTCTGACGGGTCTCGGCGATGTCTCCATCGGCTACACGGTCGCCGATGCCGAGCAGCCGGAAGCGTTGCCGGCCATCCGCATCGACGAGCCGACGCTCTCCATGACGTTCGGCGTCAACACGAGCCCGTTCGCCGGCCGCGAAGGCGAGTTCGTCACGTCGCGCCATCTGCGCGACCGCCTGTACAAAGAGGTCGAGACGAACGTGGCCATGAAGGTCGAAGAGACGGACAGTCCGGATGTCTTCAAGGTCTCGGGGCGCGGCGAGCTGCATCTCTCCATTCTCATCGAGGAGATGCGCCGCGAGGGCTATGAGCTGCAGGTCGGCAAACCGGAAGTCGTCTACAAGACGATCAACGGCCAGCTCTGCGAGCCGATCGAGAACCTGACGATCGAAGTGCCGCAGGAGTACATGGGCGCTGTCATGGAAGGCCTCGGCACGCGCAAGGCTGAGCTTAC
>JAXGCE010000071.1:0-2920 GCA_034186105.1 Selenomonadaceae bacterium
AGCCTGCGCCTAGTCGGGAATTTACGGCTATGGAGTGTGACAACAACCGCTAGTAGCTTGCGAGCAATCGCGGTGAGAGCGCACACGAAGAAATAGCAAGAAGAAGCTGCGAAGCTCTTCCAAAACATCTAAAATATACACATTCGAGTATGTTTTATGTAGCAGACGAAGCACCTCTGCAATGACATCCCTGTCATCGCGCTGACGGCGAACGCCATCTCCGGCGCGCGCGAGCAGTACATCGCGGCCGGCTTCACCGACTACCTGACGAAGCCGATCGACAGCCACAAGCTCGAACAGATGTTGAAGAAATACCTGCCGCCTGAAACAGTACAGGAACTTGCACCAGAAGACGCGGCCGAAATAGAAACGGCGGCCGCAAGCGAAAACGAAGCGCTCCCCGCATGGCTGCGCGAGCAGACGTTGCTCGACACGGAAAGCGGCATCCAGTACTGCGGCTCGCCTGAAGACTATGTCGCGACGCTTGAGATTTTCGCGAACGCCTACGATGAAAACGTCGCGGCTATCCAGAAGTTCTTTGACGCGCAGGACTGGAAGAACTATACGATCCGCGTCCACGCGCTCAAGAGCTCGGCACGCATCATCGGAGCAAAGGAACTGTCGGGGCTTGCCGCCGCCCTCGAACAGGCCGGAAATGCCGAAGACGTCGCGAAAATCAAAAGCGACACGCCGCGCCTCTGTGACCTCTACGCGCAGTGCTACGACGTCCTCGCGCCAATCACAAAGGCGGAAGAAACTGACGCAGATGCAAGCGAGAAGAAGCAGCTGACGCCAGAGGAATTGCAAGAAGTCTACGAGACGTTCCAAGAGCTCGCGACGAGTTTTGACTACGACAGCGTTCAGTTCGTGCTCGAAGACTTGCAAGACAAAGAACCGCCACCCGAGGAAAAAGAACGCTATGAAGCGATCTGGCAGGCGGCGAAGAAGCCTGATTGGATCGAGCTGCAGAAGCTGCTGAAACCATAGGGGAAGACACAAAAATAGCCGCTGCATCGGCGAGATGCAACGGCTATTTTTTAGCGTCCGACGACTTTGAGGATCGCCGGCGCGATGTGACTCAGAGGGAGCTGGTGCATGACAGCACCGCATTCGTAGGCGATGCGCGGCATGCCGTAGACGACAGCGCTTGCTTCGTCTTGGCCAATCGTTGGCGAACCAGTTTCTTTCATGTGCAGTAACCCTTCGGCACCGTCGCGCCCCATGCCTGTGAGGATGACACCAAGCGATGTACTAGGGACGAGCTTGGCGACGGAGTCAAACAGCACGTCGACGGATGGGCAGACGCTGTGGACTTTCGGTCCTGGCTGGCAACGCACGACCATGTGGCCGCCGTCGAGGGCGACGGTCATGTGCAGGCCACCTGGCGCGATGTATGCGTGGTTTGCGTAGATGGGCTCGCCATTCGTAGCCTCTGAGACTTCGATGGCGCATTCCTCATTGAGGCGGATGGCGAAGAGACGGGAAAAGTACGACGGGATGTGCTGGACGATGACGATCGGCGGTAGCGGCGGCGTCAAGTGATATAGTACGTCGGCGATGGCATCGGTGCCGCCCGTCGAGGCACCGATGGCGATGAGGTCGATCTTCGCCGCGGGCTGGATGTCCGGCAGAGCGACGCTCCGCAATTCGGGGGTGACGGGATGATGCTGGGCTGCCTGGCGCGCGAGCGCCGCGAAACGATGTTCGGCCGAGAGAGCGTTCTTTTTCTTCGCTGCTTGTACCCTGGCGATAGTGGGCGAGGACAGCGGCGGCAGGGCAGGTGCTGTGGCCGCGTGATGCGAAGCGAGGGGCGATAGCGTGGGGGCGGCAGGAGCAGGATGCAGACTGGGATTTTGTGCGTGTGTAGTAGCAGGTGATTCGTCGTCCGCTGCTACGGATCCAGACTGGAATACGAGGCGGTGGAGGAAGCGAACGACTTTGCTGCAAAACGGCGGCCAGTCGTTATCTGCGGTTGGGCGTAGGAAGAAAGCCTCAGCACCTGCAGAGATGGCCGTCGGGCGCAAGACCTCGCTGAGCCCGTACGTGATGAGTGGCAGACCCGTTGTCCGTGTGAGCCACGAAAAGATCCGTTCGCCATTGACGCGTGCAATGGACATGGCAAAGTTGATGATGATGGCGTGCGGGTGGAAGACTTGGAGCTTTTGTTCCACCTCGGACGCATGTGAGACGATCTCGACGCTGCCACCGTCTGCGAGGTGGTTCAGCGCGTCCTGCATGGCGCGCATCATGATCTGGCGGTGGGGGATGGAGCTATCGATGATCAGCACGTGCAACGGAGTCATAGCGTGCCTTCTTTCTGTGAATGGGAATCTGACGTTCTTCAGTAGTTTAGTCCTATTTTAGCATATTCTAGGACAATTCTCAATACGACGGCGGTCCCTTCGGAGCTCCATCTTTTGAACGAGGAAAACAGGAAAAACAAAAAAGCGATTGCAAATTTTGCAATCGCTTGATGTTCCAATGGAGCTGATTATAGGATTTGAACCTACGACCTGCTCATTACGAATGAGCCGCTCTGCCAACTGAGCTAAATCAGCGAAAATATGGAGCTGATTATAGGATTTGAACCTACGACCTGCTCATTACGAATGAGCCGCTCTGCCAACTGAGCTAAATCAGCATTGTCTTCGTTGTTCCTGCGGGGCTTTCGCTCTCGCGTCTCGCAACTGACAAGTGATAGTATACTGGTTTTGAAGCTCTCTGTCAACACTTTTTTTGGAATTTTTTCGAGAAATTTTTTGTATCGTTCATGGAGTTCTCCATGCAGTTCCTCTATAATAGGGATTGTCAATAGTTTTGTGTAAATTTTTCAGTCAGCCTTGTCGTACTTATGCATCAAGGCCGACATGCGCTCATCCATTTCGAGTTGGTTACGCACATTCGACCATCCGGGAATCAT
>JAXGCE010000072.1:0-4693 GCA_034186105.1 Selenomonadaceae bacterium
GGAAGAGCTTCGCAGCTTCTTCTTGCTATTTCTTCGTGTGCGCTCTCACCGCGATTGCTCGCAAGCTACTAGCGGTTGTTGTCACACTCCATAGCCGTAAATTCCCGACTAGGCGCAGGCTTTGCCCACACCTTCTTTTAGCCATCGGTACAGATACAAGTGCCTGTGAGGTTAGGCAATCTCGTATGTTTTTGCATCGCGAAGGTTCAGTGCCGCATTATGGTCGCGATCAGCAGTATATCCGCACGTGCAGGTGTACGTGCGGTCAGACAGCTTCAAATCCTTCTTGACGTGTCCGCATGCGTGGCATGTCTTGGAGCTTGGATAAAACCTGTCCACGACACGAAGCTCGATACCGCGTTCATGACATTTCGCTGTGAGTTTTGTGCGGAATTCGTAGAACTTGCACGCTGTCACTGCTTTCGCCAGATGTCTGTTCTTCATCATGCCGCTCACGTTCAAGTCCTCGATGGCAATGAAGCTTGGTTCTCGCTTCAAGATGGCATGGATGACTTGGTTCGTGTAGTTCGTGCGGATGGAGGCAAGCCGGTGATGTAGCTTCTGAACCTTCAACACATTTTTCGAGATATTTGCAAAGAATGCAGCAGGTTTGTCACTTCCTTTCTTTTTCTTGTGTTCGAGCTTCCTCGAAAGGCGCCTCTGCTCACGCCGCAGTTTCTTTTCCAGCCGCCGGACGGCGGCCGTCTTGTTGATGTTCTTGAATTTCGTGCCATCGCTCAGGATGGCGAAGTCTTTGAGCCCGAGGTCGATGCCGAGCGGCTCGCCCTCGGATGGTGCATATTGCGGGGACGGTATGTCAATCACGACCGACACGTAATAACGATCTGCTTTCTGCGAAACGACGCCGCTCTTGGCTGTGGCACCAGCAGGCAGGTAGCCGAACTCCTTCAGCCGCACCTTGCCGATGGTCGGAATCTGGATGCGGTGCCGCTCGATTGTCCAGTCGCCCTTGTTGTTCTTCGGAAAGTAGATGCCGACGGACTGGCGGCCGCGCTTCTTGAACTTCGGAAAACCCGCTTCTCCATGGAAGAATTTCCGGAAGGCCATCTCCGCATTCGTGATGGCTTTCTTCCGCGCTTTGGAGCCGCATTCGTTGATCCAAGAAAGCTCTTCTGTATTCTTCAGATGATGGTTGACGAATTTGTCGAAATCCATCGCCGAGAGGAAATGCTTTTGACGCTCGTCAAGGCAGCCGCGCTGATAGAGGCGATACAGCCGCTTGTTCCGCGCGATATACTCGTTGTAGAGCCAGCGGCAGATGCCGATGGAGCGGCGAATCTTTTCACATTGGCGGGGCGTCGGAAGAATCTCCGTTCGGTAGCTCTTCAACATCGGGGGATTCCTCCTTGATTTTCTTCTTGTACTTTCGCAGCCCATACAGGCGGCAGCTGAACACATGGAGGATGGATACGATGTCTTGCACAAGCTCTTCGTGCGGCGAGAGGGTTTCGTTCTTGACGATGAGGATCTGCGTGCCGTATTTCAGGCAGAAGCGCTCAAACCAATCGAAGCCGAAGCGGATGAAGCGGTCTTTATGCGTGACGATGATGGTCTTGACCTTCTGCGCCATCACATCTTCCAAGAGCCGGTTCCATTCCTTCCGATTGTAGTTCAGTCCACTCCCAAAGTCCTCGATGCATTCGTCAACGATGACTCCCTTGGCATTCTCGGTCCCATCGCTGCAGCGTCTTGACGCTCACTCCAAGGAGTGCCGCAAAATCTTTCGGCTTGTAGTTTTTGACATTCGATGTGTTCATGACTTCGGAACCTCCATAAACACATTATGCCATATTATTTCATTATTGTCTATATATTGGGTTACTTAACACATTCTCCCGATCCGCGTCATATTCTCATGGATACTGAAATATTTCGTGATGCCGCGCGGTTTTCCTGCTGTTTTCCTATTCGCACCAAAAAAATACCTGTTCCCGTATGTGGAAGCAGGTATTTGTCTTATCCTTCGTAGTCCTCGGGATAGATCGTGATGTCGAAATGGTTGCGATCCCATTCGTGGGTGATCTGGTGCTTGTAGGCCGAGAGTGCGTTCTGGAGGACGGCGTAGGCGCGGCCGCCTTCGACGATGCCGTCATCAGAGATGTCGACTTTGTATCCATTGGCGTGCGAGTAGCGGCCACTCGCATGGTAGCCATACTCAGCGCCGCCCGTGATGACAAACGAAATGCCAGCGGCACGCGCTGCGCTGTTCAGCGTATCGAGAAATGCCATCGTCGAGCTCTGGAGATGGACGGTGTCCGTCGTGCGGTTGCTGTTCCATGGCGTGTCCATGCCTTCCGTGCTGCTCCATTTGCGCAAGTTGCTCTTGCCAAAGTCCGTATGATAGGCATAGGCAGACGACTGTGATGGAATCGGGAACGTGGCCATGTCCGGGATCGTCGACGGCGGAATGACGACGGTGCCGGGGCGCTGCATGGAGGGCAACGCTTTCGTCTGCGCGGGGAGCGTCGTAGCGTTCGCGGGCAGGGAGCGCGTCGTAGCAGCAGCACTCGTCGGCAGTGCACGTGCCTCCGTCGTGGCGGACAGCTTGCGCGTCGATGTGGTGGTCACGGAAGTCGTACGGGATGCCGCGCGCGAGACGGCGGTCGAGGACGCGGTGGATGTATGAACGGACGGCACAGCAGCAAAGGCCGTGGACGCCGAGAAAATACAGGTTGCAACGAGTGAAAGGATAGCGGCTCTCTTCATCAAATTCCCCCTATAGAATATGCAAACAATTTTGGTTCCGTGTATAACAGAATCATTATAGCACACATGGAGGGAACTGTGAAACCGATTTATGTCCCATCTTTTGGTCATCTTTGCAAATCAAAGATAGACTTCGCAATCATCTTCGACGGCCTTGCAGGCAGCGCGGACGCGCGGCATGACTTCTTTCGGATCGCTGCCTTCTTCAAATTCGACTTTCATCTTGAGCATCATGAAGTTGACATTTGCATCCTTGACGCCTGGCGTTGCTTTGGCGGCGTCCTCCATCTTGTTCGCACAATTAGCACAGTCGACTTCGATCTTGTACGATTTCTTCATTTCCTGTTCTTTCCTTTCTCTGAGAGCGGGGTCGCCTTTCGCGCCCCAGAGGGCACGCATGGCATTGAGCACGGCAAGGATCATGACACCGACATCGGCGAAAATCGCCGCCCACATATTCGCGAGACCGATAGCACCAAGCAGGAGCACGAGCACCTTGATGCCGATGGCACCATAGATGTTCTCGTAGACGATGCGCATGGTCTTGCGCGCAAGGCGCATGGCCGTCGCGATCTTCGCGGGATCGTCGTCCATCAGCACGACGTCAGCGGCCTCAATGGCAGCATCGGAGCCCATGGCGCCCATGGCGATGCCGACATCGGCACGCGCGAGCACGGGCGCGTCGTTGATGCCGTCGCCGACGAAGGCAAGTTTTGCTTTCGCGCCCTGCTTCGTCGCGAGCAGTTCTTCGACTTTCGTGACTTTGTCCTGCGGCAAAAGCTCGCTGTGGACATCGTCAATGGCAAGCTTGCGCGCGACGTCCGTCGCGACGACGCGATCATCCCCCGTCAGCATAACGGTCTTTTTGACACCATTTGCATGCAGCGCAGCGATGGCGTCAGCCGCATGCTCCTTGATGACATCGGCGATGACAATGTGGCCGATGTACACGCCATCCATCGCGACGTGGACGATTGTGCCGCGCTTTTCGCACGGGTGCCATTTCGCGCCGAGCGCTTCCATGAGTTTTGCGTTGCCGACGGCGACGCGATGGCCGTTGACCGTCGCGCAAACGCCCTGCCCTGCGACTTCCTTCACATCCTCGACGTCGCAGCCGTCCGCCTCGTGACGATACGCCGTGCGAAGCGACGCAGCGATCGGATGCGTGGAAAAGCGCTCGACATGCGCGGCCATGTGCAGGAGTTCATCGGGCGCGATCTCCTCAGGATGGATGTCCGTGACTTCGAACGTGCCTTTCGTCAGCGTGCCCGTCTTGTCAAAGACGACGGTATCGACGTCGGCGAGCGCTTCAAGGTAGTTCGAACCTTTGACGAGCACGCCTGCACGGCTCGCACCGCCAATGCCAGCAAAGAACGACAGCGGGATGCTGATGACGAGCGCGCACGGGCAGCTGATGACGAGGAAGACAAGCGCCCTGTAGGCCCACGTCCCCCAAGCAGGCTCCATGCCGCCGAGGAGGGCGACAGTCGGCGGCACGACGGCCAGCACGGCAGCAGCGCCGACGACAATCGGCGTGTAGATGCGCGCGAATTTCGCGATGAAGTGCTCCGACTTCGACTTGCGGGAGCTCGCCTCCTCGACGAGCTGCAGGATGCGCGAGACAGTCGACTCCGCGAAGCGCTTCGTCGTGCGGATGGTCAGCAGGCCGTCCGCATTGATGCAACCGCTGATGACCGCATCGCCCGTCTTGACGCGGCGCGGCAGGCTCTCGCCCGTCAGCGCGATCGTATTGAGGCTCGACTCGCCGTCCACGACCACGCCGTCTAAGGGGATCTTCTCGCCAGGCTTGACGAGGATCGTCGAGCCGACGCCCACGGAGTCGGGGCCGACGCGGTGCACGCCGTCCGGCTCGACGAGATTAGCGTAGTCGGGGCGTATGTCCATGAGCTCCGAGATATTGCGGCGGCTGCGGCCGACTGCATACGACTGGAACCACTCGCCGACC
>JAXGCE010000073.1:0-7686 GCA_034186105.1 Selenomonadaceae bacterium
AAATCACTTGCACGGACTCCTTTGCGAAGGCAGTTTGTTTAGCAGCTTCTACTATAGCAGAGCGTGCAAGTGATTTCTTTTTTCATGCTGGCTTACCCACAGTTATGGGAGAAGCCTCAAGAAAGACGGCTCTTTTGGCGGCGCTATCTGCGAGGACATCTCGCTCGAAAGCCTCGATGATTACATCGATCAGCTGAACTACAAGGGCGAGGGCGTGGGCACGATCATCACACCGACGGGCAAGGTTGTCGCCTCGAAAGACCCTGCGCTACAGGACAAAGATGTCAAAGACCTCGCCGGCTTTGATGCGAAATTCACGGATATGGTGAAGAACGGCCAAGGCATGATGACGGAAGATCTCGATGGCGAGAAGACCGTCCTGACGTATGCGACGATCGACGGCACGAACTGGATCATGGTGATGGCCGTTCCGGAGAGTGTTGTCTACAGCGAACTCACGAAGATGAAGATCGCGTTTGCCATCGTGACGCTTATTGGCCTCGCGCTCATCTTGGTCATCTGTCAGCTGTTCGCGCGCCGCATCACGGAGCCCATCGTTGTACTGAAGGGGCATGCGGAGATGTTGGCGGAAGGTGACCTGCGCGTCGAGGATTGTGCTGTGGACTCGAATGACGAGCTCGGCGAGCTCGCGCATGCGTTTGACACGATGGCGAAGAACCTCAGAAAACTCATCGAGAATGTCTCGAACACGGCAGATCAGGTCGCGGCGGCGTCAGAAGAGCTCACGGCCAGCTCACAGCAGTCGGCACAGGCGAATCAGAGCGTCGCGCAGACGATCGTCGATGTCGCAAATGGCATGGAGGCGCAGCTGTCGAGCATCGATGGTGTGAAGGACAGCGTCGACGCCGTCGACGGGCAGGTGCTCGAGACGTCGGCGCGTGCCGAAGGTGTCTCGCAGCGTTCGCAGGATACAGCCGAAGCCGCACAACATGGCCAGAACCTCATGGAAAGTTCCGTCACGAAGATGGAGGAAATCGAGCAGAGCGTCAACGATACGGCCGACGTCATGGACACGCTCGGCAAGAACTCGAAGGAGATCGGCGCCATCGTCGAGACGATCAGCGGCATCGCCGAGCAGACGAACCTCCTCGCGCTCAACGCCGCCATCGAGGCCGCGCGCGCAGGCGAGGCCGGTCGCGGTTTCTCCGTCGTCGCAGACGAAGTCCGCAAGCTCGCCGAAGAGTCGCAGAGAGCAGCAGGCGAGATCGAGGCGCGCATTCGTACGATCAGCAGGACACCGTCGCTGCCGTCGAAAAGATGGAAGGCGGCCGCAGCCGCGTGCAGGAAGGCACAGAGGCCATCCGCAAGGTCGGTGAAGAGTTCCAGAGCATCATGGATAAGATCGCGCAGACGAACGACGACATGACGGCCATCAACGAGACGATGCACGGCCTCGCCGACGGCACGAAGCAGATCGTCGGCGTCATCGGCAACATCGACGAGATCAGCCGCACGACGTCCGAGCACACACAGACGATCAGTGCGGCAGCGGAAGAGCAGAGCGCATCCGCGACGGAAATCGCAACGGCCTCCCAGTCACTCGCAAAACTCGCACAGCAGCTGCAGGAAGCGACGAAGAAGTTCAAAGTGTAAAACTCAACGCTCAGAGGAGGAGACATTTCCATGGCAAAGTATGCAATGATCACGGGCGCATCGAGCGGCATCGGAAAAGCGACGGCGTCTGCGCTGGCGAAGAAAGGCTATGACCTCGTCATCGCGAGCCGCAGCCTCGAAAAGCTCGAGGCCGTGAAAAAAGAAGTCGAGGCGGCAGAGCATGTGACGGTGACGCCCGTCGTGCTCGATGTCACGGATCTTGCGGGCGTCCATCAGACGACATCGGTCGTGCTCGAGAAATTTGGCGCGCCGGATGTGCTCGTCAATGACGCCGGCCTTGCGCGCGGCCTCGAGCCCTATGCAGAGTCGGACGAAGAGGACATCCTCGAAATGATCGACACGAACATCAAGGGACTGTTCATCGTCACGCACGACTTCCTGCCCGCGATGGTGAAGCGCAATTCTGGCCACATCGTGAACCTCGGATCGACAGCAGGGCTCTACGCTTATGCAGGTGCGGCCGTCTACTGCGCGTCGAAAGCGGCGGTCAAGACGTTCTCGGATGGCATCCGCATCGACCTCATGGCTACGGACGTCAAGGTGACGACGATCCAGCCGGGTATGGTCGAGACGCCGTTCTCAGAAGTCCGCTTTCATGGCGACAAGGAGCGGGCGGCGAATGTCTATAAAGGCATTGAAGCGCTGACGCCGGAGGACATCGCCGACACGATCGCCTACGTCGTCGACACGCCGCGCCGCATGCAAATCAGCGACGTCGTGATTCTCGCAAACCAGCAGGGGACAGGGTTCTTGGCGCATAAGGAATAAAAGACATAAAATAGGAGCGCCTCGGCACGATGATGTGTCGGGGCGCTCCTTGCTTTTGTAGATCAGGGTACGAGGATGAAGCTGGCGAGTGTCGGATGCGTTTCGCGGAGGTTCATTTTGATTTTGTTCAGCGGTGCGAACAGCGGGGCGAGCGTCATGCGGAGCTTGAAGCGCAGGAGCGTGTGGCTGTTGCTGCCGAAGATTGGGACGCGGTCGAGGATGAACGGGTCTTCGCCAGGCTCGGCAAGGCCATAGTTGACCGTGAACGCCGCGCGGTAGCCCGCATCTTTCGTCGCCTGTTCGATGTCTTCATTGTATTCGCCGCACGGATAAGCGATGAAGCGGACGGGCTTGCCGAGGTTCCACTCGATGGCCTGCTTCGAGCCCGTGAGCTGGTGTTTCGCCTCGTCGAGGCTCGGTGCCTTCGTGAGCTCTTCATGCGACAACGTGTGGCTCTCAAAATCGATGAGGCCGCTTTCGTTCATGTCCTGCACGTCGCTCCACGTCAGATAGTTCGGATACGTGCCGACGTAATCGGAAATCAAAAAGATCGTCGCCTTGAGCTGATATTTCTCGAGGATGGGGAACGCATGGTTGTAGTTGTCGAGATAGCCATCGTCAAATGTGATGATGACGGGCTTCTCCGGTAGCTCCGTGCCGTTTTCCCAAGCATCGAGCATATCGGCCGGCGTGATGGTCGTGTAGCCGTTTTCTGCGAGGTACCTCATCTGCGCATCGAACTGCTCCGTGTTGACCGTCAGTGCGTTCTTTTCCGTGTCGTTGATCTGATGGTAGTTCAGCACGGGGACGCCGCCTTTTGCGGATTGGAACAGAGAAAAGACAACGCCGATGACAGCGATGAGGAGCACAGCGACCGCGATGAGCAGCCATCCGCAACGTTTTCGCAAAGGAAACACATCCTTTTCATGTCGAAATGATAAGAAGTTCAGATTGTTTTCAGTTTGCCATAGCACCTAATATATTACATCGCCCTGCCGGTGTCAAGGAAACTTTCGTCATGGCGGCCGCATGGCCTTGCACCGCACGCCGTTCCTGTCATATAATAAGACGTGTGTAAAAAGCAGGAGAACCACATGTTTCGATAAAGGAGTATGACTTTGAATCGCAATGATTTATGCTGGTGTGGCAGCGGCAAGAAGTACAAGAAATGCCACATGGACTATGACGAACGCATCAACGAGATCAAGTTCGACATCTTCAAGGGGCAGTGCCGTCCGCCCCATCACATCATCAACAACGAGGCGGACATCGCAGGCATCCGCGCGGCAGCGGCCATCAACGATGCGGCGCTCGACCTCATGGACGAGATGGCGAAACCGGGCATCGACACGGCGACGCTCGACAACGCCGTCTATGAATTCCTGACGGCGCGCGGTGCCGTGCCGGCCGACCTGAATTTCGAGGGCTACCCGAAGAGCGTCTGCATCTCGATCAACGACGTCGTCTGCCACGGCATCCCGTCGAAAAAGACGATCCTCAAGGAAGGCGACATCGTCAACATCGACATGACGACGAAGTACAACGGCTATTTCGCCGACGCGTCGCGCATGTACATGATCGGCCAGGTCAGCGAAGAGGCAGAGCGCCTCGTGCGCGTGACGCGCGAGTGCATGCTGAAAGGCATCGAGGCTGCGAAGCCGTGGCATTTCCTCGGTGACGTCAGCGCAGCTTGCGGCAACCATGCGCACGCAAATGGCTACACGGTCGTCACGGATCTCGGCGGCCATGGCGTCGGCAAAGAGTTTCACTGTGAGCCGTTCGTGCCGCATGTCGGCGAGCCGGGCACGGGCATGCTGCTCGTCCCGGGCATGACGATCACGATCGAGCCGATGATCAACCAGGGCACGTCGAAAGTCAAGACGGACAAGGGCGACGGCTGGACCGTCCGCACGAAGGACGGCAAGCTCTCCGCGCAGTGGGAGAACACGATCCTGATCACGGAAACGGGCGCGGAGGTCATCTCGTCATGATTTCATTTGCAGATTTCGGCCTCACGCCATCCGTCGTCGAGACGCTGCGGCAGCATGGCATCACAGAGGCGACGCCCGTACAGGAGCGCGCCATCCCCGAAGTGCGCGCCGGCCGCGACGTCATCGTGCAGGCACAGACGGGCACGGGCAAAACGCTTGCATTCCTGCTGCCGATTTTTGAAAAAATCAAGACGCAGGCCGACGTCGCGCAGGCGCTCGTCGTGACGCCGACGCGCGAGCTCGCCATTCAGATCGAGAAAGTCGCCACCATCGTCGGCGAGGCGGCAGGCGTCACGAGCCTCGTCATCTATGGCGGGCAGGACATCGAGCGGCAGAAGCAGAAGCTCCGCCGCCATCCGCAGCTCATCATCGGCACGCCGGGACGCCTTTTAGACCACCTGCGGCGTGGCACGATCGATCTCTCGCACGTCAACAAGGTCGTGCTCGACGAAGCGGATGAGATGATGAAGCTCGGCTTCATCGAAGATGTCGAAGTGCTGCTGCACGAAGTCGCGAGCGACCGTCAGTTTATGTTGTTTTCCGCGACGATGCCCGACCGCGTGCGCGGCCTCGCCAAAGCGTACATGCATGCGCCGGAGGAAATCATCATCAAGAGCGACACGATCACGCTCGAAAACATCCATCAGGAAATCGTCGATACGAGCGAAGAAACGAAGCTCGACACGCTCTGTGAGGCGATCAACAAGTATCAGCCGTACCTCGCGATGGTGTTCTGCTCGACAAAGCAGCGTGCGCATCAAGTCACGATGGCGCTTGCTGCACGCGGCTACCTCGTCGACGAGCTGCATGGCGACCTGTCGCAGGTGCAGCGCGCGCTCGTGCTAAAACGCTTCCGTACGGCAAAGCTGCAGATTCTTGTTGCGACGGACATCGCCGCGCGCGGTCTCGACATCGAGGGTGTCACGCATGTCGTGAACTACGACATCCCGCGCACGACGGAAGACTACATCCACCGTATCGGCCGTACGGGCCGCGCCGGTGCTGACGGCATGGCCATCACGTTCGTCAACGCACGCCAGTACACGCAGCTCCGCCGCATCGAGGCGGGCATCAAGGCGCGCATCGAAAAGGCGCACTCCGATCGCCACAAGAAGCACGCGGAAAAGCAGGCCGTCATGAAGGCAAAAGTCCTCGAAGAGCGCCAGAAAGCGCACGCGAAAAAGGCGAAGCCGCTCAGCAAGTACGCGAACCGCAAAGGCGCGCAGCACAAAGGCCGCAACGACCGCAGCCGTCGTCAAAGCGTCCAGCAGCGCAAGGCGGGCAACAAATCGAACATCGGCCACCGCTCGAAAATTGGCGGGCGGCGGAAGTAATCGCATATGAAAATATTTTGGGGTAGCCGCAAGTTTTCTTGCGGCTACCCTTGTTTCACGATAAAATGGAAGAAAAGCAGGAAGAGGAGGCTGATGACGATGAGGCTTTCGATGCCGATTGGCGTGGATGATTTTCAGGAAGTGCGAGAGGGATACTATTTTGTAGACAAGTCTGGATTCCTCTCGGATTTTTTCCCCGGACATGCAAAAGTCACACTTTTTACGCGGCCGCGCCGGTTTGGCAAAACGCTGATGCTTTCAATGCTGCGCTATTTCTTTGATCTCGAAGGAGCAGACGAACATCGGCAGTTGTTTGATGGGCTTGCTGTCTCGCGTGATACGGCCATGATGGCAGAGATGGGACAGCGCCCCGTGCTGTTTTTCACCCTGCGCGGTTGGAAGGCGCGTGATTGGGAAGAAATGAAGGGAACGATCGCCATCGGCTTGCAGAAAATCGCAAAACAATACAAGTTCCTGCTCGAAAGCGAACGCGTCGATCCCTATGACCGCAGCATCCTGCGAGCCATCTATGAAGGGCGTGCGTCTCTGCTGCAGCTTCGGACAACGCCCGAGCTCCTTCTTGGAATGCTCGAGGCACATTATGGCAAGAAAGCCGTGCTGCTGCTCGATGAATATGATACGCCGGTGCAGACGGCATGGGAGTATGGTTATTACGATGAGGCCATCGATTTCTTCCGCGTCTTTCTGACAACGGCGCTGAAGACGAATCTTTCCCTCGATTTCGCCGTACTGACGGGCGTGCTCCGCATCTCGAAAGAGAGCATCTTTTCGGATCTCAATAATCTCTTTGTAGACAGCATTCTTCGGCCCAAATATCCGACTGTCTTTGGCTTCACATCAGAAGAAGTCGAAAAGATGGCAAATGACCTCGGGCATGTTGATAAATTGTCAGAGATCAAGGCATGGTATGATGGCTATCGCATTGGTGGTTATGAGCTTTATAATCCTTGGTCTGTGCTCAATTATTTTGACGCAGGATGTCAGCCGCAGACGTATTGGGTGAATACCTCTGGCAATGCCATCCTTGCAGAGCTCATGAAGAGCGCGGATCAGGAACATTTCGAGTGTCTCGACACTCTCCTGCATGGCGGGACGGTGACGTCATATCTGCGCGATGGCGTCATCTACGGTGATATTGGCGATGACCCAGATGCGCTCTACACGATGCTCTGCACGACAGGCTATCTCACAACGGAACGCACGGCGACCTTTGCAGGGGAGACGGAGTATTCGCTGCGCCTGCCGAATCTCGAGATGCGGAGGCTGTTCGGCATCGAGATTGTGAAGCGCTACCAGCACGGCTTCGGCAAGTCGGCGCTTGTGCGCCTCATGCGGGCATTTTTGCAGGGGGACGCGATACGCGTCGAGGAAGGGATTGGCCGTTATCTCGTGAAGCTCGCGAGCTACTATGATACAACGAAAGACAAGGAATCTTTCTATCATGGATTCGTCCTCGGTATGACGGCCATCCTTGTCGAGGACTTCATCGTCCGTTCCAATCGCGAGTCCGGCTACGGCCGCTATGATCTCGTCGCCGTGCCAAAACGAAAGGGCGAAGCAGGCTTCCTGCTCGAATTCAAGACAGCCGAGACAGAGGAAGCGTTGAAAGCAAAAGCAGAAGAAGCTCTTGCACAGATAGATGAACGTGATTACCTTGCGGGACTCGATGTGGAAGACCTGACAATGCACCGTTATGGCATTGCATTTTGCGGGAAAAAAGTCAGAGTGAAAATGAATTGAATAAACGGAAAGCAGCGTTTCACATGTGATGTGGAGCGCTGTTTTTTATAGCAAGATACGTTGATAATGCGCATGTCATAGGTTTTCAGGATCTCGTCCATAATCAGTAGACACTCGGGGCATTCCCCGAATATTTCCCTTTGAAACCGGCGAATCCGCGTCAGCGGAGAACCGTGCATGGGGTTTCCTTGAATACA
>JAXGCE010000074.1:0-5813 GCA_034186105.1 Selenomonadaceae bacterium
CCGCAGGAGTACATGGGCGCTGTCATGGAAGGCCTCGGCACGCGCAAGGCTGAGCTTACGAACATGACGGAGACGGCTGGCTATATGCGCCTCGAGTTCACGATCCCGGCACGCGGCCTCATCGGTTTCCGTGGCGAGCTCCTGACGAGCACGAAGGGCAACGGCATCATGAACCATGTGTTTCGTGGCTATGCGCCGTACAAGGGCGATATCCCGGGCCGTACGCGCGGCTCGCTCGTCGCATTCGAGCAGGGCGAGACGACGGGCTATGGTATCTACACGCTGCAGGATCGCGGCACGATGTTCATCTCTCCGAACGAGCAGGTCTACGAAGGCATGATCGTCGGTGAGAACTCCCGCGAGAATGACATCGACATCAACCCGTGCAAGAAGAAGAACGTCTCAAACATGCGTACGTCGTCGTCCGATGAAGCTATCCGCCTGACGCCGCCGCGCATCCTCTCACTCGAGCAGGCCATCGAGTACATCAATAGCGATGAACTCGTTGAAGTTACGCCGCAGAACATCCGCCTGCGTAAGGCGATTCTCGATCGCACGGTCCGTGGTCGCAACGCAAAAAATGCACGCAAGTGATTCTTCATCTTTCTGAGACGAAAAATAAATAAAAAGTCCTACCAGAATTCGAAAGGGTCCTGGTAGGACTTTTGCATTTTGCGGCGAAATGTGTTATGATACTTATCAGTTAGACTTTCGTGGCCGAAGTGGTGGAAAAATCGGCCATGAGCCCGTGCAAGAGCAGGTTGGAGGAAGATGGATATGAGTTTGAAAGCATGGACGAGAAAGTTGCAGGATCTCATCATGCCGCCGATCGTCGAGGATGTCGTCGAAGAGGATGATGTACTCGAACGCGGTGAGGCAGAGGCTGAGAAACGCAGAGCAACGTTTCGAACGGTGTCTGCTGCTCATGCTGCGCATGAGGAAATGGCGGAAGAAGCAGAAGACATCCGCATCGCGAATGGTGGGACAATCCATCTCACGCGTTCGCCGTATGAAGAGCAGGAAGCGTCACAGGAACGTCGCCCGAAGCTCACGGTACACCAGGCACCGCAACTCAAGGTGCGCGTTTATGTACCGTCAAATTTCGACCAGGTCATGGCGATTGCAGACGATCTGCGCGCCAAGAAAGCCGTTATCGTCAACTACGAGAAGGTCGAGGCCGAAGAGCAGCGCCGCATCTGCGATTTCATCAACGGTAGTTGCTACGTGACGGACGGCGGAGCTAAGCGCATCTCCGATTACATCGTTCTCTACGTGCCGGAAGGCGTCAATGTTTCCGAGGCGATGTCTGTCGCCATGGTGAAATAACGGGTTTCTGTGATGTTTGATGATTTTTGCGAATACGGAAGACGGAGCAGTCGATGATTGCCCCGTCTTTTTCATTTTTTAGGAGGTAACAACATGGATATTCTGGAAGGCGTTCTCGATGAGTTCAAAAAGCTCGCGGCCATTCCGCGCGCGAATGGCCATGAACAGGCTGTCAGCGATTTCCTCAAGAAGTATCTGACAGACGCAGGCTTCACGGTCGTGCAGGATGCGAAAAACAACATCATCGCGGACAAGCCGGCAACAAAGGGCTTCGAGAACGCGCCGCGCACGATCCTGCAGGGCCATATGGACATGGTCGCCGTCGGCGAAGAGGGTTACAACTACGATCCGCTGACGGATCCGATCAAGCTCGTGCGCACCGAGAAATATCTCGAGGCCGAGGGCACGAGCCTCGGTGCAGATGACGGTATCGGCGTCGCCGAGGGCATCTACCTCATGAAGAATGCGAAGAACCATGGCCCGCTGCGCCTGATCGTCACGACGGACGAGGAGCGCGGCATGACGGGCGCCATCGCGCTTGATGCAAAGCATCTGACGGATGCGCAGTTCCTGATCAACTGCGATTCCGAGAACTATGACGAGCTGACGGTCGGTAGTGCTGGCAGCGTCGATCTGACGTTTGAGCGCCAGCTGCGCCGCGAGGCGCCGCAGGCACAGACGGCATATCAGCTCTCTGTGCGCGGCCTGCTCGGTGGCCATTCGGGCGAGCGCATTGGCGACGGCCGCGGCAACGCCATCCGCACGCTCGCGCTCGTGCTGCTCGCATTGCAGTCGCAGGGCACGGTCGAAGTCGCGGACTTCCATGGCGGCAAGGCGCACAACGCCATCCCGAACATCGCGGAGGCGACGTTCGTCACGGATATAGCGAAAGCGGATCTTTCGAAGATCCTGACGGCGGAAAAAGAGAAATTCCTCGCCATTTATGGCAGCGTCGATCCCGACATCGAGCTCGTGCTGACGGAAGTCGAGCAGCCGGAGACCGTGCTCGTCGCTGGCGACACGAAGCGCCTGCTGCGCCTGCTGACGGTACTGCATACGGGTGTCTATGCGATGTCGACGGTCATCCCTGGACTCGTCGAGACGAGCGCAAACCTCGGCGTCGTGAAGATGGACGAGGAAAACGTCCACATCGAGCTGTTCCCGCGTTCGGCCGTCGACGGCAAGCTCGACGAATTCGCGCTCTTTGCGCGGGAAATCGCGGAGCTCACGGGCTTCACGGCCATCGTCGGCACGAAGTCCCCAGGCTGGAAGGAAAACAAGAACAG
The DNA here is from genome assembly GCA_034186105.1 of Selenomonadaceae bacterium. Classification (GTDB taxonomy): domain Bacteria; phylum Bacillota; class Negativicutes; order Selenomonadales; family Selenomonadaceae; genus Selenomonas_C. The sequence goes on from JAXGCE010000074.1 coordinate 2,613, forward strand.
CCGTCTCGCAAAGATCGTCGCGGAAACGTTCCAGGAGCAGAATGGCAAGCCGATGAAAGTCGAGACGATCCATGCCGGCCTCGAATGCGGATGGCATTTTGGCAAGAATCCAAAGCTCGACATGGTGTCCATTGGTGTCACAACGCAGGACATCCACAGCCCGAACGAAAAGCTCGTCCTCGCGACCGTCGAGCCGCAGGTCAAGCTCATCGAAGAGACGCTGCACAAAATTGCAAAACTGTAACCGCGTCTTCCGGCTCCCTCTCAGAGGGAGCTGTCAGCGAAGCTGACTGAGGGAGTGTCGAAGGTACAGCCTGACGGATATACACAAAAATCGAGTCGAAGGTATGTTTTTTCCTTCGACTCGATTTTTTGATAGATAAAATTTTAATGAGGCTTTGCTCACTTACTTCTTAGGATATACCCCAATGGTCAGTTCGTTGACAAAGGGCAAGTGTTCGCCAATCTTGCGGAATACGACGGCGAGCATCATCGAGAGAATGAGCACGGCGCAGTAGAACGCGATGGCAATCGCGCCTGTCATGATGCGTCCCGCATGCTGGAGCGCCAATGCGAGGTACGTGATGACGAAGGGGTGCACGAGGTAGGCAAAGTACGAATGTTTGCCGAGCGCGTGCAGAATCGGATTGAGCGCCTGCGGATACTTCTGATACGTGAAGATTGTGAAGAAGAACAGCGAGGCCATCAGCGTGTAGAAGATGCCCTCTGGCGAGAGCTGGTGCGCTGTGTTGATGCCGTCGAGCGGCGTCTGGCCCTGCGTCAGCAGCAGCCAGTAATAGTAGGCGAGCAGGCTCGCCATGCTGACCCAGAACAGTACCGTGATGGCCGTGCGGCGCTCCTGCATGAACGTCTGGAAGCGCTCGATGTGCACGGCCAGCCAGCCGCCCAACAGGAAGATGAAAATGTAGTGGAGCACCCAATAATTCAAGCGGTACATCAAGATCGGCTTTAAGAGTGAATCATCCGGCAGGTCGTAGACGAAGATGTTGAACGGCACGGAATAGCTCGACCAGTAGTCAAACGCCATTTGGAACACGAGCAGCACCGCGAGCCCCTTGAGGTCGATGCGCTTGATCAGGGAGATCCAGAGCGGCATGAACAGGTAGAACCACAAGAGGATCACGAGAAAGTACAGCTGGTACTTTGCGACGCCGAAGAACAGGATGCCGCAGAAGTAGAACGGCGCGGGGAAGCCCGTGCCATAGAGCCAGCCGTCATGCACGAGGTACAGAAGCGACCAGACAACGTAGGGGATCAGCACGGTCTGGATGCGCCTCTTGTAGAAATGCTTCGCGTCGAACGGCGCATGGATGTCAAGATTGTAAAACAGCCCGAACGCCGAGATGAAGAAGAAGATCGGCACGGAGAAGCGCGTGAAGATCTCGAACAGCGCAATGAGGTGCATGTTCGCGGCAGGGTTCTCGAGATACTGCGAGCCGACATGGATGCCGATGACGCCCATCATGGAGATGCCACGGATATATTCGATGGCTGCGAGACGCGGCTTGCGCGGCTTCTTTTGCTGAGCAGAGGCGGCCGAGCTTTGTGATGGTTGCATGATATGGAAGGAACTCCTTTATCCGTCCCTCATTCGCTGAGGATGAAATCGATATGGACGCTCGCGGAAAGCGAGAGGCTGCCAGCAGCGACGGGCGTCGCTGCGTCTTTTGCCATGGCGAGCATCATGTTGCCGCCGAAACGGCGCGTCTCGAGGTATCCCGTGCTCTCGCTGACATTCTGGATGCCGACGATGCGCTTGCCGAGACCTTTCGCGATGACGTCGGCCTTGTCGCGCGCGTCCGCGATGGCGTTCTTCAGTGCTTCCTTGCGCACGCCGCGCGTGTCGCTCGCCGAGAAGTCGAGCGAAGAAATTTCATTTGCGCCATGCGAGAGCGCGGCATCGATGACCTTGCCCGTGAGTTTCACGTCGCGCACGGTCACGATGACCGTGTTGTCGACGGTGTAGCCATTGATTTCGTTCTCATGGCCCTTGTCCTGACGGTACGTCGGGCGGAACGAATAGTTGCGCGTCTGGATGTCTTTTTCCGCGATGCCGAGCGCCGTGATGGATTTCTGGATTTCGCCAGCGACCCAGGCATTGTCGTTTTGCGCTTTGGCTGCGTCCTCGGCATGCGTCGTGATGCCGACAGCGACCGTCGCCGTATCTGGCTGTGTGTTTGCCTCGCCACGTCCATCGATAGAGAGGATCGGTCGCTGCGGCTGATCGGCAGCCTCGGCAGGTGCCGCCATTTGCGGCACGACGAATGCTAGTGCGAGCGCGAGGGTGCAGGCAAACTTTTTCCACGTTTTCTTCATAATACATACAGCTCCTTTGCAAGAGAATTTATTTGCTCCCTGTATCATAGCGACTTTCGCGCCGCTTGTAAAGGACACGAAGAAGAGAAAGAAAGACTTTGCGGAACGGGCCTCATGTGCTACAATGGTAAGTAATTACAGTTTTACAACCGATAGGAGATGCATATACTATGATGGCATTGAACTTCCAGGCAGCGAAGCACAAGAAGATGCTCATGGAGCGCACAAAGAACTGCACGGTCCGCCTCGGTGACGTGAGCGCGCAGTTCCCCGAAAACTCCATCGTGTGGGTCACGACGGGCAAGAAGGGCGAGCCGAAGCACAAGCTCTACACGGCTTTTCTCGACAAAGTCCGCGTCAAGACGATGGGCACGCTGACGTCTGCCGACCTCGGCCACCAGAACCCCGAGATCAACTCCGTCGACGAGCTCGTCGAGGACTTTGAGAAGATCTACAAGCGCCGCATCCTCAAAGAGGACACGGTCACGGTCATCTACTTCTCCGAAGTGCATGAAGACCTCTGATGCTCAGGAAGCTCCTGCGAGGGGGCTTCCTTTTTCGTAAGCATTGTTTTTCGTAAAATAAATACTTGACATCTATCATCCAATCCCCTATAATAATAACCGTCGCTGAGATGAAGCGACACACGGCCCGGTAGTTTAGTTGGTTAGAATGCCGCCCTGTCACGGCGGAGGTCATGGGTTCAAGTCCCATTCGGGTCGCCATTCTGCGGAAGTAGCTCAGTTGGTAGAGCACCACCTTGCCATGGTGGGGGTCGCGAGTTCGAGTCTCGTCTTCCGCTCCATTTTATCGGCGACATAGCCAAGTGGTAAGGCCGAGGACTGCAAATCCTCTATTCTTCAG
>JAXGCE010000075.1:0-23477 GCA_034186105.1 Selenomonadaceae bacterium
CCAAGTGGTAAGGCCGAGGACTGCAAATCCTCTATTCTTCAGTTCGATTCTGAATGTCGCCTCCATATTGCGGAAGTAGCTCAGTTGGTAGAGCACCACCTTGCCATGGTGGGGGTCGCGAGTTCGAGTCTCGTCTTCCGCTCCATTTTTTTATGGCGACATAGCCAAGTGGTAAGGCCGAGGACTGCAAATCCTCTATTCTTCAGTTCGATTCTGAATGTCGCCTCCAACATGAACAACCGCCCGGGAGCATCGCTTCCGGGCTTTTCTTGTGAAGGAGAGAAAAACATGGCAGAACCTACGCAAGCCACCATTACCGCGAACCTCGCACAGGCGTTTCATTACTCGTTTGTCGAGACGGTGCCCTATGCATTCTTCAAACCGAATCCGGAGCGCGACATCGCCGTGAACCTGCGCGCGAAGGAATACCGCTGCCAGGGCTGCGGCAAGATCACGCGCGTGACGTATCGCAACGAAGGCGTGACGTATTACTCGAAGGGCAAGCTCGCTGAAGAGCGTCGCATCTACGATACGCTCGGCCTCACGTTCCCGTACATGGGCGAGATCAACGCGGGCAAGGAGTTCACGAACGAGGCATATGGCTACTGCCGCGCCTGCGCGCAGGTAAAGATCCTCGACTCGATGGAGCCCGCGCAGCGCGCGTACAATCTCGCCGAGCTCTTGCACACGGCAGACGCGCTCGTGCTGTCGCATGCAAAGGACGATGCCGAGCAGGCACTCGCAGCATATCGCGGCCTCGTGAGGGAAGTGCAGGAGCAGGAAAAGGAATTGCTCGCAAAGCTACCGGAACGATTCCGTGCCTATGCCGCGCGTCCGACGCGTGCGCCGGAGTCGATGTCTGATAGGCTCTATCACGAGTACACGATCGCATTCCCGGCTGATGACGCACCAAACGAGCTCTACTACATCGAGCGCGAGCTCGAAAAATCGCGCGTGGAGATGTTCCTCGCGCAGCCGCGCATCGAGACAGTCGAGGATCTGCGTCGCGAGGCTGGTCTTTGAGAAGCTTTTTTATTGACGTTGCGTCCATAGACTGATAGAATAGTAAGGTATAGTTAAATAGGGGGTGAACACCATTATCGTAACAATATTAGCGGTAATCATTGCAGTGATCGTCGGCGCTGGCGCCGGTTATACAGCTCGCAAACGCAGTGCGGAGGCGCAGATCGGTTCGGCAGAGGTCGAGGCGGTCAAGATCGTCTCTGATGCAGAAGAGAAAGCGGAAGCACGCAAGAAGGAGCTCATGCTTGAGGCGAAGGAAGACATTCATCGCCTGCGCCAGGAGCTCGACCGCGACACGAAAGAACGCAGAAGCGAGATCTCGCGACAGGAACGCCGCGTCGTGCAGAAAGAGGAAAACCTCGACCGCAAGCTCGAATCCGTCGAAAAGAAGGAAGAACAGCTCGCGCGCAAGGAATCCCGTATCGACAAGACGCAGCAGGCCGTCGACGAGATGCACGCAAAGCAGAAGACGGAGCTCGAGCGCATCTCGGGTCTGACGTCGGACGAAGCAAAGAACATCCTCATGGCTGAGACGGAGGAAGAACTCAAGCACGAAAAGGCCGTGAAGATCAAGGAGTACGAGCAGCAGACGCGTGATGAAGCGGACAAGAAAGCCCGCGACATCCTGTCCATCGCCATCCAGCGCTGTGCAGCCGACCACGTCGCCGAGACGACCGTCTCCGTCGTGGCACTGCCGAACGACGAGATGAAAGGCCGCATCATCGGCCGCGAGGGCCGCAACATCCGCACGCTCGAGACGCTGACGGGCATCGATCTCATCATCGATGACACGCCGGAAGCCGTCATCCTGTCGGGCTTTGATCCGGTGCGCCGCGAGATCGCGCGCATCGCGCTTGAAAAGCTCATCCAGGACGGTCGCATTCATCCGGCACGTATCGAGGAAATGGTCGAGAAAGCAAAGCGCGAAGTCGACCTCCGCATCAAGGAGGCCGGCGAGCAAGCGACGTTCGATACGGGCGTCCATGGCCTGCATCCCGAGCTCGTGAAGCTGCTCGGACGTCTGCGCTATCGTACGTCGTACGGGCAGAACGTGCTCGACCACTCCATCGAAGTCTCGCATCTCGCAGGCACGATGGCAGCAGAGCTCGGCTGCGACGTCATGCTCGCAAAGCGCGGCGGCCTGTTGCACGACATCGGCAAGGCCATCGACCATGAAGTCGAAGGCTCGCACACGAGCATCGGCGCCGACCTCGCGAAGAAGTTCCGCGAATCGAAAGACATCATCAACTGCATCGCGTCGCATCATGGCGACTGTGAACCATCGTGCGTCGAGGCCGTGCTCGTCGCGGCGGCGGATGCCGTCTCGGCAGCTCGTCCGGGCGCGCGCCGCGAAAGCCTCGAATCCTACCTCAAGCGCCTGAAGCGCCTCGAGGAAATCGCCGAGTCGTTTGACGGCGTCGAGCGCTGCTTTGCCATCCAGGCAGGTCGCGAGATCCGCGTTATGGTCAAACCAGACAAAGTCGACGACGCAGGTGCCGCGGCACTTGCCCACGACATCGCGAAGAAAATCGAAGACGAGCTCGAGTATCCGGGCCAGATCAAGGCCACGGTCATCCGCGAGACACGCGTCGTCGATTACGCAAAATAACACAAACACGAAGACAGAAAATAACAAGCGGGGATTGCGCCATGACGCGCCATCCCCGCTTTCTGACAAGAACAAAGAAAAGGGGTGATCCGCATGTTTCCCTTTCCCTTCCGCAAGAAAACTCGCAAGAAGCCAAGCAAGGAGGGCGTGAAGCTCCTCGCTTCCATCCTCGTCTGTTATGAGGAGATCACGAAAGTCGGCTATGAGCCGAAAGATGACACGATCCGCCTGACATTTTCCATCGAGGAGCCCGTGACGAAGGCGCGCTTTGACGAGATCGGCCAGCTGCTCGCACAGAGCGTCGCGGCGTTCCTCGACCTCTCGGGCATCCGGCCGCGCGTCTTCAACATGGAGATGGAGACGGCTGCGCGCGTCTCGTTCATCCATCTGATCCGTGATGTCGAGAGCCTGACGCGTGACGAGCTGTCGCTCGTGGCCGACATCCTCTATGATGCATTCCCCGAGACGCTGCTCCTCGATGACCGCGACCCGCTCGACCCGAATTTCGAAGTCGAGCAGGAGAACCTCCTCGATCACATGCTCGGCACGGTGCGGCAGCATCATCTGAAGGAGAAGCTGCTCGGCATCCGCGAAGGCGACCGCGTCGTCGTCTACAATCAGTAAACCCATCATCCAAATCACCTAGGAGATATTTTTCATGAAGATCATGTTCGTCGGTGACGTCGTCGGCCACAACGGCCGCAAGGCGTTCCGCAAGTATACGCCGCAGCTCCGCAAGGAGCACGGCATCGATGTCGTCGTCGTGAATGGCGAAAATTCCGCTGCGGGCAAGGGCTACACGCGCAAGTCGCTTGATGAGCTCTATCAGGGCGGCGCGGACATCGTGACGTCGGGCAACCATGTCTGGGACAAGAAGGACGTCTTGGAATTCATCGACCAGGAGCCGTTCCTGATCCGCCCTGCGAACTATCCGGGCGATGCACCGGGTAAGGGCTGGTGCTGCTATCCATTCAAGGCGAAGAACATCGGCGTCATGAATCTCTCGGGGCGCGCGTTCATGCAGCCGCTCGACGATCCATTCGTGAAAGTCGAAGAGCTGCTGCGCGAGATGAAGGACGAATGCGACCTCTTGTTTCTCGATTTCCACGCCGAGACGACGTCGGAAAAGATCGCCATGGGTTGGTATCTTGACGGCCGCGTCAACGGCGTCGTCGGCACGCACACGCATGTGCAGACGGCCGATGCCTGCATCCTGCCGCAGGGCACGGGCTACATCACGGACCTCGGCATGACGGGCCCGTGGAAATCCGTGCTTGGCGTCGAGACGGACAAGATCCTCTACCGCATGCAGACATGCCGCCCCGTGCGCTTTGAGACGGCGGACGGCCCGTCCGTCTACTCGGCCGTCATCATGACGATCGACGACAGCACGAACCGCACGACGGATATCGAACGCATCTATCTTCGCGAAGAGGATGCAGAGGTCTGAAGCTTTGCAGGAATTTTCCCTTTTTTGGCGAATCCATAAGGGAATAGGAGGAACAAAAAGATGTCAAGTGACCTGCATATGCACACGACGTATTCTGACGGCAAGCTGACGCCGGAAGAGCTCGTCGCGGCTGCGAAAGCGGCCGGGCTCCGCTATATCGCCATCACCGATCACGACACGGTCGAGGGCGTCGCACATCTCTACGAGAATGGATATTTCCCCTGCAAGGGCATCCGCATCATTCCGGGCATTGAGTTCTCGGCGCACCACCCGACGCAGGAGATCCATATCCTCGGGTTCAACATCGATATCTACAATGGCGAGCTCGCGGACAAGCTCAACGATGTCTCCGAGGCGCGCTGGACGCGTTTTTCCGAAATGGTCGGAAAGCTCCAGAACCTCGGCTACGACATCCGCGAGACGGATGTGCTGACCGTCGCGGGCGCGAGCAAGTCCATCAGCCGCTCGCATATCGGCCGCGTGCTCGTCAAGAAAGGCTATTTTGAGACGGTGCGCGATGCGTTTTCCGAGCTGCTGCAGAAAGGCAAGCCTGCCTATGTGCCGCACTACCGCCTCGAAGTCGGCGAGATCATCGAGCTCATCCATCAGGCGGGCGGCATGGCCGTGCTTGCGCATCCGAAACTCATCCATGACGACACGATCGCCGAGGCCATCTGCCAGCAGGGCATCGATGGCATGGAATGCTTCTATCCGCAGCACGATGCGGCCGACACGCAGCACTATCTTGCGATGGCAGCACGCTACCACCTGAAGCCGTCGGGCGGCTCGGATTTCCATGGCTATCCGACGCGCTACCCATCCGAGGTCGGCGTCTTCACGATCGAAGACCAGTATGCAGAGGCATTTTACCAGCCAGAGGAAAAGAAGAACTGAGGCTCCAGCAGAGGAGGAAATTCTCATGGATGTCATCGCACTCGTAGGACCGAGCGGCACGGGCAAGAGCCATCGCGCCTTGCTCGTCGCGCACAAGCATCAGGCGGATGCCATCATCGATGACGGCATCCTCATCAAGGACGGCAAGATCGTCGGCGGCCACTCCGCGAAGAAGGAAAAGAGCCGCATCATGGCCGTGCGCCGCGCCATCTTCGTACTGCCCGGCCATGCTGAGGAAGTCAAGGCGGCCATCGCTGAATCGCAGCCTCACCGCATCCTCGTGCTCGGCACGTCGGAAAACATGGTGCACAAGATCACGCGCGCGCTCGGCCTCCCTGCCATCTCACGCATCATCCATATCGAGGACATCGCGACGAAGGCCGAGATGGACAAGGCGCGCTTCTACCGCCTGAAGCAGGGCAAGCACATCATCCCCGTGCCGACCATCGAGCTCAAGCCGCATTTTTCCGGCTACCTCGTCGACCCGCTGCAGACGTTCTTCAAGCGCTCGCGCACGAAGCGCCGCCGCCTCGGCGAGAAGTCGATCGTACGGCCCGTCTTCAGCTACTATGGCAAGCTCAGCATCGACGACACCGTCATCAAGAACATCGTCAAGACGACGGTCACGCGTGAGGAATCCGTCAGCAAGGTCAGCCATGTCGACGTGAAGCACCGCTATGTCGGCGAGGAAGACCAGGGGCTCGACATTTCGTGCGCCGTCGCGCTGTCGTATGGCGGTCACATCCCGAGCCTCATCGCGGCCGCGCAAAAAAAAGCGCGCGATGCCGTCGAATTCATGACGGGCATGGTCGTGCACGACATCCATATCACCGTGAAAGCACTTTACGTCAATGCTTGAGGAACTACGAGATTTTTTCAAGAAACTCTGGAATAAAGAAGGAAACCCCATGAAGGAAGTCAAGGAACCGAAGAAGCCGCTGCTGCTCTTTTATGTCATGATGCTGTTCCTCGTCCTGATGTTCAATGAAATGGCGCGGCCGTATCTCGAGCAGGCACAGTTCGAGAAAGTCGATTACAGCACGTTCATGGACATGATCGAGCAGAAGGACATCGGCCGCGTCGAGATCCAGGAGAACCAGATCCTGTTCACGGATACGGAAGATACGAAGAAATATCGCACGGGCATCATGAACGACCCGTCGCTCGCGGAGCGGCTGCACGACTCCGGCGCGAAGTTCACGCAGGACATCAAGGAACAGAATTCGCCGCTCTTTGACTTCTTTATGACCTGGGTGCTGCCGATCATCATCTTCTTTGCCATCGGCCAGTATTTCAGCCGCAAGCTCATGGAAAAAGCGGGCGGCGGCGGTGGCTCCATGATGTTCGGCATGGGCGGCAAGCAGGCGAGGGTCTACGTGCCGTCGTCCGAAGGCATCCATTTCAAGGATGTCGCAGGCGAAGACGAGGCAAAGGAAAACCTCTCGGAAATCGTCGACTACCTGCACAACCCGCAGAAATACTCCGCCATCGGCGCACAGATGCCGAAAGGCGTACTGCTCGTCGGCCCGCCGGGCACCGGTAAGACGATGCTCGCAAAAGCCGTCGCGGGCGAGGCCGACGTGCCATTCTTCTCGATTGCCGGTTCGGAATTCGTCGAGATGTTCGTCGGCATGGGCGCGTCGAAAGTCCGCGACCTCTTCAAGCAGGCAAAAGAAAAAGCGCCGTGCATCGTCTTCATCGACGAAATCGACGCCATCGGACAGAAGCGCAGCGGCAACCTCATGGGCAACGACGAGCGCGAGCAGACGCTGAACCAGCTGCTAACGGAAATGGACGGCTTCGAGGGCAACAACGGCGTCATCATCCTCGCCGCGACGAACCGGCCAGAGTCGCTCGACCCGGCGCTCTTGCGTCCCGGCCGCTTCGACCGCCGCGTGCCCGTCGAGCTGCCAGACCTCGAAGGACGCGAGGCCATCCTCAAAGTTCACGCCGAAAAGATCCAGCTCGCGAGCGATGTCGACTTCCATACGATCGCACGCATGGCGGCTGGCGCTTCGGGCGCCGAGCTCGCGAACATCATCAATGAGGGCGCTCTGCGCGCTGTGCGCAGTGGCCGTGGCTTCGTGACGCAGTCCGACCTCGAAGAGAGCGTCGAAGTCGTCATTGCAGGCTACCAGAAGAAGAACGCGATTCTTTCCGACAAGGAAAAGCGCACCGTCGCCTATCACGAGATCGGCCACGCCCTTGTCGCCGCGCTCCAGACGGACAGTGCGCCGGTGCAGAAGATCACGATCATCCCGCGCACGTCTGGTGCGCTCGGCTACACGATGCAGGTCGAGCAGAAGGACAAGTACATCCTGACGAAAGAAGAACTCGAGACGAAGATCGCGACGTTCACGGGCGGCCGTGCGGCCGAAGAAGTCAAGTTCGGCCAAGTCAGCACGGGCGCCGCGAACGACATCGAGCAGGCGACAAAGCTCGCCCGCGCCATGATCACGCGCTATGGCATGAGCGACGAGTTTGACATGGTCGCCATGGAGACTGTCAACAACAAATACCTCGGCGGCGACACGAGCCTGACATGCTCGGCTGCGACGCAAGAACAGATCGACCGGCGCGTCGTCGAACTCGTCAAGAAGCAGCACGACCTCGCAAAAAAACTCCTCGAGGAACACCGAGAAAAACTCGACGAACTCGCGAACTACCTCTACGAAAAAGAAACGATCACGGGGCAGGAGTTCATGGACATCCTGAAACGGGAAGAAGAGCAAAAAAAAGAGGCTGCGCTTTCAGCGCAGCCCGAGCTCGGCGATGAACACGATGATACAGCAGGCAGCCGCGACCTTGAACAGGCTCGCTCCATACCAGGCGAGCGCGATGCCGATGACGAAAGCGAGCGCACCTGAGACCGGCGTCTGTGTCGTGCTGAGGATGGCAGGGAAGGTCATGACGGCGAGCGTGACGTAGGGGACATAGTAGAGGAACGAGCGGATGAACTGATTGCGCACCTGTCCGCGGATCAGCGTCAGCGGCACGAGGCGGATGGCGATCGTGACAGCGCTCATGACGAAGAGATAGATGTAGATGGGTTCCATGGTCAGTCACGCTCCGTTTCGTTAGCGGCAGAAAGTTTCGGATCACCATCAGAGGCTTCAGTAGAAGCCTCTTTTTTTATGTCATCCACCGTTTCTTTCACGGGGAAGAAGTACGCTCCGACGGCCGCGATCACGACGGTTAGCACGATCGTGCGCGTACCGCTCGAGAGATCGGCGAGCACGGGCAGGTGGATGGCGGCGAAGCTCAAAAGGAAGCTCGCGCCGACGAGCGCCGCGACGATGCGGTCTTTGCGGGCGGCCGGGATGATGACCCAGAGGAACATGCCGAAGAGAGCGACGGAGAGCGCCGAGACGATGCGCAGCGACAGCAGCTCGCCTGCGATCACGCCGAGTGCCGTGCCGCAGGCCCAGCCGGGCAGTGCAACGCTCATGGCGCCATAGTTGTAAAAAGGCTCGAGGCGGCCGGGCCGCGCGATCGTGATGCCAAAGATTTCATCCGTGATGTCGAAGCCAACGAGCAGCCGGTGATAGAGCGGCGTGCCGGGCGCGAATTTCTGGCTGACGACGCAGCTCATGAGCATGTAGCGCGCATTGGCGACAAGCGTCATGATGGCGAGCTCAAGGTACGAGGCTTTCGCCGCGATCAGCGTGAACGCCGCGTATTCGCCCGCGGATGCATTGTTGAAGAAGCTGGCGAGAAAGCCTTGGAACGGCGTCAGCCCGGCCGTTTTTGCCGCGATGCCGAGCGTGAACGAGACGACGAAATAGCCGAGCGCGATCGGGATGCCGTCATGGATGCCCTCGACGAAGATCGTACGACGTGATGTTGACAAAACAAGGTTCCTTTCTTTACGCCTCGGCAGGCGCAGCTTCCTGCGTCACGAGGATCTTGTTGATGCGGGCGCGATCCATGTCGACGACTTCGAACGTGAAGCCCTCCCATGTCGCCTTTTCGCCTGCTTTCGGGATGTAGCCGAAATACGACGTTAGAAAGCCGCCCATCGTCTGGTAGTGGTCGTGGTCTTCGTCCGGCAGCTTGTCAATGTCGAAGCGTTCTTTGAAATCGTCAATGGAGTACAGGCCATCGACATACCACGAATGGTCGTCGCGCGGCGTGATCTGCAACGGCTCGCTTTCAACGCTCGAATGTGATTCGCCGATGATTTCCTGCAAGATGTCCGACAGCGTGATCATACCGATGACGCCGCCGTATTCGTCGAGCACCATGGCCTCGTGGATGCCCGTGTCGCGGAATTTCTCGAGCAGGCGGAACAGCTCCATCGAGCGCGGCACGAACATCGGCTTGCGCAGGTACTGCGACAGTTCGAGCGACTTGTGCGTCAGCGAGGCGTTCAAGAGATCTTTTGCGTAGAGGATGCCGCAGAAATCGTCGAGATTTTCGCGGCCGACAGGGAAGATCGTCTGCGGCGTCTGGCGGATGACGCGCAGGTTGTGGCGCAGGCTGTCTTCGAGGTCGAGCCAGAGCATCTGCGTGCGCGGCGTCATGAGCGCGTAGGCCGTCTGGTCGCTGAGGTGGAACACACGGTCGACCATGTCCTGCTCCGTCTTTTCAAACGTGCCGTCTTCCGTGCCCTGCTCGATGAGGTCTTTGACTTCGTCTTCTGTGACGGTGTCCTCATATTTTGGATTGAAACCGAGCACGAGCAGGATCATGCCGGCCGAGCGCGATAGCAGTGCGACGAGCGGCCGCGACAGGTGCGTGAGGCGCGTCAGCGCCTTGTGGTGTTTCAGCAGCACCTCCTCCGGCTTCTGGAGCGCCGTCTTTTTCGGCAAAAATTCGCCAAACAGCAGCATGATGTATGTCATGACGATGATGGAAAGGGCGAGCGCGACGGTTTGCGCGTGCGGCAGGAACGTCAGATGGCGCGCGAGGAGCGGCGCGAGCAGCACGCCGGACGCGACGCCCTGCAAGATGCCCATGAGCGTGATGCCAATTTGCGTGACCGAGAGCGCATCTTCAGGTTCTTCGAGGATCGCGAGCGCAGCGCGTGCGTCTTCGGCGTCTTCGCCCTCTTCATCGGCGAGGCGTTCGAGGCGGCTCTTGTGCCCCTCCATCAGCGCCGTCTCGATGAGGGAAAAGAAACTGTTCAGTAGCAAGAGAAGAACGATCAGGACGAGCAAGATGCCTGCTTCCGTACTGTCCAATGATTTGACACATCCTTTATTGATAGAAAACAACGTATTAAGAGAAGTATACCATGTTTGCAGGGAAAAAGCATCCGCCACGCTAAGAAAAGCCGCGCAGATGGACAGATTTCCACATCGTGTGACAGGCTCACGGACGGTGTGGCGACCCATCTGCTATACTCAGGGCAAAAGAAAGGGTGAGGCAGATGGAGCAGAAGCAAGACATCATCATCATCGGAGCAGGGCCGGCCGGCGTCTCGGCGGCACTCTACGCGCGGCGGGCGGGGCTCAACGTCACCGTCGTGACGAAAGGGGCAGGCGCTCTTGCAAAAACGGAGGGCATCGAGAATTATTATGGATTCCCCGAGCCGATCACGGGGGCCGAGCTCGAACGGCGCGGCATCGAGGGCGCAAAGCGGCTTGGCGTCACGTTCCACGCGGGCGAAGTCATGCAGCTCGGTTTCAATGACACGTTCGATGGCTACAAGGTGGAAGGCGCGGACTTCGCGCTCGAAGCGCCGAGCGTCATCCTCGCGGCCGGTGCCTCGCGTGTGACGCTCCGCGTGCCGGGGATCCGCGAGCTCGAAGGCAAGGGCGTAAGTTACTGTGCCGTCTGCGATGCGTTCTTTTATCGGCAGAAGCGTGTCGCCGTCATCGGCGCAGGTGCCTATGCACTGCACGAAGCCGAAACGCTTGCGCCGCACGCAAGCGAAGTCTACATTCTGACGAATGGCGCAGAGCCTGAGGTCGCGTTCCCTGAGACGATGACCGTACACAAAGAGAAGATCGCCGCGATCGGCGGCGACGAGCGCGTCACGGGCGTCCGTTTCGCCGACGGCACGACGCTTCCCATCGACGGCGTCTTTCTCGCCATCGGCACGGCGGGCAGCACGGCGCTTGCGCGCAAGATGGGCATCTTGCTTGACGGCGCGAACGTTAAAGTAGATGATGATATGGCGACGAACGTCCCCGGCATCTACGCGGCCGGCGATTGCACGGGGGGCTTGTTGCAAGTCGCGAAAGCCGTTTATGAAGGAGCGAAGGCGGGGCTCTCAGCCGTGAAGTATGTGCGTGGCAAGCAGAAAACAGCATGACAGAATAGAAAACAGGCGTTTGCAAGAAAAGCTGCAAACGCCTGTTTTCTGTGTGGTGGATGTGGGTGATGGATGTGGACGATGGTATGGATTCGCTTCCTCAGCGGCAGCCGCGATGATGGCCTCCACGATAGCAACCGCCATCATAATAGTAGTTGCCGTCGCAGTCGCCAGCATAGGGGCAGTCATTCTGGTAGCGGCAGACAGGAGCGTATTCTTCGGCCGTCTGCTGGGCAGCGAGCACCGGCACGGCGAGCATCATGCAGAGGATGACGAGTGTAGAAATTTTAACCAACATGATAGGCACCTCGTTTCAGATTGTTTTCTTTCATTATACCAGAAGTTCTAGAAAAATGCGAGAGAAAACACGCAAAGAATCCATTTTTTCTTGACGAATGGGGCGCACTCTGCTAAATTTTAATGGAAAAGGGGAGGCGACGATGTGAAGTTCGGAGAATTCATGGTGCAGCTAAAAAAAGGTGTGCCGCATGTTCTTCTGCTCGCGGGCGAAGAACGATATTACATCGACCGTGCGCTCGACGCCGTGTTGGCGCAACTTTTTCCTGACGGTGGGCGTGATGGCTTGACGAAGCTGACGGGCGATGTGGATGGCGATCAGCTCATCGGTCTTTTGGAGACCGTTCCATTTTTGATCCCGAAGAATGTCGTCGTCGTCGAGGATACGACGCTGTTCCGCGCGGCGAAGAAGGGAACCGAGACGGGGGAAACGGCTGGAGCAGCGGATGCACCAGAGACGGAGGGGCGTACGAAGCGCGGCAAAGACGCAAAGGGAAAGTCGTCAGCCGACAAGAAGCTCGAACGATTGCAGGCAGAGCTCCTTGCGATGCCGGACTTTTCCTATGTCATCTTTGTCATGAGCGAAAAGCCGGACAAGCGCAAAAAGCTCACGAAGACGGCCGAAAAAGTCGGTCTTGTCCTCGAAGCTGAACCCGTGCGCGCGTGGAATATCAACGATTGGTTGCAGGGAAAGCTCCAATCCCTCAATAAAGACCTCGACCGCGATGCCTATGAGTATTTCATCAATGCCGTTTCAATGATGCAGCAGATCTCGCTTTCCTATTTGGATTCTGAATTCGACAAGATCGCACTCTTCTCTCAGGCGCGGCGCATCACGAAAAAAGAGCTCGTCACGGTCTTCGCTGGGCTCCCAGAAGTTTCCGTTTTCGCACTCATGGATGCCATCAGTGTGAAAGATGCAAAAAAAGCGCTGGCACTCCTGACACGGCAGCTCGCGGATGGCACGTATTTCACGGTGCTCCTCGTGTTGCTCGCGCGTCATGTGCGCCAGCTCTGGCAGGTGCGGTTGCTGATGGCGGATGGTGTGCGCGGCAAGGCACTTGCCAAGCCACTCGGTCTCCATCCTTTTATTGCGGAAAAGCTCGGCCGTTCGGCCATGTGCTTTTCCGATGCGCAGTTGCGGCAGTCGCTCCTCGACATCGCTGACGCAGATTTCGCGATGAAGACGGGACGCGGCGGCAACGAACTCCTCGAGCATATTGTCATTGAACTCTGCGCGTGAACACTTTTGATTTAGAAAGCTGTTATCTGGAAATGATAGGATGGAAGCATCAAAGTGTAGAAAAGAGGATTTGGAAATGAAGGTTTTGGTGACAGGCGGCGCAGGATTCATCGGTTCGCATCTCGTGCGCCTTTTGCAAGAAAAAGGCGAAGTGGTCACGGTCGTGGACAATTTCACGACGGGAATTCGAGAAAATCTGCCTGCGGGGATAGAGGTACTGGAATGCGACGTGACGAGCGATGCGCTTGATGATGTGTTTGCAGAAGGACAGTTTGACGCTGTCGTGCATCTCGCGGGGCAGACGACCGTCCATGTATCGATGGCCGATCCCGAGCTTGACGGCACGCAGAACGTTGTCGGCTCGATTCATGTACTGGAACAGGCGCGGAAATACGGCGTACAGCGTGTGATCTTTGCCTCGACGGCTGCAAGCTATGGCGATGTCGCGGAAGATCATCTGCCGATCGACGAATTCGAGCCGCTGCGTCCGCTATCGTTCTACGGTCTGTCGAAAGTCACAGTCGAGCACTACCTCGACCTTTATCACAAAGCTTATGGTCTCGACTACGTCGTGTTGCGCTTCGCGAATGTCTATGGCGAGTGGCAGGGCGACGGTGGCGAGGGCGGTGTCATCAGCATCTTTGCGCGTCGTATCGCGGAAGGTAAACCGATCACGATCTATGGTGACGGCGGCCAGACGCGCGATTTCATTTACGCCGGCGACATCGCGCGAGGCATCTACGCCGCACTCCAGACGGAGCACACGAATCGTGCTTACAATCTTTCAACGCAGACGGAGACGAGCCTCAAAGAACTCGTCGCCGTGCTCGCGAAAGTTTCGGGCAAGGAGATCCAGCCCGTGTTCGAAGAAGCACGCAAAGGCGATATCTATCAATCTCTCCTCGCGAACGGCCGCGCTCGTCGTTCGCTTGGCTGGGAGCCACAGACGAGTCTGGAAGAAGGCTTGCGACACACGTACGAATATTTTCTTGGATAAAGACGTTACATGGAATTTTTGAACAGCAGAACAGGGGAGGAAATGGCATGAGGGGCATCCGAGGGGCAATCACGGTGGAACAGGATGAAAAAGAGGCTATCTGGCAGGCGGCGGCGGAGATGGTAGAGGCTGCGTTGCGCGAAAACGACATTGAGCCAGAGGACATTGGCGCGGCGATCTTCAGCCAGACGGAGGATCTCGTCTCCGCGTTCCCGTCGGCGGGCGTGCGGCGTCGCGTCGCGGGGTTTGACGCCGTGCCGCTTTTTGATGCGCGCCAGCTCGCCATCGAAGGCAGCATCCCGATGTGCATCCGCGTGCTGCTGCTCGTCGATACGGACAAACCACAGCGGGCAATTCGCCATATCTATCTCGGTCGTGCTCGTTTGCTCCGCCCCGACCTTGCAAAATAAGAAAAAACTTCCGGCTGATGCGTGCATCAGCCTTTTTTCGTCTATACTTTTTCGCAAAATTCCTGTAAAATAGAAGCCGAAAAAACAAAACGATGCTTTGAAGGAGCGATATCATTGAGCAACCTTGATACGAAATGCGTCAACGCCATCCGCGTCCTCGCGGCCGATGCCATCCAGAAGGCGAACTCCGGCCACCCCGGCCTGCCGCTCGGCTCGGCGCCGATGGCCTATGAGCTGTGGGCGAACCACATGCACCACAACCCGAAGAACCCGCAGTGGGCGAACCGCGACCGCTTCATCCTCTCGGGCGGCCATGGCTCGACGCTGCTCTACTCGCTGCTCCATTTCTATGGCTACGGCCTGACGATGGATGACATGAAATCTTTCCGCCAGCTCGACTCTCTGACGCCCGGCCATCCCGAGTACGGCCACACGACGGGCGTCGAAGCGACGACGGGCCCCCTCGGCGCCGGCATGGGCATGGCCGTCGGCATGGCCATGGCCGAGGCGCACCTCGCCGCGACGTTCAATGAGGACGGCTTCCCAATCGTCGACCACTACACGTTCGCGCTCGGCGGCGACGGCTGCATGATGGAGGGCATCTCGTCCGAGGCGTTCTCGCTCGCGGGCACGCTCGGCCTCAGCAAGCTCATCGTGCTCTACGACAGCAACCGCATCTCCATCGAGGGCAGCACGGACATCGCGTTCCGCGAGAACGTCCAGGCGCGCATGCAGGCCTTCGGCTTCCAGACGATCACCGTCGAGGACGGCAACGACCTTGAGGCCATCGGCCGCGCCATCGAGGAGGCAAAGGCCGACAAGGAGCATCCGTCGTTCATCACGGTCAAGACCGAGATCGGCTACGGCTGCCCGGCGAAGCAGGGCAAGGCCAGCGCTCATGGCGAGCCGCTCGGCGTCGACAACGTCAAAGCCCTCAAAGAAAACCTTGGCTGGCCGGAACCCGATAAGAGCTTCAACATCCCGCAGGATGTCTACGACCACTATGCAGAGCTCGCGAAAAAGGGCGCAGAGGCCGAAGCTGCGTGGGACAAGCTCTTCGCCGACTACGCCGCGAAATTCCCCGAGAAGAAAGCGCTTTGGGACAAGTTCCATGCGCCGGTCGACGCGAAAGCGCTGCTTGATGACGATGCGTTCTGGGCATACGAAGACAAGCCGCAGGCCACGCGCGGCCTCTCTGGCACGATGATCCAGCGCCTCAAAGACCGCATGCCGCAGCTCATCGGCGGCAGCGCCGACCTCGCGCCGTCGAACAAGACGTACATGAAGGACGCGGGCGATTTCAGCAAAGAGGATTACACGGGCCGCAACCTCCATTTCGGCGTCCGCGAATTCGCCATGACGGCCATCGCCAACGGCATCACGCTCCATGGCGGCCTGCGCACCTACATCGGCACGTTCTTCGTCTTCTCCGACTACACGAAGCCGATGGCACGCCTCGCAGCGCTCATGGGTCTGCCCGTCACCTACATCTTCACGCATGACAGCATCGGCGTCGGCGAAGACGGCCCGACGCATGAGCCGGTCGAGCAGCTCGCCATGTGGCGCGCCCTGCCGAATGTCAACACGTTCCGCCCGGCCGACGCCACCGAGACCGCGGCCGGCTGGTACCTCGCCGTCACGAGCCAGCACACGCCGACCGCCCTCGTCCTCACGCGCCAGAACCTCCCGCAGCTCCCGGGCTCTTCCAAAGACGCCCTCAAAGGCGCATATGTCGTCTCCGAGGCGAAAGACCCGAAGGCTATGAAGGGCATCCTCATCGGCACGGGCTCGGAAGTCAGCCTCGCCATCGAGGCGCAGGCCGAGCTCGCCAAAGAAGGCATCGACGTCCGCGTCGTCTCCATGCCGTGCGAAGAACTCTTCGACGCGCAGGATGCCTCCTATAAAGAAAGCATCCTCCCGAAGAACATCCGCGCCCGCGTCGCCGTCGAAGCGGCCGCCGACTTCGGCTGGGGCAAATACGTCGGCCTCGACGGCGCGACCGTCACGATGAAGTCCTTCGGCGCGTCCGCCCCGGCCGCCCAGCTCTTCGAGAAATTCGGCTTCACGAAAGAGAACGTCGTGAAGACGATGAAGGACGTCCTCGCGAACGTCAAAGCATAAAGCAGACACTTCTTCTTGTTTGAGGAACGGTTCCATCCCGTTCCTCTTTTCTTTTCCACACGATTTTTTCCTTCTTCGAAAAAATCGTGTGTTTCTTTTTTGCAAAGGATTTGGTACGATGAAGAGACAGAATCGTGCAAGAAGGGGGAGGCGGACGCATTGAAAATCATCCGGCGGCAGATTGCCGCCATCCAGTGCATCTACGAGCATCCGCAGTGGGGGCTGAAAGACGTCAGCGCCCATCTCGGCGTGTCGGCGCAGACGGTGAAGAGCGACGTGCAGCAGATCTCTGCGCTCATGGAAAAGTATCATGTCCGCATCGACTGGCTGCCCGGCAACCGGATGCGCCTGCTCGGGCAGGAGAACATGAACTACATGCTCAAGGCGTTCCGGACGATGCAGGAGTTCTCGCTGGAAAAACAGGCGCTCCTGCTGCTGCTTTTGCAAGAAGATTTCATCGTCTTGCAGGACATGGCCGACATCCTGTTCGTCAGCAAGTCGCTCATGGAGAAAGTCATGGGCGCAACGCTCAAGAAATATGAGGACGAGCTTGAGTCCGTGCGCCATCATGGCATCCGTGTTGTGACGACGCAGATGGAAAGGCGCAACCATTTCGTCGAGATCATCATGCCTTACGTTCACGGCGTCGATTTCGCAAAGGAAATCCACGCGTTCCACTCGAATCATTTTCCGCTCTTGAACTACATCGACGAGCAGGAGGTCGACCGCGCGATCGAAGCCGTCCACATCATCCGCTCCGCCGAGCAGTTCAGCTTCACGGATGAATCCATCACGCAGTTGTTCCTCCAGATGCTTTACATCCAGTACGTCCATCGTTGCTGGCACTTCGTGCCGACGGATACGTTCAC
Organism: Selenomonadaceae bacterium; assembly: GCA_034186105.1. Taxonomy (GTDB): domain Bacteria; phylum Bacillota; class Negativicutes; order Selenomonadales; family Selenomonadaceae; genus Selenomonas_C. Next base: position 17,173 of record JAXGCE010000075.1, read on the forward strand.
GGAAAGCGCCGTCGAGGGGACGGCAGAGGAGCAGCATTATCTTGCGGTTGCAGCGGAGGTCAGCACCTGCCTCGGCGTGCCGCAGGAAGAAGCACGGTATTTCGGCTACCTGTTCCTGATCCTTCGGAAACAGGCCATGTCGGACGTTGATTACTACCTCGCGGCCATGCACGACACGATGGCGGAAATCCTCGATGTCATCCGTGACCGCATGGCCGTCGATTTCCGCGGGGACGACGTGCTGCTCCGAGGCCTCTCCGTCCACATCTATACGACCGTCGTACGGAAGAATCACTTGAAGACGGCGTTCTGGGAAAGCGACGGGCAGGGCATCCGCCAGTCATACCCCATCGGCCTCGAGATGGCCATCCTCGCGGCACAGGTTCTCGGGCAACGCTATGATTACGAGGTGTCGGACGAGGAAATCCTCTATCTCACGCTCCATTTCCAAGCAGCCATCGAGCGCATGCAGAACATCGGCCAGACGCTGCGCATCCTCGTCGTCTGCCACTACGGCATGGCGGCTGCGAGCCTCATCTCGGCACGGCTCGAGCGCAGCGCTGGCGTGCGGGTCGTCGGCTGCATGTCGATGCAGTCGTTTTGCGAGCTCCCGCAGGTCGATGCCGATCTCGTCGTCAGCACGGAGAACATCGAGCCGGGCGAGGGCAGGCCGCCCATCATCTACGTCACGCCGATGCTGCCGGACCGCGAGCTCCAGCAGATCCGTCAGTTCGCGGAAACGCACTGCATGGAAAGCATCCTCATGCTCTACATCATGCAGGCGGAGATTCTCGACCTCGAGACGGCGGCAGATGCACAGGACGTCCTGCGGCGTGCGGCAGACGTGCTCGAGCAAGAGGGCTGCGTCACGCCTGCTTACTACGGCAGCCTCATCGAGCGCGAGCAGGTCTCCTCGACCGACCTCGAGAACATCGCCGTCCCGCACGGCAATCCGGACTTTGTCCGAAAGACTAGGCTCTTGGTCGTGCGGCTCGCGGCACCCGTGCGCTGGAAATTCTCGGACGTGCAGACCGTCTTCGTCTTTGCCGTGAGCCGCGAAGACTTCCAGAAACGCTTCCGTCTGATCTCGAACTTCTACAAGCGGCTCTCGCGATCTTCGGTTCGCGAAGGGCTCCGGCGGAGCAGCGGCCTGGACGACAAGGAATTCAAGCTGGCCTTCCTGCACACGGTTGGCTCATTAACGCACCACGACGCGCTTTCCACGGGAGAGCGCGTTTTTTCTTGCTTTCGCCAGAACAAACACATTTTCTTCGGAAATCGAAAATATGATGAGTTTTATATCGCGTTCGCTTCTGGTATGATGATGTCAGAACGAAGGAAGGAGGAAACAAGATGATACGAGAATCACTGATCCGCGTCAAACAGGACTTCAAGAGCAAGGATGAAGTCATCCGTGCCATCGTCCTCGCGGCTGATGCTGACGGGCTGCTCACGAGCGCAGGGGATTTTGCCGAGGCAGTCTATCACAGGGAAGAGGAGATTTCGACGAGCATCGGCTACGGCATCGCCATCCCGCACGGCAAGACGGATGCCGTGAAGGAAGCGTTCATCGCTTTCGTCAGCCTGCAAGAGCCCATCCGCTGGGACGAAGGGGGAACGGACGACGTCGAGGCAGTCTTCCTCATCGGCGTGCCGCAGACGAACACGGAGATGCTCCACCTCAAGGCCATCGCAGCCATCAGCAAGCGGCTGATGCGGGAGGAGTTCCGCAAGCAGCTCTATGCCTGCACGGACAACCACGCGGCATTCCAGATGCTCGACGATATCGACAAGAGCATCGCGGACGGCTGAATACGCCGTTCGGACCGGCATGCGGCGCCAGCACCTTTGACGCAACACCTTTGACACACGAAGAACCACAGGCCATCATCAACGACAGGAGGAAACAAAATGAAGATCGTAGGAGTAGCAGCATGCATCACGGGCGTCGCCCACACGTATATGGCGCAGGAAGCCATCGAGCAGGAGTGCAAGAAGCGCGGTTATGACTGCAAAGTCGAGACGCAGGGAGGCATGGGCATCGAGAACGAGCTCGAGCAGGACGAGGTGGATGCGGCGGACGTCGTCATCCTGGCCGTCGCCATCGGCATCGAGGGCGAGGATCGCTTTGAAGAGAAGCAGGACGAGGGACGCGTGTTGACGCTGAACCCGGCCGAGGTCATCCGCGACCCGGCGGGCATCATCGACCAGGCCGTCGCACTCGCCAAGTGAGGAGGATGCGAAGATGTCAGAGACAATGAAAGGCTATGTGAACGACCTGACGAAGGCGTTCAACACGGGCGTCTCCTACATGATGCCGGTCATCGTCGTCGGCGGTATCTTCCTCGCGCTGTCGCTCGCCGGCGGCGACGCGACGGCCGGGCAGGGCATGGTCGTCACGAATCCGTTCCTGAAGAACCTCGGCGCCATCGGCGCGGCCGGCTTCGCGATGATGATTCCCGTGCTCGCAGCGTACATCTCGTACTCCATCGCAGGCAAGCCGGGACTCGCACCGGGCATGATCACTGGCTACATGGCGAACACGCCGTTCGGCGATGGCAACGTGCAGACCGGCTTCCTCGGCGCGATGCTCATGGGCGTCATGTGCGGCTTCATCGCCCGCTGGATCAAGAAGTGGAAGGTCGGCCCGACGGTCAAGGTCATCATGCCGATCCTCATCATCCCGATCCTGACGACGCTTGCCGTCGCGATGATCTACATCTACATCCTCGTCGAGCCGATCGGCTGGTTCATGGCATGGCTCATCCACATGCTGTCGGGACTCCAGGGCGGCAGCGCGCTGATTCTCGGCCTCATCGTCGGCGCGATGGCCGCGTTCGACATGGGCGGCCCGATCAACAAGACGGCGACGGCCTTCACGCTCGCCCTCATGGCGGAGGGCATCTACGAGCCAAATGGCGCGTACCGCATCGCCGTCGCCATCCCGCCGCTCGGCATCGGTCTCTCGACGTTCCTCTCGAAGAAGAAGTGGGAGGAAGCCGACCGCCAGATGGGTATGTCGGCCATCTTCATGGGGCTCATCGGCATCACCGAGGGCGCAATCCCCTTCGCTGTCAAGAGTCTCAAGACGGTTATCCCGTCCATCGTCATCGGCAGCGCCGTCGGCGCAGGCCTCGGCATGGTGCATGGCGTGCAGTGCATGGTGCCGCATGGCGGCCTCATCGTCCTGCCAGCCGTGAGCCACGCAGCGCTCTGGTACGCTGTCGATATGCTCATCGGCGTCATCGTCACGGCCATCTGCCTGCACGTCCTCCGTCCGAATGTCGGCGAGGACGCGGCTGACGCGAAAAAATAACACGGACAACCACACATCCACCGCGACCATCCGCATCGGAGATGCGTTTCCGAGATGGTCTGCACGAATGAATGAATAAATGAATATTTGATAAAATGATTTTACATGATAGGAGTGCATCAAAATGAAGAAGATCACACTGCAGGAAGTCGTTTCGTCTATGCTCCAGTATCAGGGCGGTGCGAAGGCCACGATGATCGGCATCGGGCCGATGAGCAAGACGCTCATCAAGGCCTGCATGCTGCTCGGCAAGGAGAAAGATTTCCCGCTCATGTTCATCGCAAGCCGCAACCAGGTCGACGCGGACGAGCTCGGCGGCGGCTATGTCTGCAACTGGGATCAGGAGCGCTTCGCGAAAGCTATCCAGGAAGTTGCAGACGAGACGGGATTTGACGGCCTCTATTATCTCTGCCGCGACCATGGCGGCCCGTGGCAGCGCGACAACGAGCGCAACGCGCATCTGCCAGAGGACGAAGCGATGGCGCTCGGCAAGAAATCGTACCTCGTCGACCTCCTGAACGGCTTTGATCTCCTGCACATCGACCCGACGAAAGACCCGTACGTCGTCGGCAAGGTCATCGACATGGACGTGAACATCCGTCGCACGGTCGAGCTCATCGAGTACGTCGAGACGGAGCGCAAGAAGCGCAATCTCCCGCCCATCAGCTACGAAGTCGGCACGGAGGAGACGAACGGAGGCCTCACGTCTCCTGAAAACTACGAGAAATTCATCCAGAAGCTCCATGCGAAGCTCGATGAGAAAGGCCTGCCGCATCCGGCGTTCATCGTCGGCAACACGGGCACGCTGACGCGCCTCACGGAAAACGTCGGTCACGTCGATTCCACATCGTGCAAGGAACTTTCCGCTGTCGCGAAGAAATATGGCGTCGGCCTCAAGGAGCACAACGGCGACTACCTCGACGACGCCATCCTCCTCGAGCATCCGGCGCTCGGCGTCACGGCCATGAACGTCGCTCCCGAGTTCGGCACAGTCGAGACGCAGGCGTACCTGAAGCTCGTCGAAGCGGAAGCACGTCTCGCAGAGCAGGGGCTCATCCAGGAAGCATCGCAGCTCGGCACGGCGCTCCGCGAAGAGGCTGTCAAGAGCGGCCGCTGGAAGAAATGGATGGTCGATGGCAAGGACAAGCTCACGCCGGAAGAAATCTTCCAGGATGAGGAGCTCACGCACCTCATCACGGAGATCAGCGGTCACTACACATTCAACAATCCGCGCATCAAAGCCGAGATTGCGAAGCTCTATGAGAACCTCAAGGTCAGCGGCATCGACGGTGAGAAATATGTCATCTACAAGATTCAGGCAGCTGTCGATCATTACGTCGAGTGCTTCAACCTCAAAGGGCTGACGACGAAGCTCCGCCAGGGCTGAGATACAGGAACCCATCATACGCAGCATATCAGAACAACAGACAGAAGATTCGGAAAGCAGGGCAGAAATGCGCCTGCTTTCCTGCGAGGAGGAAGCGCTTTGGATATCTACGACCAGCATGACCATACACGATTTTCCTTCGATGGGAAGATGGACATCGCAGGCGCCTGTGAAGAAGCCGTGCGCTTGGGGCTGCGCGGCATCACCTTCACAGAACATTTCTCCGTCGATCCGCTCGACCCGAGCTACCAGTTCCTGCAGTATGACGCCTATCGCGCCGCTGTCCATGCTGCACAGGAGCGGTATCGCGGGCGGCTCGCCATCGGGCTCGGCATCGAGCTCAGCGAGCCGCACATCGAGAAATGCCTGCCCGCCCTCGAAGAAGCGCGGCAGGGCATGCAGGGGCTTGACTTCGTCATCGGCTCCGTACACAACATCGGCAGCGTGAAGCTGCGCACCTATATGGAAGGAAAAGAGAAATCGGTAGCCTATCGTGCCTATTTCGAAGAAGTCTTGCGCATGGTGCAGATTTCTGACATCGACGTCATCGGGCATCTCGACCTGGCAAAGCGATATTACTTCTCGAAGTTCGGCGATTATGATTTCGGGGAATATCGCGACATCCTTGCCGACATCCTGCAGACAGCCATCAAGCGCGGCATCGGCATCGAGCTCAATACGTCCGGCTTCCGCAACGCCGTCGGCGTGCCGTACCCTTCGGCCGACGTGCTCGCGCTCTACCACGATCTCGGCGGGCGCCGCATCACGATCGGTTCGGACGCGCACAGCACAGATGTCATTGCGGCAGACTTCGACCGCGCCCGTGCCTGCCTGCAAGCTGCCGGCTTCCAGACCTACGATCATTACGTGGGGCGCGAACCGCACCCCATCCATCTTTGAACCTCGAAGGAGCGATATCATTGAGCAACCTTGATACGAAATGCGTCAACGCCATCCGCGTCCTCGCAAACGTCAAAGCATAAAACAGACACTTCTTCTTGTTTGAGGAACGGTTCCATCCCGTTCCTTTTTTTCTTTTTCGCAATGTTTGTCCGTGAGAGAGAGATTGATACGCGAGGAAGCGTGTATTTGCAAAATCGCATGAAATTCCGTGTTGACTTTGCTTTTTGCAGATGCTATGATGTGGAAGTGCCTGAGATGAGACACGACTTCAGAGCTTCGAGGTGAACGAAAATGCCACTAGAAACGCTGACGAGTGCGGATCGTGCGGATCGGGTCACCGGCCTCAAGCAGGTCGGCAAAGCAGTGAAGAGCCATCGCGCCACGCGCGTCTTCCTTGCGGACGACGCCGACGCGCATGTGCGGGAGCCGCTGCGGGAACTCTGCGAGGAAGCAGGCGTCCCCATCGAGCAGGTCCCCACGATGAAGGAGCTCGGCACAGCTTGCGGCATCCAGGTCGGAGCGGCCGCCGCAGCACTCATCGCATCCCATCGTTAGAAACCTTGCGGGAGACCGCGAGATTTCATAAATAATAAATTCTAAAATGAAGGAAGGAGGTGCATGTATGCCTACTATCAACCAGTTAGTCCGTAAAAGCAGAAAGAGCATGCAGGAGAAATCCACAGCACCAGCACTGAAAAA
>JAXGCE010000076.1:0-104405 GCA_034186105.1 Selenomonadaceae bacterium
GGTACGTGTCATTCGTGCGTGGGACGCCGATTATCTTGCAGATCCTCTTGCTCTACAGCCTGCTGCCGAGCGTGCTGAATGCGCTCGTGCAGGTGGCTGTAGAGCAAGAGGATCTGCAAGATAATCGGCGTCCCACGCACGAATGACACGTACCAGCGGACAATCCCCGACCCCCAGCGCGCCCCGCGCAACCGCAGCACCGCTCCGTAAAAGGCCACGGGCGCCGCCAAGAAGAGCGACAGGAACGTCAGTGACAGCGTCACCGGCACGCCCGTCCAGAGCGTGCCGAACGTCTCTTTCATGAATGAAACGTCGAGCACCATGCCAGCCACCTCCTTTTCCGTACCGGCTTCGCCAGTGCGGCAGCTGCCGTCCGGCCTTTGCCAAGCTGCGCCTCCAGGAGCGCAAAGCCTTTCTCCACGAGATTCACGAGCCCCCAGTAGATGAGGAGGCAGGCGAGATAGATCTCGATGCCATAGGCGCCATAGTTCTGCGCGATGATGAGGTTGCCCTTGCCGATCAGGTCGATGAGGCCGATCGTGTAGGCGAGCGCGCCCTCCTTCAGCAGATTGATGGACGAGTTGCCGAAATTCGGCAGGGCGATGAGCGCCGCCTGCGGCAGCAGCACCGTGCGGAACGCCTGCCATGGCGTCAGGCCGATGCTGACGGCCGCCTCGTACTGGCCGCGCGGCACTGCTGCATACGCCGCGCGGAACACTTCGGAGATATACGCGCCAAACAGCAGCAGGAACGTGATGATGGCATAGATCGCGCGATGCCAGCCATTGATGTCCGCATGGAACGCCGCCCGTGCCAGCTCCGGCAGGCCATAAAAGACAAGGAAGAGCAGGACGATGGACGGCGTGCAGCGCATCCCGTACGTGTATGCCTGCGCTGCATACCGCAGCAGCCGGATGCCCGACAGTTTTGCCCATGCGAGCACGAGCCCCAGCAGCGAGCCGAGCACGATGCTTGCTATCGCCACGAGCAACGTGACATCCAGATAGGAGAGCAGCGCGGGCAGCGACTGCCAGATCACGGCGGGATCAAAAGCTCTGGTCTCCATCATAGATACTTCGCCTTCTTTCTATTATGCTACCATGCGCCTCGCGTCTCACTTCAGATAATCGCTCAGGCTCTCGCCGAAATACTTCTGCTCGAGCTCCGCGATCTTGCCTTCGTCGCGCAGTTCCTCGATCGCCTTGTCGTACTCATCGGCGAACTTCTGCTCGTTGCGGTTGAAGATCGGGTACGTCGGGATGCCCTTGTAACGGATGTACGTCAGCTGATCGTTGAATTTGTGGTAGGGCGCATCGTCTTTCTGGATGTTATTCTTGTAGCTGAGTTCCACTTCGAGATAGGCATCATAGCGGCCTTCCAGCACCCACGAATACGCGTCGGCCACTTGGAAGCTCTCCGAAGACGTCAGCTGGATCGGCTTGTCCGCATGCTCCTTGTTGTACGTGTCGATGACCATGTAGCGGGCATCCTGCGGCGCGATCGGCACGAGCTTGCCGCTGTAGTCTGCAAAGGACGGCAGATCCTTGATTTTGTCGGCCGTATCCTTGCGGATGACGATGCCGATGACGCTCGCGCCGAGGTTGTTCTTCGGGAAGACATATTTCTTCTTGCGGGCTTCCGTGATCCAGATGCCCTTCGTGCCGACCGTGTACTTGCCGCTCTCGACGCCGATCAGGAGGTCGTCGTCTGACGTCGGCACGAACTTGAATTCATACTGCGGCAGCTTCTTCGCAACTTCCTTCATCACGGCGACTTCGAAGCCGTCCGACTCGCCCTGATCATTCACGAAATCATATGGCACGTAATAATTCGTATGTGCGACCGTGATGACGCGCTTGCCGTCCGCATTCGTATCCGAACCGGAGCCGGATGCGGCCGTATCCCCGCCGCCGCAGCCAGCCGTGAGCGCCATGGCGCCGATCAAGAGCGTTGCCGTCAGTGCTTTGATGTATTTCTGGATCTTCATGATGGTACCTCCCCTTCAGCGCGCAGCGTCGCGCACCCAGTCAAAACGTTCGCGGTCGATGTCGCGCGGAACGGTGCAGTCCGCACCGAGGATCACGCCCTGACGCCCTGCGCCTGCCAAGAGGCGCTGCGTCTCCGCCGTCACATCCTCGCGCGTGCCGCGATAGAGCACGGAGCTCGTGAGATTGCCAAAGCCGCCGAGCACGGTGCGCCCGCCGAAGAGCTTCTGCCCCTCGGATAGCGAGACGCCCTCGACCGTGACGGCCCAGTTCACAGCGGCCGCCGGATAATCCACATACCACGACAGGTCGTTCCGATGGCCGTCATAGCCGCAGATATGCAGGATGTTGTGCGGGCTTGCGGCCTGCGCCGCCTCAAGCACCTGCTTTTCGCCAGGCGCCAGCGTCTGTTCGTAGAGCTCTTTCGTGAAGCCCTTGACATTGGGGTTCTGCAGGCTGAAATAAATGCCGGTGACGCCAGCCTCTTCGATCAGGCGGCGGGCGAGCTTCGCGACGTCGCCCGAAATGATATCGAGCACCTCGCGGGCACGCGCTGCATCCTCCTCGATGAGCGAGGCGAGGAACCCATCGCTGTGCAGCGGATCCGGCTGCATGAATTTCAGGATCGTGCCGGCGCAGAAGAGATTGTAGAACAGCGCAATCTCGTCGCCATAGCGGCTCGTGAGCTCTTTTGCGTATGCCAGCTGCCGCGTGAACCACGGGCTGTCATCGGGGAGCGGCGCGAGGCCATCGAAATCACGGAGCGACCGCGCGTTCGCCACCTGCGGGTTCGGATATGGGAAAAAGCCATCCGTCATGATCTTCACGAAATCGGGCTGCGATGTCTCGATGTACTTCTGCTCGCCTGCCAGCAGCTGCTCCGTCAGCGCTGGTTCGCGGAATGCATCGGACTTGACCTCGTCGTCCAAGAAATGAAACCAGAATCCCACGGGCACGCGATCGACCGCTTTTCCCTCGATGGCTGCCAGTACCAATGCCTTCTTGTCTTCCGCCATAATGACGCCTCCTGTCAAAATACATAGTTTACAAATATGTTTTATCTTTTTGTTGGTGCCATTATATTACACAGTTACATGCATGTCAAGTATGTTTTGTAAATAAATTTTGCGCAAAAGAAAAGCCCTCGCAGAAACGGGCCTTCTGCGAGGACTGGAGGGACGGTATGATGTTTTATGCGAAGAGGCCGATCGCGTAACCGACGATGCCGATAGCGAAGAGGCCGAGGATGATGACGAGCGGGTTGACGCCTTTCTTGAGGAGCGCCATGCAGGCGAACGTCATCAGCAGTGGCACAACGCCAGGCATGAGGCTGTCGAGGATCGTCTGCACCGTCGTCGTGACCTGCTCGCCGGCGCTGTTCGTGTACGATGACAGCACGAGCGGCATGTTGACGGTCGTCCATTTCGCGACGAGCGCGCCCATGACGAGAAGACCGAGGACAGAAGAACCTTCCGTGAGGTAGCGCATCTTGTTGCCACCCATCTCGTCGACGAGCTCCGTGCCCTTGTCATAGCCATACATGACGCCGTACCAATTCGTGGCGAGGCGGATGGCGTTGAAGACGACGAAGAACAGCAGCGGGCCCATGATGCTGCCCGTGATGGCGATGCCGGCGCCGAGGGCTGCGAGCACCGGACGCAGCGTGCCCCAGAAAATCGGGTCGCCGACGCCGGCGAGCGGGCCCATGAGGCCGACTTTGACGCCGGAGATCGTCGCGTCCTCGATGTCGGCGCCATTGGCTTTCTTTTCTTCCATGGCGGCCGTGATGCCCATGATCGGCGATGCGAGGAACGGCTGCGTGTTGAAGAATTCAAGGTGGCGCTTCATCGCTGCCTTGAGCTCCTCGCCCTGATAGAGCTTGCGGAGCGCCGGCAACAGTGCCACGCAGAAACCGATGGCCTGCATGCGCTCGAAGTTGAACGAGCCGAGGAGGAAATTCGAACGAATAAAGATGCTGACGAGGTCTGATTTGCTGAGTTTCTTTTCCATGTTTCGCTCTCCTCCTTATTACATGAGATCCGAATCGTCAATGTCATCGAGCGGATCGCCCGTGCCACCGCCGGCGCCCGAAGCGGCTGCTTCCTGCGCCGCGAGGTCGCGCTGGAGGCCCTTGATGTGGAAGTAGGCGCAGATGAGACCGATGGCGCCGAAGCCGATGAGGTTGACGTTCGTGAAGACGGCGATGAGGAAGCCGAGGAAGAAGAACGGCATGAGCGCTTTCGCGTTCATCATGTTGATGACCATCGCATAGCCGACGACGACGATGAAGCCGCCGGAAACCTGCAGGCCGCGCGTGATGACTTCCGGGATGGAGGCGAGCAGTGCGTTGACCGTGTCCGTGCCGGCGATGGCAGCGACGAGCGCGGCCGGTACCGCGACGCGGATGCCCTGCAGCAGCAGGCCGCCGATGTGGCACATCTCGATGCCGAAGGCGCTCCCTTGCAGGGCGAACTTGTCAGCGAGATGCTGGAAGAAGACCGTGATCGTGCGGACAAAGATTGTCAGCACCTGGCCAGCAGCGGCGAGCGGCACGGCGATGGCGATGCCGGCGCCGATGCTCTGGTGGCCGACGATGACGAGGATGGCCGAGATGACGGACGCGAGAGCGGCGTCTGGTGCCATGGCCGCGCCGACGTTCATCCAGCCGAGGGCGAGCATCTCGAGCGTGCCGCCGAGGATGATGCCCGTCGTCATGTCGCCGAGCACGAGGCCGACGAGCGTGCAGGCGACGAGCGGACGGTGGAATTGGCACTCATCGAGCACCGACCCCATGCCTGCGACGGCTGCCACGAGCACGAGGAGAATGAATTGGATCGAAGTCATTTTTTATATCCCCCTATATCTATATTTCCCCTGTATGTGTATGTAAATTTCCTAGTTTCCAAAAATGCTTTGCTGCTTTGAGCTTCCCCAAGCTCAGAGCAGACCCTTTTCCTGCAGGACCTTCATGGCGTCCATCTTCTGCTCGGTCGCGAGCTTGCGGATCTCGACCTCGATGCCCATGTCATGAAGCTCTTTGATGGCGGCGACGTCTTCCTTGTTCACGGCGACGGCCTGCGAAATCAGCGTGTCGCCCTCTTTGTACGTCATGCCGCCGAGGTTGACGGACTTGAACGGGATGCCGCCCTTCACGGCGCGGACGACGTCGCCCGGGTTCGTGAAGAGGAACAGCGTCTTGAACGGCGCATACTTCGGGTTCTTGTACGCCTCGCAGGCTTTCTCGACCGGCACGACGTATGCCTTGAGGCCCGGCGGCGTGACCTGCAGCAGCAGCTTCTTCCTGAGCGTGTCCTTCGCGACGTCGTCGTTGCAGCACATAATGCGGTTGCAGCCCGTAATCTTCGACCAGACGGTCGCGACCTGGCCGTGAATCAGACGGTCGTCGATGCGGCAGAATGCGATTTCCATGATGTGTGTTCTCCTTTCGCTGGTTCCCGATGAAATTTCCCCTTGATTCCATCGGATGGAACTTTTTGTTGGAATCTTTGACGTTGAATGATTACATGGAACATACTACCATCAAAGCCCGCCAAAGTCAGCGGAAGGATGTCATGATTTTCCGAAAAACGATGTGACAGATGTCATTTCTTTGAAATTTTCTACTGGAAATTGCACGTTCGTTCTATTATAATGGACATGATAAACAAAAACTTTCCAGTCAACGGAGACTGCCTCGCAGATGTGCGGGGCAGTCTTTTGTTTTCTCTGTGTGTTTGTGAAGCGGGGTTGTGATATGGAACTGACAAAATACGAAATCTTTGCCGATGCGGCGAAGACGGGGAATTTCACAAAGACGGCAGACCGCATGGGCTACACGCAGCCGGCCGTGAGCCGGACGCTGCGGCTGCTCGAGCAGGAGCTCGGATTTCCGCTCTTCGTGCGTCAGAAGAACGGCGTCGAGCTCACGTCGTCGGGGCAGATGATTCTGCCGTACGTGCGCAACCTGCTCGCCGAAGAAAAGCTGCTCGCGCAGCAGGTCTCCGAAATCCGCGGCATCCACACGGGGCGGCTGACGATTGCCTGCTTCGCAAGCGTCTCGCGCTTGCTGCTGCCGCATTTTCTCGCGGCGTTCCAGGCGTCATACCCCGGCATCCAGGTCGAGCTCATGGAGGGCGGCACGGATGACATCGTGCGCTGGGTGACGGAAAATGTCGCGGATTTCGGCATCCTGAGCCATCGCCATATCGGCGGCCTCTCGTGGCTGTCGATATGGCGCGACCCGCTCGTCGCCGTCGTGCCGCGCGAAGAGCCTTTCCTCTCGATGAAGGCGTTCCCCGTCGAAAAGATAACGGCACAGCCGTTCATCCTCTCGGCCGATGGCACGGACTACGACATCCATCACATGCTGAGCACGACGAAGATTCGACCGACGATCCGCTTCACGTCGAAGGACGACCACGCCATCGTCTCGATGGTCGCGAGCCACCTCGGCATGAGCATCCTGCCGCGCCTCGTCGTGCTCGACCTCGCGCACCTCGTGCACATGCTGCCGCTCGCGCCGGCCTTCGACCGCACGCTCGGCATCGCCTACAAAGAAAAAGCCGCCCTCACACCGGCGGCCAGAAAATTCATTGACCAGATCGTGAAGACGGATGTATCGAAAATACAGGAGCTCGATGGATTGGAAGAAACAGTGGAGATGGACATGGCTATGGGGGAATGATTTCACTGCGACTTGCTCCCGATGCCGATGCCGACGAGGACGAGGATGACGCCAGCAAGCGTCATCGGCTGCATCGTTTCCCCGTAAGCGGCGATGCCGAGGATGGCGGCCGTGACGGGTTCGATGGAGGCGAGAATCGAGGCGCGCGAGCCCGAAAGCGTCCTAAGCCCCAGGGTGTAAAGCAGGAACGGCAGGACGGTCGAGAGAGCGCCGAGGCCGAGCATGTACGGCAGGGAGGGCGTCTGCGCAGCGGCGAAGATGGCACTCGTGCCGTTCATCGCACTGGCCGCAACGAGGAACGTATAGAACGTGATGCCCTGCGCGCTGTAGCCGCGATCCATCGCGAACTTGCCGAAAATCGTGTAGAGGCCATAGCCGAGGCCGGAGCCGAGGCCGAACAGGATGCCGGCAACCGAGAGCGGCGTCTCGCTTCCGAGCACGCCCGTCACGAGCACGCAGCCGAAGAACGTCAGCACGAACGAGCAGAGCTTCCGCCGCGTGAACGCTTCGCCAAAGAAGACGCGCGTCAGCACCATGACGAAGGCAGGCGCCGTGTAGAGCAGCACGGCAGCGCTCGCGAGCGACATCATCCGGACAGCTGTGAAGTAGCAGTAATTGAAGAAGACGATGCTGCCGATGCCGGTGCCGAGGAAGCACCAGACGTCGCGCAGGCAGAGGTGCAGGCTCTTGCGGTCGAAAAGCGCGAGCAGCACGAACAGCAGCCCCGCCGCAACGATGGCGCGCGCCCCGACGATGTCCATGGAGGTGAGGTGCGCATCGCCGAGTGCACGAACAAAGAGGCCGATGATGCCCCAGAGAATGCCGGCAATTGCGACACAGAAAGCACCTGGCGTTACACGCATGGCTGACCTCCTTTCGTTTTTGTCGCATAAGTGCAAGGCTCCCTCTCAGAGGGGGCTGTCAGCGAAGCTGACTGGGGGAGTGTCGAAGGTAGGACAAAGCGGATTGCAGAATTGTTATCTGCGAAGACGTACCTTCGCAGATGCAATCGAATAAATTGCTATGACCTACCTTCGCCACTCCCACCACCGCTTCGCGGTCCCCCTCCCTCTAAGAGGGAGGCTGAATTACTATCACACGTTGTGACGATATTCGTACGGCAGGACTTTGATCTGATTGTAGCTCGGGCAGTCGCGGACCCATTCGAGGGATTCTTTGACGATGGCCGTCTGCATCGGGATGTTGTTCGGCTCGCCGGCGTTCGAGCCGATGGGAACGTGCGGCGCCGTGATGCGCGGGGCGCCCTGCTGGCGGGCGATGGGCGGCAGCGCGGCGATGACGCAGCAGCTCATGCCCTCGGCCTCGCAGCAGCGCGTCACGATTGTCGCCGAACGGTGGCACGTGCCGCAGCCGCCCGTGCAGAGCACGATGTCGACGCCCTGCGCCTTGAGCTTCTTCGCGATTTCCGGGCCCGTCTCATTGCGGAATTTCTCGACGTTGCCGCCGCCGCCCATGAACGTATAGGTTTCTTTCGGCAAAGAACCGATAAATCCTTCTTTTACGAGCTCGTGCAGGCGATCGATCGGGAACATGGCGTTGACATCCTTGTTGATGTCGGAGTTGTCGAAGCCGCCATGCGTGACCATGAGCTCGGACGACGGCGTGTCGAACTCGATCGTGCGGTAGGAGAAATCACCGGACGTATTGAACGGCGTCTGGCTCTTCTTGTGGATGCCGCCTGCCGTGATAAAGGCGACTTTACATTCACTGAGTGGCTTCTTGAGCTCGGTGAAGACGGGCGGTGGCGTGACCGGGACAAAGATTTCGGACTGGAGTCCTTCGACCGTGGTAAGCATATGTTTTCCTCCTTTGAGGGTTGTCATTCAAGCGACAAGATGCATGCAGCTGAAGTAGAATTCGGCGGTTTCGCCGACGGCAAGCGCGACATTCGTGAAGACCCAGCGGCGAGGCACGGCAATCGTGCCATAGCCGCCCGCCATCTCGACCTTGACGGCCGTGTCGTTGACTTCTGTCAACGTGCCGTGCAAGAGAGCGGGAAAGATTTCCTGCGCGGGATCCATGGCGGCTGTGTCGTCATCGTAGCCGGACGGGACGATCTTGAGGTAGCTGAAGAAGAATTTCGTCTGCTGCCCCGCGGCCACCGCGCCCGGCTCGATGATGAGGCGGCGCGGGACGGTCAGCACGCCGAGGCGTCCGTGGAGGTGAACTTTGACGGTGTCGCCTGCCACCTCTTTGACCGTGCCGCCCATCAAAATCGGATTAATGAGAAAATCCATCGGCGTACCTCCTTTCTTCAAATTCCAGCCTCCCTCTTTGAGGGAGGGGGACCGCGTTAGCGGTGGTGGGAGTAGTAGGATGCTGAAGTCTGACAAGAATGCTGTTGTTACTAAAGTCCTTTAGCGGTTTTTCGCATACTTGTTTGTCTCCAGCATCTAACTACTCCCCCAGTCAGCTTCGCTGACAGCCCCCTCAAAGAGGGGGCCTGAGGATAGATTTAGTGCAGCGTCCCGCTCTCCACGAGCTTCGTCTCGGGCAGGCCGAGCAGGCGGTTGTTCGCGTTGATGACGTCGTTGTTCCACTTCTTCGGCGCGGCCTTGATGGGGACGCCCGCCATTTTGTTCTTCAGCATGGCGATGGCGCGCGCCGCGACTTCCTTCGTGACGCAGGAGCAGCCGCAGACATTGTTCTCGAAGCCGCCCGCGTCCATGTTTTCCTCGACCATCGCGTCCGCGTACTTGTTGCCGACGACGAGCTGGCCCTGATACGCGCAGAACGAAACGCCGACGACGGGGATGCCGCGCTTGCCGGCCTGCCCGATGTGCTGGATGAAATCGATGTGGTTGTTGCCGAAACCTTCGGTCGTGATGATGCATCCATCGATGTCCAGCGATTCGAGCAGGGAGCCGAGGCGTTCGCTGACCCACATTTTCTCGTCATTGACCTGCGGCGAGCCGACGAAGATGACGCCGATGAGGTCGAGCTCCGTATCGGCAGCGAGCCCTTCGACGAGCGGCTCGCGGATGTAGTGGCGCGTCATTTCCTTCGTGGCCGGGCCAATGCACGTCAGCGCATGGATGGAGCCGTCGCGCACCTGGTTCGGCGTCAGCATGATCGGCACGTTGCCGCAGTCGACGTTCTTCTGGCCGCCCTTGACGCCGCAGGGCTCGACCGGGCAGATGACGTTGTCGTGCATCGCGCCCTGTCCCATGATTTCCTTGACGAGCACGACGCGCGGATTGCCTTCGCGGCGCAGGTCTTCACAATGCTCCTCGCGCACGACTTCGCCCTCGTATTTCTTGAGCTCGTCGCGCACAGCCTGGATGATGTAGTCCTCGCATTTGTGCGCGGCAAACGGGCCGGGGCGCGTCATGCCGGACTTCTTCGCGATGACGGCATGGCAACGGATGATGATGTCGCCCTCGTCGGCGCAGCCCGGATGGCCGAAGTACATCTTCTCATCGAGGAAGCCTTCGGACGAGCCGAACTCGTGCACCTGCACGCCATCTTCGTCAACGCCCGTCAGCAGGAACACGACACCGTCCGCGACTTTCGTGACGCCTTCGCCGAGCACGCCTTCGACTTTCGTCGCAATCGGGCAGACGTCCATGATGGTGTCGGTGTAGATGTGGCGCTCGTTCGGATGGATGACGTCGAGCTTGAGGCTCTTGCAGAGCGGGTCTTCCTTGACAGCCTTGTCCACAAGGCTGCCGTCAATCGTGATGACGCCGTTCTCAATCTTCGTCTCCGTGCCGATGACGGCATCCGTGATCTTGATGTGCTTCTTGATCAGCGTGCGGATGACTTTCTTCGTCCCGGCAGGCTTTACGGCAGGAGTGGTGGCCGGTGCAGCCGTTGCGGCAATCGCAGCTCCTGCGCCAGCGCCGAGGCCGCCGAGCGGGATGTCGATGGAAAGGCCGGCAATTTTTTCGGCCGCGTCAATCTGGATGTGCATGGTGCCTCCTGTCATCGTCGTGGAAATCGGGGCAGCCGCAGGCTTGGCGGCGGCAGCTGGTGCAGGTGCGGCGGGCGCCACAGCAGGCGCGCCGACTTTCGCGCCGACATGGTCAAGCACGTCCGCCGTGATCGGCGTCAGAGCCTCGACATCCTGCGTCAGCGTCGAGCCGAGGACTTCGGCGACCGTGAGGCCGTCGGGGCTGAGCTTCAGCAGGCCCGCCTCCTCCATGTCGTCGAAAATATCGGGATCTTCGAGGTCGGCGGCGCTGATGGTCAATCCTTTCTGCCGACGGCAGCAGAAAACAGCAGGGTCGGCGAGATGAGCTTCTGCCTGTTCTTTTGTCATGGACATGGGGATTCCTCCTTCTGGTTTGTTCCCAAGGCCCCCT
This sequence comes from Selenomonadaceae bacterium, assembly GCA_034186105.1. GTDB lineage: Bacteria > Bacillota > Negativicutes > Selenomonadales > Selenomonadaceae > Selenomonas_C. Next base: position 10,995 of record JAXGCE010000076.1, read on the forward strand.
CCCCGAGGGGGCTGTCAGCGAAGCTGACTGGGGGTGTGAATCTTGCGGATGAGTTTCTGGTTGACCGAGCGGAGCGCCTGGTCCGTCACATGGTACACGGGCAGGCCGAGCGCGGGGGCGCAGGTCATGACAGTGTTCGTGCAGTCAGTGCAGTTGCCGATCAGCACGGCCTCGGCACCGGCTTTCTTGAGCGCGAGGATCTTGGCGACCTGCCCGGGGCAGATGCCGGGATTTTTGCATTTGCGCGCGGCTTTGACGGGAAGCGCCTGCTTGCAGTATTCGATGCCGATGACGGTGCTGCCCAGCGAGGCGGCGACTTCCCTCATGCGCGCTTCGGCCGCGCTGCACGCGCAGACGAGCAGGCCGATTTTGGGCGGCGCTTTCGGGAAACATTCCGTGACGATGATGCCGCCCGTTGTCTTGACGATAGGTGCCTCAGGCGTCGTGCGGTGGCCTGTGAACGGGCCGCCCATCAAGAGCTCGCCATAGGAATCCTCCGCCATCGTGCCGCCCGCAATATCGAGCATCGAGGAGACCATACGGCCAATCGGCACGTCGTGGTAGATGAGCGTTTCGCCCATGTGCTTTTCGAGCTTGCCCGCGACGGTCAGGTCTTTGTCCATCAGAGGCTTGCCGAGGTCGACCGCCTCGTGCATGCGCGTGAGCGTTTCGATATTCGAAACGATGGCGCCAGCCGCTGATGGCAGGTCGGTCACATCGAGCAGCGTGCCGAGCACTTCGCGTACGATGGCGCGTTCCTCGCCGACCGGGTAGATGTTCTTGAGCTTGTGGAGCTGGATGTCCTTGCCCGTCATGCCGGGCAGGCTGCTGGACAGCGCATGTTCGAGTGCCGCAATCGCTTTCGTGTGGATGCCTTTGATGGCGATGACGCCATGCGGCGTACCCGCGAGATCCATCGCGATTGCGAGGCCGCGCAGCGCCGCTTCGGGATGCTGCTCGAGCGCGTCGATGTTGTGGGAGAGAATCGGCTCGCACTCGGCAGCGTTCATGATGACCGTGCCCGAGGGGCCTAAAGGCTTCGCATACTTCACGGCGGCGGGGAATCCCGCCCCGCCGAGACCGACGAGGCCGGACGCGCGGACCATGTCGAGCGGAGCGGCGGGCGCGAGCTTTTCAAACGGCACGTCCGTCATCGATACAGGGACGTCCTCCGCCGTAATCATGATGGCATCCGCTGTAACGCTCGCCACCCTCCCCGGAACGGATGTGTAGATCGGGCAGCCGAGCTTCCCCTCCGGCGCCACCGCAATCTTCTCGCCGCGGCGGACCTCCGTCCCGACTTCCACGACGGGAACGGAAGGGGTGCCGATGGATTGGTGGAGCGGATAGATGAAAGTTTCCATGTGTTCACCTTCTTGTCTGGGCAATCTTCGCCACCCTCTAACTTCAGCCTCCCTCTCAGAGGGAGGGGGACCGCGTCAGCGGTGGTGGGAGTGGCGAAGGTAGAAATGTAATGAGATTATCGATTATGCAGTCGAAGGAATCGCTTGCGTCCGACCTCCGCCAATACAATCGCATGAATAGCTTATACCCACCTTCGCCACACCTCCAGTCAGCTTCGCTGACAGCCCCCTCGGAGAGGGGGCCTGAAAGCGATTGGCTTTCCATGCTAAGAAGCAACTTTGGGGAGCGGCTGGATGACGGTCTGGTGCGCGGGCGCTGGCTCGGTCTTGCCAATCAGGAAGCCGTAACGGAGCGCGTCGCGCTCGTCGATGATCCACTCGTTCATGCCCGTGATGTGGGCGCTGCCGGTAATCTGCGGGATGATGCCCCGGATGCCCTGGCCGCCGCCTGCTGCCGTCCCCTCGATGAGGACGTCGCGGACGGGGATTCCTTCGAAGATGCTGCCCGTGATGCTCTCATAGCGGAACGTCTTGCCAAGCGGCAATTTCCCTTTTGCATGGAGCACGGCCATCTTCGCGCTCGTGCCCGTGCCGCAGGGCGAGCGATCGACCTGCGCGTCGCCGAAGACGACGCAGTTTCGGAGGTCCGCATCCGCGTCACAGTCCCGGCTGTAGAACTCGACGAGATCGACTGTCGTGATGGGCAGCGTCGGATGCTGGATGTGCTCCTGCGTGTTGACGGCGTGGCGGAGCGCCATGCCGAGGCGCGTGATGTTGTCAATATTTTCTGTCTTCAAAGGCAACCCGAGCGCATCGGCATCGACGAGCGCGAAGAACGAGCCGCCGAAGGCGATGTCGCAAGGAATGTGCGTCGTGCCGCTCATCGTGCAGGCGGCGAAGACTTCGGGGACGCGGAGCATGACGTCGGCGCGGTAGAGGAACGCGGGCACGTTCCAGATGCTCGCCTCGGCCGCATGGCCGTCCTCGACCTTGACGCGCGTGCGGATGAGGCCGGACGGCGCGTCGAGCACGACGTCGGTAAAGGGCTCCCTGGCCTCGACGATGCCGGTCTCGACGAGCATCGACGCCGTGCCGATGCTGCCGTGGCCGCACATGTTGAGGCAGCCGCCGCTGTCGAGGAAGATGACGCCGCAGTCCGCTTCTTCATGCACAGGCTCCGTAAGCACGGCGCCGAACATGTCGCGGTGGCCGCGCGGCTCGAGCATGAGCGCGCGCCGCAGGAAATCGTAGTGGTCAATGAGATCCTGCTTCTTTTCCATCATCGTCGCGCCGTGGAGCGCCGGGAACCCGTCGTAAACGATGCGGGTCGATTCCCCCTCCGTGTGCGAGTCGATGGTCTTGAGCGCGTATTCATACACCCGCGATTTCATGCGCGGCTGGAGCTTCCATTCAGATTTCTGCGGTCGCATCGTCCTCCCCTCCTTGACTGCCCGTGAGATGGAACCGCACGCGGGCGATGGCGGCGAGCGCCTGCGCCGTCCCCTCGACTTCGAGCAGGGCGCTGTTGATGATGATGTGGTTGTGTTCCGGGTCGTTCGCGGGATAGCCTGCCCAGTATCGATGGTAGGCCGCCCGCGCCTTGTCGACGCCCGCGATCATCTTCTTCGCTGTGCGCTTGTCCATCTTGAGCGGGCCCACGCAGTTCGCGAGGCGGTCGGCGTACGGTGCATAGATGAAGATGTTCATCGCGTTCGGATGGTCGCGCAGCACGTAGTCCGCGCATCGGCCGACGATGATGCACGACTGCGTCGATGCGACCTGCTGGATGAAGGCCGACTGCGTCTCGAACAGCGTCTTCTGATGCGGCGCCGTCGTGCGTCCGAGCGGGAACAGCATGCGGAAGAAGCCCGAGGCTTTCTGCTCTTCGGCATCGCTGATGACGGAAATGGGCTTGTTGAGCTTTTTCGCTGTCGCCTCGACGATGTCGCGGTCGTAGAACTCGACGCCGAGGAGCTCGGCGAGCCGCCGCGCGATGGGACGCCCGAGGCTGCCGAAATCGCGGTTGATCGTGATGACGAAACGCTCCGTGTCCTGCGGGACATCGGAAAAATCAGGAACAGGTGCCATGACGCGCCTCCTTTCTCAAAAAATCAACCATCGAGGAAGCGCGAAAGGAAGGCTTTCGTGCGCTCCTCCTTCGGATGGGCGAAAAACTCCTGCGGCGGCCCTTCCTCGACGATATAGCCGTTCGCCATGAAGACGACATGGTCGGAGACATCGCGCGCGAATGCCATCTCGTGCGTGACGATGACCATCGTCATGCCGCCCTCGGCGAGCGACTTCATGACGGCAAGCACCTCGCCGACGAGCTCGGGGTCGAGCGCCGACGTCGGCTCGTCAAAGAGCAGCGCCTCGGGCTCCATCGCGAGCGCGCGGGCAATCGCCACGCGCTGCTGCTGGCCGCCGGAAAGCATCGCGGGCTTCGCGTCCGCCTTGCTTTCGAGGCCGACTTTCTTCAGGAGCTCCATCGCGAGAGCTTCGGCCTCGGCCTTCTTCTTGTGCCCCGTCAGCACCGGTGCGAGCGTGACGTTGCCGAGCACGGTCTTCAGCGGGAACAGGTTGAACCGCTGGAACACCATGCCGACCTTTTCGCGGAACGCGCGGATGTCTGCGCCCTTCGCGAGCATGTCGCTTCCGTGGTACTTGATGGCACCGCCCGTCGGCTGCTCAAGCTGGTTGATGCACCTGAGAAGCGTGCTCTTTCCCGAGCCGGACGGCCCGATGATGCAGACGACTTCGCCTTCGTGCACCTGGAGATTGATGTCTTTGAGCACTTCGAGATCGCCGAACGATTTCACGAGGTGCTCGACGGAGATGACGACGTCTTTCTTCTCTGCTTCCATATCGCGCACCTCATTTCTTCAAGCGCTGCTCCACGACATGCTGCAGAATCATGAGCGCCGAGAGCAGCACGAGGTAGAACACCGCGCACATCGTATAGGCCGGAATCGTGTTGTACGTCCGCGCCACGTAGTTCTGCGTCTGGCGCGTGATCTCGTTGACCGAGATGATTGAGAGCATCGCCGTGTCCTTGACGGAGATGATGAACTGGTTGAAAAGCGCGGGCAGCATGACTTTGAACGCGGGCGGGATGATGACGTGGAACAGCACTTGCCGCTTCGTGAGGCCGAGTGCATAGCCCGCCTCGATCTGGCCGACGTCGACGCTTTCGAGCGCGCCTTTGACGATGGCCGAGATGAACGCGCCCGCATTCACCGTGATGACGATGATGCCCGCAATCGTGCTGTCGAGCACGTACTGCTCGCCCTGCACGAGCGAGATGATCGCCGGCACGACGAAGTAGACGTAGAGCGCCTGCACGACGATCGGCGTGCCGCGGATGATCCAGACATAGACGCCCGCAATGCCTTGCGCGACGCGGCTCCCGCTCTGGAGCGCATAGCCGCTCGCCGCGCCGAGCACGAAGCCCAGCAGGATGCCGATGATGGCAATCTCCATCGTGATGTAGAATCCTTTGACGAGCATCGGCAGGACCGCAGTGAATACCGCTGCATCCATAATGTCACACCCCTTCGCGGTTGTTTATCTCATCAATCGACGTATTCTTTCTTGAGCTGGTCGAGCGTGCCGTTCTCCTTGAGCTCCTTGAGCGCTGCATTGAACTGCTTGAGGATGTCCGGATGCTTCTTCACGATGTTCTTCGAGAACGCGATCGTATACGGTGCCTGGCCTTTGAAGAACTCGTCACCGACGATCTTCACGTTGAGCTTGCCCGTCTTGATGCCATAGGCCGTGCCCGGCTGGTCATAGAGCGTTGCATCGGCCTGGCCATCTTCGACGGCCTTGTATGCGAGCGCCTGCGAGTCAAACGACTGGAGGCACTCCTGCGGCAGTTCCTTCGATGCGTACTCGTACGCCGCGCAGCCCGTCTGGACGGCGACCTTGTACTTGCCGGATTTCAGGTCATCGACGCTCTTGATCGTATTGTTGTCCTTTGCGACGATGACGACGATGCCGGCATCATAGTAGACATCGGAGAAATCCATGTTCTTCTTGCGTTCGTCCGTCGCGCAGAGGGCGGCAGCGCCGACATCGAGCTGGCCCTGGCTCAGCGACGTGCCGAGCGGCCCGTAGTCCATGTCCTGGAGCTTGTCATCCTTGATCGTGAAACCGAGGATTTCCTGGAGCTTCTGCACGAGCGCGATATCGTAGCCCGTCAGCGTCGTGCCGTCTTCCTTGAAATACGAGAATGGCGCATACGTGCCGGACGTGCCGACCGCGAGCTCGACGCCCTTGAGCGCGCCATGATAATCACCGGAGCCCGAACCTGAACCGGAGCTCGCCTGCTGCGATCCACCGCAGCCCGTGAGCAAGCCGATGCAGAGAATCAGCGCCGAACAGAGTGCCAATAGCTTCTTCATGATGTGTCTCCCCCATTCCATTTTCTCTTCTTCAAAAACGTTTTCTCCCTCGCGACTGTTTCATTCGCGAAGCATGGCTTTATCTTACATGCACTCCTGTCTACTGTAAAGAAACGGTTTCCTATTTCAGACATAACGAATCGTTATGCTTGCTGCACAGGCACAGGCATAAAAAAATCGGGAGGCTTCCGAAAAAGCTTCCCGATGATGGAATGATGGGAGATTCGACGAACGTTTTACGCCTTCTTCACTTTGAAGAACTTCAGCTCGTCGTCGAGCTGGCCTGCGAGGTCTTCGAGCTCGTCAGCCGCCTGCTCGATGGTGTGGAACGAATGCGCGAGCTCGTTCATCGAGGCGCTCGTCTCCTCGGTCGAGGCCGCGCTCTCTTCTGAGATGGCGGACAGGCTCTCGATCTGCTCGACGAGGCTGTTCTTCGCCTGATCCATGCTCTTCGAAAGGCCGGCCGTCTTGACGGCGGCTTCCGCGACGGCGCCCGCGCCGTCTGTCACGCTCGCGATGTTCGTGCGCACATCGCCGATGCCCTTGTTCTGCGCCTCGAAGGCCGCACGAAGCTCCGCCATGTTGTCTGCGGACTCGGCGCTCGACTTCGCGAGCTTCGCGACGATGTCGTTGATCTTTGCGACAGCATCGGCCGACTGCGCCGAGAGCTGCTGGATCTCGTTCGCGACGACGGCAAAGCCGCGCCCCGCCTCGCCCGCACGTGCTGCCTCGATGGAGGCATTGAGCGACAGCAACCGCGTCTGGTCGGCAATGGCCTGAATGGCGCTCGTCGATTCCTCGATGTCCTTGACGCCCGTCGCCGTCTGTTCGATGACGCTGCCGATGCTCTCGACGGACGAAGTCACCGTGCCGTTCTGGCGCAGGAGCTCGTCCATGTTGCCATCGACCGTCGCGCAGACCTGCTTCATGTCATCGGCGAGGCCGCGCAGGCGCTCGATATTATCGTTGAGGTCCGTGATGCCCATGCCGATGCGGTTCGCGTTGTCCGCGCTCTTCTGCACGCTTTCAGCCTGATCCTGCGCGCCATGCGCGATGTCCTCGACGGCGTTCGAGACCTGCGTCGTCGCTTCATTGGCCTTCGCCGTCGAATCGTTGAGCTCTGTGCCGGCCTGCTTGACCTGGCTGCTGAGGTCTGCGATCTTCATGATGGCGGCGGAGAGCTTTTCCGAAATGAGCGCCATCGAGCGGCTGATGTCGCCGATCTCGTCGTTGCGCGCAGCGGCCGCATGGTTGATCTCGATGTCGAAGCGGCCATTCGCCATCTTCTGCACGGAGTCATTCATGCCATCCATGACGGCATGGAGCTTCTTCGAGAGCGCGAAGCCTGCAACGGCAATCAAGATCAGGATGACGACGGCGACGGCGATTTCCTTCAGCATCATCATCGTGATGGCCGCGTGGATGTCGGCGGCTGGGCGTCCCGTGAATGCCATGCCGACGACTTTGCCGTCATCATTTTTCAGCGGCACATAGTAGCCATAATACTGTTCGCCGCCGATCTGGACGTTGTCATTGAAGAAGTCCTTGCCGCCGAGCACGGTTTCCCCCACCGCATCGGAGACATCCTTGTCAATCTGATCCTTGATCGTCGACGCCGCACGCGTCTTGCCATAAATCAGCGAATACTCGATATGCGTCTCGGCCTTGAGCTCGTCCATATCCTTCGTCATGGCCGCCTGGACGTTGTCTTCGCCCTTGTAGAGGTCGCCATTGCGGAACGACCAGTCACCATCGTATTCATTCGTTGCCTGGCTCGCGAGCTGCGTGGCAGCGACCTGCAATTCCTCTTGCGTCATGCCATTGATCATGCTGCGTGACGACGTGATGCCGATGATCGTGATGAGCGCGCACGCCACAGCGATGACGGCGAGTACGATCACGACGAGCCGCGTGACAAGGCTGTTTCTCTGCATTTCCATCCCAAAAACTCCTTTCTTCTTTAACCCATGATGGATCATAGCTCTTCTTTCCTAGATGGATTCGATTACAGCGTGCCGAAGATGCGGTCGCCGGCGTCGCCGAGGCCCGGGACGATGTAGCCCTTGTCGTTGAGGTGGTCGTCAATGGCCGCGACGTAGACGGGGACATCGGGATGCTCCTTGTTGACGACGCGGATGCCCTCCGGCGCCGCGACAAGGCACATGAGCGTGATGGACTTCGCGCCCTTCTCTTTGAGCAGCGTCAGCGCCGCCGCCGAGCTGCCGCCCGTCGCGAGCATCGGATCGGTGACGATGAGCGTGCGCTCCGCGACGTCCTTCGGCAGCTTGCAGTAGTACTCGACCGGCTTCAGCGTCTCAGGGTCGCGATAGAGGCCGATGTGGCCGACGCGCGCGGCCGGGATCATGCGGATGACGCCGTTCATCATGCCGAGGCCCGCGCGCAGGATCGGCACGACACCGACCTTCTTGCCTGCGAGCACCTTGCCCGTGCACTTCGCGACCGGCGTCTCGATGGCCTTGTCCTTCAGTGGGAAATCGCGCGTGATTTCATACGTCATGAGCATCGAGATTTCTTCGAGCAGCTCGCGGAAATCCTTCGTGCCCGTCTCCTTCTCGCGCATGAGCGTGAGCTTGTGTTGGATGAGCGGATGGTCGATGAGATGGACTTTCAGTTCTTCTGACATTTTTTCTTCAATACTCCTTATTCGTACAGAGGATATTTCTTGCAGAGTGCCGCGACGCGCTTCTTTGCTTCTTCTCTTGCAGACGCATCCTCAGGATGATCGAGCACGAGGGCGATGATGTCGGCGACTTCTTTCATGTCGACCTCTTTGAAGCCGCGCGTCGTCAGTGCCGGCGAGCCGAGGCGGATGCCGCTCGTGACGAACGGGGACAGCGGCTCAAACGGAATCGTGTTCTTGTTGACCGTGATGTTGACGTCGTCGAGGAGGTTCTGCGCTTCTTTGCCCGTGAGCTTCTTGCTCGTGAGGTCGACGAGCATCAGGTGGTTGTCCGTGCCGCCCGTGACGATGCGGAAGCCATCGGCCGTGAGCTCGTCCGCGAGCACTTTTGCGTTCTTGATGACCTGTTGCGCATACGCTTTGAACGATGGCTGCAACGCCTCACCGAGTGCGACGGCCTTTGCCGCGATGACGTGCATCAGCGGGCCACCCTGGATGCCGGGGAAGATGGCCTTGTTGAACTGTTTGCCGAACTCGGCATCCTTGCAGAGAATCATGCCGCCGCGCGGACCGCGGAGCGTCTTGTGCGTCGTCGTCGTGACGACATCGGCGTACGGCACCGGGCTCGGATGGAGGCCAGCAGCGACGAGGCCGGCGATGTGCGCGATGTCGACCATGAGGTAGGCGTCGACGCCATGCGCGATCTTTGCCATGCGCTCGAAGTCGATGACGCGCGCATAGGCCGAAGCACCGGCCACGATGAGTTTCGGCTGGCATTCTTTCGCGATGCGCTCGAGCTCGTCATAATCGATGCGCTCGTCTTCCTTGCGGACGCCATACGGCACGATCTTGAAATACTTGCCGCTCATGTTGACGGGTGAGCCATGCGTGAGGTGGCCGCCGTCCGTGAGGTTCATGCCCATGACCGTGTCGCCCGGCTGGAGGAGGGCAAAAAACACCGCCATGTTCGCCTGCGCGCCGGAATGCGGCTGCACGTTCGCGTATTCCGCGCCAAACAGCTTCTTCGCGCGGTCGATGGCGAGTTGCTCGACGACGTCGACGTACTCGCAGCCGCCATAGTAGCGCTTGCCGGGATAGCCTTCGGCGTACTTGTTCGTCAGCACGCTGCCCTGTGCTTCGAGCACGGCCTTTGAGACGATGTTCTCCGAGGCAATGAGTTCGAGCTTCGTGCGTTGGCGGTTCAGCTCGCTATCAATCGCCTCGAAAACCTTCGGATCGGACTGCTTCAAATCTTCCATCAGGCTCATGTAGGTGTCCTCCTCATATGTTCTGTTGTTAAAAACTGGCTATGCTTATTTCTGCTCGAGTGCCATGATCTTGTTGACGCGGCGTTCATGGCGACCGCCATCAAAGCCCGTCTCGATCCAGGCACGGACGATCTCGCCTGCGGGGCCGAAGCCGAGCACGCGCCCGCCCATCGCGAGCACGTTCGCGTCGTTGTGATGGCGCGACATCTTTGCCGAGTAGACATCGTTGCAGAGCGCGCAGCGGATGCCCTTGATCTTGTTGCAGGCGATCGAGATGCCGATGCCTGTGCCGCAGAGCGCGATGCCGCGGTCGGACTTGCCACTGACGACATCGGCGCAGATCTTCTCCGCGATGTCCGGATAATCGACGGACGTCGTGCCAAATGTGCCGACATCCGTGACCTCGATGTCGCCATATTCCGCGAGCACCATTTTGATTTCATCTTTCAACGCAACGGCGCCATGGTCGCTGCCGATCGTGATCTTCAAAGAGACCCCCACCTTTCATTGCATTCGCTTCTTATTCTACCACAACGGACGCAAAAAAAATACCGCCGAAATGCGGCGGTATCGTATCGAAACCTATTTTTGCGCGATTTCTGCCGCCGCTTCTCTCGACGTCTTCCATGGCGTATCGAGTTCCTTTTGCGCGGCGCGGTCTTCGTCTGTGACGACGTGGAGGCCGCGCGTGTAGGTGAGCGTGACGGTGCGCGGCTCGCAGCCGTCGCTGTCGCTGTACGTGAGGACGATGGTCAGCGTGTCGCTGTCGAGGCTGGTGACGGTGTAGCTGCGATGGATCGTGCGCTCGTGAGTGTCGTGGTTCTTGTAGCGGTTCGCCTTGTCGTAGCGGAACAGCCACGGTGTAATCTGGTCTTCGAGATCGGTTTTCGCCATCGGGCGGTCTTCGTAGCTGCGGACGGTGATGGTTTCGTCCGCAGGTGCGAACTGCCATGCACCGCTCGTATCCTGCGCGCCCGTCACGGTCGCCGTCCAGTCATCCGTGCGGTCGCGGTTCTTGAGTTTCTGGTGGATCGTGACCGTGCCGTCTGCCGTGAAATGGAGCGTGCTGTCAACGTAGAGATACGGCGCGTCCGTCACATCGACGCGCGTGAGCTGCCAGTCGCCGGCGATGGCGGCAGCATCGATGGCAGGTGCAACCGTTTCGCGCTGTTCCAATGCATCCGCGCGTTTTGCCGCCGCATCCGCATCGGCCTTCGCGAGAATGGCGGCGAGGGCGGGATCGTTTTGCGCAGCGTCCGCAACAGATGCTTGTGCCGTTCCAGCCGATGACGGCTGCGCTGCGGCAAATGCTGCAAGACACGGCGCGGAGAAAGCTGCGGCCAGAGCAAGGATGCGTGCTGTAGAGCGCATATCTTTTCGCATAAGAATCACCTTTCATTTGACAATCACTCTTGAAAAAACAAGGAGGCTGATGTAAAATAAAGACATGAAGAAGCAGCTACCGATAGACGGTTGGCCGCCTCGCCTAAATTGTTATCATATGGAACGATAACCGCCTAAGTCTGGAAGCTAGGGGCGGTTATTGTTTTATCACGATGAGGATGCAGAGCATCAAGAACAAAATGATGACCGTCCGATCCATCTGAATCACCCCGCTTCATCAAGGATTCGACCTTTCCGCGAGGCAAAACGCCAACTGCCTACCGTTATGGTAGTTGCTTTCTATAAGGATACAACACCCGATGCGTTTCGTGCAATACGTTGCGCATCGGGTGTTTTTGCGTTTATCTCAGGATGATGTTACTTCGAGCACTCGTCGACGAGGTACGCGATGGACTGGTATGGGAAGCCAGCCTTGGCCGAGAGGCCGATCTCGCAGGTGCGGCTGTTCGAGTAGCCGTGGTCGCAGCCTTCGGGGATGGCTTCGTTGAGGTGCGTCAGCGCGGATTTGTTGAGTTCGGGGATGGAGAAGCCCTTGTCGCCCGAGAAGCCGCAGCACTTGACTTTGTCCGGCACGACGACCTTCGTGACACAGCGGTTTGCGATGTCGAGGAATTTCTTCTGGAGGCCCATCTTGACGGCCGAGCACGTCATGTGGAGCATGATCGTGCGGTCGATCTTGTGGATTGGCAGCTTGTCGATGATGAAGTCATGCAGGAACTCGACGGTGTCGTAAATCTTCAGGCGCTCGTCCATCGTGTGCTGCATGCGGTACGTGCAGGGGCTCATGTCGCAGAGGATGGGGATTTCGCCGTTGTTGCTGGCCTTCAGCAACGCGCCTTCGAGCTCTTTTGCGAGCTTGTCGGCGACTTCGAATACGCCTTCGCTCTCGAACGGCATGCCGCAGCAGTAGCGCGCGACATTGTCCGGGATGATGACGTCATAGCCTGCGCGGTCGCAGAGCTCCATCATGACGGCGCTGAGGTGGCGCTGGTCGTAGTCGCCTTTCGCCGGGCCCATCATGCGCGTCGTGCAGCTCGGGAAATAGACGACCTTCGTGCGGCCTTTCTGCGCAGGCTGCGTCGGCAGCTTGCCAGCTTTCGGCATCCACGGATTCCAGAGCGGCAGCTTGTCGCCCGTGATCGAGCGCGTCTTTTTCGCGACAAAGCTCATGAGCTGCGAACCGAAGATGCTGTGCGCGACATTCGCGCCCGTGAGGCCGAGGCGCACGGCCGAGCTCGTCGTCTCGAAGTTCGCGGCGATCTTTTCCGCGCCCGAGAGGCGTGCCGGCGTCAGATGGCTGTGGCGCATCTCCTTCGTGAACGCGCCCGTATTGATCGAGAGCGGGCACGTCGTCTGGCAGAGGCCGTCGACGGCGCACGTTTCGTCGCCGAGGTATGCGTAGTCTTCTTCAAAGCGCTTCAAGAGCGCAGGGTTCTCGCCCGTGATGCGCAGGCGGCTGATCTCGCGCTGCACGGCCGTACGCTGGCGCGGCGCGAGCGTCAGGAGATGCGACGGGCACATGACCTGGCAGTAGCCGCACTCGATGCAGCGGTCGACGATCTCGTGCACCGGCTTCATCGACTTGATGTGCTCCATGAAGACGAGGCCGTTCTTCGTGATGATGACGTCGGGGTTCAGCGTCGTGTCGGGGTCGAATGCTTTCTTGATGCGCTTCATGAGGCTGTAGGCTTTCTTGCCCCACTCGAGCTCGACAAATGGCGCCATGTTGCGGCCCGTGCCATGCTCGGCCTTCAGCGAGCCATGGAAGTTCGTCGCGACGAGCTCGCAGACGTCTTCAATGAATTTCTGGTACTGCGCCTTGCCTTTTTCCGTTTCGAAATCCTGCGTGATGACGAAATGGACATTGCCGTCAAGCACATGGCCGTAGATGATGCCCGCGCCATAGCCATGGTCGTCCATGCTCTGGCGGAGCGCCATGACGCCATCAGCGAGGTCGTCACGCGGGAACGCGACGTCCTCGATGATGACCGTCGTGCCGATCGTGCGCACGCCGCCGACCGCAGGGAAGATGCCCGCGCGAATCTGCCAGTACAGGCCATAAACGTTCGGGTCTTCTGTGAACTCGATCGGGTAGAGGATCTCGTACTTGCCGACGACTTCCTTCGTCTCGGCGATGCGCTTCTCGAGTGTCTCATGGTCGTCGGCGCGCGTCTCGATGAGGATGGCAGCCGCGCCATCTGGCAGCGTGCGGATGACTTCGGGGATGCCGTCCCAGTCTTCGATGGATTTCAGCGAGACGCGGTCGAGGAGCTCGCCAGCGGCGACGAGCGGACGCGTGAGGTCATGCACAGCACGGCACGATTCCCTGAGGCTCGGGAAGAACACGAGCGCCGATGCCTTGTATTTTGCCTCGACGACCGTGCGGTACGTGATCTCGGCGATGAGCGCGAGCGTACCCTCGGAGCCGATGATGACATGCTTCAGGATGTCGATCGGGTCGTCGAAATCGATGAACGAATTCAGGCTGTAGCCCGTCGTGTTCTTGATCTTGTACTTGCGCGCGATGAGCTCCTTGAGCTCGGGATCGGCCGCGATCTCGTCATGGATGGCCGTGAGTTCATGGATGATCGTCTCATGTGCCTTGCTCCACGTCCGGACGCTCGTATCATCCGCGGTATCGAGCACCGAGCCGTCTGCAAAGACGAGCTTCAGGTCGAGGACGGTCTTGTAGCTGTTGTCCGATGTGCCGCAGCACATGCCGCTTGCGTTGTTCGCCGCCATGCCGCCGATCATTGCGTGCTTGATGGACGCGGGATCCGGGCCGATCTTGCGCTGGTACGGTGCGAGGTACGAATTCGCCATCGCGCCGATGATGCCGGGCTCGAGCGTGATCTTGTCGCCGCCATCTTTGATCTGGTAGTCCTGCCAGCCCTCCGTTGCCATGATGAGCACAGAGTCCGTCAATGCCTGCCCGCAGAGGCTCGTGCCAGCGGCGCGGAACGTCACGGCGATGTGGCGCCTCCCAGCCTCCTGCACGAGGAAGCTGACCTCGTCGATGCTCCGTGCCTGCACGACGATCTGCGGCGTGATGCTGTAGAGGCTCGCGTCCACGCCATACGCATAGCGGCGCACGGGGTCGATGATGACGCGGTCGGCAGGGATGCGCTCGCGGATCGCATGGAAATATTCCTGATATTCCGGCTTCAGTGCGTCGATATCCTCGGGACGGTTCTGAAATTTCATAGATGATACCCTCCTACTATGGGTTTGCAAAAGAATCGAATGAAAATGGACATAGTTCTTTCGTGTTTGGGTTTATTTTAGCATAAAATCAAAACCTCGTCGATAGATTTCCGTTTTTTCATGGTATAATCAGAGCAAACACAGAGATTTTTGGAAAGGAAGGACATCATGGACATTTATGAGAACACGACCATCTTCATCGCATGCCCGGCTAATTACGCATCTGGCGGGCCAGAGCTTCTGCATCAACTTGGTTCCGAACTCTTGCGACGCGGGCTCGATGTTCGCATGTGGTACTATGGCGTTCAAAACGGAAAATATCCGCAAGATGCTGCATACCGGCGATATCATGTTCCGTTCGTTGTCAACGTAGAAGATGCGCCAGAAAACATCTTGGTCATTTCAGAATCTGCTCCTGGTCTTTACGGTTGGGGAGCGTCTGCGCGCAAGATTTTCTGGTGGTTGAGCGTTGACAACTATTTGAGGAACCTCGGTAGCATTTTACAAAGAGCTCCACGGTATCTTTGGCAGAAACCCATTTGCGACAATGTTTATATCTTCGCACCAGATGAGCAGATGGAACATTGGGTACAGTCGGAGTATGCGCGTCAGTTCATAAAGCAAAATCGCGTCCCAGAGCAGCAGATTCATTTTGTGGGCGACTATTTGCAGTCTATTACTCATGCAGGACAAATGTGCAGCGGGGGGGCACTCGGGATCCACGCCAGGATATCGTCGCCTACAATCCGAAGAAGGGGCTGGCATTCACGCAGCAGCTCATGGCAGCTGCACCAGATATCACCTGGGCACCGATCGAGCACATGACGGCCGAGGAAGTTCACGCGCTTCTTTGCCGTGCGAAATGCTACATCGACTTCGGCAATCACCCAGGTCAAGATCGCATCCCGCGCGAGGCAGCGGCTGCTGGCTGCTGCGTCATCACAGACCGGCGTGGATCTGCGGCCAATGACATGGATGTGCCGATTCCCACCACCTATAAATTTGACGATGTGCCACAAGCCATTCCTGCAATTCTTTCCTGCATTCGTGATTGTCTGGCCGATTATGAGGGTCACACGCGCGACTTTGACAGCTACCGTGCGATGATTGCCGGGCAGAAAGAGCGATTCCGCCGCGATGTCGCTGCGGCGCTCTCCATTTGTTATGACGTGCCCGTCCGTCAACGCGTTGTCTTGCAGCATGGGCCGCACATCAAAGCATTCATGTCTGCGTTACTGCCGCGCGAGGATATCGAGATCGTCGGCATCTGGTTCGAGGAGCGGGGACTTGCCGCCGTCAACGTCGGGCCAAAGGAGCTCCCCGTTCTCTATTTCGAAGAACTACCGTTCCTTTACCAAGAAGGCCGCATCGATGCGATCCTGCTGGATAGTGATACTGCGTCAAAGGACGCAGTGCGTCTCCAAGCTGCTGGGCTTCCTGAAAACATCTTCTGCTGATGAAGAACGGTTTCCCGACAGCGAGCCGTGGTTTATGTTATAATGGGCCTGTGGAAATATCCGCAGGTCCTTTTTGCGGGTACCTGCGTAGGTTTATGATCGGGAAGGACGTTTCGCTTTGGAGAAAGATCGGCAGGGAAAGAATGAGATCCAGCGGCGCATCATGCGTGTGCTCGCGGGCATGCTCGTGCTCATGGGCATCATCGTCGTGCGCTATGGCTATGTGCAGCTCGTGCAGGGCGACAAGCTCGCAGCGCGCATGAAGTCGCAGGTTGGACAGGAATACGAGCGCCAGTCGCCGCGCGGGGCCATCCTTGACCGCAACGGCCGTGAGCTCGCCGTCACGTCGATGACGAAATCCCTCTTCATCGATCCGAGCCAGGCCGTGAAGAAAGATCCCGACGCCATAGCGGCGGCTCTGGCGCCACTTATCGGCCAGACGCCGGACGATATCCAGAAAGCCATCGCAGAAGGCGGCGGCTTCGTTTGGCTCAAGCGCTTTCTCTCACAAGACGAGTATGACGCTGTCAAAGACTATATGCACGAAAGTGAGCTCACGGACTGCCTCGGTTTCGTCGACGAGCCGAAGCGCTATTATCCGAACGATGTGCTCGCGGCTAATGTGATCGGCTTTGTCGGTGCGGAGGACAAAGGTCTCGACGGCGTCGAGCAGGCGTATGACAGTCTGATCAAAGGCGAAGTCACAGAAAGCTTCCTTTATACGGATTCGCGCTCGAAACCGATCCTCGATTCCATCTTCCAGAAAGTGCCATATCGCGGCAACCGCTGCAAGACGATCCAGCTCACGATCGATAGCGCCATGCAGTTCACCGTTGAGCAGGAACTTGACCGCGCCATGGCGGAAAATAATCCAACCGCCGTCACATGCGTCGTCATGGATCCGAAGACGGGTGACGTGCTCGCGATGGCTTCGCGGCCGACGTACAATCCGAACAAGTACTATGACTATTCGCCGGAATCGTGGAAGAATCGTGCCGTTTCCTTCATTTATGAGCCAGGCTCGACGTTCAAGTCCGTCGTGGCGGGTGCAGCGCTGCAGGAAAAAGTCGTGACGCCAAATCAGGTCTTTGTTGATCCGGGCTACGTCATGGTCTCGGGCCGCCGCATCCAGAACTGGAACGGTGCGAGCTTCGGCACGGTCACGTTCACGGACGTCGTAAAGCAATCGCTGAATACGGGGTTTGCACAGGTCGGCTTGCGCCTCGGTGCGGAGAACCTCATGAAATACGCGAAAGAGTTCGGCTTTGGCGAGTCGACGGGCATCGGCCTGCCGGGCGAGGAAGCGGGCATCTTGTTTGATCCTGAAGACATGCGTGCTTCCGACATCGCGACGACGGCTATCGGTCAATCCATCGCTGTCACGCCGATCCAACTCGTGCGCGCCATGGCCGCTATCGCGAACGATGGTGTCGTGCTGAAGCCGCACATCATCAAATCGATCCAGAACGCCGACGGGTCGACGTATATGGAATCGCAACGCGAGGAAGTCGGCCGTGCACTAGAATCTGCGACGGACAAGACGCTCGTCGGCCTCCTCGAACAGGTCGTTGCTTCGGGCGGCGGCAAGAAAGCAGCCGTCAAGGGCTACCGTATCGCAGGCAAGACGGGGACTGCGCAGAAGATTCGTCCTGATGGCACGGGCTATATGGAGGGACGCTATATCGCATCGTTCTGCGGTTTTGCCCCCGTCGAAGATCCACAGCTCGTTGTGCTCGTCATGATCGACGATCCGGGCGCTGGCAACTTCTACGGCGGCCAGATCGCTGCGCCAGTCGCGCAGCGCATCTTTGCACAGCTCCTCAGGTATCTCAAGATCGAGCCGTCGACGGATCCGTTTGCTGACATGGAAAAGACACAGCGCGAAAAGCCGCGCCCCGAACCGAAGCAGTACGAGGGAGATGTCCCATCGGGCATGATCGTCGTACCAGACTTCCGCGGCCTCTCCATCCGCGCTGCCGCGCAGAAAGCGGCAGCGGCGGGGCTCCAGTTCGAAAGTGAAGGCAGTGGCACCGCCGTCAGCCAGACGATCCCTGCCAATACGATCGTCGAGCAGGGCACGAGCATCAGCGTGACGTTCGGACAATAAAAAACACCTGGGAAGAGCGAGCATGTGTCTTCCCAGGTGTTTTTTCGTGCTGAGGTTATTTTTTGAAGAATGTGATTTTCAGGCCATTCGAAAGGATGGGCTGGCCTTTGCCCTTGAGGATGACCTGGCCGGGCATGGAGCCTTCGGCGTTAAAGACGAGCGTGCAGTGGCCTTCGTCTTTGAGGTTCTGATTGACATCTTCGCCGACGGAGACGACGGTGTACTCCGAGCTGCCAATCGAGAGCTTGTCACCTTTCTTGACCTCGCCTTTGAGCTGTCCCCCCGTATGTTCGACGACCATCTCCGAGAGGTTCGGACGGATGCCTTCGTCGAGCAGGATGACACTCTGGTTGTTCATGAGGAAGGTGCGTGCGAGGTTGCCAATGGCCGTGATCGTCACTTCATATTTCGTTTCCATGGATATTTCCCCTTTCGTCCCGTTTGTTGCAGGATAATGCGTGATTACCATTTATTATACCATAAATTGGAACCTTTTTGGTGGACATGTGACAGATTTCTCGACCGTCCTGGCAGTCGAAAAGAAAAAACGATAAGGTTGTAAAAAAATACTTGACAAGTGCATGATGATTTCGTATAATATCTTTTGTTGACAGCGCAGAGCTGTCGGAAAAACTTAGGGGCATCGCCAAGTTGGTAAGGCACGGGATTCTGAATCCCGCATGCGTAGGTTCGAGTCCTGCTGCCCCTGCCATTTGAGATCAAAGCATCGCGGATTCGCGATGCTTTTTTTGTATTTGCAGGAATTTGCGATTCGATCGAGAATCAAGTAAATATGATAGTTTCTTGCCATGAGACAAGACCATGCGTTTCTAGAGATGGATCTTCTGGAGATATATATGAAACGGAAATTCCTGTCCCGCTTCGTGTTGGGACTTCTATTGCAGATCATTTTTTCTGTGGTGTCATTTGCGAGTGGGCACCTCGTCTTTTTCTTTTTCGGTACACTCTTGACGGCAGCATCGCTTGGTATGTTGCCAGGCCTGGCCGTGGCTGTCGTGGGCGGCGCGCTGGGGTTCGTCACGGGAAGCAATCGCTTTTTTATGCTTCCCGTGGATTTCTTACTCGTATTCCTGACGGCGTCGGCGGCGCGACGCAATTGGTTTCGCAAGTGGAAACGGGCACTCTTTCTGGGGCTTGGCGCAGGTTTTTGTGCAGGCGTGATTTCTTTCGGGCTTGGCAGTTGGTTGGAGTACCGCATGGTGGATACGGCAACGATGGCTGTCTGGCTGACGGGCGAGTTGCCGGATGAGCAACTGCAGCTCTTGCTCATGGCGCTCTATCATGCAGCAGATGTCGGAGTGGCATTTCTCATCATCGCGATTTTGATGCGCTTTACGCCCTCCTTTTTCCTCTTGAAACCGCATCCAGAACTTCTTTCGAAGGAGGGCGTGCGGCGGCTACCCATCCGGTTGAAGATCATCGTGAACCTGAGCATCGTGACGTTCGTGGCGATGGCGTTGCTGTTTTTTTTCGTGCGAGGCATTTACCGCCAGCAGATGGTTGAGACGTATGGCGCTGTTGCGCGCAATTTTGTTGAGGCAGCTTCGCTTCTCGTGGATGAGCGGGAGTTGTCCGTCATTCTTGCGCCGGGGGGCGGCGAGACGGAGGTGTACCGGGAGCTTTTTTCGGATATGCGGGCGTTCTATGCACGTTCGGACGATATCATTCGGTATCTGAACCTCTATACGGTCGGCGAGCAAGATGGGCGTGGGTATGCCATGACAATCTGCGATCCATCGGAGACGGGCTACCATTATGGTCGGACGTTCTGGATGGACGAGGATCCGTACTATGCCGAAATCGGCGCCCAGATGCTCGATCCAAGGGACAACCGTATGATCGGTCCCGTCGTGAGCCGTGGCTATTGGGGATGGCTCATGACGGTCTACAAGCCGCTCTATGATGCAGATGGCAAGAAAGTTGCCTTCATTGGCGTCGACCTCGACATGCGCCGTGCGATGATGGAGATGCGCGTGCTCGACGCTAGGATCTTGAGTCTTGAATTTATTATCTTCAGCCTGTTGCTGGCCATCATGTACACGTTCATTACGCATCAGGTCATTGACCCAGTGTGTAAGTTGCAGGAGATGCTTTGTTATTTCCGCGAGCATCGCGAGAAGTCGCCAGTGAAGGAAGATCTCGATTCGGGAGACGAGTTCGAAGTGCTCGCACACGACATCACGGAAGTGCAGGATATCATTTTGCAGGATTCTGAGCAGCTACAGGAGTATCTCGACCTCATCCAGCGTATGGCGCTCCGTGATGAGCTCACAGGCGTGCAGAACCATACGGCTTACGAGAACAAACTTTCGGAGCTCACGGCGGTCATCACGGCGGGGACAGCGGAGTTCGCCATCATCATGGCGGATATGAACGGGCTGAAATTCGTCAATGACGTCTATGGTCACGAGAAAGGCGACATCGCACTCCGAGCGATGAGCAGAGCCCTCTGCGATATCTTCACGCACAGCCCAGTCTACCGCATCGGTGGTGACGAATTTGTCGTCGTCCTCACAGGGCGCGACTATGAGAACAGTGATGCGTTGCTCGCTGGGCTCCGTCCCTATGAACGCGTGCGTGATCGGGCGGCCTACGAGCCATGGGCGGAAGTCGCCATGGCCGTCGGCTGCGCTGTCTATAATCCACAAACGGACCATGACTACCAAGATGTCTTCAATCGTGCGGACGGGACGATGTACGAAAATAAACGGCGCATCAAGAAAGAAGCGGGAGAGGCGTAAAGAAAGAGAGAAAAGAAATGCATAAGATTCTTTTTGTCTGCCATGGAAATATCTGTCGGTCGCCGATGTGCGAGTTCGTGATGAAGGAGCTCGTGCGGCGAGCGGGGCGGGAGGCGGAGTTCGTCATCGATTCGAAAGCCTGTCGTACTGATGAGCTCGGAAATGACACGCATCCTGGCACACAGAGGAAACTGCGCGAGATGGGCATCCCGTTTTCGCGCCGCGCCGCGCAGCTGATCCGTCGCGAGGATTATGATATGTACGATTTCATTATCGCGATGGATGACGAGAATATGCGCGATCTGCGCCGCCTGACAAACGGCGATCCTGCGGGCAAATGTCGCCGATTGCTGTCATTTGCAGGCGAAGAGCGTGAAGTGGCTGATCCGTGGTACACGGGAAATTTCGATGCGACGTATCGAGATGCCGTGAAGGGATGCAAAGCACTTCTGGCACAGCTGTGAAAGAGAGGTGCGTATGGAATTTCAAGATCTTTTGCGCGCGATATCTATTGCGGAGGCACATGAGGATCTCGAAGGTTGCGTAGCCTGCCAGATCCAGATGTTGGAGATGACGAAGGAGCATCCCGAGCTTCTGCGCACGAATGATACGACATATTTGCGCATCGACTATCTTATGAGGATTCTTGCAGCGGCTGTCGTGGCATATGGGAGGGGAGAATGGAAACTCGCACGATATTATTTGCAGGCGTTTCCCGCTTATTTCCTTCAGAGGCCCGGCTGTTTTCCCGAACATCGTGTAATGCTCGGACGTCTCGCGTATGAAGAGGGAAATCTGGAACAGGCAACGGAATTCCTAGAGGCACATCTAGAACGTTACCCGCAAGATGAAATGGCATGGTTCTGGCTGGGAAATACAGCATATCGAAGAAAGCAATTCCATCGAGCTGTATCGGCATATACGCATGCACTTCAGCGGAAGAACCGTTTCCAAGAGGCAGAGGAAAATCGTGCAGAAGCGTTTCAAATGATGTGCTCTCAGAATAGGCAATTGGCTTTGT
Source organism: Selenomonadaceae bacterium (assembly GCA_034186105.1). Taxonomy (GTDB): domain Bacteria; phylum Bacillota; class Negativicutes; order Selenomonadales; family Selenomonadaceae; genus Selenomonas_C. The sequence continues at coordinate 32,626 of JAXGCE010000076.1, forward strand.
TGAAAACGCCGATCGCTCAAACCTCCGTGGATGAAGAAGACTGGCGTGCAGTGCGGCAATTGCCGATCTTCATCAATTGCCGTGATCGTGTGGGTTGTCTTTCTCGGTTGGTGGACTGGCTTTTGCAAGCCGGCTATGAGAAACTCGTCCTTCTGGATAATGATTCGACGTATGTGCCGCTGCTGCAGTATTACGAAGACGTACGCTCTGATCGGGTGCGTGTCGTGATGCTCGGAGAGAACCTCGGATATACGGCCTTATGGGAAAGCGGTGTTTTGGAGCTTCTGGGCGTCGCGACGCCATATGTTTATACCGATCCGGATGTCTTGCCGACGGAGACTTGTCCCCAGCATTTCTTGCAGGATTATTTGCGCATTCTGGCGATGTATCCCGCAATCCAGAAAGTGGGCGCAGCGTTGCGCTATGACGATGTCACGTATGCCGGAAGCGCGCAGGTGAAGGAACGGGAGTCTTGCTATTATCATGCTCCTCTCGGAGTGGATGCGTATTTTGCGAACGTGGATACGACGTTCGCGCTTTATCGGAACGTTCGATTCTATCATCGGGGCCCTGCTATTCGCATGGCTGGGCGGTACGCGTTTCGTCATCTGCCTTGGTATTATGATTATGCGAACCTTCCAGAGGATGAGGCATATTATCTGGCGCATGCGAATGCTTCGGCAACGTTGGGAGTGGAAGTGGGGATGACGGCGCGTAGCACCTGACGATCGCATCAAAGATAGGAAAGCGCATCTTGCGCCTGAAAAGATTCGGGGCAGGATGCGCCTTTGTATATTTGAGATTCGAGCTTTTGTGCGCGGTCAAGACTTTGTGGTCTTGCCTTCGTCTGCTCCTTTTTCGGCGACGTATTTGAGTAGGATATGCGCGCTTTTGCGGTTCGTTGCGAGCGGGATGTTGTGGACGTCGCAGAGGCGCAGGAGGGCATTGATGTCCGGCTCGTGCGGCTGGCTCGTGAGTGGGTCACGCAGGAAGATGACGCACTGGACTTGCTCCGTCGCGACGAGGGCACCAATCTGCTGGTCGCCGCCGAGGGGGCCAGACATCATGGTTTCGACGTCGAGGCCGAACGTGTCGCGGATGAGCGTACCGGTCGTGCGCGTAGCGACGAGGTGGAAGTTCGCGAGCAGCTCTTTGTGATGCCCGACGAATTCCAGCATCTCGTTCTTCTTCTTGTCATGGGCGATGAGGGCGATAGTCAGCATGGAGGACTCCTTTCTCTTCAAAACAACGATACCTTTTCTTCAGTATAGAAGATTTTTGAAGCGAGGTAAAGGGAAATCGGAATGATCCAGAGAATAAGAATATGAATTCGTGAAAAACAGGAGGCGAGCGGTTTGAAATTTGAAGATCTTGTATGTGCTGCGCAGTCAGCTGAGAGCATTGGCGATCTGGATGGCTGTGCTGCTTGTCAGTTGCAGATGTTGGAAATGGTGAGAAATCAGCCAGATCTTTTGCAAACGGTGGATAAAACGTATTTGCAGGCAGATTCTCTTTTTAAAATTCTTGCTGCCGCTGTGCTGGCATTTGAGCGTGGCGAGGATCTTTTAGCAAAATATTACTTGGAAAATTATCCGCTGTCCTTTTTGGAGAAGCCGTTTGGCTTGCCGGAATACCGAGAGTTGCTGGCGCAGATCGTCTATCATCAAGGCGATTTCACACGCACAGAGGAACTCTTGAGAGAACATTTGAAACGGTATCCGCAGGATGAGTTGGCATGGTTTTTCCTGGGAAATGCTGCCTATCATCTAGGGCATTTTCAAAACGCGATCCTAGCGTATACGCAGGCACTGCATCAAAAAGCGAGCTTCCAAGATGCTGCAGAGAATCGGATGCAGTCTTTGAAGATGATGATGTCTCCTGAGGGGGGGGCAATTGGCTGCAATCGTAGAGCAATCAAAAGAATTGTTCGTGAAGACAGACGATTGGGAAAGCGTGCGACAGCTCCCCATCTTCATCAATTGCAGAGATCGCGTGACCTGTCTTTCGAAACTTGTGGAGTGGCTGCTGGCCGCTGGATATCAGAATTTGATTCTACTCGATAATGCTTCAACGTATCAGCCGTTGCTGGTGTATTATGAGCGCGTGCGTTCGGAGCAGGTACGCGTGGTGCGGCTGGAAGAGAATCTTGGCCATACGGCGCTTTGGGCGAGTGGCATGCTCGAACTGCTGGATGTTCGGACGCCTTATGTCTATACAGACCCAGATGTCCTGCCCACAGAGGACTGTCCATCGCATTTCTTGCAGGAGTTCGTACGGATTCTTGGTGCACATCCTGGGATTCGTAAAGTGGGAGCCGCTTTGCGATATGAAGATATCACATTTCCGGACAAAAAGCGGGTTCAGGTTTCCGAAGCGAGTTTTTATCAGATTCCCTTGGGGGATGAAGCATATGTTGCGAATGTGGACACGACATTTGCACTTTATCGGAATGTACGGTTCTACCATCGCGGACCAGCGATCCGTTTGGCAGGATGCTATACGTTCCGCCATCTGCCTTGGTATTATGATTACGATCATCTGCCAGAGGATGAACAATACTATCTTGATCATGCGAATGCATCGTCTTCGTTGAAGTTTTGGATGCAGCATCCATGATGTTTGAGGTGATATCATAACGTGGAAAACTTCGATGGTTCACGGTGGCGATTTTCTTGGGGGTTGTTTCTGGCGCTGGTGGCGTGCAATCTGACAGCGGTTGTCCAAATAGAGATGTTCGCGGGAGATGCGACAGCGTTCGTGCGGTTCGGACGACTGGTGGAAGAGCTCGTGCTCACGATGGGCTGGGCGGCGATCTTCGCGTTGCTCGTCGGCTATTTGCCACAGTGTGTGCGACGTGGAGCAGAGGGAGTGCTTTTGGGCGGGAGCCTGTTGCTCTGCGGTATTGACACCTTCACGCTCGTGCATTATCATAGCGTGCTCGATGCGGGACTGCTGGAGATCGTGCTTGCGACGAATCCTGCGGAGGCGTGGGAGTATGTGACGAGCCAGGCGGGCGGCATCGTTGTGACGGTGCTGGTGCTCGGCGTGGCGATTGCGGCCGCCTTGCTGGCGCGGCGGCTTTGGCGACAAAAGGGCGGCAGAGACTCGACAGGCCTCGGCCGCGTGCAGTTTTCCGGTCATCGTGTGGATGTGCGAGGTCATGAACGTAGGCGTCGCGGCTTGGCAGTGCTTCTTGTGTTGCTGTTTGCCTTTGGGGCGAGTCTTGTCCATGCGGCGTTGGATGACGAGGTTCGCGTGGACAATGTGGCGCGCTCCAATTCCATCTTGCGCCTCGCGCTAAATGTCCGCCAAGCCTATGAGGAAATCGGCTCGGCGGAGTATGTGGCGTGGACGCTGGCAAATCATGAGGTCGGCGAAACGCAGGGCACGGATGACATCCCGTATGTCGTCTTCATCCTCGGCGAGTCGACGAGTCGCCATCACATGCAGCTGTATGGCTATGGATTGCCGACGACGCCGCGTCTTTCAGCGCGCGCGGACGCGGGGGAACTCGTGATCTATGAACATGTCACGAGCCCGCATGCGGGTACGATGGCCGTGATGAGGACGCTGTTCAGCTTTTACAACAACGAATCTCCCGGCATGTGGTATGATTATGGCGATCTCTTTGATATCTTGCGACGGGCGGGCGTCTATACGGCGTGGCTGTCAAATCAGGAGGCATCAGGATTTTATGGCAGCATCGGGCGGACGCTTGGCGAGCGCACGGATCATGTGGCGTTCACGAGTACGGTCGCGCACTCCATCGACCTCGCGGAGCGCTATGACAACGAGGTGCTGCCGCTGCTTGACGAGGAGCTTCGCGAGCGCATGGTTGAGCCTGTGCCAGCTGCGTTCTACGTCATCCATTTGATGGGGGCGCATGAAGAATTTTCCAAACGCTATCCGCCAGAGTTCGCGCAGTTCGCGCCAGAGGACGAGCTCGGACGCGGCGTGGCGGAGGATGAGGCTGCGCGGACGGTACGGGCGACGTACGACAATGCCGTGCTCTATGACGATGCCATCGTCAATGAGATCATTCGTCGTTTCGAGGACAAGGATGCGCTCGTGATTTTCATTTCTGATCATGGCGAGGAGGTTTACGACACGCGGGCGCAGTTTGGTCATGGCGACGAGACGAGCCCGTGGCAGCGCGACGTGCCGATGGTGTTCTGGATGTCAGAGGCATTTCGCGTGAATCATCCTAACGATGTGCAGCGCATCGAGGCGGCACGGCAGCAGCATTGGCAGAGCGACGAGATGATCCATACGCTCCTGGACATCATGCACATCCGCGTCGCTGGTTTTGACAAGAAAAAGAGCCTGCTCTTTGATGGGCAGGCAAGGGAAGAAGGAACAGATTGATGACATACGAGACAAAGGAACTTCTGGATTTCATCGCGGCAGCACCGTCGCCGTGCCATACGGTCGCGGCATCGGCGGAAAAGCTACAGGCCGCAGGCTTTGAGGAACTGTCGCTTGGCGGCGATTGGGCGCTTTCGCGTGGCGGGCGCTATTTCGTCCGCGTCTATGGAACGACGCTCTTGGCGTTCACGGTCGGCGCAGCAGGTCCGCTGCGCATGGCGGCCGCGCATACAGATTTTCCGTGCTTTCGTTTGAAACCAGCAGCCGGCGTCGTGCGCGAGGGCTATGGCCTGCTGAATGTCGAACCGTATGGTGGCCTCATCTTGCGCTCGTGGCTCGATCGGCCGCTCGGCCTGGCGGGCAAGGTCGTATTGCGCGGGCAGGATGCCTTTCATCCCGAGGTGCGGCTCGTCGATTTCGATCGGCCGCTCGTGACGATCCCGAGCCTCGCCATCCACATGGACCGCGACGTGAACAAGGAAGGCGCGCTCAACGCGCAGAAAGACATGTTGCCGATCGCGGCGTTGTTCGGTAGCGAAGCGGATGAGGATTGGTGGACGCAGGCGCTCGCAGGTCTCTCAGGCGTCGCAGCAGGTGACATCCTTTCCTATGAACTCTCGACGTATCCATGGGAGCGTGGCTGCACGGTCGGCCTTGCGGAGGAACTCGTTTCCTCGCCGCGTCTCGATAATCTCACGTCCGTCTGGGCTTGCCTCGAAGGACTCGTCGCGGCGACGAAGGGCGGCGTGCCCGATGGCGTGCGCCTCATCGCGCTGTTTGACAATGAAGAAGTCGGCAGCCGTACGAAGCAGGGCGCGGGCTCAGCTGTGCTGATGGAAGTGCTGCGGCAGATCTATGCATCGGAGGATGTCATGGACGTGTTGGCGAACGGCTTTTTGCTTTCTGTTGATGTTGCGCATGGCGTTCATCCAAATTTTATGGGCAAAAGCGATCCCGTTGTACACCCTGTGCTCGGCGGTGGCGTCGTCATCAAGCAGGCGGCATCGCAGGCCTATGCGGGAGATGCCGAGGCTGTCGCCATTGTGCGGGCACTTTGCGAAGCGCATGATATCGCGCACCAGGATTTCGTGAACCGCAGCGATAGCCGTGGCGGCTCGACGCTTGGTTCCATTGCTTCCGCGTTTGTCCCCGCCCGTACGATGGACGTCGGCGTACCGATCCTCGCGATGCATTCCGCGCGCGAGACGATGGGCGCAGCCGATGAAGCATCGCTTACCGCGCTCGTGCAGGCCGTTCTGGCGTGATGACAGGACTATTTCAATTGTCGTGCTTGCGATAGGATCGAAGCCGCTACGCCTCGCAAGCGCTTGCGGACACCCACTACGACGCATCCTGTGGCAAAGCCAGTGGCGAGTCCAATCGGGCCAAGGATGGCGAGATAGGAGAGGAGCGATGGTGTGCCCGTCATGGCGATGGCCGCGAAGAGCTGGCCGAGGTGGTGGAAGAATCCGCCTGCTGCACTGACAGCGGGCAAGGAGAACAGCGGTTGTTTTGCCTTTGTCGAAGTGCACATGCGGAGGGGTTCGTCCGGGTGACCGTGTCCGATGACGACGCGGCTGAGGCCGAGCATCGCGACAAGGGACAGCAGTCCGCCCGCGAGGCTGTAGAGGAAGACCGTCGGCCCGCCGCCGAAGAAGCTGGCAAGACCGATGCGCAGACAGAGGACGAGCAGGACATCGGGAGCGGAAAGCGTGTAGAGCGCAAAGACCGTCACGATGTTTGCGAGGCCAAGCTTGGCACCTGGCGCGAGAAATGGGAGGGGTAACATTCCTTCGAGCACGAAGAGCGAAAGTGAGAGTGCTGTCAGCAAGGCGAGATAGACGAGTCGGAAAGGAGACAATAAAAAACCTCTTTTCAAAAGGGCTGATGCGAAGATGTGTCAGCCCTTATTTGATTTCGATGATGAGCTTGTGCGGCAGGCAAGCGATGACTTCGCCTTTCTGTGAGATGAATCCCGTCTTTACGCAGATTTTGTCAGGACAATCGGCATCCGTGACAGCGATCTCGTGCCCGTCGATCGTTACGGTATTTTGGCCATTCGGTGTTTCGACCGTGAAGGATTCGTGTCCCGCATGCGTCGTCAGTGTGATGGAACGAACTTCTTGGCCATCGATGGATATTACGGCATGTGCGACGGGGTTCCCACTCCATCCGAAACATAATAATGGAAGGAACGAACAGAGGAAAAGTGTCAGAAGAAGTGCGGCATCTCGTTTCTTCATCGCCTTACTCCGATCGATTTAGATCTTCGGCGATCTGTAACCTCTGTTCGCGGCTGATCGTGATCTTTCCATGCGAGAGCCCGATGAGGCCTGTTTCCTTGAGTTTTGCGACGCCGCGGTTCACGGTCTTGACGCTCGTGCCGATATCGTCGGCGATTTCCTGTCGGCCTGTATGCAGCACGAAGAGGTCCGTATCAACGCCGCCGATGCGGCGGAGTAGGTAGTTTTCGAGCCGCAGCACGCTCGGCAGGAACTTGATACGGCCATTCTCGTCCGACGTCGGGTACATCTTCGTCGCGAGCAGTTCTGCGACGCGGATGGCGAAATCGTTGTCCTCACGCATCCATGCGTAGAACGTATCGATCGTCATTGCATAGACGGTGCAGGGCGTCAGTGCCTCATTCGTCGTCGCATAGCTTTCCTGATGGCTCAGCGCTTCGAGGTCGCCGAGGATGTCCGGTGCGTCGATCTGGGCGAATGTATAGCGGTGGCCGCTCTCGAATTCGTTGCTGACGCGTGTCGCGCCCTCGATGAGAAGATAGACATGCGTGACAGGCTCGCCCTTGCGCATCAGCGCCTCGCCGGGGCGAAAGATGCGTTTCACTACGCGATGCCGGATGGTTTCTGGCATGTGTTCGGCAAAATGAAGGATGTCCATAGAACTGAGATTCTCCCTTCTATTCATAAATGTTCTTCCATGAATCGTTCAAATTCTGCTTGTTTCATCGGTTTGGCATAGAGGTAGCCCTGGCCGTATTGGCAGCCGAGGCGGCGCAGGAGGGCTTCTTGTGCTTCCGTCTCGACGCCTTCGCAGAGAATCTTCATGTCGAGTGCTGAGCCGAGCTGGATGACGCTTTTCAAAATGCGCACGGCACGATCGTCGTGTTCGGCGGCGAGCAGGATGCTGCGGTCGATCTTCATGCTGTCCATCGGCAGGTTCTGTAGCATGGCGATCGAGCTGTAGCCCGTGCAAAAATCATCCATGGACGTGGCATAGCCGTAGCTTTTGAGTCGGTCGATGATGTGGCGCGAGTTTTCGCGCGCGTCTTTTGTCTTGAAATCGACGAACGCCGTCTCTGTGATTTCAAGGTCTAAAAGGCCGTTCGGCAAGTCATAGGCCTCGGCCGTTTCCTTCATCTTGCGCAGATAACCGCCTTCACCGATGTGGAGTGCAGACTGGTTGACAGAGACGGGGATGACGGGCAAGCCGCGCCGCAGACGGTCTTCGAGGAAACGCGCGACATGGCCGAGCATGTAGTAGTCGAGACGGACGGCGAAGCCGTTGCGTTCAAAGACTTCGATAAAACGGCCAGGAGATAGCAGGCCGAGTTCAGGGCTCTGCCAGCGCACGAGTGCCTCGGCACCGACGAGCTCGTGGGTCTGGAGATCGTATTTCGGCTGGTACCAGACTTCGAATTCTTGCTCTGCGAGTGCTTTTGGTGCGAGGGATTCGAGGCGGCTCGACCATTCGAATTCTTCTTCCATGTGCTGGTCGAAAAGCAAGAACGGTTGGTTTTCCGTGCGCGCGAGGTCGAGCGTCGTGGACGTGGCGCTGACGATCTTTGGGATGTCGACATGGCCGCAGGGGATCTGCAGGGCGCTGACATGGTAGCGGATGCGCGTCATGACATCGCCAAACGGGATGACAGAGGCACCGTTCGTGACCTGTCCTGCTGCTTTCTCTGGCGTGAGGCCAGCGGGGAGTTCCCAGAGGCTGTAGAGGCGTGTGCGGTCGCCAGAAATGGCGGCGAGGCCAAACCAAGAGAAGGCGGCCTGCGCGCGATCGACTTCGTGGACGAACGTCTTCGCGAGGAGGCTGCGCGAATACGTCGAGCGATAATAGGCCAGCTGGCGCACGCAGATGGCGGCGAGATAGAGACGGCCTTCAAGACGGGCTTTCGAGGCGCGCTCGATGGCGGCGGGCAGCTGGTTTTCGAGCCAGCGCTCATTGTAGAGTCCCGTGACGGGCTCCGTGTAGGCGAGGCGGGAGATGTCCGCAAGGTGATTCTTGCGCAGGCGCAAAAACAGCAGCACGGCGGCCAGCAGCACGAAGAACAGCAGCACGAGGCCGGCGAGGCTTTCGAGCGGGTAGCGGTAGAGGAACGACGTGACAGGCGCTTTGTCCGTCATCGCGCGTGTCTCCTTGTTGATGTCGCTTTGGATGGCCGTAGGGTCGAGATGGGCGATTTCCTTGTTGAGGATGCGCACGAAGATGGGATCGACGTGTTCGCTGACGGCGATGCTCGTGCCCTGCGTGTAAACGACATTGTTTTCCGCTTCGAGGCGGAATAGGCCATTTTTATAGATGAGTGCTTGCGCGATGATGCTCTTGACGGCGGCGACATCGGCCTGTCCGTCATCGACGGCACGCAGACAGTCTTCATCTGTGTCGTAGTAGCGGATGTCCTTTTCTGGATAGTAGCGCTCAATGTACTGGTGCGTGAAATTGCGGCTGCGCGGCGCGGCGATGACGGGCGTTGCAGGGATGTCGCGGCCGCGGCGATGGACGAGCACATATGTCACGGTCAGATAGGGGTTCGTGATGAACATGTGGTGCTCGTGCGCCCAGTTGTAGTCGTAGAAGAAGTCACACATGACATCGGCTTCGCCAGCATCGAGGCGGCGGAACAGTTCTTCGTTTGTCTCTGCTTCGATGATGTCGAACGTGATGCCGAGGTCGCGCTCGATGCGGCTGATGATGTCCTGCGTGACGCCTTTGTGCTCACCGTTTTCGAAATAGGCATACGGCGGCTGACTGGGCGAGGCGAATGCCTTGATGTGCGGATGTGTGGCGAGCCATGCGCGCTCGTCTGATGTGAGGATGAGAGGTGCGCCTTTCTGCTCCTGGCGTCGCGCAAGCAGATATGGCAAAAATGGCGTAACGGTCAGCATGTCGTTTGAAGCATCGTCGAGGCGGTGCTTGAGGTCTGTTTCATCTGGGCGAAACAGAATGTAGTGCGACATCATGCGCAAGTTGCCGATCGGTGTCGCATCGGAATGCGGATGCAGGCCGTCATTTGCGACGCCGTCGAGCAGGCCGGCCGTGATGTCATGGTCGAGCGCGTCGAGGTCGGCATAGGGGCGGAGCGTGTAGCGCCCCGCAGGGAAGAAGCGCGCGAGCTCGTGGTCGATGGCGTCACGATCGTAGACATCGGAAAAATAACCGATGGCGAGCGGATGGTCGGATTCTTCGTTGACGCCGCTTGCAAGTGAGATCTGGAGCGGCGTGCGGCCGACGCTGTGCTCACTGAACAGGAACTGCGGATCATCCCTTTGTATCGTGCTTCCGACGAGGAGATCGACATGGCCGTCGAGCAGTTCTTTCGATGTGTTCTTGCGGCTGAGGTCGATGTATTCAAAATGGCAGCCTGCGTAGATGGAGAGCTGCTCAAGGTATTCGTAGCCCGTGCCGCGGTAGTGGCCGCTAGGGTCTTTCGTGAGAAAGCCTGGCACACTGATATAGCCGACACGGTACGTCGGCCCGTCCGCAGCGTAGACAGACATCGTGGAGCAGAGGAGGGAGCAGAGGAGGAGGGCGAGCGCGAGGAGCCGCTTCATGGGGATCCTCCTTTCGAATCTGTGAGGTATCGTTCCATACTATCTATGATTATATTCGTTTTTGATTTGAAAATCCCTGCCTATTGACAATTCTCTACAAAAACCATACAATGAAATCGTTAATTCCGAGCATTTTCATAAGGATTCGTCGAAAGCCTCAGATCCCCGCGAATCCTTTTCATAAAAGATGGACAAAGGAGAGTTTTATTCATGGCAGAAAATCTTCTCGAAATCAAGGACCTGCACGCAGGTGTCGAGGACAAGGAGATCCTCAAAGGTCTTTCGCTGACGGTCGGCAAGGGCGAAGTGCATGTCATCCTCGGTCCGAATGGCTCCGGCAAGTCGACGCTGATGAACGTCATCATGGGCCATCCGAAATACACGGTCACGGGCGGCACGATGAAATTTGAGGGCGAAGACCTCCTCGCGCTCAAGACGTTTGAGCGCGCGCGCAAAGGTCTGTTCCTTTCGTTCCAGACGCCGGAAGAGATCCCAGGCATCTCGGTTGAGAACATGATCCGCACGGCGAAGCAGGCCATTTCGGGTGAGCGCGTGAAGATCCTGCCGTTCCGCAAGAAGCTGCGCGCCACGATGGAAGAGCTCAAGATTTCGCCGGAGTACGCGGACCGCTACATGAACGTCGGCTTCTCAGGTGGCGAGAAGAAGCGCAACGAGATCTTGCAGCTCCTGATGCTCGAGCCGAAGCTCGCGCTGCTCGATGAGACGGACTCCGGCCTCGACGTCGATGCCGTGCAGATCGTCTCCGAGGGCGTCGCGAAGTTCCACAATGACGACAACAGCTGCCTCATCATCACGCACAACACGCGCATCCTCGAGAAGCTCCATGTCGACAAAGTCCATGTCCTCATGAAGGGCGAGATCGTCGAAGAAGGCGGCGCAGAGCTCATCGACACGATCAACGAAAAGGGCTTCACGCACATCCTCGACGCGGTCGGAAAGTGAGGTATGGCGTATGGCAAAGAAGAAGACATTCGTCGAAGACATCGAGCGCACGCTCTATGACATCAAGGACGCGGACAACAGCGTCTACAAGTCGGAAAGCGGCCTGACGGAAGATATCATCCGCGACATCTCAGCGCGCAAGCACGACCCGGAGTGGATGCTGGAGTTCCGCCTGAAATCGCTCGAAACGTACCATAAGATCGGCCTGCCGACATGGGGGCCGAGCCTCAAGGACCTCGACATGGACCGCATCATCACGTACGTCCAGCCAGATGCAAAGATGACGGGCAACTGGAAGGACGTGCCGGAGGACATCAAGGACACGTTCGACCGCCTCGGCATCCCCGAGGCCGAGCAGAAATCGCTCGGCGGCGTCGGCGCGCAGTACGACTCCGAAGTCGTCTACCATTCCATCCAAGAGGATATGGTCAAGCAGGGCGTCATCTACACGGACATGGAGACGGCCATCCGCGAGCACGAGGACATCGTGAAGGAATACTTCATGAAGCTCGTGCCGCCGAAAGATCACAAATTTGCGGCACTGCATGGCGCCGTCTGGTCGGGCGGCTCGTTCGTCTACGTGCCGGAGGGCGTGCAGGTCAAGATGCCGCTGCAGAGCTATTTCCGCCTCAATGCGGCGGGCGCCGGCCAGTTCGAGCACACGCTGATCATCGTCGAGAAGGGCGCGAGCCTCCATTTCATCGAAGGCTGCTCCGCGCCGAAATACAATGTCACGAACCTCCATGCAGGCTGCGTCGAGCTCTACGTCAAAGAGGGCGCGCGTCTGCGCTACTCCACGATCGAGAACTGGTCGCGCAACATGATGAACCTCAACACGAAGCGCGCTCTCGTCGAAAAAGACGGCATCATCGAGTGGGTGTCGGGCTCGTTCGGCTCGCATGTCTCGTGCCTCTATCCGTGCAGCATCCTGCATGGCGAGCGCGCGCGCTGCGAGTTCACAGGCGTCACGTTCGCTTCGAAAGGTCAGGACCTCGACACGGGCGCGAGCGTCATCCTGACGGCGCCCGATACGTCGGCGAACATCAACACGCGCACGATCTCGAAAGCGGGCGGCAAGGCGACGTACCGCAGTGCCGTCAAAGTCACGAAAGCCGCAAAGCGCGCGAAGTGCTCCGTCAACTGCGAATCGCTGATGCTTGATAACGAGTCGCGCAGTGACACGCTCCCTGTCATGGACATCGAGGGCGCCGATGCCGACGTCGGGCATGAGGCAAAGATCGGCCGCATCAGCGATGAAGCTGTCTTTTACCTGACGTGCCGCGGCATCGACGAGGACGAGGCGCGCGCCATGATCGTGCGCGGCTTCGTCGAGCCAATCGCGAAGGAACTGCCGCTCGAGTACGCCGTCGAGATGAACAATCTCGTCAACATCGAACTCGAAGGCACGATGGGCTGATGGGGAAGGAGGATATTTAATGGAAACCAGTGAAATTTATTCGAACATCCCCATGCGCACATGGCGGTGGCTCGGCGTCAATGAGATCCGCCAGCCGGAGGGTATCGAGGCGGCAGGCGAGCTCAAGAAGCAGCAGATCGTCGTCGAGCCCGGCCAGTCGGACGAAGTCGTCATCGAGCACCGCGAAGGCGGCGCGCATGAGACCGTCGTCCATGTCGGCAAGGGCGCGAAGCTCCACCTCGTGCTCGCCGAACTTGCGCCGACGGACGCGCCGTATACGAACCGCGTGAAGGTGCAGGTCGACGCCGATGGCGCATTCTCCTACACGGGTGCGGAGATCGGCGGCCGCACGACGGCGACGGAACTCACGGTGAACCTCGCAGGCGACCGCGCGACGGCCGATGTCTGGTCGCTGTATTTCGGCGACGAAGACCGCCTGCTCGACCTCAACTACATCATCCGCCAAGGCGGCAAGAAGACGGACGCGAACATGCAGGTGCGCGGCACGCTGATGGGGCAGGCCACGAAGAACTTCCGCGGCACGCTCGACTTTCTCGAAGGGACGAAGGGCTCCGTTGGCCGCGAGAACGAAGAAGTCATGTTGCTCGATGAAGGCGTGCGCAACCGCAGCGTGCCGATCATGCTGTCGCACGAAGACGATGTCGACGGCCATCATGCCGTTTCCGTCGGCCGCATGGACGAGGCGAAGCTCTTCTACCTCATGAGCCGCGGCCTCGACATGGAAGAGGCGAAGAGCCTCGTCGTCGAAGCATCGCTGCGCCCCGTCATCGACCGTATCCCCGACGAGAAGCTCCGGGACGAAATCGACCAGTATCTCAAAGGGAGGCTCGCAAATGGCTGATCCACAGGAATTTCTCAAAGACTTCCCGCTCCTCCATACGCAGATGAACGGCAAGCCCATCGCCTATCTCGACAACGGCGCGACAACGCAGAAGCCGGAGCAGGTCATCCGAGCCATCTGCGGCTACTACGGCGGCTGTAATGCGAACCCGCATCGCGGCGCCTATGCGCTTTCCGTCGAAGCAACGGAAATCTACGAGAACGCGCGCAAGGTCACGGCGCAGTTCATCAACGCCAAGCGTCCCGAAGAAATCATCTTCACGAAGAACGCGACCGAGGCGCTGAACCTCGTCGCTTACAGCTACGGCCTCACGAATGTCGGCAAGGGAGACGAAATCGTCATCACGATTGCCGAGCACCACAGCAACCTCGTGCCGTGGCAGCATGTCGCAAAGGCCAAGGGCGCGACTTTGAAGTACATTTATTTGGAGAAAGACGGCAACCTCAGCGACGAGGACATCGAGACCAAGATCACGGAAAAGACGAAGCTCGTCGCCGTCACGCAGGTCTCGAACGTGCTCGGCCTCAAAAACGACGTCAAGAAAGTCGCGAAAAAGGCGCACAGCGTCGGCGCGGTCGTCGTCGTCGACGGCTCGCAGAGCGTCGCGCATCAGAAAGTGGACGTGCAGGACATCGATGCCGATTTCTTCGCGTTCTCCGGCCACAAGATGCTCTCCCCGATGGGCATCGGCGTGCTCTATGGCAAGTACGACATCCTCGACGCCATGCCACCGTTCCTCATGGGCGGCGACATGATCGAGTACGTGCAGGAGCAGGACACGACGTTTGCCGAGCTGCCTGCGAAATTCGAAGCAGGCACGCAGAACGTCGGCGGCGCGGCCGGCCTCTCCGCCGCCATCGAGTACCTGCAGACCATCGGTTTCGACCGCATCGAGGCCATCGAGAAAGAACTCGTCGATTACGCGCTGCCACAGCTCCGCGAGCTCCCGTACATCGAGACGTATGGCTGCGATACGCGGCGCGACAACAAGACGGGCATCATCGCGTTCAATGTCAAGGACGTCCATCCGCATGACGTCGCGACGATTCTCGACAGCACGGGCGTTGCCGTCCGCGCCGGCCATCACTGCGCGCAGCCGCTGCACCGCTACCTCGGCCTCAATGCGAGCTGCCGTGCGAGCTTCTACCTCTACAACACGAAGGAAGACGTCGACCGCTGGATCGCGGCGCTCAAAACCGTCCGCAGCGTGCTCGGCTATAAAGACTGAAGGTGAAAACTATGGGACTCGAAGACGTCTACACAGAACTCGTCAGCGAACACAGCCGCTGTCCTGAGAACCGCCACCCGCTCGACTGCGCGACGTGCTCGTGCAAAGGCCACAACCCGAGCTGCGGCGATGAGATCACGCTACATCTCGACGTGCAGGACGGCATCGTCAAAGATGCCTCGTTCGAAGGCGTCGGTTGCGCCATCAGCCAGGCTTCGACCGACATGATGATCGACCTCATCCGCGGCAAGAGCATCGAAAAGGCGAAAGAGCTCGCCGGCAAGTTCATCGGCATGATCAAGCGCGAGATCACGGACGACGCCGAGCTCGAAGAACTCGACGAAGCCCTCGCCCTCAAAAACGTCAGCAACATGCCAGCCCGCGTCAAGTGCGCCGTGCTGGCTTGGCATACGCTCGACGACGCGCTGAAGGAACAGAAATAAACAGCAGGAAAGCAAGACGCCCGCAGGCAACGAGAAACATGTCGTTGCCTGCGGGCGGTTTTGCTTTCTTGCGTTGTAGCGATATGATATACTGAAGGAAAAACGGAGGGGGACGCCATGACGTATATCGAACGCATCAAGGCGCTTGTCCTGCGTGAATTGCAGGATGAGGACGCAAGCGTATTTCTGTTTGGCTCGTGGGCGCGTGGGCAACAACGGCAGAGTTCGGATGTCGATGTTGCTATTGAATACCATGGGCCATCGAATTGGCGGAAGATCGCCGATCTGCGGGAAGCACTCGAAGAATCGACGATTCCATATCAGGTGGATGTCGTCGATATGCAGGAGGCTTCGGCCGCACTTGTGAAGGAAATCCGAAAGGATGGCATCGTATGGAAAGCATGACGGAACGCATGAGAAAAGCAGGCGATGCACTTGCACGCCTGCACGAAATGGTGATTATGGACCATTGGAATGAAGTAGAACGGGATGCCTTGATCCATCGTTTTGAATTTTGCTTTGAAATTATCTGGAAGTGCGCAAAAGACTATTTGAGCGATGTGGAATTCCTGAACGCCGCTTCGCCGAGAAAAGTGATTCGCATGTCAAGAGAAGTCGGCTTGTTGACGGATGAAGAGGCCGAACGTGCACTCGAAATGGCGAATGATCGAAATTTGACGTCTCACATGTATGATGAACAAATGGCGCTCGGGCTTGCGGAACGCATCAGAGGACATGAGGCGCTCATGCAGCAGTGGTATCAGCGGATGAAATCTGCTGAGGTGGCAGAAAAAAATCAGGATTAGAGATGCAGCGTTGCTTCGGAATACAGCACAGCATCGCCAGCGAGCTCGACCGCCTTGCCATCTTGTCGGCACCAGAGTTCGCCGCCGCGCGGGGAGGCTTGGTAAGCGTGGATGGCGGGGTTGCCGAGGCGTTTTGTCCAATACGGCACGATGTGGCAGTGGCCGGAGCCGCAGACGGGGTCTTCGGGGACGGCGAGCTTTGGTGCGAAGGAACGGCTGACGCAATCATATGTTGCGCCGCCCTGTGCTGTGACGTGGACGAGCAGGCCGTCGAGTGTTTGGAGCTTTGCTTGGTCGGGCGTCATGTCACGCACGATGCGCTCGTCGTCGTAGATGAGCAGGAGGTCGCGTGCGAGATACGCCTCGTGCGGGCGGGCGCCGGTCGCGGCGACCATGGTGTCTGTGACGGGCACGGGCTTCAGGTCGTAAGCAGGGAATTTCATCGTGTAGCGGCCACCCTTTTCCGTCACGACGAGCTCGTTTTTCATCGTTTGGAAAACAAAGCGATGCATCTCGGGCACGACGAAGTTTTTCAAGACGAATGACGTGCCGAGCGTCGCATGGCCGCAGAGATCGATCTCGCCGCCAGGCGTGAACCAGCGCAGGTGCCAGCGCTCGCCCTCGTGCACGACGAAGGCCGTCTCTGAGAGATTGTTTTCGATGGCGATGGATTGCATCAGCGCGTCGGGCAGCCACGCGCCCAGCACGCAGACGGCAGCGGGATTGCCGTGAAAGCGCTCGCGCGTGAACGCATCGACGATATAGCATTTGAGTTCCATAGAGAGTCCCCCTTTTTCCGCATTCTATCACGCGGCGGGACGGATTGTAAATATTAGGAGGTTTTTCATGGTTCGGCAGCATCATCTCGGGACGAAGGCGATGGTTGCGTTCATCACGTTCATGAACATGTTCATCCCGCTGTCCATCGACTTGTATCTCCCTGCCATGCCGCGCTCGGGCTGGCCGTCGCGATCTGGCGGCTGCTGCCGATGAAAGTAGTGCAGGGCTGAAAGATGCTTTGACGAAACGCGGAAAATTCGATAGAGTAAGGGGAGATGAATCGAAAGGGGGCGGGCGGCTATGGAGTTTTCCGTGCGCGTGCCGGGGTCGTGCGGCGAGCTCGTGCAGGGCTGGATGGATGGCGAGCCGTTCCTCGTGACGTGTCCGATCGAGAGGTATACGACGGTGCGGGTCTCAGATCGTATCGAGGGACTGCATGGCCTTGGGCGGAAGTCGCTCCGGGCGCTGGAGCTTGCGCTCGAGCTTGTCGGTGCGGAGTCGTTCCCATGGGGCATGGAGCTCGCGTCCGAGCTGCCGCATGGCAAGGGCATGGCGTCGTCGAGCGCGGACATCGCGGCCGTTGCGGCAGGGGCGGCGCTCGCGTTCGGCCGTGCGCTGACGCCGCAGGAGATCCTCGCGCTTGCCGTGCGCATCGAGCCGACGGATGGCGTGTTCTTCCCGAGCGTCGTGCGCATGAACCAGGTGACGGGTACGGTGCTCGAAGCGTATCCGCAGATGCCGCGCTTCTGGATTGCCGTGTTCGATACGGGCGGCGCCATCGATACGGTGGCGCTGCACAAAAGGCGCCTGCCTCAGGCCGAGCGCCCATGGGCACGCATCCTGCCACGATTGCACCAGGGAACTGACGACGTCGCTCAAGCGGCGCAGCAGAGTGCCATCTGGCAGGATGACATCCTGCCGAAGCCGCAGTTTCCGGCTTTTACCGTGGCCGTCAACGATGCAGGGGCCTGCGGGCTCTGCGCTGCGCACAGCGGTACGGTGCTCGGTGCGCTGTTTCCGCCGGAACTGGCGAAGGCAGAGGCTGAGGCCATGTCCGCAGAATTGCGTGCTGCCGTCCCAGAGCTTACCTTTCTCTGCCTCACGCGTCTGCGGGCTGGCGGTATCGATGTTTCGATGACGGGTAGCTTTCCTTCGCGAAAAGGCAGGTAAGTGCATGTCCGTCAGAAAAATACTTACAGATAAAAATGGATTTGATTGTACTTTTATAGTGGACAAAGCAGACACTTTGTGCTAAAATCATTTTCAGAAACATTTCAGGCAATGAAGCCGCGCATCACAGGAATCGTGTCCTGTCTTGCGCGGCTTTTGTGCTTTTCGGCCGCGGGGGCGGCCGTGTGAAAGGGGAAAGATTTTTATGGGAGAGACAAAATCAAAGGGCATGAGCCTCGACAAGCTCGGCCTCTGGATCATCATCGCAACGGTCGCAGGCGCGGTCGTCGGCCTTGCGATGGGTAAGCCGGCGCACATGTTTGCGCCGCTCGGCAACCTCTTTATGCAGCTCATCAAGATGGTCGTCGTGCCGCTCGTCTTGTTCTCGCTGATCGGCGGCGCGGCAGCGCTCGGCAAGTCAAAGAGTGCGGGCAAGATCGGCCTGCTGACATTCATCTACTACGGCATCACGACGGCCGTCGCCGTTATGCTCGGCCTCGCGATGAGCACGATCTTCACGCCGGGCGCCGGCATCGATATGGCGACGCTCGAGAGTGCGGCCATCCATGTCGATCACATGGAGGAGAGCACGCAGATTCCAGGCTTCTGGGAGACGGTCACAGGGTTTGTGCCGGCGAATCCTTTTAAGGCGCTTGTTGATGGTAATATCCTGCAGATCATCGTCTTTGCGATGTTCATGGGCTTTGCCGCGACGTTCCTCGAGGATGAAAAGAAGGAGTTCGTGCTGAAGCTCTTCAACTACCTCACGGAACTCTTCATCAAGGTCATGACGGCCATCATGTATGTCGCGCCGATCGGCGTGTTCTGCCTCATGGCCGATGCGACGGGCACGTTCGGTTACACGGTGCTCGCGAAGATCGGCTACCTCATCGTGCTCTACGTCATCGTGCTTGCCGTCGTCACGTACGGCATGATCGGCGGCACGGTCGCGATGTTCTCGAAATGCACGACGTACACGAAATTCTTCAAGGCCATGTGGAAAGTGCAGGTCTTCGCATTCTCGACGGCGTCGTCGATGGCGACGCTGCCGCTCAATATGCAGACGGCGCGCACGGAGCTCGGCGTCTCGGCCGAGACGACGTCGTTCGCGCTGCCGCTCGGCGCGACGATCAATATGAACGGCAACGCAGCCTACTACGCCATGGCTGCGACGTTCATCGCGCAGATGTACGGCATGGATCTCTCGTTCCCGCAGTACGTCGCCATCATCATCACGAGCACGCTCGGCGCTGTCGGCCAGGCTGGTGTGCCGGGGCCGACGCTCTTGGTTGTCGCCGTCCTCGTCTCGGCGGGCATCCCGATTGATGCGCTGCCGATCCTCTTTGGTGTCGATCGTATCTTCGACATGCTGCGCACGGCTGTCAATATCACGGGTGATGCGGCTTGCGCGACGATCGTCGATCGTTTCCGCGAAGAAGCTTGATTCTTTTACTTGACAGAAACGTCGATTGACAAAGGCCTCTCGCTGTCGTTCTGTAGAAAACGGAACGGTTGCGAGAGGCCTTTTGATTGGCGAATAGCAGGTCCATCACAAAAAAGGACATGAATCATGTCCCATGTCCTTTTTATCTGTCCGAAATACCAGTAAAATGGAGGTGACAAATCAAGGAATGAGAACCAATCAGGAGGAAATATCATGCAGAAGGACATGAAAAAGGACATCCGCCGCGAGGTCGTCGCCGGCATCACGGGATTCTTTGCTATTTCATATATCATCATCGTCAATCCGATGATCCTCGCAGACGGCGGCATCCCCGCCGACCTCTCCGTCTTCGCGACGATCTTCTCGTCCGTCATTGGCTGCCTCATCATGGCGTTCTACGCCGACGCGCCGATCATTCTGACGCCAGGCATGGGCATCAACGCGTTCTTCACGTACACGGTCGTCGCCTCGATGGGCCTCGCATGGCAGGAGGCGCTCGCTATCTCGCTCGTCTCTGGCATCCTGTTCGCCATCGTGGCCTGCACGCGCCTGCGGACGCTCCTCGCGGCTGCCGTTCCCGCGTCGCTGAAGACGGCCATTACGGTCGGCATCGGCCTGTTCCTCGTCGAGATCGGCCTTGAGAAAGCGCAGCTCATCCGCCGCGGCACGAACACGATCATCGAACTCGGCGACCTCACGAGCCCGATGGTGCTGCTCGCCATCTTCGGCCTCGTGCTGAGCCTCGCATTTTACCTGCGCAACGTGGCGGGCGGCTTCGTGCTCGCCATCATCCTCACGAGTGCCGTTGCCTGGGTGTTCGGCATCGAGGACGCGCAGCCGATGAACATCGAGCTTTCGCGCCTCGCCGATTATCCGCAGCTTTTTGCGCAGTTTGATTTCTCGCAGTCGCTTTCGCTGCCGTTCCTGCTCTCCGTGTTCTCCATGGCCATGATCATGATCTTTGAATCGCTCGGCATCCTCGAAGGCATCCTGCCCGACAAATCGAAATTCGACCGCACGTTCCGCGGCTCGGCAGCAGCAGCGCTCATCTCGTCGTTCCTCGGCACGAGCCCGACGGTCGTCGCAGCCGAGAGCGCGACGGGCATCGCGAGCGGCGGCCGCAAAGGCATCATGGCGATGACGTCGGCCGCGCTGTTCCTCGGCGCGCTGTTCTTCGTGCCGCTGCTGTCCTTCGTGCCGCAGGCCGCGATTGCGCCCGTCATCATCATCACGGGTGCCATGATGATGCAGAACCTCGCGCGCATGGATTTCTCCGACTTCACGGAGTGGTTCCCTGCGTTCCTCATCGTCGTGCTGATCCCGCTGACGGGCAGCATCTCGACGGGGCTCGCTTTTGGCTTCACGGCATGGCCGCTCCTGAAATTCCTCGGCGGCGAGCGCCGCGAAGTCCACGCCGTCAGTGCCTGCCTCGGCGTCCTGTTCTTCTTCAACCTCGTCTGCCAGGCGTGGTTCTGAGGCGTTTATCATAAGAAAAGTAATTCGCTGGAGGCCGCATCTCTTTGGATGCGGCCTCCGCTTTTTGCGTGGAAAAATTCTTGAAAATTTTTGTTGTATCTATTGACATTACTTCAAAAGCATGCTATCCTATGACTGTAATCAAGATTGATACAACAAATCAAGCAAATCATGTTTCTACCAGCAAAGGAGATCATCATCATGAAAATCGCAGTCGTAGCAGCAAATGGTCGCGTCGCTCGCAAGGTCATCACGGAGGCGCTCGGTCGCGGCATCGACGTCACGGCGTTCGTCCGCGGAGAGAACAACACGGATGCAAAGAAGTTCATCGTCAAAGACATCTTTGATCTGACGACGGACGATCTCAAGGGCTTCGATGTCGTCGTCGATGCATTCGGCGCTTGGAAGCCGGAGCTCTTGCCGCAGCATTCCACGACGCTCGCGCATCTCTGCGACATCCTCGCAGGCACGCAGACGCGCCTCGTCATCGTCGGTGGTGCTGGCTCGCTCTACGTGAACCCGGAGCATACGGTGCAGGTCATCGACACGCCGGACTTCCCGGAGGAGTTCAAGCCGCTCGCTGGCGCACAAGTCAAACAGCTCGCCGAACTCCGCGAGCGCAAGGATGTTCGCTGGACGTACATCAGCCCGGCTGGTGACTTCCAGGCCGACGGCGAGCGCACGGGCAAGTACATCCTCGGCGGCGAAGAGCTCACGCTGAACAGCAAGGGCGAGAGCATCATCAGCTACGCAGACTACGCGATCGGCATGGTCGACGAAATCGAGAAGGGCAATCACATCCAGCAGCGTATCTCGCTCGTCCGCGCCTAACCTCACAGGTATCCGTCGTCATCCACCATCGTTATCAGAAAGAATCGAGGCTGTCTCATGAAATCCTACAAACATATCTTTGCCGCGTTCGGTGTCGCTGCCTTGCTCGTCGGCGCGCCTGCCCTCCCTGTTTCCATGAACGCGCCTATCGCCTCGGCGGCTGCCGTGCAGGGCGCCCGCCTCATGCAGGTCATCCCCGTCGCGGGTGGCGAAGTCACGGTCACGGAATACGGCGATGTGAAACTCCATGCCTTCCGCACGGCGGACCCGCTGACAGATGAATCCTACGCGCTCGAATCAAAAGACGGCGTCGTTCTCATCGAGGGCGCCATTTTGAAAAGCGACATCCAGGCGTGGAAAGACTACGTCGATCACCTCGGCAAACCGGTCGTTGGCGCGTTCCTCGCCGACCATCCAAATGGCTATGACATCCTCGGCTATCCCATCTACACGACGGACAAGGCGCTCCAGAACTGGCAGCCCGGCGGTGCGATCTATGGCATCTCCGGCGGTCTCGTGAGTGCATTCGGCGATACGGCGGCAGCGGCACTTCCTGCGCCGTCCGAGGTCGCGCACGTCGTGAAAGAGGGCGAGACCGTGAAGCTCGCAGGCATCGAGCTGCGCGTGCTGGCGACGGATGACGATGGATTCGAGCTCGAAATCCCCGCTCTGAACGCCGTCTACCGTCACATGATGGGCAGCCATGTCCACAGCATCCTCGGCAGCCGCGACTTCATCGAGCAGGAGATTGCCGAAATGAAAGCGTACCAGAAAGCCGGTTACACGCTCATCCTCACGAGCCACTACATCCCCGAAGGCCGCGAGGCTGTCGCGACGAAGCTTGCCTACCTCGAAAAAGCGCTCGAACTCTCGAAGACGAGCAAGGACGGCGAAACGTTCAAAGCCGCGATGCAGGCCGCGTTCCCGGACTATGAAGGCACGAAGTATCTCGACATGACGACGAATGCGCTTTATCCAGCAAAATAAGAGAAGAAAATCGAGCTCTGAGCTGTCTGGAAAAGACGCTGATGGCACATTTTGATAAAAGCATGGCACGGAAAGATGTTCCTGTGTCATGCTTTTTTCGTTATCATAGGGTCATCAACAGGAAAAACGGCAAGTGATAGCGAAGGGAACAGCGATGATGAAAATGCAGGCGGAGGGATCGCGATGAAACATTTCATGCTCGATGGGGAATACCAGTCATTCCTCACGACGCTCGGCTTCGATGTCGGCGAGGCGCTCAGGCGGGCGGAGCTGCCGGAGGACACGTTTGCCCATATGCATGTCGAGCTCACGGCCGAGGCGTATTTCGCGTTCATCGAGAGCCTCGCGCGGCAGATGAAGTCGCCTGACGATGTGCATCTTTTGCGCTGTGCGACGAAAGAACCGATTGCGCCGCGCGTCTGCACGGCGCTCGTCGAGCTCCTGCCGTCGGGCGAGGGGACGATCGAAGGCGTCTCCCGCATGCTCGGCATGAGCCGCCGCACGCTCCAGCGCCATCTGAAGGATGAGGGCGTGACGTTCCAGCAGCAGCTTTCCGCCGTTCGCGAACGCCTCGCACGTCACTACGTGGAGAGTGTTCCCATGACGACGGACGAGATGGCGTATTTGCTCGGTTATGACGAGACAAATTCATTTTTGCGCGCGTTCAAGAGCTGGACGGGGCAGAGCATCTCGTCGTATCGGAATGAAGTTTTTATGCATCGCAGCTGAACTGCGGCATACGTGAAAAGAAAGGAATTCCATCATGAGAGAAGCGCTTTATTACCAAGATGTCATCCAGACGGCGAACGTCACGGCCGAGCATGTCTTTTTTGCGGCGGGCAAGGAATTGCTCGCAGGATATATTTATCGTCCGTCGGACGCGGCAAAGCAGCAGGCGAAGTATCCCGCCATCATCGTCGGACACCCAGCGGGCGGCGTGAAAGAGCAGACGGCGGGCGTCTATGCCGTGATGCTCGCGGAGGAGGGCTTTCTGACGCTGACGTTTGACGCGCGGTATCAGGGCGAGAGCAGTGGCGCGCCGCGCTACCTCGAAGATCCCGAGACGCGCGTCGAGGATTTCCGTTGCGCCGTGGACTACCTCACGACAGTTGCAGACGTCGACGCGGAGCGCATCGGCATCCTCGGCATGTGCGCGGCGGGCGGCTACGTCGTGCGGGCGGCGGGCACGGACGTGCGCATGAAAGCCATCGCGACGGTCAGCATGGCCGACCTCGGCGATATGTTCCGCACGGGCCTCGGCCGCACGATGACGCAGGAAATGAGGGAAGGACTGCTCGCACAGGTCGCGGCGCAGCGGACGGCGGAGGCACATGGCGCACCGACAAAATACATCGGCTACGTGCCGGGTACGCAGGAAGAAGCGGAAAAGCTCCCGAGCGACTACTACGAGGGCTACGACTACTACCGCGTCTCGTCCGCACGCCACCCGCGCTCCGTCAACAAAATGATCTTCTCCGAGATCGGCCGTCTCGTCGCGTTCACGGCGCTCGACCGCGTCAACCTGCTCGGCAAGCGCCCCTACCTCGCCGTCGCCGGCACGAAAGCAGGTACGAAATACTTTGCCGAAGAAAGCACAAAGGCCGCCGAGAACGGCGACCTCTGCTGGATCGAAGGCTCGACGCACATCGAGCTCTACTATGTCAAAGATTACGTCGAGCAGGCTGTGGCGCGGCTGACGGCGTTCTTCCATGACTCGCTCTGAGAGGTTTCCCGCGTCACGTCAAGCCCGATAATCGCATCGCTGGCACTGCTTCATTGTGTGCTCGTTGTCCTCTTTGTGATACGCGCCTGCCCAGTGGCAGATGCTCTGGAGGATCGGGATGACGGATGCGCCTTTTTCCGTGAGGCGGTATTCGACGCGCGGCGGGATCTCGTTGTACTGCCGGCGGTCGATCATGCCGTCGTTTTGGAGCTTCTTGAGCGATGAGGCGAGGACGGCGTCCGTGATGTTCGCCATTTCCTTTCGCAGCTCGCTGTAGCGCATGGGCGCGGCAGCAGCAAGCACGCATAGGATGCGCGAGTCCCATTTGCCGCCAAAGATTTCCAGCCCGTATTCGAGCGGGCAGCGGATGTCGTCGGCGAGTTTCTTCTGATACATGATGTTCATCTCCTCGCTCTGATGATAGCAAGCAGGGCAAATTCCTTCAAGTCACTCTGAAATTTATGAGTGACTCATGAATTTCTCCATATCTTGTTCGCCATGAGCCATCGCGCTAAACTGAAGTCATCGAAAGCAAGACAGGAAGGCGCTGTAACAGCAGCCTCCCGACAGTAGATGAAAGCGAGGAATTCATGATGAAGTTATCGGAAAATGTGAAGAACGTGCTGAAGAACAATCTCTGGGATCTCGCGACGTGCGCGGACGGTCAGCCGAATGTCGTGCCCGTGGCGTTCAAAGATGTGACGGAGGATGGCAAGCTCGTCGTCGGCGACGTGTTTCTCGCGCAGACGCTCGCGAACCTTGCGGCCAACGACGGCCGCATCGCGATCTCGGCCTTTGATGGGAAAACGATGGAAGGCTACCAGATCCAGGGGCGTGCCGTACACGAGACGGAAGGCGAGACGGTCGCGATGTTCCAGGCGATGGTCGAGAAGATGTTCCATGGCGCGGCCACGGCAAAAGGTGCACTCGTCATCACGCCGGAAAAAGTCATCGTGATGACGCCGGGCAAGGACAACAAGAAAGTGCTGGCCTGACAGTTTCAGGACCAAAAGAGGACGGGATCGCATCATGCGGTTCCGTCCTCTTTGCTTTGGCAGGACAAATTGACAATTTTTTGTCCTCTGCTATGATAAAGAAAACGTTTTTTCTGCGCAGCGAAGAAAGAAGGAAGGCATGGATGAACAAAGCGGGAGTTTATCAGTTTCTGGAAGACCATACGCGAGCATCTTCCCATTTCCATCAAGGCGTTCCAGCAGCAGATCGGGGCGAGGCCGTTTGCTCTTACTTCAGCAGCACTTCGCCTATGCCGACGACAGACGTCACGAGCAGCAGGATGTTGATGGACTGGCGGATCCATGCTTTCGGCAGGTACGGGAACAATGCGTCGCCGAGCAGGATGCCGGCGGCGAGGCCGGGGAGCAGGTAGACGTACTCCGTCAGCACGTACGTGACGGGCATGCCGCCGATGGCGTGCGAGGTGAGCGACGTGATGTTGCAGAGGAAGAAGAAGACGTAGCACGTCGCGCGCAGCATTTCGGGCGCGATCTTCGTGTGCGCCATGTACAGAAGGAACGGCGGCCCGCCCATGCCCGTCGTCGCAGACGTGATGCCTGAGAGCACGCCCGTCTTCACAGCGTTCGCATCCGTCTCGCGGAAACGCGCGTGCGTGAAGTGCGTGATCAGGAGCGACGCGAGCACCATTGCATTGATGCAGAATTTCAGCGTGTCGCTCGAAAGCGTGAAAAAAATCCACGCGCCGATGGGCTGGCCGAGCACGACGCCTGCGAAGAGGAACGCGACGAGCCGCCGGTCTGCCTCGCGGAAATGCATCGCGCCCTGCACGAGGTTGCCTGTGACGCAGATGAGCAGCACGAGCGAGACGACTTCTTTTGCATCATAAAAGAACATGAGGAGCGGCGCGAGCACGATGGCGAGCCCGAAGCCCGTGAGCGATTGCAAAAACGAAGCCGCCACGACGCAGCCGAGTGGCAGCAGGTGCGCGAGAAAGCCGGAAAGGGAAAGTTCCATGGGGACGTCTCCTGTCATTGAAAAAATCATCGCCTCTTATTATACTGGAGATGCCATGATATGTGAACATCAAAGGATGACAGGAGTTTTTTATGACAGGAAAAGCATTGCTCATTTTCTGCGCGGTCGCGGGCACGCTGCTTTATGGCGTCAGCGCGGGCGTGCGCGGGGATATCGGACTGCTGCTGAATCCCGTGGCGGCGAGCAGTGGGCAGTCGTATGAGGGCGTCAGCATCGCCATCGCGCTCATGCAGCTCGCGTTCGGTGCGACGCAGCCGTTCTTTGGCTGGCTTGCGATGCGGCGGTCGAACCGTTTCGTGCTGACGCTCGGCGCGGTGTCGTACGCGATCGGCCTTGCGCTGCTGCCGTTCGTTCATTCGATGCCGGCCGTGATGGTGGCCATCGGTCTGTTCATGGGCGCGGGCGCGGGCGCCATCTGCTTCGGCATCATCCTTTCGGCCATCGTGCAGCGTGTCGGCGAGCACAATGCCATGCTGATCTCGGGCATCCTCAATGCCTCGTCCGGGCTCGGCTCGACGGCGTTCGCGCCGATTATTTCCAGCTTGCTGTCGGTCGGCGGCTTGCCGCTTGCGTCGTTCGGCCTCTGCGTTCCCGTGCTCGTCCTGATCCCCGTGCTCTGGGTGATGACGGCAGGGGAAACGAACGCAGGTGCAGCGGGAGGCGGAGAACCAGCGCGTGAGACGGCGGGCTTCCGCGAAATCTTTGCCGAAGCCTTTCGCGACCGCACGTACCGCCTGCTCATCTGCGGTTTTTCGACGTGCGGCTTCCACATGGTGTTCATCGAGGCGCATCTCTTTTCGCAGTTCGTCTCGTACGGCATCGAGGAGACGGCGGCCGCGTGGGTGTTTTCCGTCTACGGCATCACGACGATTGCGGGCGCGTTGCTTTCGGGCTGGCTCAGCACGCGCATCCACAAGGGGCGGTTGCTCGGCTTCCTCTATGGCTTCCGCGCCGTGCTCGTCGCTGTCTACATCTTCCTCCTGCCCAAGACGCTTGTGACGGCCGTGCTGTTCGCTACCGGCCTCGGGCTGACGGGCGACGCGACGGTCTCGCCGACGTCGGGCCTCGTGAACGCGCGCTTTGCGCTCGCCCGCGTCGCGACGCTCATCGGTTTCTTGTTCCTCTGTCACCAGATCGGCGCGTTCGCGAGCGCGTGGCTCGGCGGCATCTGCGTCACGATGACGGGCGGCTACACGCTCGTCTGGTGCATGGACATCGCCGTCTGCACGTTCGCCTCGCTCGCGAGCCTGCGGATCCGCTGAAAAAGGCGCGAATGCCTTTGTGAGCAAGCGTTTGCTCGCGAAGACATTCGCGCCGTTGCATCTGGGAAGAAAATAGATGTTGACATCTGTTGCGGATTCGGTTCGTTATTTGATGAAGCTGACCTCGGGGATGATTTCCTGGCAGGCTTCTTCCTTGCGCTGGTTGAACACGACTTTGTTTTCATCGAAGAGATTGCGTCCGCAGGTGTCGATGGAGACGATCAGGGGACCGAATTCCTTGACCTCGCTCGTCCACAGTGTCTCGGGCATGCCCAAGTCTTTCCAGTTCGCGCTCTTGATGCGCTGGACGCAGCAGGCGGCTACGACGGCGTTGCCGGCAGGGAACACGCAGTGTAGCGCTTTGTGCTTCTTGCAGCCGCGCATCGTGCCGTCCCCCCATGCCGCCCTTGTCGATGATGAGGCCCAGTCACCAGATGTCCAGGGCTTTCCACCACAGGGAGCCGATGCCGATCCAGAGCAGGAAATTGGTGACGGAGCAGGCAAAGCCCATGCGCCACCAGGCAGATGATTTGCTGGATCTGAAGCGCGGCCAGATTACGCTGGACAGCACGGCTTCTCGCAGCACGCACCTGATTGCGCCATACCTGCCGCGCTTTCGCAAAGAGTATCCCGGCATCGGGCTGACATTGGTGGAGGAGACGACCGTCGGGCTGGAACGGATGGCTCTGGAGGGCAGTCTGGACATCATCGTCTCTCTGCAGCCCATCAACACGGAGGACTTCGATTATGAGGAGCTGTTTTCCGAGGAGCTCCTGCTCGTCCTGCCCGAGGGACATGCGCTGGCACAGAACTACGGACTGCATGCGCACAGATGAGGCTGCGACGAACAAAATGTGATCGGTCGCTTGACGGATTTTGATGTATCCGCTACGATGTAGAAAATCATGGAATATGGATCACGACAGATAGGAGGAAATGCACCATGAAGAGCATCCTGATCAAAGATACGACGCGCGAGGAGCGCGAGGAAATCGTCCGCAAGGCCATGTCGTGCGGCAACGGCTGTGAAAATTGTGATGGCTGCGCACTCGGTGCGGGCGATGTGCTCGATATGTACCAGCCGTATATCGATGGCGAGAAAGAGATCCGCGAGTGCAATATGGCGTATCGGACGCGGTACGGCGTTCACTGAGGGGGAATCATTTATGCCACAGCCGAAAGCCATCGAGGTGCGCGGGGCGCATGTGCATAACTTGCGGAATCTCGACCTCGATATCCCGCTGCATGAGATCGTCGGCATCGCCGGCGTGTCGGGGTCGGGGAAGTCGTCGCTCGCGCTCGGCGTGCTGTATGCCGAAGGCTCGCGGCGCTATCTCGAGGCGCTGTCGACGTATACGCGGCGGCGCATGACGCAGGCGGCGCTTGCGGATGTCGATGAGATCCGCTATGTGCCGGCGGCGCTCGCTCTCAGGCAGCGGCCAGGCGTGCCGGGCATCCGCAGCACATTCGGCACGATGACGGAGCTCCTGAACAGCCTGCGCCTCATGTTCTCGCGCCTCGCGAGCCATCGCTGCCCGAACGGGCACATGGTGCCGCCGTCTATGAATGTCGCGGCTGACCGCGAGCTCGTCTGCCCGACGTGCGGCGCGCATTTCTATGGGCCGGGCGCGGAAGACCTCGCGTTCAACAGCCGCGGTGCGTGCAAGACGTGCCAAGGCACGGGCGTCGTGCGCACGGTCGACGAGGCGAAGCTCGTGCCGGATGACTCGCTGACAATCGACGAGGGCGCGGTCGCGCCATGGCAGAAGCTCATGTGGTCGCTGATGAAGGATATCGCACGCGACCATGTCGGCATCCGCACGGACGTGCCGTTCCGCGACCTCACGGCACGCGAGAAAGATCTCGTGTTCCATGGCCCAGCAAAGAAATATCACCTGCTGTATCATAATGAAAAGACGAATACGGCAGGCGAGATGGATTTTACGTATTTCAATGCCGTCTACACGGTCGAGAACGCACTCGCGAAAGTGAAGGACGAAAAGGGCATGCAGCGCGTCGCGCCATTCCTCACGGAAGGGCCGTGCCCGGACTGCCATGGTACGCGCTTGTCGGACGAGGCGCGTGCGCCGCGCCTCTGCGGCATCTCGCTCGCGGACGCGACGGCCATGACGCTCATGGATCTCATCCCGTGGGTCGCGCACGTGCCGGACACGCTGCCGGAGGAGATGCGCCCGATGGCGGCGGCCATCGGCGACGCGTTCCAGTGCACGGCGCGGCGGCTCATGGACCTCGGCCTCGGCTATCTGACGCTCGACCGCGCAGCCGCGACGCTCTCGACGGGCGAACGCCAGCGCACGCAGCTCGCGCGCGCCGTGCGCAATGGTACGACGGGCGTGCTCTACGTGCTCGACGAGCCATCCATCGGCCTGCACCCCTCGAACCTCCAAGGCTTGCTCGGCGTCATGGATGACCTCATCGCGGACGGGAACTCCGTCGTGCTCGTCGACCATGACACGCAGGTGCTGCGCCATGCTGACCACATCGTAGAGCTCGGCCCTGGCGCGGGCAAGGAGGGCGGGCACCTCTTGACGGTGGGCACGGTTCCTGCCATCAGCAAGAACCGGCAGTCGCTCATCGGTCCGTACCTCGATCCAGCCTACCGCCCGGCGCTGCGCACGGCCTGCCCGAAGGACGCGCTGTTTGAAAACGGCGCCATCGAGCTCGCGACGAGCGCGATTCACACGGTGCAGCCGCTCCATGTCAGCATCCCGCGCGGGCGGCTGACCGTCGTGACGGGCGTTTCGGGCTCCGGCAAGACGACGCTCGTCCTCGAGAGCCTCATCCCTGCGATTTCCGCCAGCATCGCGGGGAAAGCGCTGCCAAAGCACGTCCGCTCCATCGCGGCGGACGGCATCGCGCAGGTGAAGCTCATCGACGCGACGCCGATCGGCATCAATGTGCGCTCGACGGTCGCGACGTACGCGAACGTCCACGACGAGCTGCGCAAGCTCTACGTGAAGACGGAAGCGGCGAAAGCGCAGAAGCTCAAGGCCGGCGCGTTTTCCTACAATACGGGCAGCCTGCGCTGCCCGACATGCGAAGGCACGGGCACAATCAGCCTCGACGTGCAATTCTTGCCCGATGTCGCCATCCCGTGCCCCGACTGCCACGGCACGCGCTACGCGCCAGCGGCCTCGCACATCCTGCGGACGGCGGAAGATGGGGCGGAGTACGCGTTGCCAACGCTTATGGCCATGAGCGTTGACGAAGTCTTGCCACTGTTTGCGCCGCGCACCGTTGTGCATCGCCGCTTGCAAGTGCTGCACGACCTCGGCCTCGGCTACCTGTCGCTCGGCGAGGAGACGCCGGGCCTTTCGGGTGGCGAGGCGCAGCGGCTGAAGCTCGCGAGTGAGATGGGCAAGGGGCAGGAAGATGCCGTGTTCGTGTTTGACGAGCCGACGATCGGCCTGCATCCGCGCGACGTCGCGACGCTCGTCGCCGTTTTTGGCCGCCTGCTCGCAAAGGGCGCGACCGTCATTGTCATCGAGCATGACCTCGACGTCATCCGCAGCGCCGACTACCTGATCGACATGGGGCCAGGCGGCGGCACGGCCGGCGGCCGCATCGTCGCCAGCGGCACGCTGGAAGAGATCGCGGAGAATCCTGAAAGCATCACGGGGCGATATCTTTGAAGATGTTTGATTGGCAGATATGATAATGTATTCGTCACTAAAAAGTTTTTGAAAAGGGGTTGACAAGCAGGCAGGTATCGGTTACTATATGCATGTACATACAAATAGGACAACCAAAACACAAAGGCAAGGAGTTGATGCGATGACCTGCAAGAACATTTATCCAGAGCTCCAAGCATGGATCGACCGCAATGCGGCGTTCCGGCGGCAGGAGCAGGCGATCGCGGCGCGGATCGCGCAGGCGACGGGGCTCGGGCTCAACGAGTTTTATTTCCTCTACTACCTCTCGAAATGTCCCGAGCGGCGCATGCGCGTGCAGGAGGCACAGGAGCTCATCCAGATGAGCCAGAGCGCGATGTCGCGCCTCATCCAGCGACTCGAAGGCATGGAGCCGCAGCTCGTCTACCGCGCGACGTGCAACATCGACAAGCGCGGCGTCTACGCGCACCTGACGGATGCCGGCCACGACGCCTACGTCAAGGCGGCCGATGCCATCCGCGACATCCTGACCGCCCAGTGAAAAGCCTCACGGCGAGGCTTTTCTTTTACCACTAATATATGCATGAACATGCAATAAAAGGAGACAGCATCATGGGAAAGACAACGCAGCAGTACAAAGCCATCGAGAAAGTTATCGAGGATTACGTCACGGGGACGAATGGAGACGTCGAGCTCTTGAAGGAAAAGGTCTTTTTGCCGACGGCGCTCATCAATGGCAGCCCGATCGCCGAGCTCTACGAGATCGTGAAAACGCGCGGTGAGACACATTCCACGGGGCGCATCGACTGGGCGGACATCCAGAACGGCGTCGCGAGCCTGCGCGTGCTCATCGAGGACTGGCACGGCATCAACTTTGTCGAGTTCTTCCATCTCGTGCTGACGCGTGAGGGTTGGCGGATCTCGTCAAAGAGCGGCGTCGAGTACGTCGAGGTGCCGTACTACGGGCGCACGGGCACGGAAGATTGAATTTGAAAAGGACGCAGGAGGGACAGTATCATGACGAAGACGAGCAAGGAAATCGAAAAGGTCAAAGAGACCATCCAGAAATACATTGACGGTGCGAATGGAGACCTGAAGGTGCTGAAAGAGGCGTACAACGAGAAAGCGCTGATCAATGGCGCGCCGATCGAAGCGCTGTTCCGTTCCGTCGAGCACTATGGCGAGACGCATGCGACGGCGCGCATCGACTACCTCGATATCAGCGGCGTCGCGGGCGTGGCGAAAGTCATCGTCGAGGACTGGCACGGGCAGGATTATGTCGAGTACCTGCAGCTCTTGAAGGAGAACGGCCGCTGGACGATCATCTCGAAAGCATTTGACAGCTACGTCGATACGTTCGTCATCTGACGCGCAAAACATCTTCAAAGAACAAAGTTTTTCATCATCCATAGGAGGAATCATCATGAACGTCAGCGAAGCATTGGAAGCAAGAAGATCCATCCGTTATTTTGAAGACAAGGCCGTGCCGGAGGAAACGCTCCGCGCCATCGTCAAAGACGCGCAGTGGGCGCCGTCGTGGGCGAATGCGCAGCCGTGGAAAGTCTACATCGCGACGGGCGACCTCGCCGCGCGCATCCGCAAGGCGCACCTCCAGAACGCGTAGCGCGGCGTGCGCAGCCGCTCGGACATCGAGACGGGCCACCGCACGGACTGGGGGCGCAAAGCGTACAACAACATGGGCCATTGGAGCGACGACCTGCAGGGGTATCTCGGCATGTCCGTGCGCGAGTTCCCAATGAGCCAGGCCGAGCTCTTCGACGCGCCGGCCATCGCCTGCCTCACGATGCATCAGGATTCGCCGGAATGGAGCATCTACGACATGGGCGCGTTCGGCCAGAGCCTCATGCTCGCGGCAAAGGAGCGCGGCGTCGACTCCATGGCGGCGTATGAAATCGTAAAATATCCCGAGGCGATTCGCAAATTTCTCCCCATCCCCGACGACGAAGCCATCGTCATGGGCATCGCGCTCGGCTATGCGGATGGCCGCAAGATCAATGGTTTCCGCAGCGATCGCGAGCCGCTCGAAAACGTGCTGACGATCCAATCCAAATAAACACGCAAAGAAGGAATCTCCATGAACGCCATCACTATCGGCTCCACGGGTGCTGTCGGGCGCGACCTGCTCACGGTGCTTGCCGCTGCCCCTGACTATGAGCGCGTCGACGTGCTCGTGCGCCGCCTGCCGAAGCTCCCGCAGGAGCACGCCGAGAAATTCCATGTCCACATCATCGACTTCGAGCAGCCGGAGACATGGCAGCACCTCGTGCAGGGCGACGTGCTGTTCTCGAGCCTCGGCACATCGAAAAAACAGGCGGGCGGCAAGCAGCCGCAGTGGCGCGTCGATCACGACTACCAGCTCGCCGTCGCGAAAGCGGCACGCGAAAATGGCGTGCCGCAGATGGTCGTCATTTCCTCGGTCGGCGCAGACCCGCAGTCCTCGTTTTTCTACCTCCGCATGAAAGGCGAGATCGAAAGCGACCTGCAGGCGCTCGGTTTCCCATCGCTCACCATCCTGCGCCCGCCGTCCCTCATCCGCCATCCGGCGAAGCGCCTCACGGAGACGCTGTCCGTGAAAGCGCTGCAAGCGCTGAACGCCATCGGCCTGCTGAAGCACATGAAGCCCATGAAGACGCTGGACGTCGCAAAGGCCATGGCACGGCTGGCGAAGGACGGGACGCAGGGAACGAACATCGTGAGCGGACAGGACATCCTTTTCCATAGATAGAAAGAACGCGGGAGCAGTATGGTGGCTGCTCCCGCGTTCTTTCTATCTATGGGTTCTTTACACGTTCTTGCCCATGTCGTAGGCTTCTTCGAGTTTCGCATTGCCTGCGATGTCGCCGGCGTCGTTGACGCCGCCGGCGAAGATGGTGCCTTTGAGGCTGGCTTTCTCGAAGCAGTCGATCCAGCCCTGCAGTCCGGCCGTTGCGCGCTCGGGTGTGTAGCTGCCGCTGTCGGCGGCCGTCGTCAGCAGGTAGATGTCGCGGAAGCTGTAGTCCTTCGGGAACATCGGGTTCAGGCGGTCGAGCAGCGTCTTCATCTGGCCACTCATCTCGTAGTAGTAGATCGGCGTCGCAAAAGCGACGACATCGGCGGCAAGCACCTGCGGCTCGATCTTGACGGCATCGTCGTCGATGACGCAGTGGCCGATCTTCTGGCAGGCGAGGCAGCCCGTGCAGAATGCGATGCTCTTTCCTGCAAGCGTGATTTCGGTGACGTTATGACCCGCCGCGCGGGCGCCTTCGGCGAATTTCGCAGCGAGTTCGGCAGAGTTCGAGCGCTTGCGCAGGCTCGTGGAGATGATGACGACGTTTTTGCTCATAGGTGTGTTCCTCCTGAAAATACACAGTATGCTCTTGTGGATAACTCCATCATAACGCAAGAGGTAAAAGAATACAAATACCTATGTATAATAGATTGGCATGCCTTGCAAGTATACCTTCGGCGAAGCGGCGGATTCTTGCAGCGGAATGATGATGTGAGCGGCACCATCGCGATCGGCGCGGGCGAGTCGCTGTATTCATGCCAAAACAGCCCTCGCGGCCGAGCGGAATGCTCTGTCGCGAGGGCTGTTTCGTGTGTGTACAAGCATGTGATGCGTGACGTGTTATTTTTTCAGGCGATGATATTCTGCATCATAGTATTTGCCTGCGCGGATATCGTCCGTCATGCCTTTGTACGGTGCTTCGGCGATGACGTCGTCGTTGTTCTGGCCGGCCTTTCCGATATAGGAGATTGTCGCGAACTCGGGGACGACGTATTTCGGGTACGTCTCGTACTTCTCGCGGGATTCGTGCATGAGGTCGATGTGCTCGTTCTGGTAGCAGACCGTGATTTCCGGATGTTCCTTCACCCATTTCGGGAAGAAGATGACGCCGTTGACCTTTTTCTCGTTCGGCATGAAGTCAAGCGCGACATCCGTGCCCGTCGGCTCCGTCCACGAGACCTTGTAGATGCCGTCCGCGATCTTGACAATGTACGCTTCCTGATCCGTGACCCAGCGGCCGGCGACCATGCCGCCGTGGATGCGGTAGCAGCACGTATGGTCGTTCTTCGCGTACCATTCGTACTCCCAGCCATTGTCGTACGTGTAGATGAAATGCGTGCCAAGAAAATCGTCAAGTTCTTTGAATTCCATATGGTGGTTCCTCCTGAAAATCGTTAATTTATATACATGTAATTATATACATGTTTTTCTCTGGCTTTTATGATATACTTGTGGCAGGTGGAAGTCAAGGGGAAGTGAAAATTTTTTATGGCACAGAAAAATGTTCTGCGCTACGTCCTGCTCGGCATCTTGTCGAAGCAGGAGTGCGCGGGCTACGATATCAAGAAGCTGTTCGAAGGGGAGATCGGCGATTTCTGGTCGTCGAACCACAGCCAGATCTATCCCGAGCTCAAGAAGATGGAAGACGCGGGGCTCATCACGTCGCGCACGGAAATCGTCGGCACGAAGCTCGCGAAACGGTTTTATCAGATTGCGGAGGCGGGACGGCGCGCGCTCAAAGAATGGCAGCAGGAGCCACTCGGGCCGCTGCTTCCATCGAAAGACGAATTTGCGATGAAACTCTATCTGCTCGATGATGCGAAGGATCCAGACGTCGCATCCCTGTTCGAGGAAGAGCTCGCCCGCCACGAGGAAAAGCTCGACTACCTCAAGATGCGCTGGAAGACCGTGTTCCGCAGCAAGGCAGAGCGGAAAAAGCATTATGGCCACGCCGTCCTGCTGGCGCATGCCATCGAGCGTGAGACGCAATATGTCGACTGGCTGCACCAAATGGTTGCGGAATTGCCGCATGGAAAGCCGCAAGAACATGCGGATGGCAAGCAGTGAAGGGAGGTGGTGCGCATGGCGCGCATATGCATCGTCGGCGCGATCTTCCTCTGCGCCGGTCTCCTCGAGCCCGTGATGACGCCCGCCGCGCAGGCGAATCTTTCCTATGTCGGCAACATCCTCATCTTCTGCGTCGGCGTGAACCTGCTCTGGAATCTCGGCATCCGCGTCGCGAACCTCCTGCCCGCGCTCGTCATCGCCATCGCGTGGGCGTGGATGTGATAGCGGCAGTAAAGTTGCAAACTGAAGCATCGGTCATCACAAGAATTGTGGCGGTCGATGCTTTTTTCTGTGCCGAAAAATTTTTGGAAGAATGTTGGTGTATATATTGACATTACTTCGTAGATGCGCTATCCTATGTATGTAATCAATATTAATACAACAAATCAAGCAGACCACGCTTCTATCAGCAAAGGAGAAAAACATCATGAGCGAGATCAAAGGCATCGAAGGCATCCATGAATTTCTTGGCAAGGCAGGCACGTTCTTCCTCGCCACGGAGGACGGCGAGCAGCCGAAGACGCGGCCGCTTTCGTTTCAGATGCTCGAAAATGGGAAAATCTATTTCGGCGTCGGCAAGCACAAGGATGTCTTTCACCAGATCGAAAAGAATCCGCGCGTCGAAGTCTGCGGCTTCAAAGGGGCGGACATCGTCCGCTACTATGGCAAGGCCGTCGTCGATGACGATCCTGCGCTGTTCGACAAAGCCGTAAAAGTCCTGCCGCTGCTCGCGCAGATCTACAACGAACAATCCGGTCTGAAGCTGGCACTCTTCTATCTCGTGGATGCAAAGGCCGAATACAGCAACATGGTGGAATATACGCTCAAAAAAGCCATCGAGCTTTGAAGCACATAGAATATATCGAGATAGGCGTATCAAGGAAGACCGGCTTGGATAGGATGCCAAGCCGGTCGTTTCACGTTCTCTTACTCCGCGATCATGACGCGCTGCGTGATGTCTTCTTTTTCCTTCGCATCGGGCTCCGTGGCGATGCCGCCGAACGGCATCTGTGCGATGAGCTGCCAGCGTTCGGGGAGGCCGAAGAGTTTTTTCACAGCGTCGTCGATGACGGGATTGTAATGCTGGATGTTCGCGCCGACGCCGAGCTCGCGCAGGCCGGCCCAGATGCTGATCTGGAGCATGCCGTTCGCCTGTTGCGCCCAGATGGGGAAGTTCGCGGCGTAGAGCGGGAATTTCTCTTGGAGCCCTTTGACGACGTCGGTGTCGATGAAGTAGAGCACGGTGCCGGCACCAGCTTGGAAGCCATCGATCTTCTCGCGGGCGACTTTGCCGCCGAACGCATCATAGACGGCATCCCAGAGCGCATCCTGTTTCGCGCCGAGCGCGAGCACGACGCGCTGGCTGCGCATGTTGAACGCATCGGGCACGAGCTCCGTCGTTTCCGTGACGAGGCGCTTGACTTCCTCCACGCTGACGGGCAGTTCTTTCTTCAACCCGTACACCGATCTTCTTTCCTGCAAGGATTCTCGAATACTCATACTGCAGTCACTCCTTTGTCGTTGATGTGATTCCTGTCTCATATGGTAGCAGGTGATTCTGGGAAAGAATAGGAAATCGAATGAAATTTCTGTAAACCATGGCTGCTTTCTTGCCATGCGGTGGAAAAGTCGATAAAATGGGAGAAAGGAGAGAGGTGTTCATCATGTTTCATTCGTTGCGTGGCAAGTTCCTCGCGGTCTGCCTCGGCTCGCTCTGCGTGCTCGGGCTGGCGATGGGCGTCGTGGGGACGACGATGCTCCTGCAGGTTTCGGAACGGAACGAGGTGGAGAGCATCCACCGCACGGCCGAGGTGTATCGCGGCGACCTCGACGAGATGCTTGTGCAGGCGGAGGACACGGCGGATTTCGCGGCGGCGCATCTGCGCTGGCTTTCGGAAAACGGCGGGACGCTCGTGGATGTGAAATCGGGACAGCAGGATAGCGTCGCTCGCCTCGTGCAGAAGACGTTCGCACAGATCCCCGAGGTGCGGGCGTACTATGCCTGCGACGCGAGCGCCATCGCGGGACAGGATGGCATCTGGTTCACGCGCACGTCGCCAGAGGGCGCCCTCGAGGCACGCAGCTGGCAGCAACTGTCGGATTTCCTGCCGAATGGCGCATCGACGCCGGAGGACGTGGTCGGCGATACGTCAGACCGGCAGGGCATCTGGCTGCGGCCGTTCTATTCGCCTGCGCAGGATGCCGTGCTCATTTCCTATGTGCGGCCGGTGCATCGCGATGGTGTCTTCATCGGCTTCGTCGGCGTCGATCTCGACTTTGCTGGCATCCTTGGCAAGCTCAGAGAACGGACGGTCTACGACACGGGCTTCGCATTCCTCGCCGCTGACGAGGGTGCTACGCATTACTCGGTTGACGAAGCGCAGGGCGTCCGCATCACGCAGCCGGAGGTCGAGCTCGTCCAAGCGGATGTGACGCAGGCGGGAGATAGCACGAACGACCTGCAACGCTATGATGTGGGCGGCACGTCCTATGACTCGGCCACGAGCAAGCTGCGCAACGGCATGAGCCTCGTCGTCACGGCACCGACGGACGAAGTGCATGCTGAGGCACGGGCGGCGATCTATCGCATGGTGCTGATCTTCGCATGGTGCTTCGTCATCGCGGCGGCTCTGATGATCGTCCTGACGAACCGTCTCGCGCATCTCTACCACATGACGTTCCACGATGGTTTGACGGGCATCCTGAACCGCCTCGGCCTCGACCATGAACTCGGCGAGTGGCTGAAGACGGCAGGCGGGCGTCTCGCCGTCCTCATGACGCTCGATATCGACGATTTCAAGCTCATCAACGATCTGCAAGGTCATGCGGCAGGCGACGAAGCGCTCCGTGCGCTCGCGCAGCGGCTGTCGTCGTTCTTTGGCAAAGACGCCATCGTCGGGCGGCAGGGCGGCGATGAGTTCATGGTGCTGCTGAAAGAAACGACGGCCAACCGCGCGGACGAGCTGCTGCGCGAGCTCACGGCGCACGCGCAGTCTTATGCGTATCATGGCGCAGAAAAGACATTCACCATCTCGCTCGGCTATGCGGTGTACCCCGAGCATGGCAAGGCCTTGCGCACGC
Source organism: Selenomonadaceae bacterium (assembly GCA_034186105.1). GTDB lineage: Bacteria > Bacillota > Negativicutes > Selenomonadales > Selenomonadaceae > Selenomonas_C. The sequence continues at coordinate 71,762 of JAXGCE010000076.1, forward strand.
TTGCTCACCATGCGGATGCAGCTCTCTACGCGACGAAGAGCGGCGGCAAGAATGGCTTTTCCCGCTACGCGGCCGAGCAGGAAACGGGCGAGCAACATGCCTTCAGTCTGCGCGACCTCAGCGAGCGGTTGCCAGGCGCCATCCTCGTGCACCAGGCAGACGGCCGCATCCTCTACGCCAATGACGCGCTCGTGCAGCTGTTCGGCTGCGCGTCAGCCGAGGAATTCCGCACATTCTCCGAGGTCTCGTTCCCCACTTTGCTGCATCCAGACGACTGCGCACGGGCACAGGCGGCGCTCCGCGCGCAGCTTGCAGCCGCGCTCGATGCCTCCGCTACGACGCACTGTCGCATCCGCACAAAGGCAGCGAACCTTGCACCGTCCTCGTCGTCACGCGGCAGCACGCCGACAAGGAACGCGGCGCTATCTATTACAGCGTTCTGATTCCCGAGATAAAGGAGAGCATGGCAAATAGCAGCGCTGCGAAGAAAATCGAAGGGTAGCTTGTCAAAAAGGGATTGACAAGCGCGGATTCGCCTGCTATAGTGCATACATCAAGTACGGGACGGATCTCGAGTCTGTCCCGTATAAAAAATCACAATCTGGTGTATATACAATAATAAATAATACGAATGGAGTGCAGAGCTATGGAAAAACAAGCAATCATCAGCCGTGTCATGATGCCGAATCAGACGAATCCGAGTGGCAATATTTATGGCGGCGATATCATGAAGATGATGGACGCCGCAGCTTATGCGGCCGCGCGGAAATATGCGCGCAGCAACGTCGTGACGGCGCGCGTGGATGAGCTGCAGTTCCATCTGCCCATCAAGATCGGCGATCTCGTGACCTGCACGGGTACGATCGTCTTCGTCGGCAACAGCTCGATGGAGATCCAGGTCCGCGTCGAAGTCGAGGATCTGGATGAGGATGTCCCGCCGCAGCATGCACTCAGCGCGTTCTTCACGATGGTGGCGCTCGACCGCAACGGCCGCCCGAAGCGCATCCCGCCGATGGAGCTCGAGACGGAGGAAGAGCGCATTGCATTCGAGGCCGGCCGTCTTCGTCATGAATCATATCGCAAGCGGAAGCAGGAGCAGGAGGCACAGGCAAAGAAGGTCGCGAAATCTTGAACCAGACAGGACATGCAGGAGTATGGCACGAAGAAGACTGCTTCTGCCTGCGACTCAAGCGCGCCTCGGAAGAACTGATGAAAGCCTACCTGGGCGCCCTGGCGCCGAGCGGCGTGACGCCCGTGCAGCATGTGATTCTCGGCAAGATCCACACTTGCAAGGGCGCGACGCTCTGCGAAGTCGCAGAAGCCATCGGCGTCGACCGTTCTACGCTGGCGCGGACGATCAAGCCGCTCATCAAAGACGGCTACGTCCTCGACGCCCGCCCCGCAGGTGCCCGCAACTGTCAGCTCATGCTGACGGAAAAGGGAGAGCAGACGTTCCGAAAAGCCCACGAGCTCTGGCAGCAGGAGCAGGACCGCGTGGCTGCAGGGCTCGGCAAAAACGGCGTAGATGCGTTTTCCTCTTTTTTGCAGATGATGGCAGGGGTATGATCTCTGCGATCTTTTCCATGTGCGGCGAAAGTTAGGAGGAGCAAATGATGACGAAGGAAGAACGATTGGCCAAGGCGACGGAGCTTCATGAGCGCGGGTACAACTGTGCGCAGTCCGTTGCGTGCGCATTTGCGGATAAGACGGATGTGCCGATGGAAGTTCTGTTTGCAGCAAACGAGGGCTATGGCGCAGGCGCTGGCACGATGGATGGCGTCTGCGGCGCACTGATGGGCGCCATCATGCTCGGCGGGTTCAAGAGCAGCACGCGGAGCCTCGACGCGCCGAACTCAAAGCCTGTGACGATGAAGCTCTCGCGCACGCTGATGCAGGGCTTTCGGCAGTCGGCGGGCGCGCTGTACTGCAAAGACCTGAAGGGCGTCGCGACGGGCAAGGTCATCTGCACATGCCCGGACTGCATCCGCAAGGCCTGCGAGCTCGCAGCTGACATCGTATATGAGGGCAAAGCCTGAAGCATAAGAGAATATCGAATATCCAGAGATCACCAGCGTCTGCCGACGACGCTGGCGATTTTTTTTGCGATGTAGCGGAGTTCGGAGAGGTATTGCTTCTGGAGGTAAGGAGACATCGGTTCGTCCGAGGCGAGGCCGATGGCGTACTGCACGGGCTCGGCGCCGAGCGTGACGGGGACGGCGAGGCCATAGAGGCCGTCCTGGTATTCGCCGCTGGCCGTTGCGCAGCCGTCGTATATGATGCGCTCGAGCGCAGCGGCGAGCGCACTGCCATCCGTGATCGTTTGCGCCGTGCAAGCGGGGAGTTCCTGCGCGCAGAACGAGCGCTTTTCCTCGACGGTCGAATAGCCTAAGAGCACTTTGCCGAGGCTCGTCGCATGGAGCGGCGTGCGCGCGCCGATTTTTGCGTAGCTCGCGCCAGCCGGGTGCACGAGCTCCGCGCAGAGGCAGACGGCCGCGTCCTGATCTTTCGCGGCAAAATAGACATCTTTGCGGAACTTGTCGCGGAGTCCTTGCAGGTATTCCGTGATGTGATAGTCGAGGCGGCGCGTCTCCTTGAAGCGGGAGAACAGCGACACGGCGGCGCCGCCAAGCATGTAGCGGCTCGTCTCGCTGCTCTGCGTCACGTAGCCGCAGAGTTCGAACGTCTGGAGGATGTTGTGGACGGAGCTCTTCAGCATGCCGCTGTAGGCAGCGAGTTCCGTCACGCCGGCGTCAGGGTGGTCGGCGTCAAAATAGTCAAGCAGGTGGAGCGCTTTGTAGAGCGACTTCACTTTCGGGGCAGGCGTGGGGTTCATATCGAAGTTCCTTTCTGCATGAGGTTCTACTTTCATTATAAATGAACAGAACGGAAAAAGAAAGTTGACAGGAGAACGAATTCGTGTTATATTGTGTTCATCATAAATGAACAGAGCGACTTCTAAGACAACGACGTCTTCCATAAAAGCGTCGTTGTCTTTTTCTGTGCAACGATGGTTCGTTTATGATGCCTGACCTGTGATGAAAAAGGAGGTAATCTTCATGAGCAAGCCGATTGAACCGTATCTGATGTCCGTCCTGTCCAGCCGTCTTTACAGCATCGGCCTCGAGATGACGAATACGTTGATGCGCACGGCACGGTCCCAGCTGATGAGCGTCTGCCACGATCTCTCGACGGCCATCTGCGACCGCAACGGCAAGGTCATCGCGCTCGCGGAAAGCATCCCGGTCCACTGTGCAAACATGGGCCTCACGGTGCGGCCGTGTTTCGATCATCCCGAGGGCATCCAAAAAGGTGACCTGTTCCTCAACAATTCGCCGTATCATGGCAACACACATCATGCGGACTACACGTACATCGCGCCGGTGTTCCACGACGGCGAGCTCATGTTCTTTGCCGTGACGAAAGGCCATCAGGCCGACATCGGCAACTCCATCCCGAGCACGTACGCGCCGACGGCGCGCGACATGTTCGAGGAGGGCGCGATCGACTGGCCGTGCATCAAGATCCAGAAAAACTACAAAGATGTGCCGGACATCATCGCCATCGCGCAGATGCACAACCGCGTGCCGGAGATGTGGTATGGCGACTACCTCGCCTGCGTCGGCTCGTCGCGCGTCGGCGAGAAGCGGCTCGCGGCGCTTTGCGAAGAGTATGGCAACGACGTCGTCAAGCGCTTCTGCGAAGCGTATCAGGACTATGGCGCGCGCCGCATGAAGGAAGAGCTAAAAGAGCTGCCGAAAGGCCACTACGAATACGATATCAAGGCGGACGCCATCGAGGGCGTCGTGCCGGAGATCACGATCCACATCGAGTGCGACACGCATCCCGAGGATGGGACGATCGCATTTGATTTCACGAAGAATGCCGACTCGCTGCCCTGCGGCCTGAACATGTGCGAGGCGACGACGCTCGCGAGCGCCGTGACGGGCGTGCTGAACCGCATGCCGTGCGACATCCCGTGCAACGATGGCGCCATGAGCCAGATCAAAGTCAAGATGCGCGAGGGCTGCGTCATCGGCAAGGCAAAGCCCCCGTATTCGTCCTCGATGGCGACGACGAACCTCGCCGACCGCGTCATCTCGGGCGTGCAGGCGCTCATGAACAAGATCACGTCTACGAAGGGCATGGCCGAAGGCGGAGCGACGCAGTGTCCGGCCGTCGCCGTCGTCTCGGGCACGGATTGGCGCAAAGGCGATGCGCCATACGTCAACCAGATTTTCTGCGGCATGACGGGCGGCCCGGCCGTCAATGGCTACGATGGCTGGATTACGTACCAGTATCCCGTCACGGGCGGCGCGATGAACTGGAACTCGACGGAAGTGCTCGAACAGCAGTATCCATTCAAAGTCGTGTCGGAAGAGATCCTTCCGAACTCTGTCGGTGCGGGTCAGTACGACTCGGCGCCATCGTGCAAGTTCGTCATGACAGCGCGCCACGATCCCGTCGTCTGCGCCTACAGCTGCGATGGCATCGCGAACCCGCCGAAAGGGGCGGCGGGCGGCCTTGACGGTCATCGTTCGGCGGCTTGGAAATACAAGCTCGCCGAGGGGGAAGCATCGCGCGCGGAGCTGCCGCCTTTCGCGGAGCCCGTCATCACGAAGAAAGAAGCCATTGTCTCGGAAAGCTCGTCCGGCGGCGGCTATGGCGACCCGCTCGAGCGCGATCCCGAGCTCGTCTGCCACCGCGTGAGGGAAGAGTGGATCACGAAGGAATTTGCCGCGAAGACGTATGGCGTCGTCGTCGATGACAGCCATGAGCACTTCGTGCCGGACGTTGCCGCGACGAAGCAGCTCCGCGCGAAGATGCGTGCGGAACGTTCGGCGAAAGCGCTGGCCATGGGCGGCGCTGCGGAGACGGACGAAGATGCAACGGTGGCCAAGGGTGCTTGAGGGGAGGAAATCATCATGTCGAAATATGCTTGTGTCGATGTCGGCGGGACGTTCACGGACGCAGCCGTCGTCGATGAAAATGGATCGGTCAATGTCTTCAAGTCTCCGACGACGCCGCATGACTGGACGGAGGGCATTCTCGGCGCCCTGCGTGTCGCGTCCGAGCACTACGAGGAACCATTCGACGATTTCCTCAAGGACATCAGCGTCGTGAACGCCGGACTCTTCACGCACGGCTCGACGATCGCGACGAATGCCGTCGTCGAGAAAAAATGCGGCAAGGTCGGCATCCTCTGTACCGAGGGCTTCCGCGACGTCTTCCTGTTCCGCGAAGGGCCGAACAAGAACCCGTTTGACATGTTCCTCGATTATCCCGAGCCCTTCGTGCCGCGCTATCTGACACTGCCGGTCAAAGAGCGCATCAACGCCGAAGGCGGCATCGACACGCCGCTTGACGAAGAAGCCGTGAAGGCACAGACGCTGAAGCTCAAGGGCTACAACGTCGAAGCCATCGCCGTCTGCTTCCTCTGGTCGACGGTGAACCCCGCGCATGAGCAGCGCGCGGCTGAGCTCATCCACGAAGTCTGGCCGGACGTTACGGTCGTGCTGTCGTCGGAGGTCAACCCAAGCAACCGCGAGTACCGCCGCTGGGTGTCGGCCGCGATGGACGCGTCGCTCCGCAAGCTCATCTCAAGCTACGCGAACGACCTCAATGGGCGTCTGAACGACGCTGGCTTCATCGGCAAAGTCGGCATGCTAAATTCCGCTGGCGGCGTCATGAGCACGAACGAGATCGTGAACCGCCCGCTGTACTCCGTCGATTCCGGCCCGTCCATGGCACCGATTGCCGGACGCAAGTACGCTGAGGACGACCTCGGCGAGCAGAACGCCGTCGTGCTCGACATGGGCGGCACGACATTCGACGTCAGCTGCGTCATCAACGACGAGATCTCCGTGTCGAAAGAAGCCATCATCGGCGACGAGATTCCCGGCATTTCCCGCGTCAACGTCCACAGCATCGGCGCGGGCGGCGGCTCGATCGCGTGGGTCGACAATGGCGGCATGCTCCGCGTCGGGCCGCGCAGCGCTGGTTCCGTGCCGGGTCCTGCGTGCTATAACCGCGGCGGCACGCTGCCGACCGTCACGGACGCGAACTGCGTGCTCGGCTACTTGAACCCTGATTTCTTCAACGACGGCCGCATGAAGCTCTATCCCGAGCTCGCGCGCGAAGCCATCAAGAAGCACGTCGCCGAGCCGCTCGGCATCACGGTCATGGAAGCCGCGTATTCCATCTGGGCGACCGTCAACGTCAACATGATCGCGGCCATCAAGGACATCACGATTTGGCAGGGCATCGACCCGCGCTCGTACGCCATGGTCGCGGGCGGCGGCGCTTGCGGCCTGCATGCCATCGCGCTCGCGGAAGGGCTCGAGATGCAGCGCCTCTTGATTCCGCGCACGGCTGGCGGGCTCTCGGCGGCTGGCGGCCTGTTCTCCGACATCGTCTCCGAGTACAGCGGCAGCCATTACACGACGACGGCGCAGTTTGATTTCAAAGGCGTCGCGAAAGTCCTGCAGGCGTTGCGTGAGCAGGCAAAGCAGTTCTTCGCGCGCAACAAGATCGCGCCAGCCCAGCAGCGCATCGAAGTCTACATGGAGGCGCACTATCCCTTCCAAGTCTACGAGCTGCCGGTGAACGTTACGCCATTCATCAATGAGAATTTCGAAGTCACGCCAGCTGGCGTCAAAGCGATGGAAGAAGCGTTCCATAAAGAGCACGAGCGCACGTTCTCCATCCGCGACAACACGTACATCGAATGCGTGACATGGCGCGTCAAGGCCATCGGCAAGCACGAGCGCGAAGCCGTGCTGCCGGAGGCGCAGCTCCCAGAGAACCGCGACCTCGCCTATGAAGAAGGCCTCTCCTCGTCGTTCCGCAAAGTCTTCTTCAAAGAATACGACGACCTCAAGATGACGCCGGTCTTCCACGGCGACCGCCTCTATTACGGCATCACCGTCCACGGCCCCGCCATCATCGAAGAACCGACGACGACGATCGTCGTCCTGCCCGGCTACTGCGCAAAAGTCACGCAGCACAACAGCTACTGCATCGAGAAAGAACCACTCAAGAAGAAACATGGATGACCGCGTGATCCTACGCGTTCGTGAAACAGAAAACGAGGCTGTCCCCGTCAGCAAAATGCTGGTGGTGGCAGCCTCGTTTTTATGCAATGGATGCGAATCACGCATGGACAATATCCTTGAATACGTCTTTGACATTCACGCAGAAGTCTTTGTAGAGCGAAACGGGAATCTCATAGCGGATGGCCTTGCGCTCGTCCTCGTCCATGCGCTCGAGATCCCAATCCGAGTAGACGGTATAAGCCGCATCGAGCACGAAGATGCCGTCCTGATTGTAATAGACTTCGACCGACAGCCCGATCGGCGAAACGATCCAATATTCCCTGACGCCGGCAGCTGCATAATGGCGCATCTTCGGCCCGCGGTCATGCTGCATCGTCGACGGCGACAAGACTTCGACGACGAGATCAGGCGCACCATAGATGCCGTCGTCCTTGATGATGGAAGGATCGCAGACAATCATCGCGTCGGGGATGTACGTGTTTTCGTTGTCGAGATGGACGTCTGTACCGTCGGCAAATGGAACGCAGGTTTTCCCCTCAAGATAGTTTGCGAAAATGTGCGCGATGCGGAACGCGACGCGGTTGTGACTGACACGCGGTCGTGGCGACATCAGATATGTCTTTCCTTCGATGCGCTCGACGCGCGGCGGTTCCTTATAGGCGAGATTGTCCATGGCAGTGACCTCCTTTGCAGCTGGGCTTTCCTTTATTCTAGCGTGAATGGAAGGGATGTGCAAGCATGTTCCGCAGCAGGAGCTCGACAAGATGAATCTTCAAAAAATGTATTTTTATATTGAAAAAGAATAACTTTTATATTATAATGAGCGCATAAAATCAATTCTTTTCAATTCCATTTGCGATACTGCAGGAGGGGCAGCTCATGTTGAAGAAAATGAAGATCAAAGAAGCTTGGCGCGAGACGTATGAACATCTGGAAGCTTATGCGAAGGAGAACGGCATCCCGGAGAGCCGATTCGAGCAGACGGTACAGACCTGCCTGCTGCTCGGCATGAAAGAAGATGCCATCAAGGAAAAGCTCAACAAGTATCTCCCGAAAGCGTGACAGGAGGATTCATAAATGAAGGACAAATTGCTGCGGCGCGTTTTGCCGCTGACGCTCTCTGCTGCGCTTTCGTTCCCGTTCGCTGCTCTCATGCCGCCTGCCGTGGCTGCCGCCGCGCAGCCGGCAAAGACGGCGCAGGCCATCGCGCTCGCGTATGTGCCATTCAAGGATTTCGTCGGCAAGAACGGCGGCACGTTCCACCCCGAGCGCTTGCAGCATTTTGCCATCTACTGCAACACCGTCGGCGACGACGCGGTCGATTCGCATTTCTATATCGACGATATCCATGCGGTGAAACAGTGAGACTTCGTCTATAGAACTTCGACAGAACATGTGTCAATGTGAGGATTTTTGGGGAAGGGGAGGAAGCATGATGGATCGTTTGACCATCCGGCAGAAACTCTATGCGGTCTTTGGCGGGCTCATTGCCATCTTTGCATGTGTCTGCCTGTATTCGGGCTATACGCTCTATGCGATCAACAGCAATGCGATGCGCATTGCGACGGAGCATCTGAACCATGTGCTCGCGTTGTCGCAGTCGAGCCGTGCGCTGGCGATTTATCGGAAGGCGGAGCACTCGATGGCGGGCGCCACGACGATTTCCGACCAGATTTATGCGTCGCAGCAGATGCGCGGCCTTTCCAGCCAGATGGACATTACGTTTGACGTGATCGAACCATTGCTTTCGGGGGACAAGGCTGATGAGTGACCGTCCTGCTCTTGCTGCTTGCGATGTTTATGGCGACGTACCTGAGCCGGACGATCAATCACTCCGTGGCGTATCTCATGGGCATCTCAAAAGAAGTCGCGGACGGCAATCTGACGGTGCCGGTCGAGGTCCGGTCAAGCGATGAATTCGGCGTGCTGACAGGAGCGTACAAAGAGACGGTCGGGAATCTGCACGACCTCATCGAGAACATCCAGACAACGGCGCATGATGTTGCGTCGTTTGCTGGGAACCTGACAGAGAATGCGAACCAGTCGGCCGACGCGACGCAGCAGGTCGCGCAGTCTGTCACGAATGTCGCGATGTCGGCGTCGGAACAGGAGCGGAAGATTGATTTGTCGAGCACGGAGATCGTCGCCATGGCGCAGGAGCTCCATGGTTTCGAGCAGAAAGCGGAGGCGTCGAACACGGCGGCGGATCGTGTCGATGCGATTGCAGAGCAGGGCCGCGATGCCGTGACAGGTGCCGTCACGCAGATGACGGAGATCTCGGATTCTGTCGAGCAGTCGGCACATGCCATCCGCATGCTCGCGGAGCGCTCATCGGAAATCGGGCAAATTTCCGATACGATTTCTTCCATCGCGGAGCAGACGAACCTCCTCGCGCTCAATGCGGCCATTGAGGCGGCACGCGCGGGCGAGGCGGGGCGCGGCTTCGCCGTTGTTGCCGACGAAGTGCGCAAGCTCGCAGAGGAATCGGGGAGTGCCGCATCGAAGATCGCGGCGCTCATTTCCTCCATCCAGAACGAGACGCAGGAAGCTGTCATGCGCATGGAGCAGGGCACGAAAGATGTCGAGGAAGGGCGCACGGTCATCGCGCAGGCAGGCGAGGCGTTTCAGACGATCACGGAAGCGGTCAGCAGCCTCACGCAGCAGGCAGAGGCCATCCTTTCGGGGGCGCGCGCATCCGCCGGCCGCGCGGAAAAGATCGTGGCGGTCATGGAAGATATCCATTCTTCCAGCAAGGATGTTGCGACGGAGACGGAGTCCGTCTCCGCAGCGACGGAAGAGCAGGCAGCGACGATGGACAATGTTGCCGAAGCGAGCAGGAAGCTGCTCGAGCTCTCCCATAAGTTGCAGGAAGAAGCCGCGAAGTTCCGGATCTGAGGGGGTCATGAAGGTGAAGTTGCATATGATGAAATATTTCAGCCGTGCGGCCGTGCTCATGCTCGTCGTGCTGCTCGCCTGCGCATTCCTGACGGCAGGCTGCGGAGAGCAGCATCAGAAGAAAGTCGCGCTGCTCTTTTCCCATGAGCCAATCCGCTGGACCGAGGGCGGGCAGATGATGAAGGAACAGCTCGAGCAGGACGGGATGCAGGCGGAGCTCACGGTCTTTACAACGGAACAGGATCAGACAGCGGCCATCGAAGCGGCTGTCGCAAACAAGGTCGATTGCATCGTGATCGCGGGCGGTGACATCAAGAACCTGCGCGAAGGCTTTGAAAAAGCCAAGGAGGCGCATATCCCGATCATAGATTACGACAACCTCACGCCGGATACGGATGCGGTCAGTTACTATGTCACGTTCGATAATTACGGCGTCGGCGAGGCGATGGGAAAATACATCGTGCAGAAGATGAATCTTCGGAATGGCGGCGGCCCGTACAATGTCGAATTCTTTTCCGGCAGCGATACGGACAGCAACGCGAAGCTCATGTACCAAGGAGCATATGACGTGCTGAAGCCGTATTTCGACAATGGGCAGTTGCGCGTGCCGTCCGGTCAGTCTGACTACGCGTCGAGCGCGATCAAGAACTGGGACGGCAAGAACGCGGAGGCGCGCATGAAGGAGCTCGTCTCGAACTACTATCAGGGCCAGCCGCTCGACATCGTTGTCGCGGCGTCGGACGGCATCGCCTATGGCGTCATCGACGGGCTGGCGGGATATGGCGGGGCGTGGCCGCTCATCACGGGACAGGACGCGGACAAGAAAGCGCGGGATTACATCCGTACGGGCAAAATGGCGTTCTCTATCCAGAAAGATTCTATCGTGCTCAACCAGAAATGCCTTCGCATGATCAAGGCGGTCGTCGATGGGTCGCAGCCAGAAATCAATGATGTTTCCTCGTACAGCAACGGCGTCATCACGGTGCCGACGTATCTTTGCACGCCGAGGATCATCGACAAGGACAATCTGTCCGCCATCGAAGATTGAGTGCGCATCACCTTTTTTTGCAAGGGCCGCTTCCCTCGGCAGGGAAACGGCCCTTCTTTGTGGAATATACAGGTAAGGAAAATATCGCGTCAGCGGTTTCAGGATAGAGAGGCGATTTTGGTGAAAAGGAAACAGGAGATGCTCGTCGTGGATGATGCGGAAATCAACCGCACGATCCTCCGGCAGATCTTTTCAGACCAGTTCGAGGTCATCGAGGCGGCAAATGGCCAGGAGGCGCTCGAAAAGCTCCGCACGCAGAATGTTGTCGTCGTGCTTTTGGATCTCGCCATGCCCGTCATGGATGGCTTTGAGGTGCTCGCCTATTTGCGCTGCCACGATACATTTGTCGAGCTGCCTGTCATCGCCATGACGACGCAAGGCGATCATGATGGACAGGCGCGCGCCATCGAGATGGGCGCGTCCGATTTCGTGACGAAGCCGCTCAACTTGCGCCTCGTGCGCCGCCGCGTGCGCAATGCGATCGCACAGGTGGAGAACGAGTGGCGCAAGGCGATGCAGACGGCGAAGGACGAGCAACTCAAAGAGATGCATCGTTCCATCGAAGAAGACCGCCTGACGGGCATCTACAACCGCGAGACGTTCTACCAGCGGACAGCTGCGCTCCTGCAGAAAAATGAGAATGTCCCCTATGACGTCATTTATTTCGACATCGATGCGTTCGGCGTCATCAATGACCTGTTCCATGTGGAGACGGGCAACCTGATCCTCAAGACGGCGGCGTTTTATTTGCAGGCAGCGGCAGGGAGTCTTGGCACCTGCGGTCGCCTCGAAACCGACCATTTCGTCCTCTGCCTGCCGCGCAACACCATCACGGTCGAGACGCTCATCGCAGGGCTCGACAACACGATCCAGTCGCTCGGCATCGCGCACAACGTGCTGTTCTACGCAGGCGTCTATCCCGTGGAAAACATCTACCTGCCCGTCGACCAGATGATCGACCGCGCGCGCTTCGCGGAGCGGCAGGTGCATGGCAGCCACCTCCAGCGCGTCTATATTTATGATGCAAAGATGCGCGAGCAGATGCTGCACGAGCAGATGATCCTGCGCGACATGGAGTTCGCGCTGCAGGAACGGCAGTTCGAAGTCTACTTCCAGCCCGTTTACAGCGCGAAGGAAGGCAAGATCCTGCAGGCCGAGGGCCTCGTGCGCTGGCAGCACCCGTCCGAGGGGTTGATCTCGCCGGGCTTGTTCATTCCTCTTTTTGAGCACAACGGCTTCATCGTGCGCCTCGACCGCTATGTCTGGGAAGAAGTTGCGAAGTTCCTCGCAGCGGAAAAAGAGCAGTACGGCCATGTCGTCCCCGTCTCCGTCAATGTCTCGCGGTTGAATTTCTACAACCACGGCCTGCTCGATTTCCTGACGGAGCTCGTGCAGCGCTACAAGCTCGAACCGTGGATGCTCCAGCTCGAGATCACGGAGCAGTCGTACGCGGAGAATCCGCAGCAGATCGCTCAGGCACTCGAAGAATTTCATGCGCGCGGGTTCATTGTGCTCATGGACAATTTCGGCAGCGGCACGTCATCATTGCGCGTGCTCAAAGATCTGCCGATTGACGTGATGAAACTCGATATGCGCTTCCTGCGCGGCGGAAATGAAGAGCGCGCCCGTGCGATTTTGAAAGGGATCGTGCAGACCGTCCGCGCGATCCAAACAGACTTCATCGTCGAAGGCGTCGAGACAGATGAGCAGGTGGAGTATCTCGCAGGCATCGGCTGTGATCGCATGCAGGGCTACCACTTTGCGCGTCCGATGCCGCAGCAGGATTTCTGGAACCTCTTGAAAGAAATGGAAAAGGAGTCAACGTGAAGGCATTTATCTTCGATATGGATGGCGTCATCGTGGACAGCGAGCCGCTGCATAGTCGCGTGAAGATGGAGACGTTCGAGCATTTCGGGCTGCATTTCGATGCGGGCGAGCTCGCGCAGTACATGGGGCGCACGAGTGCGGACATCTTTTCTGATGTACTAGCGCGCGAGCATCGCACGGATGTGACGGCGGAAGAGATCGCGGACTACAAGCACCGCCGTTACCTCGAACTCGTCGAGGAAGGGGCGCTCACGCCGATCGACGGGAGTCTCGACCTCATCGGGCGCTTGCAGGCGGCGGGCGTGCCGCTCGCGCTCGCGACGAGCTCGTGGCGGCGCGTCGTCGATGCGATCCTGCGCGACTGGCAGCTCGAGGACGTGTTCACGTCCGTCATCTCCGGTGCCGACCTGCCAAAGAGCAAGCCTGCCCCCGCCATCTATCGCCTGAGCGCCGAGGCACTCGGAGCCCCGCCCGCAGCCTGCACGGTGCTCGAGGACACGTCGGCTGGCGTCGCGGCGGCGAAAGGCGCGGGCATGCGCTGCATCGGCTTCCGCAGTCCGCATTCTGGCGTGCAGGATCTGTCGCGTGCCGACGTCATCGTCGATGACCTTGCGGCGATTGATGTAGCGCGGCTATAAGAGATAGTTCTTATTTATATCGATTTACGTGGTATTTACCATTGACAAACGTTTTCGGACGCGGTAAACTGGAAGCATAAATTGTTCTAAAAAGTTATCAATTATAAACAATTGTTGCGCAATTCCGCGCAACTCGGGGAGGTTCTTTTGAGATGGCGAAGATTCGGAAGGAAGCATTCGGCAAACTCAGCGATGGAACGGAGGTGTTCCTCTACACGCTGCGGAACACGAAAGGAACCGAGGCTTCCATCACGACGTATGGCGCTCGCCTCGTGAAGTGGCGCAAGATGGACAAAGACGGCAAGTTCGTCGATGTCGTGCTCGGCTATGACAAAGCCGCGGACTACGAAAAAGACGATACAAGCATGGGCGGCATCGTCGGCCGCCACGCGAACCGTATTGCAGGCGGCAAGGTCACGATCGGTGGAAAGACGTACCAGCTCGACCTCAATACGGGCAGCCACATGCAGAACCACATCCACGGCGGCAACCCTGGCTTCCACAACAAAGTCTGGGACGCCGAGGAGACGGACACGGGCGTGAAATTCACGCTCGAGAGCCCCGATGGCGAGGGCGGCTACCCTGGCAACATGAAGGTCGCCGTCACGTACGCGCTTTCGAATGACAACGAGCTCTCCATCCGCTACGAAGCTGTGTCGGATCAGGACACGATCATCAACCTCACGAACCATTCGTACTTCAACCTCAATGGTTTTGCAGGTGGCCCCGTGCTCGACCAGAAAGTCCAGATCTTCGCCGACAAGTACACATGGGCCGACAGCGAGTCGTTGCCGGACGGCCGCATCCTCGATGTCGCGGGCACGCCGATGGATCTCCGCGAGCTCACGCGCATCGGCGACCACATCGACGATGATTTCGACGAGCTTCAGATGGGGCAGGGCTACGACCACAACTGGGTACTGCGCGGCGATGCCGCTGACAGCGAGCTGAAGCCGGGGATGTTCGGTTTCGACATCCACTGCCCGATCGACTACAACGATGGCGAGCTCCACAAAGCAGCCTATGCCGAATCCGACAAAACAGGCCTCACGCTGACGTGCTACACGACGCAGCCGGGCATGCAGTTCTACACGGGCAACTTCCTCAATGGCGAAATCGGCAAGGATGGCACGAAATTCGTGCGCCGTTCGGGCTTCTGCTTCGAGACGCAGTACTTCCCAAATTCGCCGGCCAACCCGAACTTCCCGCAGCCGCTCCTGAAGAAAGGCGAGACGTGGGAAGCCCATACGGTCTTCGTCCTCGGAGACAAATAAATCTGTCAGCCGCAGGGGCAGGGCTCCTGCCAACATATATCACACACACTCTGCTGCCGGGGGCAGCATAAGAATTGGAAGCCTAAGCAAGGGGGACAAGAAATGAACATCCATGAGTACCAGAGCAAGGCCGTCCTGAAATCGTACGGCGTCAACGTGCCAGAAGGCTATCCGGCCTTCTCGGTCGACGAGGCCGTCGAGAACGCGAAGAAGCTCGGCACGCCGGTCGTCGTCGTCAAAGCGCAGATCCATGCAGGCGGCCGCGGCAAAGCCGGCGGCGTCAAGATCGCGAAAACCGAGGATGAAGTTCGCGCTTACGCAAAAGAACTGCTCGGCAAGACGCTTGTCACGAAGCAGACGGGCCCGCAGGGCAAGGAAGTTCATCGCCTGCTCATCGAAGCTGGCTCGAACATCGAGAAAGAGTACTACCTCTCGTTCGTCACCGACCGCAAGTCGGGCCGCGTCGTCATGATGGGCTCGGAAGAAGGCGGCATGGAGATCGAGAAAGTCGCAGCAGAGATGCCGGACAAGATCCTGACGGAGACGATCGACCCGGCTATCGGTCTCGCACCGTTCCAGGCACAGCGCATGGCATACGGCTTGCACCTGCCGAAAGAAGCCATTCGCAAGGCAACGAAGCTCATGACGTGCCTCTATGCGGCATTCATCGGCAAGGATTGCAGCCTCGCCGAGATCAACCCGCTCGTCCTCACGAAGGAAATGGATGTCATCGCACTCGATGCGAAGCTGAACTTTGACGACAGCGCTCTGTTCCGTCATCCGGACATCGAAGAGCTCCGCGACGTGACGGAGGAAGATCCGAAAGAACTCGCAGCAGCAAAAGAAGGCCTGAACTACGTCAACCTCGGCGGCGACGTCGCCTGCATGGTCAATGGCGCCGGCCTTGCCATGGCAACGGTCGACATCATCAAGTTCTATGGCGGCGAGCCGGCGAACTTCCTCGATGTCGGTGGTGACTCCACGCCGGAGAAGATCGCGGCAGCATTCCGCATCATGCTCGATGGCGGCCAGGCAAAAGGCATCTTCGTCAACATCTTCGGCGGCATCAACCGTTGCGACCTCGTCGCACAGGGTATCGTCGATGCAGCGAAGATCATCTCCGAGGATGGAAAGTCCCTGCCGGTTCCGGTCGTCGTCCGCCTCGAAGGCACGAACGTCGAGATCGGCCGTCAGATCCTGAAGGACACGCCGATCAAGAACGTCATCATGGCACCGACGATGGAAGGCGGCGCCGAGACCGTCGTCAAACTCGTCAAAGAAGCAGAGCAGGCGTGAGGAGGGCTTACAAAAATGGGAATTTACGTCAATAAAGATACCAAGGTCATCGTGCAGGGCATCACGGGCAAGGCTGCCTCGTTCCATGCACAGCAGATGATCGATTACGGCACGAAAGTCGTCGGCGGCGTCACGCCGGGCAAGGCTGGCCAGACGGCTTGCGGCGTCCCCGTCTTCAACACGGTGCGCGACGCGGTCGAGGCGACGGGCGCAACGGCATCCGTCATCTTCGTCCCCGCGAAGTTCGCAGCAGACTCCATCCTCGAAGCTGTCGATGCAGAGCTCGACCTCGTCGTCTGCATCACGGAGCACATCCCCGTGCAGGACATGATCCGCGTCCGCCGTTACATGGAAGGCAAGAAGACGCGCCTCATCGGGCCGAACTGCCCGGGCATCCTCACGACGGACGAAGCAAAGCTCGGCATCATCCCGGGCTACATCCACAAGAAAGGCCACGTCGGCGTCATCAGCCGCTCCGGCACGCTGACGTATGAAGCGACGTTCCAGCTCTCGAATGCCGGCATCGGCCAGACGACGGCCATCGGCATCGGCGGTGACCCCGTCAAGGGCACGGACTTCATCGACGCTCTTGAGGCATTCAAGAACGATCCGGACACGCTCGCTGTCCTCATGATCGGCGAAATCGGCGGCACGGCCGAAGAAGACGCCGCGAAGTGGATCAAGGAGAACATGCCGGACAAGCCGGTCACGGCCTTCATCGCCGGCCGTCAGGCGCCTCCGGGCAAACGCATGGGCCATGCAGGCGCCATCATCAGCGGCGGCAAAGGCACGGCAGCTGACAAGATCAAGGCTCTGAACGCTGTTGGCATCGAAGTCGCTGACACGGTCGCCCACATCGGCGAGACCGTCGTCAAGACGCTGAAGAAAGCCGGCATCTACGAGAAGTGCCATACCTGCTAAAAGATCATTGAAGCAAAGAAATCCCCCGCAACCATCGGTTGCGGGGGATTTTTTCGATCAAATCAGATTCGATTATTTGATGCCAGCACCATCGAGAGCGCCGCGGACGCTCTTTGCTGCTGCATGGAGCTTCTCGAGCTCGTCGTCCGTCAGATGGATCTCGAACGAACGCATGATGCCATCTGCGCAGATCATGCGCGGAATGGACAGCGCGACGTCGTGGAGGCCATACTCGCCATCGAGGACGGCCGAGCACGGGAGAATCGTATGCTCATCATAGAGCACGGCCTTGATGAAGCGGCAAGCTGCCATTGCGATGCCCGTGTTCGTGAAGCCCTTCTTGTTGATGACGTCGTAAGCGACCTGCACGAGCTCGTCCTCGACACCCTTGTGGCTGAGTTTCTCCGTGTGATGGAAATACTCGTCGAGGTCATCGATCGGGAAGCCGGCGCAAGCCGTCGTCGACCAAGCGACGAACGCGGAGTTGCCGTGCTCGCCGAGCACGAAGCCGCTGATGTTCTTCGGATCCACCTGGTACTTGTTCGCGAGGATGCGGCGGAAACGGTACGTCTCGAGCATCGTGCCCGTGCCGAGAATGAGGTTGCGGGGATAATCAAACTGCGTGGAGAGCACGTACGTTGCGACGTCGAGCGGGTTCGTGATCGCGATGATCATAGCCTCTTTCGTGCGCTTGACGATCTCGCCCATGACAGAAGCCATGATCTTCGAGTTGACGCCAGCGAGCTTCAGGCGGTCCGGCGTCTCGCCCGGGCGGATGGACGGGCCAGCCGTGATGACGATGATGTTCGCATCCTTGCAGTCATCATAGTCGCCGAGGTGGAACTTGATGTTCGTGCTGTAGACGCAGCTCGTCGCATGGCTGGAGTCGATCGCCTCGCCCCAAGCCTTGTCCTCGTTGAGGTCGATGAGTGCGACTTCCGTCGCGAGCTGGAAGTCCGCAATCTTGTTGGCGACAGCCGAGCCAACGTTGCTGGCACCGATGACGACGATCTTTCTTCTGTTGTTCATGTTTCTTGATAACCCCCTGTTATGGCTATGTGAAAAAAATATCTTTCGCTTTTCATCCTAGCACCGTATATGGCGCTTGTCAATGGATTTTGACCGCTTCTGGAAGAATTTTTGAGACCAAGTGATAATAGTAGATAGAATCTGACTATCGTGTGCCACAAACGCATTTGCAATCTTGTGACCTGCTGATATATAGTAGCTGAAATGAGGCTGAAGGCTATTGTATTCGCGGGGAATTTATATTATATTATAGAGACAGGCGGTGCCTTCGGGTAGCGCTGCTAAAAAAGATATTGACGCCCGCGAGGGCACTTTTTGATAGAAAAAGGGGTAACAAGAAACATGTTTGGAATGTCCATGGATATCGGTATCGACCTCGGCACGGCGAACGTGCTGATTTATGTAAAGAACAAGGGCATCGTGTTGCGCGAACCGTCCGTCGTGGCGGTGGACAAGGATACGAACCGCGTGCTCGCCATCGGCGAGGAGGCGCGTCGCATGATCGGCCGTACGCCGGGCAACATCGTCGCGATCCGTCCGCTGAAGGAAGGCGTCATCGCCGACTACGACATCACGGAGAGCATGCTGCGCCACTTCATCGAGAAGGTCGTCGGCCACAGCTTCGTGTTCCGCCCGCGTATCATGATCTGCATCCCGTCGGGCTGCACGATGGTCGAGCAGCGCGCCGTGCAGGAAGCAGCGGAGCAGGCAGGCGCGCGCCATACGCAGCTGATCGAGGAGCCGCTCGCGGCAGCGCTCGGCGCCGGCCTCGATATCGTCGAGCCGTGCGGCTCGATGGTCGTCGATATCGGCGGCGGCACGACGGACATCGCCGTCATCTCGCTCGGCGGCATCGTCACGAGCGCGAGCCTGCGCATCGCGGGCGACAAGTTCGACTCGGACATCATCGCGTATGTCAAGCGCGAGTTCAATATGATGATCGGTGAACGCACGGCAGAGGACATCAAGATGAACGTCGGCGCGGCATTTGCGGAAGCGCGCACGGAGGAAATGGATATCCGGGGCCGTGACATGCTGACGGGCCTGCCGAAAAATCTTGTCATCACGACGGCGCAGGCAGCAGAGGCCATGAACCTCTCCGTTACGCGCATCGTCGATCAGGTCAAAAAAGTCCTCGAGGAGACGCCGCCGGAGCTCTCCGCCGACATCATGGATCGCGGCATCATCCTGACGGGCGGCGGCGCGATGCTTTACGGCCTTGACGAGCTCATCCGCCGCGAGACGGAGATCCCGACGGCACTCGCCGACGATCCGCTCTCCTGTGTTGCTCTCGGCTGCGGCAAAGCACTTGACACGTTTGCGAAGTTCGACGGCAAGGCACAGAATTTGAAAATGGGCCGCTAAAAAAGGAAAACAACTTTTTACGGCGAAAATATTATAAAGTAAAGATAAGTTTGAACGAATCGATAGAAGGGAGCAGCCTATGTGGCGTGGACTTTATACGGCGGCCGCCGGCATGATCCAGGAGACGCAGCGCACGGATGTCATTTCGAACAACCTCGCGAACGTCAATACGAACGGTTTCAAGCGGGATGTCGCTATTTCGGAAGAATTCGAGCCGATGCTCATCCGTCGCATCAATGACAAGGATATGCGCAACGATGTGACGAGCTTCAAAGGCTTTTCGCTCGGTGGGCAGGCACCCATCGTCGGCACGCTCGGCCTCGGTTCGGAGATTCAGGAGATCGCGACGGATCGCACGCAGGGCAATTTTGAGACGACGGGCAATCCGTACGACATCGCCATTGCCGGCAACGGCTACCTCGAAGTGCAGACGCCGCAGGGTGTGCGCTATACGCGCGACGGGGCTCTCTTCCGCTCGGCAACGGGACAGCTGCAGAACGTGCGTGGCCAGGCCATCCTCGGTGCGAACGGCCAGCCGATCGTGATCCCCGCGAATGCGACGGAAGTTTCCATCGGTGAGACGGGGCAGATTCTCGCGCGTGTCGCAGGCGAAGATGGCCAGCAGCAGGTCGGTCAGCTCGCATTCGTCGAGTTTGCGGATCGCCGTGCACTGCTGAAGCAGGGTGACAATCTCTACTATCCGCAGCAGGGCGCGCAGCCACAGCCTGCGACGGGGACGATCGAGCAGGGTGTGCTCGAGCGCTCGAATGCGAATGTCGTCGAGGAAATGGTGCAGCTCATCAATAACTACCGCATTTACGAAGCAGGCTCGAAATCTGTCACGACACAGGATTCGATGCTCGACAAATCGGTCAATGATGTGGGCCGTTTGAGCTGATTCCAAAAATAATTTTGAAAAGGACTTAAGTTTTTACAGGAATCTCCGATATATATAGGAGAAAAGCTTTTCCGGGGATCTTGTTTCCATGGGATGTTTTGTGCGGGAAAGCAAAAGGATTTGGGAGGAACAAGCATATGATGCGAGCACTTTGGTCGGCCGCCTCGGGCATGAAGGGGCAGCAGACGAATATGGATGTCATTTCGCATAACATCGCGAATGTCAATACGTACGGTGGCAAGAAAGTCCGCGCCGAGTTCCAGGATCTCATTTATCAGAATCTCCGCGAGGCGGGCGCAGCATCTGGCAACGACAGCCAGTACCCGACGGGTCTGCAGATCGGCCTCGGCACGCGTGTCGCCGCGACGAACCGCATCTTCTCGCAGGGTCCGCTGCAGACAACGGACAACCCGACGGACATCGGCATCCAGGGCGAAGGCTTCTTCCGCATCACGATGCCGGATGGCACGACGGCCTACACGCGCGACGGTTCGTTCAAGCTCGATTCTGATCGCCGCATGGTCACGACGGATGGCTATCCGCTTGCCGATGGCATCACGATCGATGAGACGGCACCGAGCGACTCCATCGTCATCGCACAGGACGGCCGTGTCTCATGCACGCCGGCCGGCGGTACGCAGCAGGAAGTCGGTCAGATCACGCTCGCACGCTTCGTCAATCCTTCGGGTCTCACGGCGATCGGCAAGAACCTCTTCGTCGTTTCCGAGGCTTCCGGCGATGCCATCGAGGGCAATCCGGGCACGGATGGTGCTGGCACACTGACGCAAAGCACGCTCGAGATGTCGAGCGTCCAGATCGTTGATGAGATGGTCAACATGATTGTTTCGCAGCGCGCTTACGAGTCGAACTCGAAGGCGGTCACGACGTCGGATTCCATGCTGGAGATCGCGAATGGCCTGAAGCGTTGAGCGGCGTAAAGAACGATATCTATGATGAAACTGAAGAAGGGAATTCTCGCCATTTCCATGCTCGTTGCTGTATGGGGTGGCTTCTTCTTTCCTGGGCCGGTGGCATTCGCTTATGGTGGCGGGACACAGTCCGAGCGCTATCCGCAGACGATCACGTCAGCGCAATTTGCGCAGTATGCGAGTGAAAAGCTCGAAGCTGTCATCGCCGCTTCGGGCGAGACGCGTCGGCATGAGGCTACATTGACGCGCAACGTGCAAGATATGCGCGTGCCGAGCGGTAATCTCATCTGCGAAGTCGATGTGCCGAAGGCCGTACGCTATACCGGTACGACGCCAGTCCATGTATCGGTCTATGTCAACGATGTCTTTTATCGCCGGGCTATTCTCTATTATCGCGTCAAGGTGTATGATACGGTGCTCGTCGCGGCCCATGATTTGAAGCCGGATGCGACGATTGGCGAAGCGGATGTGAAGCTCGCCGAGGTCACGGTCGATGATGCCGCGACGACGTATCTGCACGCGACGAGCGAGATCGCAGGGCGTGTCCCCGCGCGCTATCTGAGTGCGGGCAAGCCCATCACGGAAAACGTCTTGCAGAGTGCGCTCGTCATTGACGTCAGCGCCCCCGTGACGCTCCTGACGGACTACAACGGCATCCAGGTCACAGCGGAGGGGATCGCCCTCCAGCGCGGCCGCGTCGGCGATCGCATCCGCGTGAAGAATGCGCGGTCGGGCAAAGTGTTGCTCGGAACCGTCATCGATGCGCATACGGTCAAAGTAGGAAATTGACAGTTTTCATCAAAGAAGGTGCCACAATATGAAGAAAACCATGGTTGCACTCATCGCTGGTGCGGCGCTATTGGCGCCTGCAGGTGTGCCACAGGCCGCGCCTGTGGCTTCTGCGCAGTCGCTTTGGGGCGGCGGCGGTTATGTGCAAAATATCTTTTCGGATCGTCGCGCACATGATGTCGGCGATATCCTTACGATCATCATCAGTGAGACGTCTTCGACGTCGGCGACGAAGTCGAGCAGCAACAGCAAGAGCGGCAGCGTCAACCTCAATGCTGGCGTCGGCTTGTTTACATTCCTCGAAGCGGCAAGTGCCGGTGGGTCAGACAGCTTCAAGGCGAACGGCTCGGCAAAGGATACGAATACGGTCTCTGGCAACGTGACGGTGACCGTCACGGAAGTCCAGCCGAACGGCAACATGGTCGTCGAGGGAACGCAGTCCATCTGGCAGAACAAGAATGAGCACAAGATCACGTTCCGCGGCGTCTGCCGTCAGGATGACATCACGGCGAACAACACGATCCCGTCGTCGAAGATCGCCGATGCGACCGTGCGCTTCGATGGTAAGGGCCCGCTGAATGCAAAACAGCGACAGGGCATCTTGACGCAGATCTTCAATATCCTGTTCTAAACATCAGATTCGGAGGCTTCTGCTTATGATCAAGAAAGTTTTAGCGGCCCTTTCCCTCGCGGCCTTCTGCGTCTCGATGGTGCCGGCACCAGCCGATGCGGCGTCGGCCGTTACGCGCATCAAGGACATCGCGAAAGTACAGGGCGTGCGCTCGAACCAGCTCGTCGGCTACGGCCTCGTCGTCGGCCTTGCGGGCACGGGCGATTCCAATAAGGCGCTCGAGACCGTCCAGAGCATCGGCAACATGCTCAAGGCATTTGGCGTCACGATCAACACGTCGAGCCTGAAGCCGGATAACGTTGCGGCCGTCATGGTCACGGCGACGTTGCCGCCGTTCACGCGCGAGGGCGACACGATCGATGTCACGGTCTCGTCCATCGGCGATGCGGACAGCATCCAGGGCGGCACATTGATCCAGACGCCACTCAAAGCGGGCAACGGTGAGGTCTATGCCGTTGCGCAGGGGCCGGTCTCGACGGGCGGTTTCCTCGTCGGTGGCAGTGGCAACAAGGCGCAGAAGAACTTCCCGACCGTCGGCATGACGCCGAATGGTGCCATCGTCGAGCGTAGCGTCGAGGATGATCTCGGACAGGACGGCAAGCTCTCGCTGTCGCTTTCGAATCCGGATTTCACGACGGCATCGCGCATGGTGCAGTCCATCAACAGCCAGTTTGGTGCCATCGCGCGCGCTTCGAACCCTGGCCGCATCGATATCAACGTCCCAGCATACTATCGTGGCAACGTCGTCGGTTTCATTGCGAACCTCGAAGACCTGCCCGTCGTGCCGGATACCATCGCGAAAGTCGTCATGAATGAGCGCACGGGCACGATCGTCATGGGCGGCAACGTCTCTGTCGATGAGTGCGCCATTACGCAGGGCGGCCTGTCCATCCGCGTGCAGAAGAACACGGACGTCAGCCAGCCCGATCCGCTGTCGTACGGCAGCACGATCGTCGCGAATAATACGAACGTGAAAGTCAAGGATCAGCCGGGCAATACGATCGTCCTGCCCGCGACGGCGAATGTTAGCGATATCGTCGGCGCGCTCAATGCCGTCGGCGCGACGCCGCGCGACACGATCTCGATCCTCCAGGCCATGAAAGCCAGCGGCGCGCTTCACGCCGAGCTTGAGTTGATTTAAGGTGATGGTTATGCAGATCAATCCTTTGGGGCTCCAGCCCAACATGCAGCCGAACATGACGGCACAGACGGCTGACGCGACGGCTTCGGCTGCTTCGTTCGATCGCATGCTCGAAGATGCGAAACGCGCGTCGCAGGATGCGCAGAACGCCATGGCCGCTGGTAACGCCACAGATGCCGCAGCAAAAGAGGACAAAGCACTCAAGGCGGCGTGCAAGAGCTTTGAGGCCATGTTCCTAAACATGATGTACCGCGAGATGCGTTCGACCGTCCATGAGGGCGGCCTCTTCGGCGAGGATAATGCGACGAAGATCTTTGAGGACATGCGTGATTCCGAGCTCTCGAAGCAGATGGCAGAAGCCGGTGGCATCGGTCTTGGCGACATGCTGTATCGTCAGCTCTCGACGCAGGTTCGCAAAAAGACCTTGGCGATGGCGCAGACGGCAGCCGCCCTCCGTGCCCAGCAAGCACAGCAGAAATCGTAAATCGTTGATCACATTGACACGAGCCTTTTCCCATGAGAGGCGGCAACGCCGAACGGGGAAAAGGCTTGTTTTCTTGGAGGTATCCCTATGCGTTTTTCCAAGCGTTTTATGACGCTGATCGTCTTTTTTTCGTTTTTCTTGTTGCCTGTAGCAGCACAGGCAGCAAGCCTCAGCTCGTTGCGCTTCCACTCCGGGTCGGATCATGACCGCATCGTTTTCGACCTGTCAGAGGCGGCGGACTACGAGCTCGACACGTCGGCGGATGGCCGCACGGTCACACTCGTGCTGAAAGGCGTGCGCACAAAATCTGGCCTCGCAGAGCCATCGTTCCATGGCAGTCGCGTGCAGTCCGTGATATGGACAGCCAAGGGCAGCGAAGTCGAGGTGACAGTGAAGCTCGCGGCAGGCTGCAAAGTGACGGCGGGTGCCCTCGCAAAGCCTGCGCGCATCTTCCTCGATGCCATGCCAGCCTCCGCAGCAACGTCCAGCAAGACGGGCGCGGCAGGAAATGCTGCGCAGGCGGGAAGGCCTGCGGAAAAGACAAGCGCGGAGGTCGCTGCAGCGAAACGGGCGGCGCAAGAAGCTGGTCTGCCGGAAGGCACACTCGCGTATCAGCTCGCCCCCGGCCTCATGGAGTATGCGTACAACGTCTGGCAAGACAACGGCTGGCTCACGGCCTATTTCCTCGACGTCGATCCCGAACAGTATACGTGGAAACCTGTGCTCGGCCAGGGCCAGGTGCCAGGACTCGCGAAGCTCTCCGCGATCTCGGATGATAAGAATGCAACGGCTGCGATCAATGCATCATTTTTCAACTGGAACGGCGACCTCATCGGCGTCACGATGATCGACGGCTCCGTCGTCGGCACGACGTACATTGAGCGCAGCGCCGTTGGCCGCATGAAGGACGGTACGACGCGCTTTGGTACGATCACGTATAGCGGCATGGTCACGGCGGGCGGCGTCACGCAGTATGTCGGCGGCGTCGATGCCGAGCGTGGCACGGACAGCCTCGTTCTCTACAATAAATATTACGGCAAGACGACGCGCACGAATGAATACGGCCGCGAGCTCACGGTCGTCGATGGCCGCGTGACGGCCATCCGCCAAGGCAACTCGCCGATCCCCGCGAATGGTTGGGTCGTCTCGCTCCATGGCGCGGCAGCGGCGAAGTTCGCAGGCGTCAAAATCGGTGATGAAGTCGAGATCGAGCAAAGCCTCGGTAGTGACTGGCAAGGCGCAGAGGAAATCGTCAGCGTCGGGCCGCGCCTCGTGCGGAATGGCGCACCATACGTCACGACGACAGCCGAGCAGCTCGGCGACATCGATCTCCATCGCGAACCGCGCAGCGCATTCGCCGTGACGAAGCGCGGTACGTACCTCCTCGCCGTCGCCGATGGCCGCCAGCAGAGTTCGCACGGCCAGACGCTCGCAGAGTGGGCACGTCTCCTGATCGCGTTCGGCGCACAGGACGCGTTGAACCTCGATGGCGGCGGTTCGTCCGAGCTTCTGGCAGGTGGTCGCGTGCTGAACAATCCGTCCGATGGCCGCGAACGCGGCATCGGCCTTGGGATTGTCATTTTGCCGCGCTAAAATTCCATGTTTTGTGCTTGCAGGCGGTGCGGAGTATGCTATAATGAAGTTTGACTGAAAAACGAAATGAATCCTGTGGGAATCATCAATGGGGTGAAACTTTGTATCGATATTTGAAAAAAGTCGTTGCGCTTGGGATTGCGGCGACGATGTGGGGCAGCTCCTTCCTCCCGGCTTCTGCGCTGCCAGAGATCTGGCAGACGAGCGAGATCACGCCGGGCATGGCGGGCACGGCGTATACGGTCGTGGACCATACGGGAGAGATCCGCGATTTCCATGTGGACATCATCGGCACGGTGGACAACGGCAAAGGCTCGACGCCCATGATCATGGCAAAGGCTTCGGGCCCTGTCGTCGAAGCAGCGGGCGGTATCCTGCAGGGCATGAGCGGCAGCCCGGTCTATGTGGATGGCAAACTCGTTGGCGCCGTCGCGGCTGGACTCAAAGAGATGACGCCGTATACGTTCTTCATCACGCCGATTGAAAACATGCTGCCGCTCTGGTCGATGCCGGATACGAAGAACAAGACGCACATCGAGTCGTTTGACCTCAAGAAGTATGCGGCGGACAAAGAAAAGGCGAAGAAGGAACAGGCCGAAAAAGACAAGAAAGACACTGCAGAAACCCAGAAGGAAGATGCGACCGAAGAAGTGCGCGAAGACGCTGCCGAGGAAGTCAAGGAGTCGGAACGCGTTCATCGGGAAGAGGCCATGGAAGATGCGATTGCAGCAGCGATTGCATCGATGCCGCAGTCGGCAGATGCTGGCGCGTTCCATGCTTTCGGCAATTTGCCGCTCGATCCACCGGCGTATCAGCAAAAGACGAAGCTTTTCGTCTCTGGTTTCACGGCATCGGGCATGAAGTTCCTGCATGATACGCTCGGCTTGCCATCTGACATGCAGTTCACATCCGTCGGTGGCGCAGGGAAGGCGACAACGCGTTATGATGCTTGGCTCGAGCCAGGTAGCGCTGTCGGCGTTGCTGTTGTCTGCGGTGATTTCACGGTCGGCGCGACGGGCACGGTCACAGCGACGGATGACGACCGCATCCTCGCGTTTGGCCATCCGTTCCTGCACAAGGGCAATGTCAATTACTTCATGACGGATGCAACGGTCGTTGGCACGATCTCTGGACAGAGCAACGGCATGAAGATCGCGAATGTCGGCAGCATCATCGGTCGCATCAATCAGGATCGCGAGACGGGCATCTCGGGCCGCATTGGCGAGTTCCCGTCTGTCGTGCCGATGAAGATCCACGTCAAAGATGAGGCGCTCGGCCGCGACACGACGTATGCCGCCCGCATTGCTTATGATGAGGACTATCTGCCACAACTGACGGCAGGCCTCGCCTATGCTGCTGTGTCAAAGACGAGCGATACGCTCGGTGAAAGCACGGCGACGCTCGGTTTCAAGGTGCGTACGAATGTCGCGCCAAAGAAAGGCGTGTTCGAACGCAAGAACATGTTCTACAATACGACGGATGTCGGACAGGTTGCGATTGGCGAGCTCATGCAGACGATGGGGGTCATCTGTGCTGATACGGATAAAGAAGCCGATATCATCGACGTGCAAGTCGATGTCGACATCACGCCGGGGCGTAAGACGGCAACGCTCGTTTCAGCCGTTCCCGAAAAGACGACCGTGCGCCCGGGTGAAACCGTGAATATCAAGGCGACGATCAAGCCGTATCGCAGCGCGAAAGAGACGCTGACGATCCCGTTCACCGTGCCGAAAGCCCAGCGCGATGGCACGCTCAACCTCGATGTGCGTGGTGGCGGCATGGTGCCCGTGACGCCGCTCATGCTCCTGCAGCAGACGACGGGCGTCACGGTGCAGGACGAGAACAAGATGCAAACGACGACGGACAAGCTCCGCTCGCTGGCGGAAACCGGTCGTAACAACGAAATCATCATCGCACCAGGCGCGGCTGCGCAACCGCTCTCGGAGCGTGAGCAGAAACGCGTCCTGCGCGAGACGGCCGAAGCTGCCAAACGTGCTGCGGCAGAAGAAAAGAAACAGCACAAGATCGAGCTCCTTCCGGGAGACAAGAAACCCCAGACGGAAGGACAGTCAAAATTTGAGACGAAGTATATCATCGACAACGTCATCCATACCGTGCTCCATGTCGACCATAGGGCGAATGACTAGTTTTTTGCGGCGGCCTTGCGAAAGCACAAAGCAGATGATAAGATAGGATAGATTGCTTCAGATTTTTTAGGGGGAACAACGACTTCAAATGGAAAAGTTGATTATACATGGCGGCCGTCGGCTCGAGGGGCGCGTGAAGATCAGTGGGGCGAAGAACGCCGTGCTGCCGATCATCGCTGCGACGCTCCTCGGGCAGGATACGGTCAGCGTGCTCGACGAGGTGCCGGCACTCGAGGACGTCACGACGATCACCGAAGTGCTGAACCGCCTCGGCGTCCAGGCGGAATTCGATGCAGGGAAGCATCAGCTCCGCGTCGATGCGAAGACCATCGGCAGCTGCGAGGCTCCGTATGACCTCGTACGCAAGATGCGCGCTTCGTTCCTCATCATGGGGCCGCTCTTGGCGCGTTGCGGCAAAGCGAAGATCTCGCTACCGGGCGGCTGCGCGATCGGCACGCGTCCGATCGACTTGCATCTCAAAGGCTTTGAGGCGCTCGGTGCAAAGATCGAGATCGGCCATGGCTTCATCGAGGCCTCGGCTCCTGAAGGGCTCAAGGGCACGCGCATTTATCTCGATTTTCCGAGCGTCGGCGCAACGGAAAACATCCTCATGGCTGCGTCGATGGCCGAAGGCCAGACGATTCTTGAGAATCCGGCACAAGAACCCGAGATCGTCGATCTCGCGAACTATCTCAACGTCATGGGCGCGAAGATTCGCGGTGCGGGCACGAATGTCATCAAGATCGATGGCGCGCCGAAGCTCGTCGGCCGCGACTACACGATCATCCCCGACCGCATCGAGGCCGGCACGTACATGGTTGCCGCTGCCATGACGCAGGGCGACATCTATGTCGAAAATGCGATCAGCGAGCATCTGAAGCCCGTCATCGCGAAGCTCAAGGAAGCCGGCGTCGAGATCGTCGAAGACGTTGACGGCATCCGTGTGCGCTGCGACAAGAAAACGAAGGCCGTCGACATCAAGACGATGCCGTATCCCGGTTTCCCAACGGACATGCAGGCGCAGTTTATGGCCATGTTGACGGTCTCCGAGGGCACGGGCTGCGTGACAGAGACCGTCTTCGAAAACCGCTTCATGCATGTCGACGAACTCAAGCGCATGGGTGCGAACATCCGCATCGATGGTCGCACGTCCGTTGTCGAGGGCGTAGAGAAGCTCACGGGGTGCCAGGTCAAGGCGACAGACCTCCGCGCTGGTGCCGCTATGGTGCTCGCGGGCCTCGTCGCCGAAGGCGAGACGCAGGTGGGCTACATCCATCACATCGACCGCGGTTATGATGACCTCGTCGGCAAGCTCGTCGGTCTCGGTGCCGACATCCAGAGAGTAGACAGGTAAAAATACTGAACGCTCCTTATACAGCAGCCCCCCTCCCCGAGGGGGGACGGGCCGCGTGAGCGGCGGGGGGAGTGTCGAAGGTAGGAATGAACCATTTGCAGGATTGTTATCTGCGAAGGAAGAAAGCTCCCCGAGGGGAGCTTTCTTCATAAATACGTTTTCATTTGAACATACCGCAATTTTTCTGAAAGGAGCAGACCATGAGCCCCATCGAATCCCCGCTCAATCTCCCGCATCTTTCCATCAAGAACCGCATCATGCGCTCGGCCACGCACAGCTTCCTCCCGTCCGAAGATGGCCGCATGACGGACGAAGAATACGCCATGTACGAAACGCTTGCCCGAAATGGCGTCGGCCTCATCATCACGGGCCACTGCTGCGTCGATCCGCTCGGCCGCGCGAACAAGCAGCAAGTCAATATCTTTGATGACAGCTATATCGACCAGTTCCGCAAAGCGGCGGACATCGCGCATAAAGAGGGCGCGGCATTTGTGCCACAGATCTCGCACGCCGGCCCGCGCGCCATCGGCGTCGACGACCTCGCCGACGTCACAGCGCGCGACCTCAAGAAGAACCGCCATGCGCGCGAGCTGACGGTCGACGAGATCCATCATATCGTATCGAACTTCGTGCTCGCGGCCGCGCGTCTGAAATATGCAGGCGTTGACGGCGTCCAGCTCCATGCGGCGCATTCGTATCTTCTTTCGCGCTTCCTCGACCCGACGTTCAACACGCGCACGGACGCATATGGTGGCAGCGTGGAAAACCGCTTCCGCATCGTGCGCGAGATCATCGAGGGCATCCACGCAAAATGCGGCGACGCGTTCCCTGTGCTCCTCAAGATCAATCTCGACACGGAGCATGAAGACCATGCGGGCTACCACGACGCCATGGTCTATATGCTGCAGGAGTGCCACAAGCTCGGCGTCGAGCTTGTCGAGCTCTCGGGCGTCGATTTCATCAATCAGCCCAAAGGCGCGACACTCTACTACCTCGAAGAGGGCACGGCGCTCAAGAAAGCCGTGCCAGAGCAGGCCATGAGCCTTGTCGGCGGCGTGCGCTCGCTCGCGGACATGGAAATCGTGCTCGCGCATGGCTTTGAGATGGTCTCGCTCTCACGTTCGCTGATCGCCGAGCCCAATTTTGTTCCCAAGGAACTCGCAGGTGGCGAAAAATCGATCTGTGTTTCTTGCTGCCGCTGCTTTGTACTGCCCGAGATGCACAAGGGTATGCGTTGCGTCTGGCAGTGGAAGAAAGCGCGGGCAGCTACGCGTGCTGTGAAATGAATCTTGTATACAAACGATTGTAAACTTGTAAATTTATCCAAAAGAGTATACAATAGCACTTGTGTTGCGTACACAAGTATTTAGCGCTAAACGGAAGCACTGGGTACCCGGTGCTTCCGTACTTGTTTGCGGACGTATCCAACAAGTTGTCATCATCCTGAGGGGGAGGTGATGGCTCGAAGGAGACAGGACCATGACAAAAAAGAAAAAATTGCTCACGATGGTGCTCGCGGCGCTGACGGCATGTTCGGTGTTTGCCGGATGCGGCGGCGAGGCGGCGAAGAATGGCGACGACATGACGATCCGCGCGATTTTCGGCACAGAGCCAGAGTCGATGGATCCCGACAAGGCCACAGGCGCGCCGGAGGCGACGTATCTTGGCGAGATCTTTGAAGGGCTCACGGCGCTCGACAAGGACGGCCAGCCTGTTCCTGCGGCCGCGGAAAGCTGGGATATCTCGGAAGACGGCCTCACGTATACGTTCCATCTGCGAGATAACAAATGGTCGAATGGCGACCCCGTCACGGCGCAGGACTTTGAATTCGCGTGAAAGCGCCTCATGAGCCCTGAGCTCGCGTCGGAGTATGCCTACATGCTGTTCCCCATCAAGGGCGGCGAAGAGTACAACTCGAAAGGCGGCAGTGCGGATGACGTCGGCGTCAAGGCCATCGATGATAAGACGCTCGAAGTCCATCTCGCGCGTCCAACGGCGTATTTCCTGATGTTGCTCGCACATCAGTCCGCCTTCCCCGTCAACCGCAAAGTCGTGCAAGAGCATCCGGATGACTGGGCGGCTGAGGCTGATACGCTCGTCGGCAATGGCCCGTTCAAGATTGTGAGCTGGGATCACAACAGCAAAATCACGGTCGAGAAACGCGATGACTATTGGGACAAGGATAAAGTCAAGGCCAAGAAGATCGAGATGCCGCTCATCGATAACATGAGCACCGCCGTCTCGATGTTTGAAAACGGCGACGTCGACCTCGTGCTCGATCCGCCAGCAGCGGACGCCGAGCGCCTGAAGGGCGACGGCAAGCTGCAGCTCGACAAGAACATCGGCACGTTCTTCTTTGATACGAACAACAAGCTCGCGCCGTTCGACAATCCGAACGTCCGCAAGGCGTTCTCGCTCGCGCTTGACCGCCAGACGCTCGTCGACCAGGTGCTCCACGGCCTCGCGAGCCCCGCGACGGGCTGGATTCCGACGGGCTTCACGAACCCCGCGACGAAGCAGGACTTCGCCGAGGAGAGCGGCAAGCTCGTGCAGGAGAATGTCGAAGAGGCGAAGAAGCTCCTCGCCGAGGCGGGCTACCCCGATGGCAAGGGCATGCCGCCCATCACGCTGCTCTACAACACGAACGAAAACAACAAGGCCATCTGCGAAGCAGCGCAGGAAATGTGGAAGAAGAACCTTGGCGTCGACGTCGAGCTCACGAACCAGGAATGGAAAGTCTACCTGCAGTCCCGCAAGAGCGGTACGGTGCAGATTGCACGTGCCC
Source organism: Selenomonadaceae bacterium (assembly GCA_034186105.1). Taxonomy (GTDB): domain Bacteria; phylum Bacillota; class Negativicutes; order Selenomonadales; family Selenomonadaceae; genus Selenomonas_C. The sequence continues at coordinate 103,858 of JAXGCE010000076.1, forward strand.
GCTGGGTCGGCGACTACCTCGACCCGATGACGTTCGCTGACTATCTGCTCTCGAACGGCACGAACAACTACGGACGCTATGCGAACCCGAAGTATGACGAGTTCGTCCACCAGGCACAGAACAGCAACGATCCCGGTGTCCGCATGAAAGCCATGCATGAAGCTGAGAAGATCTGCATCGAAGACATGGGCCTGATTCCAATCTTCTTCTACAAGACATCCGTCGCCATGAACCCGAAACTTAAAGGCGTCATCGATCCGGGTAACACCGTGTTCGACTTCAAGTACGCTTATATCGAGAAATAAAGAAAGTTGTTCGTCTGGCAAAGCGCACGTTTTTCCGACGAAGGGCACGAAACTCCCTTTTTTACCTGAAAAGTTCCTGCTATAATGGAATCAAACCATTTTAGCAGGAACTTTTTCTTTTTTATCTCAAACTTCGCACACGGAAAACATCCCGTATGCCTTGAAAAATCGGCGTGAACTGAATGTCGAAAGCAATTCACGCACACTTCTGTGCGCTCAGACGGCTCATCCAAAGAGCGGGCA
>JAXGCE010000077.1:0-47248 GCA_034186105.1 Selenomonadaceae bacterium
ATAAGGTCACCAGTTCAATCCTGGTTATCAGCTCCAGATAGAGGCGGCATAGCTCAGTTGGCTAGAGCATGCGGTTCATACCCGCAGTGTCCGGAGTTCAAATCTCTGTGCCGCCACCAAGCCGATACATAACCCCTCATTTCAGGGGTTTTATTTATGTATAACTTCCAAATTTCACCGAATATCGTTGACATGCCTGGAAAGGTGTGCTAGATTATATGGGTGACATTTGAAAGCAATGGTCATAATCCGCGACGTAAGGGGTGGAAAAGGATGCGCAACAATATCACGTTGGAGTGCACGGAGTGCCATAGCCGCAACTACCGCACCAACAAGAACAAGAAGAACAACCCGGACCGACTTGAAATGAACAAGTACTGCAAGTTCTGCAAGAAGCACACGGTTCATAAGGAAACGAAGTAAGCCGCGCAGAGAGACAGGATGTGAAGAATTTGGCAGACGAGAGATCATCGACGGGCACGAGCCCTGTGCAGTTCCTGCATGAGGTCGTTGCCGAGATGAAAAAAGTATCGTGGTCGACGCGGAGAGAGCTCTTCACGTATACATGCGTCGTCGGCATCGCCGTCGCGATCGTGTGCGCTCTCATCTGGATCTGCGATACATTCTTCGCGAGATTGTTCCACATCATTCTGAAGTAATGGCTGGGAGAAACCAAATGGAATCACAAAGCGAAACGGAGAAGCAGGAAAAGGAATCCAAGCGTGCCTGGTATGTCATCCACACGTATTCCGGCTACGAGAACAAGGTCAAGACCGACCTTGAGAGCAAGATCCATTCGGCAGGCATGGAAGACAAGATCTTCCAGGTCGTTGTTCCGACGGAGGACGTAGCGGAAGAAAACGATGGCAAGCGCAAGGTCACGAAGCGGAAGATCTTCCCCGGGTATGTGCTGGTCGACATGATCGTCAATCCGCGCAGCTGGTACGTCGTCCGCAACACGACGGGCGTGACGGGATTCGTTGGTTCCGACAACAAAGAGCCGATTCCTCTGACGGATGCGGAAGCAAGCCGCATCCTCGAGTCCATGGGCGAAGAAAAGGTCAAGACGGACGCCGATTTCGCGGTCGGCGACGCCGTCCGGATCACCTCCGGCAGCTTCGAGAACTTCATGGCGAAGGTTTCCGCCGTCGATGCGGAGAAGAACCGCGTCACGGTGCTCGCCGAGATGTTCGGCGGCGAAGAGACGCCGGTGGAACTCGGTTTCGATGAGATCGAGAAAATCTGATTCCCTTTTGGGGAGGTGAAAATACATGGCAAAGAAAGTTTCGAAAATCGTCAAGCTGCAGGTTGTCGCTGGCAAGGCCAACCCGGCTCCTCCGGTAGGTCCGGCACTCGGCCAGGCAGGCGTCAACATCATGGGCTTCTGCAAGGAGTTCAATGAGCGCACGAAGGCACAGGCAGGCCTCGTCATCCCGGTCGTGATCACGGTCTTCGAGGATCGTTCGTTCACGTTCATCACGAAGACGCCGCCGGCAGCTGTCCTTCTGAAGAAAGCAGCAAAACTCGACAAGGCTTCGGGCGAGCCGAACAAGAACAAGGTCGCCAAGCTCCCGCGTGCGGAAGCACAGAAGATTGCCGAGCTCAAGATGAAAGACCTCAACGCTGCAGACATCGATGCCGCTACCCGCATGATCGAGGGCACGGCTCGCAGCATGGGCATCGAGATCGTGGACTGACAGTCGTTCATGAATTTCGTCCCGTGGGAGGCACACACCGTTAACACCACGAGAGGAGTTATCCAAAATGGCAAAGGCTGGTAAGAAATACCAGGAAGCTTGCAAGCTCATCGAAGCTGGCAAGTTCTACACGGCCGCTGAGGCCATGGATCTCGTCAAGAAGACGGCAACGGCAAAGTTCGATGAGACGATCGAGCTCCATGTCCGCCTCGGCGTTGATCCGAAATATCCGGACCAGCAGGTCCGCGGTGCCATCGTTCTTCCGAACGGCACCGGCAAATCGAAGCGCGTTCTCGTCTTCGCAAAGGGCGAGAAGGTCAAAGAAGCAGAAGCTGCAGGTGCAGACTTCGTTGGTTCCGACGAGATCGTCCAGAAGATCCAGGGTGGCTGGCTCGACTTTGATGTCGCTGTCGCTACGCCGGACATGATGGGTACGGTCGGTCGTCTTGGTAAGGTCCTCGGCCCCCGCGGCCTCATGCCGAACCCGAAACTGGGCACGGTCACGATGGACCTCCAGAAGGCTATCTCCGAGGTAAAAGCAGGCAAGGTCGAATACCGCACCGACAAGGCTGGCAACGTCCACGTCTCCATCGGCAAGGCATCGTTCGACGCTGAGAAGCTCCAGCAGAACTTCCAGGCCCTGATTGATACACTGATCCGCGTCAAGCCGGCCGCTGCAAAGGGCCAGTACATCCGCTCCATCACGGTCAGCTCCACGATGGGCCCGGGCGTGCCGATCCAGGTTGGCTGATCGACGCAGGTCATCGAGGCTCCGGTCTCGCACAATCGAATATCTTGGCTGTAGACAGCAGGTTTGAATTCTCATCTAACGGGTAACCGCCTGCCGAGGCCGGAGCACATGAACTTGAAAATTCTGAGCCTCCGGCGTGCAGCCGGGGGTTCTTTTGCTTCGCTTTCCGAAATCAAAAATTGAATGGAGGTGTAAAGAATGGGTGTTACTCCCGCAAAACAGGCAATCGTTGCTGAGCTCGCAGAGCAGCTCAAGAGCGCGAAAGGCGTGGTCCTCACGGGCTACAAAGGCCTGACGGTCGCACAGGACACGGAACTCCGTCGCGAGCTCCGCGAAGCTGGCGTCACGTACCATGTCGTCAAGAACACGATGCTCCGTCTCGCAGCAAAAGAGGCTGGCATCGAAGGTCTCGACGAGCATCTCGAAGGCACGACGGCGTTCGCATTCTCCGCTGAGGATGCAGTCGCACCGGCCAAGGTCATCTGCGGCTTCATCAAGAAGAACAAGCTCGATGAGGCTGAGGTGCTGACGGTCAAAGTCGGCATGGTCGAGGGCAAGGTCATCGGCCTCGACGAGGTCAAGGCACTCGCATCGCTCCCGAGCCGCGAGGAACTCATCGCCAAGCTCCTTGGCAGCATGAATGCCCCGATCTCCAACACGGTCAACGTCCTCCAGGGCGTTATCCGCAACGCGGTCTATGTGCTTGATGCCATCCGCGCACAGAAGGAATCCGCATAATCTGCGATCCGCATAAAGAAGAAATTTCTACGCAATACAAAACCATTATCATTGGAGGTAAATTGAAATGACGAAAGAAGAAATCATGGAAGCCATTGAGGGCATGACGGTCCTCGAACTCTCCGAGCTCGTGAAGGCTATGGAAGAGAAGTTCGGTGTCAGCGCTGCTGCTCCGGTCGCTGTTGCTGCTGCTGGTGCTGCCGGCGGCGCTGCTGCAGAAGAGAAGTCCGAGTTCAACGTCATGTTGACGGCTGTTGGCGACAAGAAGATCAACGTCATCAAGGCTGTCCGCGAAGCTACGGGTCTCGGCCTGAAGGAAGCAAAGGCTCTCGTCGATGGCGCTCCGGCTGCTGTCAAAGAGAACGTTGCAAAGGCAGAAGCTGAAGAGCTCAAGAAGAAGCTCGAAGAGGCTGGCGCTACGGTCGAACTCAAGTAATTTCCGTTTCGGAATTGCGAGGGCTGCAGAGCCGCGATTTTTCGCGGCTCTGCAGCCCTCTTTTTTTTCTGCCGTTCGTGCCTCCGAAATGCATTTCGTGCCAAAAAAGTGCATTTCGTGCCAGATTTGAGCAATGGCGGGGTGTTCTGTAGTAGAATGGACGTGTAGAAGGAAAAGTCTGCCTGCGGCGAGAGGCGCGAGGCATGCATAGAAAGAGAGGAAGTGCTCCATCATGAAGACATGGATGTCCCAGAAGGAAAACCGCCGGCTGGCGCTGCTTGTCGCCGGCACGTTCGGCCTGACGGCCGCGTTCACGGCCTGCCCCCCGTCGTGGACATCGGTGCTACCCGTGTGGAAATCGGCAGCAGCATCGCGTATGCGGCGGATATGACGAGTGATGTTTCGACGTGGACAAACGGAAGCCAGACATTCAGCAAAGGTCAGACCGTCACATTGACCAAAGAAGGCACGGCGCTTACGACGTTCACGACGACGAAAGACACCACCTTCACCTACCAGACGAAGGAAGACGGCTCGAATAAAGTTACAGCAACATCTGGTCACATCAAGGACTTGACGATTCACGCGAATACGGAAGTAAATTACCCGTTGATGGGTAACATTATGGATGAAAAGGCCACACTCGACGGCAGCGGGGCTACGTATTCGCAAACCTACCCTCAGGGGGACAAGACTGTTTATGCCGTTTTAGCAGCGACGGCGGAAGGCAACACGGGAACCTTGACGTATCAATGGGGCTATGATGGGTATCAGTACACGTGTACGGACGGCACGAAGATCTCGGCTATCGTTCAAGATGCGTCCCCTTTGAACATTATCGGCCCTTCGGGCGGGGTGGTGAATCTCTGCGGGGTTAGTGACGACGGGTATACGCGTACGTTGAAAATTCAGGGCGGCACCACCGTCGATACAGGCCAAGCCAAGATTACGATAAATGGAACTAGCACGATTATTGTTGGTAGGGATATTACGACTGGTGAGGGTGCGACCAGCATTGGGAGCGGAACGTATGGCGACATCAAGAAATCGGATTTTGGCACGGGCACGCTGAAATTTGCAGCTGGAGCAAGTTTAAATGTAAACGAACTCGAGGCGGATAGGCTCGAGGTAACAAACTTCACGGCGAATAAACTCACCGTGAACACGCTCGTTGTAAAAGGTAGTGGTACTGTTAACGTGACGGATACCCTCACGGCGGGTAATATCCAGTTGTATGCTTCACAACTCACGGCTGGCACCATCATAACAAGTGGCGACATCGGCAGAGATTTTTTGGATGATCGTATCACAGTGACGACCGGCAACCTCACGGCGAGGAATGTCAGAGGAAATAAAATCACGGTGGAGAAGGGCAGTGTCATCGCATCGGGCGATGTCCGTGCGAGTGATAGTGTCACAGTGACGAACGGCGACCTCGCGGCGAACAATGTCACAGTGAATAACCACAACATCACAGCGGCCTCCATCAACGCAACGGGCAACGTCACGGCGAGCAATGGTGATGTGAAAGTGACGAAAAACCTCGCGGCGAACAATGTCACGGCCAAAACCATCACGGCGGACTCCATCACGGCAAAAGGCCGCGTCTCTGCGACGGAGAATATCAACGTGACGAACACGCTTTCCGTGGCAAAGTCGCTGAATGCACCAGAGATCACCGCCGCGACCGTCATCCTTCACCAAGGTGCGACGGCGACCGGCAACATCACGACGGATACGCTGCAGGTCGATCCGGCGACCGGTGCAGCCGCGCTCGCGAACGTAACGTCTGTAACGGCCAAGACGGAGGGCGGCAAGGTCAACATCACGAATGAGAAAGGCTTTCGGATCAGGGATACGGCGACGCTCGCCGCCATCGCCAAGGCTGCGGGGTTGGACGAGGACAGCTATACCTCCCATGTATCGGAGAACTGGCGGAAGGCTGTGGAGGAGCGCCTCAACGAAACCGGCCAAGACGTGAAGGAGGAAGTGGAGGAGGAAGGCACGCAATCCACGACGCTGAACGACGACGATGCCAACGCGCTGCTCTATGAGCAAACCTACACCACCAAAGGGACTGCCGAGGGCTCAGCGGCCGTCACGAAGAAGGGCTTGGTGCAGATCAATGGCAACGACTTCACCCTGACCCTGAACGGCGTGACGTATACGTTCAAGCTCACCTCTGACACGAAAAATGGCAGCGGATACTTCCTCACGCTCATAGACAAGGAAAAAACGACGATTGATGCCTCGGATGTGGAACTGAAGGCCGACAGCATCCTCACCCTCGACGAGGGTGACACGGTCAAGCTGTTGACGAAAAAGAACGGCACCCTGACGTATACCGACAACGCAGGAAAATCACAGCGCAGCATTGTCTACACGAATGATGACAACACGGCCTCCGTCACAACGACGGGCACGCTGTCGTCGGATGGCAAGAGCCTCTTCCTGACCATCGGCGGCGTGACATACACGTTCACGCTGACCCCCGCCACGAAGGGCGGCGATATCTTCCTCAAGACCCCGAAAACGGGCGTGATGACGATCGATGCCAAGGATGTGACGCTCAACACGGACGCCCTCGTGGGCAAAGTCCTGTCCCTCAACAAGGGCGACACGGTCTACCTGCTGAAGGACGAAGGCGGCACGCTCACGTATACGGATGCTGACGGCGCGATCAAGCTGGATCATACCTACACAAATAGCGACAAGACGGCCACCGTCCATACGACGGGCAAGGTGGAAACGAGCGGCAACAACCTCGTGCTGAGCGTCGACGATGTGAAGTATAACTTCGACCTCGCCACGACGACGGCGCGGGACTACACGTTTCTCACGTCCGAGAACACGGGTGAGACGAAGATCAACGCTGACGACGTGACGATCAACGATGAAGCGCTGAAAGGCAGCGTTCTTTCCCTCAGCAAGGGCGACACGGTCTACCTGCTGAAGAATGACACGACTGGCACCCTCGCGTATACGGGCAACGATAACGACCAGCGTACGTACACGTACAACAACACGGCGGGCGACGCCTCCATCGTGACAAACACCACGATCAAGGCAGACGGCAACGACCTCGTGCTCAACGTCGATGGCGTGACGTACACGTATACGCTCACGACCGCGACAAAGGGCGGAGACACGTTCATCACCTCGCCGAACGCGGATGATACGCGGATCGACAGCGCGGATGTGCAGCTCGTCACTGATGCTCTGAAGGACAACGTCCTTTCCCTCAATAAGGGCGACAAGGTCTACCTGCTGAAGAAGGACAAGGGCACGCTCACGTATACGGGCACGAACGAGCTGGCGCACACCTACGAAAATGCCGACAAAACCGCCTCCATCGCAACGACGGCCACCGTCGGGACGGACGGCAAAAGCCTCGTGCTGCATGTCGATGATGTGAAGTATACGTTCCAGTTCAGCTCCACCACGGCGACGGGGAGCGGCCCGTTCCTCACGATCCCGACCACGTCCGAGACGAAGATCGACGCTGCGGACGTGGAGCTGAAGACGGATGACATCCTTTCCCTCCAGAAAGACGACAGCATCACGCTGCTGACGAAAGACAACGGCGCGTTGACGGTTACCGGAAATACGAACCTCCCCTACGTCTACACCCATGATGCTAGGGATGCTGGAAGCGCCACCATTACGACGATGGGCACGCTGGCGAAGTCGTCGGACGGCAAGAGCCTCCTGTGGAATGTCAACGGCGTGAAATATGCATTTACGCTCGCGCCGACTGTGGCGAATGGAAATACGTTCCTCGAACTTTCGTACGCGGGCGACACGAAGATCGACAAGGGCGATGTGACTGTCGGTACGAGCGGCCTTTTGCAAAATCTCAAGGCAGGAGAAAAAGTCTACCTGCTCAAGAAGACGAATGGCAGCCTGATCGCCACGGACATCACGGATACGGTCAACCTGCCCGGCATCTACGGCACCATCACGGGCAACGTGCAAACTGAGGGCAACAACCTCATCCTCGCGGTCACGGATGCAGAATCCCTCACGGATCATGCAGGTGATTCCTACAAATACATCATTGTTGTCAAGGATGATACGAAAAACACGGAGAACAAGGTCACGGTCGAGGCAGGCGGAAACGCCAACAAGAGCGCCATCGCCGCCTTGGCGAAGGACGAGATGGATACGACGGAGCTGAAGGACAACACCTTGGCCGTGCAGGGCAAGGTGGAGGGTCGTGCCGTCGGCGCGAACAGCGTGGCAGGCGATGTCACGGCGAACAACGTCACCATCGACGCGGGCGCGACCGTGAATGGCTTTGTCGCCGGCGGCGTGACCGCAGATGGCGCAGCAAACAACAATATCGTCACCATCAACGGCGGCACGATCACGGGCGACGTCTATGGCGGCTACAGCCAGGGAAAAGAAGCAAAGGACAACACTGTCAAGCTCGCTGGCGGCACGATCAACGGGACGGTCTACGGCGGCTATGTCGGTGGTACGTCTGCGGCGACGACTACGACCACGGCGGCGAGGGTCGCCGGCCTGCGGAGAGCGCCAGCCGCGACGAGCAGCACCAGCGGCAACGCACTCGACATCACGAAGCTGACGACGGCCGGCAATGTCGCGAATTTCTCCACGTACAATTTCACGCTCCCTGCTGGGACGACGAACGGCGCGACCATGCTCCACCTCACGGACAACGCAGATACAGACATGCGGAACACCAAGGTCAACGTCTATGCTGACGGTGCGCTGAATCTCTACAACAACGAGAGCGTCTATCTCATCAAGAAAGACGGCGGTGAACTGCTCGATGATGGGATGACGAAGAACGTTGATGCTACTGTCAAAGTCGGCGTCATTGCCACGATTGATGACGCCACCGTGGCAAAGCAGGACAACGACCTCGTCCTCAATATCTCGGGCGCAGAGAGGCCGCAGCCAAGCAACTCCGGCGGCGGCTCCAGCAGCTCCGGTGGATCGGGCAGCTCCAGCAATGCCAACAGCAACAACAGCAATACAAACGACTCTGGCAACACGAACAATGCTGGGGACTCTGGCAATACCAACAACTCAGGTAGCTCGAGCACGCCGTCCGTCACGATCAATCCGAACACGAAGTCGGCGGTCGAGACGCGCGCGGCGCAGAGCAACGTGCTCAACATGGGCAGCGACTTCCTCGTCAATACGACGATGGGACAGATTGCAAGCCTCGCGTATGGCGAAGACGGCTTCGCTGCATTCGGCGGATCGAGCGGCACGGGCCGTATGCGCTACGAGACCGGCTCATATGTCGATGTCAATGGCTCGGCGTTCAATGCCGGCATCGCGAAGAAGACGGCGAACAAGGCAGGCACATTCACCTGGGGACCGTTCTTTGAGACGGGCCATGGCGACTATGACTCCTACCTCGACAACGGCACGCACGGCGACGGTTCGACGAGCTACACGGGCGGAGGCCTCTTCGCGCGGCAGGCGTTTCACAGCGGCTGCTACGTCGAAGGTTCACTGCGCCTTGGCAAGACGAAGGCGGACTACGCCTCTGAGGGCCTCGGCACGAGCTATAGCACGGATTCGCCATACTTCGGCGCACACCTCGGCGTCGGCAGAGTCTTGCCGGTGTACAAGGGCTCGCTCGATGTCTATGGCCGGTATCTCTACAGCCGCACGGGCAGCGACAGCACGCGCCTCGCCACGGGCGAGACGTACGACTTCGATGCCGTCGACAGCCACCGTCTCATGTTTGGCGCGCGCTACACGCGCGAAGCGACGAAGAAGGGCCAGTGGTACGCCGGCGCGGCACTCCTGTACGAATTCGGCGGCGAAGCGAGGGCCCATTTCCAGGGCTACAGCCTCGCCAGCCCGTCGAGCGAAGGCGCGTCCGTCATGCTCGAAGGCGGCTGGAAATACACGCCGTCCGAGACGTCGCCCGTGAACTTCGACCTCGGCGCCACCGGCTACCTCGGCACGCAGCGGGGTCTCACGTTCCACGCGGGCGTGAATTATGCATTCTGATGTGATTTGAGGGCAGGCTGCTGCAATTTTTGAAAGGGAACTGCAGCAGCCTGTTTTTTTCTATCTGAAAATAGGGCTTGACAAACGAAATTTCTCATGATACAGTAGGGAACTACAGGAAAAGAATAGGGCGAAGTGCGCGTATCGGAAAGGAAAGGAAGCAGGGCCGTTTGTCGAATGCCTTGTTTTTTTATTGTTCCTTTCATTTCCGCGCCGTATTTTCGTTCTCTCAGCAAACTATGTACAACAGGCTAAGGGGTGAAGGATTTGTTATTTAATCCTGTGCCGGTGGGCAAACGAACCAGGTATAGCTATGCGAGAATCAAAGAAGTCATGGAAATGCCGCATCTTCTCGACATCCAGCGGAATTCCTACCAGTGGTTCCTCGACGAAGGACTGCAGGATATCTTCAATGACATTTCTCCAATCACGGACTTCACAGGCAATCTCGTCCTGACGCTCGAGAGCTATTCGCTCGGCGAGCCGAAGTATGATCTTGACGAGTGCAAGGAACGCGACGTCACGTGGGCTGCACCGATGCGGGTCAATGTCCGCCTCGTCAACCGGGAGACCGGCGAGATCAAGGAGCAGGAAGTCTTCATGGGCGATTTCCCGCGCATGACGGACACGGGCACGTTCATCATCAATGGTGCGGAGCGCGTCATCGTCAGCCAGCTCGTGCGTTCTCCGGGTGCCTACTATGGCGAGACCATCGACACGACGGGCAAGAAGCTCTACAACGCGACGGTCATCCCGAACCGCGGCGCCTGGATCGAGCTCGAGACGGATGCCAGCGACATCGTCTGGGTTCGCATCGACCGCACGCGCAAGATGCCGGTCACGTTCCTCGTGCGCGCGCTCGGCTACAGCTCGGATGAGGAAATCCTCCAGCTGTTCGATGGCGACGAGCGCATCCGCGCGACGCTCGCGCATGATCCCGAGATCAATACGCCGGATGAGGCGCTGAAGGTCATCTACAACCGCCTGCGCCCGGGCGAGCCGGTCACGGTCGACAATGCCCGCCAGCTGCTCGAAGGCCTGTTCTTTGATCCGAAGCGCTATGACCTCGCGACGGTCGGCCGCTACAAGCTGACGAAGAAGCTCGGCTGGCGTCGCCGCATCCTCGGCAAGGTGCTCGCAGATCCCCTCGTCGACAAAGAGACGGGCGAGATTGTCATCCCGGCCGATACGTTCATCACGGAAGACATGATCGACGCCATCGACGAGAAGCGCGAGCATGCGATCTTTGGCGAGGGCGAAGACCTCTGCGTCACGTACCTGAAGCTCAAGGACGGCAGCCGCATGAAGATGCTCTGCTCGCCGACGCTCGAGTACCATTTCCGCACGATCACGCGCGCGGACATCATCGCTTCCATCAATTACCTGCTGAACCTCATGGACGGTGTCGGCACGACGGACGACATCGACCATCTCGGCAACCGCCGCGTGCGTGCCGTCGGCGAACTGCTGCAGAATCAGTTCCGCATCGGCCTGTCGCGCATGGAGCGCGTCGTGCGCGAGCGCATGACGATCCAGGATGCCGATGTCATCACGCCGCAGGCGCTCATCAACATCCGTCCAGTCGTGGCGGCTGTCAAAGAGTTCTTTGGTTCTTCGCAGCTGTCGCAGTTCATGGACCAGCACAACCCGCTGTCGGAGCTCACGCATAAGCGCCGCCTGTCGGCACTCGGCCCGGGCGGTCTGTCGCGCGAGCGCGCAGGTTTCGAAGTCCGCGACGTCCACAACTCCCATTACGGCCGCATGTGCCCGGTCGAGTCGCCTGAAGGCCCGAACATCGGCCTCATCGGTTCGCTCGCGACGTTTGCGCGCGTGAACCAGTTCGGTTTCATGGAGACGCCGTACCGCCGCGTCGACAAGGAAAAGCACGTCGTGACGGACGAAGTCCGCTATCTGACGGCCGACGAGGAAGATGACCTCGTCATCGCACAGGCCAACGAGCCGCTCGACGAAAACGAATGGTTCGTCAAGGAGCGCGTCACGGCGCGCTTCCACGAGGAAACGGGTCTGCACAGCCGTGAGAAAGTCGACTACATGGACGTGTCGCCGCGCCAGGTCTTCTCGATCGCGACGGCCATGATCCCCTTCCTCGAAAACGATGACGCGAACCGTGCCCTGATGGGCGCGAACATGCAGCGCCAGGCCGTTCCTCTCCTGCGCACCCAGGCACCGCTCGTCGGTACGGGCATGGAGTACAAGGCCGCCTGCGACTCCGGCGTCATGATCCTCGCAAAACGCGCCGGCACGGTCGAGACCGTGACGGCTGACTATATCGATATCCGCACGGCGGATGGCGACGTCGACCACTACAAGATGCAGAAGTTCATCCGCTCGAACCAGGGCACGTGCATCAACCAGGTCCCAATCGTCTACAAGGGCGATGTCGTCGCCGAGAAGCAGCCGATCGCCGATGGCCCGGCCACGGATCACGGCGAGCTCGCGCTCGGCTACAACATCATCGTTGCCTACATGCCGTGGGAAGGCTACAACTACGAGGACGCCGTGCTCCTCTCCGAGAACCTCGTCAAGCGCGACCTCTACACGTCCATCCACATCGAGGAGTACGAGTGCGATGCGCGCGACACGAAGCTCGGTCCCGAGGAAATCACGCGCGACATCCCGAACGTCGCGGAAGATGCCCTCAAAGACCTCGATGAAGAAGGCATCATCTCCATCGGCGCCGATGTGCGCCCGGGCGACATCCTCGTCGGCAAGGTCACGCCGAAAGGCGAGACGGAGCTGACGGCAGAGGAGCGCCTGCTGCGCGCGATCTTCGGCGAGAAGGCGCGCGAAGTCCGCGACACGTCTCTGCGCGTGCCGCATGGCGAGATGGGCAAGATCGTCGATGTCAAGATCTTCAGCCGCGAGAACAACGACGAGCTGCCGCCGGGCGTCAACCGCCTCGTGCGCGTCTACATCGCGCAGAAGCGCAAGATCAGCGTCGGTGACAAGATGGCAGGCCGTCACGGCAACAAGGGTGTCGTCTCGCGCATCATGCGCCAGGAAGACATGCCGTTTCTGCCGGATGGCACGCCGGTCGATATCGTGCTGAATCCTCTGGGCGTCCCGTCTCGTATGAACATCGGCCAGATCCTCGAAGCACATCTCGGCATGGCCGTCAAGGTCATCGGCCAACAGATCAAGGATGGCGATCCGACGATCGAGCAGCGCCTCCGCGCCGCAGGCTACGACTTCGACAAGCTCGGCATGCCGAAACCAGACGTCGCCGGCCTCCATATCGCGACGCCGGTCTTTGACGGCGCGAGCGACGATGACGTCTTTGGCACGATCAAGGCCGCCGGCCTCCCGGCCGATGGCAAGACGATCCTCTACGACGGCCGCACGGGCGAGCCGTTCGAGAACCGCGTCACGGTCGGCTGCACATACTTCCTCAAGCTGCATCATCTCGTCGCGGACAAGATCCATGCGCGCTCCACGGGCCCGTACTCCCTCGTCACGCAGCAGCCTCTGGGCGGCAAGGCCCAGTTCGGCGGCCAGCGCTTCGGCGAAATGGAGGTCTGGGCACTCGAGGCGTATGGCGCTGCCTATACGCTGCAGGAAATGATCACGGTCAAGTCCGACGACGTCGTCGGCCGTGTCAAGGCATATGAAGCCATCGTCAAGGGCGAGAACATCCCGTCCCCGGGCATCCCGGAGTCGTTTAAGGTGCTCATCAAGGAGCTCCAGTCCATCGGCCTCGACATCAAGGTCCTCGACCAGGATGCGAAGGAAGTCTCCATCCAGGATGACGACGATGATGAAGATATCAATGCACGCGCGAAAGACCTCGACCTCGATGTCGCTGGTGTCGATCCGACAAAGGAGAACCCGGCGGCAGGGGAAGCCACGAATGCGGATTCCTTTGACGAAGGTGCTCAGACTGACGATGCGATGGCGTCCGCAGAGGACGATATCATCGCGGACATCGGCAACATGACCATCGGCGACAATCCGCAGGATAACGGTGAGGAATAAGAAGGGAGTGTCATCTCTTTGCTGGATGTAAATAAATTTGATTCGATGCGCATCGCTCTCGCTTCGCCGGAAAAGATCCGCGAGTGGTCGTATGGCGAGGTCAAAAAGCCGGAGACCATCAACTACCGCACGCTCAAGCCGGAGCGTGATGGCCTGTTCTGCGAGCGCATCTTCGGGCCGACGCGCGACTGGGAATGCCATTGCGGCAAGTACAAGCGCATCCGCTACAAGGGCATCATCTGCGACCGCTGCGGCGTCGAAGTCACGCGCGCCAAAGTCCGCCGTGAGCGCATGGGCCACATCGAGCTCGCCGCTCCGGTCTCTCATATCTGGTATTTCAAGGGCATCCCGAGCCGCATGGGCCTGATCCTCGACATCACGCCGCGCAACCTCGAGCGCGTGCTCTATTTCGCACAGTACATCGTGCTTGACCCGGGCGACAGCGGCCTCATCAAGAAGCAGTTGCTCGATGAAGCCGCGTATCGCAAGGCACGCGAAGAATACGGCAGCTCGTTCAAGGTCGGCATGGGCGCTGAGGCCATCAAGGCACTGCTCGAAGAGCTCGACCTCGATAAGCTCAGCGAAGAACTGCGCAAGCAGGTGCGCGAGCTCTCGACGCAGAAGAAGATCCGCGCCATCCGCCGTCTTGAAGTCGTCGAGGCGTTCCGCAAGTCCGGCAACAAGCCGAGCTGGATGATCCTCGATGTCGTGCCGGTCATCCCGCCGGATCTCCGTCCGATGGTCCAGCTCGATGGCGGCCGCTTCGCGACGAGCGATCTCAACGATCTCTATCGCCGCGTCATCAACCGCAACAACCGCCTGAAGCGCCTCTTGGAACTCGGCGCCCCGGATATCATCGTGCGCAACGAGAAGCGCATGTTGCAGGAAGCTGTCGACGCCCTGATCGACAACGGCCGCCGCGGCCGTCCCGTCACGGGTCCGGGCAACCGTCCGCTGAAATCGCTCTCTGACATGCTGAAAGGCAAGCAGGGCCGTTTCCGCCAGAACCTGCTCGGCAAGCGCGTCGACTATTCCGGCCGTTCCGTTATCGTCGTCGGCCCGGAGCTCAAGCTCCACCAGTGCGGCCTGCCGAAGGAAATGGCGCTCGAGCTCTTCAAGCCGTTTGTCATGAAGAAGCTCGTGCAGTCTGGCACGGCGCACAACATCAAGAGCGCAAAGCGCATGGTCGAGCGCGCACGCCCCGAGGTTTGGGACGTGCTCGAGGACGTCATCAAGGAGCATCCAGTGCTACTGAACCGCGCCCCGACGTTGCATCGTCTCGGCATCCAGGCATTCGAGCCGGTGCTGACCGAGGGCCGCGCGCTGAAGCTCCATCCGCTCGCGTGCACGGCATATAACGCCGACTTTGACGGCGACCAGATGGCCATCCATCTGCCGCTGTCTGCAGAAGCGCAGACGGAGGCGCGCATTCTCATGCTCGCCGCGAACCACATCCTCGCACCGAAGGACGGCAAACCGATCATCGTCCCGACGCAGGACATGGTGCTCGGCTCGTACTACCTGACGATTCTGAAGCCGGGCGCGCTCGGCGAAGGCAAGGTCGTCACAAGCATCGCAGAAGCGCTCCTCGCGTACCAGCAGCATGAGCTCGCCATCCAGGCAGAGATCCGCTGCCGCATGGTGACGCCGGACGGCGAGACGAACCTCGTCAAGACGAGCCTCGGCCGCATGATCTTCAACGAGATCCTGCCAGAGGAACTCCGCTTCTTCCATCAGGACGAAGACGGCACGTGGGGCCTCGGCATCCTCATGAAGAAGAAGCAGCTCGGTGCCCTCGTTGCGAACTGCTACAACCATTTCGGCGCGACGAAGACGGCAGAAGTCATCGACGGCGTTAAGAACCTCGGCTACCATTATGCCTGCGTTGCCGGCATGACGGTCGCCATCTCCGACGTCATCGTGCCGCCGGAGAAGAAAGAGATCCTCGCGAACTCGCAGAAGCTCGTCAACAAGGTCGAGCGCCAGTTCGGCCGCGGCCTCGTGACGGAGGAAGAGCGCTACAACAAGGTTGTCGCTCTCTGGTCGAAAGCGACGGAAGATGTCGCAGACGCCATGATGGCGAACATGGATGCGTTCAACCCGATCTTCATGATGGCCGACTCCGGCGCACGAGGCAACCGCCAGCAGATGCGCCAGCTCGCCGGCATGCGCGGCCTCATGGCCGACCCATCCGGCAAGATCATCGAAGTGCCGATCACGGCAAACTTCCGCGAAGGCCTCTCGGTTTCCGACTACTTCATTTCGTCCCATGGCGCCCGCAAGGGTCTCGCTGATACGGCACTCCGTACGGCAGACTCGGGCTACCTCACGCGCCGTCTCGTCGACGTCGCGCAAGACGTCATCGTCCGCGAGGAAGACTGCGACGTCTCGACGCTCAGCCTCGTCCTCCAGCGCGCCGCCATCGCCGAAAACACGATGGATGCGCTCGAGATCCTCAACGACACGCTGCTCGGCCGCCTGCTGGCTGCCGACGTCGTCGATCCAGCCACGAACGAAGTGCTGTTCGAAAAGGACACGGTGCTCGGCGACGAGGAGCTCATGGTCATCGGCGAGCACGAAGTGCCCGAGCTCATGGTGCGCGGCTCGTCCGTCGTGACGGCAGCGTCCATCTCGAGCGCGATGGTCTCCGAGGTCATCAAGCTCGGCACGCCGGATGAGGAAGAACGCCAGAAGGCGCATGACACGATGATCCACGAGATGCTCGGCAAAGAGGTCACGAAGGACGTCATCGACAGCGACGGCAATGTCGTCATGAAGGCGCACGAGCACATCGACGCCGAGAACTTCGAGCGCGTGCTCGCTTCCGACGCCAAGGCGCTCCATGTCCGCAACAACAACGTGCGCGGCATCGAGGTCGAGGCCATCAAGGAGGGCGACGGCATCATCGAGTCCCTCGAGGAACGTATTGTCGGCCGCGTGCTTGCGGAAGACATCATCGATCCGGCTACGGGTGAGAAAGTCGCGTCGCTCAACGACACGGTTGACGAGGAACTCGCGAAGAAGATCGCGAAGGTCCGCGACAAAGTCTCGATCCGCAGCGTGCTGACGTGCAAATCGCAGTTCGGCGTCTGCATCAAGTGCTATGGCCGCGATCTCGCGAACCAGACGGAAGTCGAAGTCGGCGAGGCCGTCGGCGTCATCGCCGCACAGTCCATCGGCGAACCGGGCACGCAGCTCACGATGCGTACATTCCATTCGGGCGGTGTCGCCGGCGGCGATATCACCCAGGGTCTTCCGCGTGTCGAGGAACTCTTTGAGGCACGCAAGCCGAAAGGCCATGCCATCATCGCAGAGATCGAGGGTACGGCTGAAGTCGAAGACTCCGGCAAGGGCATGCGCAAGGTCACGATCCATCCGAGCGAAGGCGACTCTCGCGAGTACGCCATCCCGTTTGGCGCGCGCATGGCCGTCAAAGATGGTCAGCACCTCGCGCCGGGCGACCGCCTGACGGAAGGCTCCATCAACCCGCATGATATCCTGCGCGTCTGCGGCCTGCAGGCGACACAGCGCTACCTCGTCTATGAAGTCCAGAAAGTCTATAAGACCCAGGGTGTCGAGATCAATGACAAGCATATCGAAGTCATGGTCCGCCAGATGCTCCGCAAGGTCAAGATCGAGGAGTCCGGCAGCACGGATTTCCTCCCGGGCGAATACATCGACATCAACCAGTTCGAAGCAGCGAATACGAAGGCCATCGAGGAAGGCGGCGAGCCCGCTGTGGCAAAACCGATCCTCCTCGGCATCACGAAGGCATCCCTCGCTACGGATTCTTTCCTCTCGGCCGCTTCGTTCCAGGAGACGACGCGTGTGCTGACCGACGCTGCCATCAAGGGCAAAGTCGATCCGCTCGTCGGCTTGAAGGAAAATGTCATCATCGGCAAGCTTATCCCGGCAGGCACGGGCATGAGCCGCTACCGCGGCCTCGAAGTCGTCGAGGTCGGCAAGGAACACGCGACGGCAGAAGAAGCTCCAGTCGAAGAAGAAGCACCGGAGACGGCCGACGTGTAATCTCGAAAGCACCCTTTCCTGTACATAGTGAAAAGCTCCGTTGCAGCTGCGAAAGCGCTGCAACGGAGCTTTTTTCATGTCCGCGTTCGCAATTCCTTTGTTCAATCATCGTACCACGGCCCGTTGCCGATGACGATCGTGCCGAAGATCGCACCTGAGCCGCTCGACGTGGCGTGAGCTTCCGGCACTTTCGTCGACACCTTGATCGGCGTATCGACCGTCCAGGCCGTCACGAGCACGGCATCGTCTTTGAACTCCTTGTAGTCCTTGCGCGCGATCTCGGCCGTATAGACGGCCCTCTTGTGCGCGTCGATGGATGACGACGTCAGCGCCTGTGTGAACGCCATGCCATCCGACCAGCGCCAGAGTGCCTTGCCGTTCTTGTCGAGCACGGCGATGTCGTAGACCTGCCCGTCGCGATGGTCGACGACATATGGCACATCGCCATTGTTCGTGACTTTGTACTCCATCAGCAGCCGTCCGCTGCGTTCCTTCACCGTCAGTTCTTCGATGACGCTGCCATGCGTGACAGCCGCATAACTCTCCGGCCGCACATACGACCCGCTGCCCGACGAACCGCCGCCCATCGGCAGAGAAATCCCGATGCCCGTGCCGATATGGGCGGAGGCTTGAGGAATCGGTACAGTCGAAAACGAAAGCAGTCCTGCGAAAATAGCAACAGCGGCGATTTTTGTCCTTTTATGCATGCAAACAGCTCCTTTTTCTGAAGTGGTTTCTTTGTTTACGGAAAGCATCTTATACAGCAGCCTCCCTCACCGAGGGAGGGGGACCGCGAAGCGGTGGTGGGTGTGTCGGAGGTAGGAATGAGCAATTATAGCGACTGCTTTCTGCGAAGGTATTTCCTTACTTCCAGCCACACAAAGATCGCGCCAGCCACCACGAATCCGACAACGCTCGTCATCTGCGCGCTATGGAACAACCCAAGCACCGGCGCTGTATAATCGCCACGCAAGTACTCGAGGAAGAACCGCGCGATGGAATACAGCATCACATACAGCGCAAAGCACTGTCCCTTTGCATGGTTTGTCGTGCGATACAGCAGCAGCAGCGCGAAGATCACGACATCGAGCTGGCCCTCCCAGACCTCGGCCGGCCAGAGCGGCTGGTCGCCATAGGTATGGTACGCGAGCGTCGTCGAAGGATACACGATGCCGAACGAGCTCCCCGTCGGCGCGCCGAACGCATCGCCATTCAGGAGGTTCGCGCAACGCCCGAGCGCTTGTCCAAGGATGATGGCGGGCGCAAAGACGTCGAGGAGATGCACGATGTCGAGCTGATGCCGATGGCAATACCAGACGCCCACGAGCACGCCGAGCACGACGCCGCCCTGGATGGCCATGCCGCCCTGCCAGACATTGAAAAGCTCTGTCAAGTGGTTGTGGTAATAGCCCCAGTCAAAGAAGAACACATCCCAGAGCCGCGCCCCGACGAGCCCTGCGATGCCGCAGTAGATGCCGAGATCGACGACGTATTTTTCATCTCCGCGCCCGTCCGCTTTCGCGAGGAAATACCCCACGCCCGTCGCGAGGATGATCGACAGCGACAGCACGAGCCCGTACGCGCGGATCGGGAAGTCGCCGATGAAGAACAGATATTGATGCATGAAAGCAAAAACCTCCTTGTGGCTTTCCTTGGCTTCTATTATAAGCGGTGGGGCAGGGGAAAGGAAGAAGGGAAAATTAAATTTGAAAACTCGCCGTCCCTGTGATACAATGAGACCTGTCAATTTGTACAATCACACGAAATGCGATGAAAGAGCGAGTAGCGCATCCGAGAACTCGAAGAGAGCCGGGGCAGGTGGAAGCCGGCGGGGGACGGGCGCGTGAAGATCCCTCTGGAGCAGCCGGCTGAAACCGCAGAAGCTGCGGGAGTAGGCCGCGCCGGATGTCCCCGTTATGGAACAATGCATCGCGATTTTTTCGCCGTGCGTGAAATAGGTGGTTTCTTGTGGCAGTCTGCCCTCATCCTGTTTTGGATGGGGGCTTTTGGTTTTTAGGAGGGAATCCGGTTGTATAAGAAAGTAGATACGAACCTGAATTTCGTCGAGCGCGAGAAGGAAGTCGCGCAGTTCTGGAAGGATCACGACATCGCACAGAAGGCGATCGACCAGCGCGAGGGCAATGATACGTTCACGTTTTACGATGGTCCGCCGACGGCGAATGGCAAGCCGCATATCGGCCACGTCCTGACGCGCGTCATCAAGGATATGCTGCCGCGCTATGCGTCGATGAAGGGCAAGAAGGTCCTGCGCAAGGCGGGCTGGGACACGCACGGCCTGCCGGTCGAGCTCGAGGTCGAGAAGGCCATCGGCATCAACGGCAAGGAGCAGATTGAGGAATACGGCATCGAGCCGTTCATCAAGAAATGCCGCGAGTCCGTCTGGAAGTACAAGGGCATGTGGGAGCAGTTCTCCGATGTCGTCGGTTTCTGGGCTGACATGGAGCATCCATACATCACGTATCAGAATGATTTCATCGAGTCCGAATGGTGGGCGCTGAAGGAGATCTGGAAGAAAGGCCTCTTGTATCAGGGCTACAAGGTCGTCCCGTACTGCCCGCGCTGCGGCACGCCGCTGTCGTCGCATGAAGTCGCGCAGGGTTACAAGGACGTCACGGAGCGCTCCGCGATGGTGACGTTCCGTGCGAAAGATGACGATGCATATTACCTCGCATGGACGACAACGCCATGGACGCTGCCGTCGAACCTCGCGCTCTGCGTGAATCCGGACGTCGATTACGTCAAAGTCCGCGTGGGCGAGAAGAACTACATCCTCGCCGAAGCGCTCGTCGAGAAAGTCTTCGACGGCGTCGAGGGCGATCGCGAAGTCCTCGCGCATTACAAGGGCAAAGACCTCGAAGGCCGCGCTTATGAGCCGCTGTATCCGTTTGCGAATGACGCCGTCGCGAAGCAGCCGAACAAGAAGGCGTTCATCGTCGTCTGCGATGGCTATGTCACGACGGAAGACGGCACGGGCATCGTCCATATCGCTCCAGCATTTGGTGAAGACGATAACCGTGTCTGCCAGAAATACGACATTGCATTCGTGAACCTTGTCAATGGCAAGGGCGAGCTCACGGAGGAAACGAAGTGGCCGGGCGTTTTCGTCAAGAAGGCCGACCCGATGATCCTTGAAGACCTGAAAGCGTCCGGCAAGCTGTTCAAGGCGCCGGAGTTCACGCATAGCTATCCGCATTGCTGGCGCTGCGACACGCCGCTCCTGTACTATGCGCGTTCGTCGTGGTTCATCCGCATGACGGCTGTGAAAGACGAGCTCGTCGCGAACAACAAGACGGTCAACTGGATCCCGAAATCGCTCGGCGAAGGCCGTTTTGGCAACTGGCTCGAGCATGTGCAGGACTGGGGTCTGTCGCGCAACCGCTACTGGGGCACGCCGTTGCCGGTCTGGCAGTGCGAGTGCGGCCATCAGGAGTGCATCGGTTCCATCGCCGAGCTCAAGGAAAAGAGCGACAACTGCCCGGACGACATCGAGCTCCATCGCCCGTACGTCGACCAGGTCACGATCAAGTGCCCGAAGTGCGGCAAGGAGATGCACCGTGTGCCGGAAGTCATCGACTGCTGGTTCGACTCTGGCTCCATGCCGTTCGCGCAGTGGCATTATCCGTTTGAAAACAAGGACATCTTCGAGCGCCGCTTCCCTGCGGACTTCATTTCCGAGGCCGTCGATCAGACGCGCGGCTGGTTCTATTCGCTGATCGCCATTTCGACGCTCTTGTTCCACAAGTCGCCGTACAAGAACGTCATCGTGCTCGGCCATGTGCAGGACAAGGACGGCCACAAGATGTCGAAGTCGAAGGGCAACGCCGTCGACCCGATGGATGCGCTCGGCAAGCATGGTGCTGACGCCATCCGCTGGTATTTCTACGAGAACAGCGCGCCGTGGCTGCCGAACCGCTTCCATGACGACGCTGTGCAGGAAGGCCAGCGCAAGTTCATGGGCACGCTCTGGAACACGTATGCGTTCTTCGTGCTCTATGCGAACATCGACAACTTCGACGCGACGAAATACACGCTCGACTACGACAAGCTGCCCGTCATGGACAAGTGGTGCCTGTCGCGCCTCAACACGATGGTCAAAGACGTCGATTACGACCTGTCGCACTATCGCGTGACGGAGGCCGCCAAGGCGCTCGAGCAGTTCGTCGACGAGCTCTCGAACTGGTACGTCCGCCGCAGCCGCAGCCGCTTCTGGGCGAAGGGC
Source organism: Selenomonadaceae bacterium (assembly GCA_034186105.1). GTDB lineage: Bacteria > Bacillota > Negativicutes > Selenomonadales > Selenomonadaceae > Selenomonas_C. The sequence goes on from JAXGCE010000077.1 coordinate 21,882, forward strand.
ATGGAACAGGACAAGATCAATGCCTACATGACGCTCTACACGGCGCTCGTCACGACGGCGAAGGCCGCCGCACCGATGATCCCGTTCATGACGGAGTCCATCTACCGCAACCTCGTCTGCAGCATCGACAAAGCTGCACCGGAGTCTGTGCATCTCTGCGATTTCCCCGAGGTCCACGAGGCGCACATCGACACGGAGCTCGAAAAGAACATGGGCGAAGTGCTTGACATCGTCGTGCTTGGCCGCGCGGCGCGCAACGACGCGAACATCAAGAACCGCCAGCCGATTGGCACGATGTACGTCAAGGCCGAGACGGTGCTGCCGGACTTCTTCAAGCAGATTGTCGAGGAAGAGCTCAACGTCAAACAGGTCGTCTTCAAGGATGACATGGAAGCGTATCTGACGTATACGTTCAAGCCGCAGTTCCGCGTGCTCGGCCCGAAAGTCGGCAAGAAGATGGGCGCCATCCAGAAAGCGCTCAAGGCCGTCAATGGCCATGCGGCGAAAGAAGAGCTCGACAAGACGGGCAAGCTCATCGTGCATCTCGCGGATGGCGATGTCACGCTGACGCCGGAAGACGTCGATGTCACGATGGCGCAGACGGAAGGCTACAACTGCCAGCGCTATGGCGGCGTGACGATCGCGCTCGAGACGACGCTCTCGGAAGAACTCATCGAAGAGGGCTTTGTGCGCGAGATCGTCAGCAAGGTGCAGACGATGCGCAAGGAGAACGGCTACGAAGTCACGGATCACATCGAGGTCTATCTCTCGGGCAACGAAAAGCTCGAAGCGCTCGTGAAGAAGAATGAAGCGTTCCTCAAGGGTGCGACGCTGACGGACGCCGTCCACTATGGCGAGCTCGACGGCCACGAGAAAGCGTGGAACATCAACGGCGAGACCGTCACGCTGGCGGTGAAGTGATGACGCCGGAAGAACACGCAAAAGCCCATGCCCTCGGTTTGCCACATGACCACGACCATGCACATGGCCACCACGGCCACACGCACAGCCATACGCAGACGAAAGCCGTGCTAAACCGCATGTCGCGGCTCATCGGCCACCTCGAAAAAGTCAAGCGCATGGTCGAGGCGGGCGAGGACTGCAGCGACGTGCTGATCCAGCTGTCGGCTGTCGATTCCGCGCTCAAAGGCGTCGGCCGCCTGATCCTCAAAGATCACATCAGCCACTGCATCGTTGACGCTGCGCGCGATGATGATGCAGTGGCCATCGAGAAACTCAACAAGGCCATTGACCAATTTTTGAAGTAGGAGGGATTTGCGTTTGGAAAAAGAATTACTCACGCTCGGCATCGAATCGAGCTGCGATGAAACATCAGCGGCCGTCCTCGCTGGCGGGCGCACGATCCTCTCGAACATCATCTCGACGCAGATTCCCGTGCATCAGAAATTCGGCGGCGTCGTGCCGGAAATCGCCTCGCGCAAGCATATCGTGAACATCATGCCCGTCATTGATGAGGCAATTCACGAGGCAGGCGTCGAGCTTTCGGACATCGATATGATCGCCGTCACGTATGGCCCTGGCCTCGTCGGAGCGCTGCTCGTCGGCGTCTCGGCTGCGAAGGCGCTCGCGTTCTCGCTCGGCGTGCCACTCATCGGCGTCAATCATCTCGAAGGCCATATCTTTGCGAACTTCCTTGCCGATCCGGAGCTCGAGCCGCCGTTTATGGCGCTCGTCGTCTCGGGCGGCCATACGGCACTCGTGCATGTCGCGGGCTACAATCAGTTCCGCTTGCTCGGGCAGACGCGCGATGACGCAGCGGGTGAGGCATTTGACAAGATCGCTCGGGTGCTTGGCCTGCCATACCCTGGCGGCCCGCGCATCGACAAGCTCGCACAGGAAGGAAAGCCGACGATCAATTTCCCGCGCGCGCTCGAAGCGAGAGGCAACTATGAGTTCAGCTTCAGCGGCTTGAAATCCGCCGTGCTGAACTACATCAACGGCGAGCGTATGAAAGGCCACGAGCTCAATCTGCCGGACATCGCGGCGTCGTTCCAGTCCTCTGTCGTCAAAGTGCTGGCGCATAAGGCATTCGAAGCCCTGAAAGAATCGGACCTCGACACGCTTGTGCTCGCAGGCGGCGTCGCGGCGAACTCGGCCCTCGAGACGCGGCTGCGCAAAGGTGCCGCGAAGCGCGGTGTGAGGTTCTGCTTCCCCGACCGCATCCTCTGCACGGACAATGCGGCTATGATCGCCTGCCGCGGCTATTATCAAGGGCTTGCGGGCGACTTCAGCGACCTTTATCTCAACGCTGTGCCGGGACTGTCTTTGCAAGACGTCGGCGGAGATGACGTACCAGAATATCCTGGACACAGGTCTCTGTATTGACTTGACAAAAGACAACGGTTATGTAAATTTTCTAATCGTGATTTACATTTCCGTTGTCTTTTTTTTGATATAATGAGGAAGGTATTCGATGAAACAAAGAAGGTGCGTCTATGGATGACGTCATGTCCATCTGCCATGAACACACAGCACTGACGGCGATGCAGCAGGAGCTCCTAAAGCGCATGCTCGTCGTGTTTCCATTTCTTGCTGACCTCGCGCATGCGCGCGTGCGGCTCTATCTTTTGCGGCGCGATCAGAAATCGTTTGTCATCGCTGCGGAGCACTGGCCGCATACGGTCTTCCTCGTGCCAGAGGAACCGGGGCTCGGGCAGGTCGTGCGCGCGATCGAGGAGCCGCTGCTCTGCCGCGCGATGCGTACGGGGCGCTTCGTGCAGGGCAAGCGTGAGTGGAATTATGGCAGCATGATCGACATGATGGCCGAGCCCGTGCGCGACGGTAATGCGCTCCTCGGCATCGTCTGTTTCGAGACGACAAGTGAGAACCGTGCCATCGAGGGCTACAGCCGTCTGCTCGATGCCGCACGGTTGTTGCTCAAAAATGCGCGCAAGCAGCTCGATGCTGCGATGTACCAACACCTTTTCACAAGTGACGGCATCATCATCACAGATCAGTTCAATCGCATCACGTTCGCGACGACGGCGGCGACGCGCATCTTCCGCGTGCTCGGCGTCGGCAGCCTGATCGGCGGCCACCTTTTCGACCGCAAGATCACGCAGCACATCACGAAGGAGACACAGGTCACGAGCCGTCCCTGGGAGCGCGAAATCGAGGTCGGCGGCCTCGTGCTCTTGGAGCGCAATCTGGCGATCAAGGAGGGCGGGCGGCTGCTCTGCCGCATCCTCGTCATCTCCGACCTCACGGAAGTGCGCGAGAAAGACCGCGAGATCCAGGTGCAGTCAGCCGTCATCCAGGAAATCCACCATCGCGTGAAGAACAATTTGCAGACGATTGCGAGCCTCTTGCGCATGCAGGCGCGGCGTTTGAAGTCGGCCGATGTCAAGGCCGCGCTCAAAGAGGGCGTCAACCGCATCCTCTCCATCGCCATCGTGCATGAATTCCTCTCAGAGCAGGGGCATGCGCTCGTCAACGTCAAGCAGATCGCGGAAAAGATCTTCAACCTCGTCGCCATGAGCATGGTCGACCGCGATTTCGAACTCGAGGCCGTCTGCAAGGGCGAGCCGCTGATCCTGCCGTCGAGCTATGCGAGCTCCATCGGCCTCGTACTGAACGAGCTCGTGCTCAATGCGACAGAGCACGGCTTCGAGGGGCGTCATGCCGGCCGTATCTGCCTTGCCATGCGCGAGGATGCGACGAGCTGCGAGCTGACATTTACGGACGACGGCATCGGCCTGCCGCTTGATTTTGACGCGGAGCATGCGCGCTCGCTCGGCGTCTCGATCATGCGGACGCTCATCGAGGGTGACCTTGGCGGCACGATCCGCTACGACGCCGCGCCGGGCGGCGGCACGCGCGTGACGATCACGTTCCCAAAGAATGGAAAGAAAACGTAAAGTGAGATTGATATAAAGATACAGAGAATGAATGAGAGCAGAAATGGAGTTGGGGCCATATGAAGAAGAAAAGCCTGCGCATCGTCATCGCGGACAACGAGTCCATCATCCGCATGGACCTCAGGGAGATGCTCGAGGATGCCGGTCATGAAGTCGTCGGCGAGGCCGTCGATGGCTGGCATGCCGTCGAAGTCACGCGATCGCGTCGGCCCGACCTCGTCATCATGGACATCAAGATGCCGGAAATGGACGGCATCACGGCCGCGAAGAAGATTTCTGATGAAAACCTCGCTCCCGTCCTGCTGCTCACGGCCTACAGCCAGCCCGAGATCGTCGACCGCGCGAAGAACTCCGGCGTGCTCGGCTACCTCGTGAAACCCGTCGAGGAAGAGAACCTCTTTCCGGCGATGGAGATTGCGCTGTCGCGCTGGGAGGAGATGCAGAGCCTCTCAGCCGAGCTCGACAAGGTCAAGGACACGCTCGAAATGCGCAAGACGCTCGACCGCGCGAAAGGCATCCTCATGGCCGTCCATCATTTGACGGAAAAAGAGGCGTACCGCCGCATCCAGCAGTACGCGATGGCGAAGCGCCTGACGGTCAAGGAAGTTGCGGAGGCTATCGTGCGGGCGGCTGTGAAATGAAGATTTGAAACATATGCGAGGAGGCGGAAAAACGTCTCCTTGTTTTTTTGACTTTTTTCGAAAAGGCGCTTGACATTTTGACTAAGAGAGGGTACTATAGAGACTGTAGTTAGCACTCAGGTCTCGTGAGTGCTAACAGGAACATTGCAAACCATGTTAGGAGGAAGATATACATGATCAAGCCACTGGGCGAAAGAGTTGTCATTGAAGTTTCCGAAAGCGATGTCAAGACCGCAAGCGGCATCGTGCTGCCGGACACGGCGAAAGAGAAGCCGCAGAAGGGCACGGTCGTCGCTGTCGGCACGGGCAAGCTCCTCGAGAACGGTGAGCGCGCTGCGATGGAAGTCAAAGTCGGCGACAACATCATCTTCTCCAAATATTCGGGTACGGAAGTCAAGGTCGACGAGAAAGAATACCTCATCGTCCGCGAGTCCGACATCCTCGCTGTCCTTTGATTTCAAGATAGCGAGCCCACATAGATCGATTTTTTCGGAGGTAATATAAAATGGCAAAACAGATGCTTTTTGAAGAAGAAGCACGCCGCGCGCTCGGCCGCGGCGTCGACGCTCTCGCGAACGCCGTGAAAGTCACGCTCGGCCCTAAGGGACGCAATGTCGTGCTCGACAAGAAGTATGGCGCACCGACGATCACGAACGACGGCGTCACGATCGCGCGCGACATCGAGCTCGAGGATCCGTTCGAGAACATGGGCGCACAGCTCGTCAAGGAAGTCGCTACGAAGACGAACGACATCGCAGGCGATGGCACGACGACGGCAACGCTGCTCGCACAGGCCATGATTCATGAAGGCATGCGCAACGTCGTCGCTGGCGCGAACCCGATGATCATCAAGAAGGGCATCAGCAAGGCTGTTGACGCGCTCGTCGACGAGATCAAGGCGAAGTCCAAGAAGGTCGAAGGCCAGGCAGACATCGCGCAGGTCGCGACGATTTCTTCCGCGGACGAAGAGACGGGCAAGCTCATCGCCGAGGCCATGGAGAAAGTCGGCAAGGACGGCGTCATCACGGTCGAAGAGTCCAAGACGATGAAGACGAACCTCTCCGTCAAGGAAGGCATGCAGTTCGATCGCGGCTACATCTCCCCGTACCTCGTCACGGATACGGACAAGATGGAAGCATCGCTCGATGATCCTCTGCTCCTGATCACGGATCGCAAGATCTCCGCCATCAACGACATCCTGCCGATCCTCGAGCAGGTCGTGAAGTCCGGCAAGCAGCTCGCCATCATCGCAGAAGATGTCGATGGCGAAGCCCTCACGACGCTCGTCGTCAACAAGCTCCGCGGCACGTTCAAGTGCCTCGCTGTCAAGGCTCCGGGCTTTGGCGATCGCCGCAAGGCTATGCTCCAGGATATCGCAACGCTGACGGGCGGTCAGGTCATCAGCGAAGAACTCGGCCGCAAGCTCGACAGTGTCACGATCGAAGACCTCGGCCAGGCGCACAAGATGGTCTCCACGAAGGACGAGACGACGATCATCGGCGGTAAGGGCGATAAGGCTGCCATCGAGGAGCGCGTCGCTCAGATCAAGCAGCAGATCAGCAAGACGACGTCCGACTTCGACAAAGAGAAGCTCCAGGAGCGCCTCGCAAAGCTCGCTGGTGGCGTCGCTGTCATCGAGATCGGTGCAGCCACGGAAGTCGAGATGAAAGACAAGAAGTATCGCATCGAAGATGCACTGAACGCAACGCGCGCAGCCGTCGAAGAAGGCATTGTTGCCGGCGGCGGCACGACGTTCATCGACATCCAGCCGGCGCTCGATAAGCTCGAAGTCGCTGGTGACGAGAAAGTCGGCGTCGACATCGTCCGCCGCGCCATCGAAGAACCGGTCCGCCAGATCGCGGACAACGCCGGCCTCGAAGGCTCCGTCGTCGTCGAGAACGTCAAGAAGGCAGGCACGGGCCATGGATTCAACGCGCTCACGAACGAGTACGTCGACATGATCAAGGCTGGCATCGTGGATCCGGCAAAGGTCACGCGTTCCGCCCTCCAGAACGCAGCTTCCATCGCGTCGATGGTTCTCACGACGGAAACGCTCGTCGCAGACAAGCCGGAAGAGCATCCAGCAGCACCGGCCGCTCCAGCGGGTGGTATGCCGGGCATGATGTAATAAGTGCCTTGAGCCCAATAACTACGCGGTTTCTGACATCCACGTAAAGCCAAATGGTCATAATTTGGTCATAAAGTTGCAGAGTTTCCTCAAAACTCGGCAAAAAGAGAAGAGCATCGCTTCGCGGCGGTGCTCTTTTTTTTATGCCTTCTTGGCGGATTTCATGAGGTTGTCGAAGAGACGGCAGGCTTCCTTCTTGCGCGTCTTGGTGACGTGGAGGTAGACGCGCTTCGTTGTCTCGTCGTCGAGCTGGCCGACACGGTCCATGATTTCATGAAGCGGGACGCCTGCCTCGGCGAGCAGGGAGATGTGCGTGTGGCGGAAGACGTGCGGAGTGATGCGCGTCTTGATGGGCGGGGAGAGCGTCTTCTGGATTCGGTCGATGCGGACTTGGATGCCGCGGTGGCAGATGGGACGGCCGGGACGGCGCTCGGCGACGAATACGAAATCATGTTCATCGTACCAGTCAGAGGCGTGCGCCATGCGTTCGAGCAGCCATTCCTTGCGCCAGTCGCGCAGGGCATCGAGTACGGCATCCGGCACGTCGATGATACGGTAGCCGTTCGCCGTCTTCGGCGGCAGGAGCTCGAAGCTGTTCGCGTTGCCGTTCGGGCTGTAGAGCGTCTTGGAGATCGTGACGGTGCCTTCATCGAAGTCGATGTCTTCCCAAAGCAGTGCGCACGCTTCGCCGATGCGCATGCCGGTGTAGGCGATGAGGGTGAAGAGCGTGTAATCGTAGGAGATGCCATGCACGCGCGCGGCGTCGAGAAAGCGGATGAGCTCGTCCTTTTCGAGGTAGCGCGGGACATTGTCCGTCATGCGGATGCTGCGGGACTGTCGGCGCGGCGGTTTTGCGTACTGCGTCGGGTCTTCCTTGATGAGCTTGTACTGGAGCGCCTTCTTGAAGACCATGCGCGCCGTCGTGTGGACGCCGGATATGGTATTAACGGAGAACTCGCCTTCGACGAGCGCGGAAAGGAACTGCTCGTAGGTGCGTGCCGTGATGCGCTGGATGGGCGTCGAGCCGAAGCCTTTTGACAGCAAGCCGAGCTGGTGCGCGCGGATCCGGACGCTGCTCACCTTGACGTCCTGCGCGTAAATCTTCAGCCACTCGGCGGCAAACTCGTCAAACGTCGTCTTGCTATTCGGCACGTAGGCGTTTCCGGAGATGGCAAGCTCGGCTTCGCTCGCAGCGAGCTGTGCTTCCTTCTTCGTGCGGAAACCGCCCTTCGTGACCTGCTTGCGGCGGCCCGTCCCTGCGTCGATGCCGCAAGGGATGCGGTAGCGCCAGGTCGTGCCATGCTTTTCGACGTATGCCATGATGGATTACTCCTTCCGGCCGCCCTTCGGGGCGGCTTTTTCTCAATGCGTATCGACGACTCTAAAAACGAGAATCGGAATGATTTTGTAACGCGACTGATGAAAAACTTGGTTCATGGCATCCGACATCGCGTCAACAACGTCTTCGATGGCGCCGACCATTTGAGGTTGCTGTTTTTGCTCTACCGTGTCAAGAATCCCGAGCGTATACCATGTCCCCGGCATTCTCACGCCATAGGTACGGCTGATGTCGCTTTGTGTGATGGAAAGTCCGTCGCCTTTCAGAGTTCCGTTCACGGTTGTCCCGTCTACATCAAGCGTGAGTGAAATCGAATCGGACATTTGCGCGAGCAGGTCTGCAACGAGTTTCAGGGAATTTCTCGTAGCTTTGTCCGACGGAAGGCCGAACGCTGACAAGTTTTTGCTCATAATCGGCATGACGGATTTGATGGATTCGAAGTCGTGGATGCGGATGTGCGATTTGATGAGCATCATCTTCCCGATGCACTCGTCGGGGAGCGCTTCGGACGGGTGGATGTCAAGATCGTTGAGCAGCTGGATCAGCTGGCTATGGTACGGGTCGTATTCTTCTGCGGCGTTGGCTTTTGATTCGTTCGAGGTTTTGATTTCGCCTTGTGCGACCTTGATAGACCCCTTCACAGACAAAGAAGAACCCTCGGAAGTGTCGGTTGTCTTCGTCACACTTCTGAGGGTTCCGCTGCGGAGCTGCGATATGAAAGAATCGGTACGTTCCTTGTCTACATAGAGAAAGTCAATCAATTCTTGTTCGTCAAGAACGTGAGCTTCTTTGGGCGTTTCTGTCCCCATTTTGTTACCTCCATGGCAATCTGCCGACAACGGGAGGCGTGTTCATCATACTGCTTCTTGATGGCGGCGAAGTCGAATTTCACGCCGCTTTTCTTTTCTTGCTGTTCCATGAAGCATCCCTCCTTTTGTGAATGATTATATACTAGAACCTTTAGAATGTGAATCGGTTTGCAATATTTTATTTTCAAAGAACATCCAGCCGTCCCATATCGGGGCGGCTTTTTCTTGTACGCAAAAATCCCCGCTGCCATAAGCAACGGGGACAGCGACCAACGCCGAGGCGCTGAAGTCATTCCACTACGTTGATTATAGCACAAATTTACATGGAGCGGCGGAATTCAATGACCTTTCCTGCGATAGTAATCGGAAGAGATAAGATTTCTTCGTTGCTGTAGAAGTGGCGAGGATACACGGTAGCATTGTGGCCTATCAAGGTAATTCCGTCTGTAGCTTTTCGTACTTCCTTCACCGTTGCGTCTCCTCCGTTTATCATTACAACAGCAATTTCCCCCGACTCGACATCAGACTGCTGACGAACGATAACAATATCTCCTTCATGCAAGGTAGGTGTCATCGAATTACCCCGCACTTCCAGAGCAAACAATTTTCCTGCGTGCGTCAAAGACTTATCAACATAAACGTATCCGCGCAAATCTTCAACTGCCTCTATCGGCTCTCCAGCGACTACACGACCTAGAACTGGAATCCTTACGCTGTCGTTTTCGGCGGGGAAAATATCGTTTTCCTTTTCCCACCCCATGATATAGGAAGGGGAAACCCTATAGACGCTAGCGAGCTGTTCAATTTTATCTGACGGGATATTTGTAATTATTCCTTTTTCGTATTTATAGAGTGTCTGCTTTGAAATGCCGGCAATTTTTCCGACATCATCCTGCGTCATGTCGAGAGCCGTACGGAGCCTTTTTAGGCGTGCGCCAATGCTTTCTTTTTCCATGCTGGACACTTCCTTTCTTTCCAATATTGTACCATAAATTACATGATAAGTTACAAAAATCTCCTTAAAAGGGAAAAATTTTACTTGACTAGTAACTGCACAAGTTATATACTCTAGGTATCCCAAGAGGTTACAGAACTTGAAAGGAGGTATCTGACTAGGATGATTCTTGTACATGATCTGTTAGGGCTTATGGCAAAGAAGGGACTTTCGCAGGCTGACATGGCAAAGAGAATCGGGATAACGCCTAAAACTTTCTATACGAAAATGAAAAAAGGCGTTTTCGGCTCGGATGAAATCGAAAAGATGATTCAAATCCTCGACATCAAAGACCCGGCCAGTATTTTTTTTGCTGATGTAGTATCCTGAAAAGTTACTTTCAGCCAGAAAGGAGAAAAGCGAATGAATGATTTGGTATCTATCAACAACAAACAGGTTGTGACAACAAGCCGTAACGTGGCCGAGCATTTTGAAAAGAATCACAGAGACGTTCTTAAAGCAATCCGAGACTTGATGGAGGGTATGCGCAAAACTTCGCAGACCCCCGAGATGATGTTTTTTGAAGCCTCGTACAAGAACGAGCAGAACGGGCAGACTTATCCCGAGTACCTGATGAACCGCGACGGCTTCTCGCTCCTCGTCATGGGATTCAACGGCGCGAAGGCTCTCGCATGGAAGCTCAAATACATCGAAGCGTTCAACGCAATGGAGAAGAAGCTCACGGAACCGAAAGCGCTGCCAGACGACGCGCAGAAGAAGCTCGAAATCCAGGAGATGCGCGCCAAGGCCATGCTCATCAACGCGAACACGCGCATGGCGAAGGTGGCAGCCGAGCTAGCCGAGAACGCGACAATCGAATCGTACAAGAACGCGCTGATTGCGACGGCGACGAACACGTTGGCCGGAGAGAAGGTCGTGGAGCTCCCGAAGTCGGAGAGCGGCCGCAAGCGTCACGAGCTCGGCTGGTACTGCGAGAAGGTAGGCCGCAAGCGCACATGGGCGTCGCAGATGAGCAAGGAGCTCGCGAAGAAGGGAATCACGAAGGAAGACGGCAAGACGGGCGAATTCGTTGAGACCATCGATAATGGCGGGCATCAGCGCCAGAGCTTCGAGTGGTTCGAGGACTTCCTGCTTCCGATTGTCATGATTAACTTCAAGCCGGAAGAGAAAGCGTGACGCCATGAAAAAGACAATGAGAGCATCCCGCTTTTTGGCATGATGCTCGACGAGACGGACACGTAAAGGAGGAACAACATGAACGAGCTTATCAAGATTGAAACGAACGAGAACGGGGATGCGCGTGTCAGCGGACGCGAGCTTCACGCATTTCTGGAAGTCGAGACACCGTATCACAAATGGTTTCCGCGCATGACCGAATATGGCTTTACGGAAGGCGAAGATTTCAACTCGGACAAAAATGTCCGGGTTCAACATGAAGGCAATCGCGAAGTTTCCCGCGAGGTCATCGACCACATGATGACCCTCGACATGGCGAAGGAGCTCTGCATGATTCAGCGCACGGAGCGCGGCAAGCAGGCGCGGCAGTATTTCCTTTCCGTCGAGAAAGATTGGAACAGTCCGGCGAAGGTCATGTCCCGCGCTCTCATGTACGCGCAGAAGCAGATTGAATCCCTCGGCTCGACGGTGCAGGTCCAGCAGCAGCAGATTGCCGAGCTCCAGCCGAAGGCGACGTACTACGACCTCATCCTCCAGTGCAAGAACGCCATCCCCATCAGCGTCATCGCGAAGGATTACGGCTACAGCGCCCGCAAGATGAACGAGCTCTTGAACGAGTACGGCATCCAGTTCAAGCAGGGCAAGAACGGCCCGTGGCTCCTTTATCAGAAGTACGCGGACAAGGGCTACACGAACACGAAGACGCAGAACTTCCCCGACAAGGACGGCGGCATGTTCGCCCGCGTCCACATGTACTGGACGCAGAAAGGCCGCATCTTCCTCTACGGCTTGCTGAAGTCGAAGAACATCCTGCCGACGATGGAGCGGGAACAGGCCGAGGAAGCAGAAGAAACGGAGGACAACTGACATGGAACCCACATCCAACCACAACACCTACAGCCTCGCGAACCTCGCGCACATCATCGACACGGACGTCAACGCCATCGAAGGAGAGGGCAAGGCCATCCGGCATTGGCTCTACAAGTCTCTGATTTATAGGGGCATATTCGATGACAAACGCAAGACAGAGTTTGACATCGGCCTCATGGACAACGTCGCTGTCAAGGGCGTCAACCACATCGGCGTCTCCGTCGAAATCACGCGCGAGCATCGCCTGCTCATCCTCGTGTTCGAGCTCAAGTACAAAGACGAGACGTTCACGCTTGCAACGCTCTCGATGAAGATCAGCCCGGAAACGACCATCATCTTTGATGACACGGACGCTCTGCTCCCCGTCATCACAGTCAAAGAAGGATAACTTTCAGGAGGTGGACATCATGGAGCTACTGTCAGAGGCATTCCGAAAATTCGCAGACAAGGTCGAGACGCTCGAACGCGAGAACGCGCAGCTTCGCGACGAGCTGGAGACCATCAAGGGAGAGCGGCGCGCGCACGGACGCCTGGCAGACCTGCCGGACGTGCTGACAGTGCAGGAGGTGGCAAAGTTCCTGCGCGTGACGGATGCGACGGTACGCGCGCTCTTTGACGCGGGACGCCTGCCGAAGATTGGCGGCGGATATCGCGGCAAGACCATCCGCGTGATGAAGTCGGACTTCATCGCATTTCTCGAAGAAGAGCGCTCGAAGCGGCCGGGCGCCCATCACGAGGATACGAACGTCGTCCCGATGGTTATCATGAACAGCCGCAAGAAGAAAGGAAGATTGGCATGAAGAAGCACGAGAAGTACCTCCTGCTCTCAAAATACTACACGGAGAGCCGGATGGAGCGGGTATTCGACAACGAATTCAGGAGCGAAGCCGATTCCAGCGAAAAACTTGAATCCCTCACATGCCGGCATGAACACATGGAGAAGGCATGGATGCTTCGGAGCCTTGTCGAGAGCTTTTATGCGGCAAACCCAGAAAGCCAGGACGCGCAAGAAATGATTCGCGAGATTGAAAAAGTCCGCGAGATTGCCACAGATGACGCCAATCAAAACAGATGGCTGACGATGAAGGACCTCTGGAAGATGTTCGAGGGGGACTGCCTTGATGACGATGCCGACTGGCCGCCGGAATGGACGAAAGACGAAGAGGCCGCCTGGGCAAGCTATCGAGGGGGAAGATGAGACCGAATGACAGTCACGATTGAAGGCTACAACGGCCACTGCTACACCGTCGTGCCGTGCTACGTCAGCGACAGCAGCCGCATCCACTACTGCGGCGCATACGCGAAGGACTTCAAGACATGGCGCGTCATCGACGAGCTCACGCCGAAAGAGTCCTCGCTCATCGCGTGGGATGATCTGGAGGCATACGTCGACCGCGTCGACGAGGAAGCGAGGGAACGCCATGCCGAAAGCTAATCGATACGTGCTGAACCAGAAGGCACTCGACGGACTCAGGAGCATCCGCGACGAATACAGCGCAAACCTCGTTGCGAGAGCGATGCGAATCGACAAGTCAACGTTCCTGCGCATCATGAAGGGACATCCGTTCTACATGCGCACGGGGCTCAAGATTGCCGCGTCGCTCTGCAAAAAGGATGGCGACATCCCTCTCCATTGTGTTTTCCATGAGGTAAAGGAGGGCGAAAATTGACGCTCAAAAAAGTCGCAAAATATTTGTTTATCGGCGCCTGCTGTGCGGTATGGGCCATCGGCATCTACACCGTGCTCACGGGCCTTTGATGGGAGGCGATGCCGATGCCACAGACACATCGGCCGAAAGGATGCGAGCCGGGCGAAGGGTGTTTTCGCTGCAAGCTCAAAGACTGCCGCTACAGCGGAAACCGCTCGCCGGAAGAACGGGAACTTTACACCGGCTCGAAGCGCGAGACGGTCGGTCACGGCTACATGCCGCCGACGCATCCACGGAGCGGCCATGTCAGCCACGACTGGCACGGCCACAGGTGACTGAAAGGTGACTGAAAGGGTGATTGATATGGTGACTGATTTGAAAACAAGGAAGGACGCGAGCACGCTCAAGCAGTACCGTCACGCATGGGACTGGACGTGCAACAACATCATCGGCCCGCTGTTCCTCGCGGCGCTGTGCTTGATGTCTCTGCTGCTGCTGACGGGGTTCATGGAGCCGTGACGGGAGGTGATTGCATGAGACACGAACAGAGATACCCGTTCGCGCATCTTTTCGGCTTTGCCGGGCTAACGGTGGACGAGACGATCCACAGCATCGACGGATGGCTGCACGGCTTCCAAATGCCGTACCTGATGCCGCACGTCTGGCGCGCGATGCTGGCTTTGGCATTCGCGGTCGGTGGCGTCATCGGGTGTGCGATTGCCGTGTGGCTGCTCGCAATCAGAGGACTGTTATGAGAAAGCGCAGGATGAAGACCATAACCAGAAGTGGCCTCACGAATTTAATCCTTCAAAGAAAGGACAGGAGAGAGAGAGAAACGTTGCTATGAGGGAGGATGAGAATATGACATACATCGACAAGCGCGGTTGGAAGTTCCGTGTCATGCCGGGACTCGGCGAAAGCAATTACAAGACACGCTACTGCAAAACCGAATGGGATGACAGCAAGTGGCGCTGCCTGACCGTTCTTCCGTGGCGCAAGACAGCGCAGGAAGCGGAGGAAGATCTCAAGGCATACGCCGAAAAGCACGGCATGAAGGTCTACGAGGGGGACTGACAGCATGAGGATTTACGTTCGTATCTGGTTCCTGCGCCTGTTCATCCGGCTCGACCAAGCGCAGTTCTGGGGCGTGCTGACATTGGTATTTGCCGCTCTTGTGATGAGTTATGGGGTGAAATGATGACGGATGAAGAACGAATCAAGACGGCGAAGCGGGCGGGAAAGCGCAACGCATACGCGCGCGAACACGGCGTCTGCGTGCGCTGCCATAAGAGCTTCGAGCCGGACGGCCACACGCTCTGCCCAGAATGCCGCAGGAAGATGAACGACATCTTGCAGAACGTCCGCGAGAGGAGGTGACGCCGATGGCGATGAGCAAGGAGGAGCGGAAGCGGCGCAATGCTGCTTGCCGGAAGCGGCTCATCAAGCGCAGGAAAGACCTCGGGCTCTGCATCTACTGCGGAGCGCCGACGAAGCATGGAAAAGCCGCTTGCGATGACTGTATCGCCTGGATCAGCCGCAAGCAGAAGGCGCTTCGTGAGGAGCGCAGGAAGAAGCGCCTCTGCACGCGCTGCGGGACACCGCTCGAACCGTGGGAGACAAGCGCGATGTGCTGGCTCTGCCATGCAGAAGACCGTGTTCGCTACCAAAAGCGAAAACAAAAATGACGCCCGTGCTGGATACACGGACGCCATCATGAAAGGAACTTTGTTGCACGTTCATTTTAACAGATTCAGGAGGTTTTGCCAATGGGCAGGAAGTCAGACCGGCTTTTGAAATACACGGTCACAGGAACCATCTCGCACTCGTTCACAATGCAAGTCCTCGCCAAAGACGAAGATGATGCCGAGCGCCAGGTGGAACAGTCGGGCGATGATGACCCAAACATGGTGCTCGACACCCCGGAAGTTGACGTCGAGGAAATCGAAGAGGGATGGGACAATGACGATGACCCCATCTACTTGCCGAAAGGAGGGAGCCCGCTCGATGACCCAGACAGGTGGTGAAACGAAGCTCTACATGCGGCAGGTGACGTTCACGATCACTGGCGCGGACAGGGATGAGGTACGGCGCGAAGCCGCCATCCTCGAAAACCGCGGGCCGGATCGGATGACGAACATCTCCGTTTCAAGCACGAAGGAAAAACTCGTGGAGCGAGGGGAGGATTGAAGATTGGACATCAACGTCAGATTCAGCGCGGACGACCGTCTGCTGAACAGCCTGGATTACCTTAGCGGCTGGATGTGCGCTCTGTACAAGCTCGTGAAGCAGCAGGAGCCCAAAAGGCTGTTTCCGCCTGCTGGCCTGCCGACGCTTGAGCCGGAAGAGCGGGCGAAGCTCGACGAAATGGTCGGGAAAGTGCTCGATGACGCAAAGGAAAAGCCCGCTGTAGCCTCCAGCGCTTCGCCTGCGGCCATTCCAAAGACGGACGCGCGTACTTCATCGGAGCCAGCGAAAAACGAGGCTCCCGCGAAGCCTGCGGAGGAAGCGCCGGCAGAAAGCGCCAAGAAGGCAGAAAAGGAACGTCGCGCGGAAGTCAAGCGCATCGCGGGCAATGCGGCGCGCAACGGCAAGTCCGACGAAGTCAAGGAGCTCATCGCGAGGTATGGCGTGCATAAGCTCTCCGACATCCCTATCGACAAGCTCGACGCATTCGCCGAGGAGGTGAGCAAGCTCTAATGCCTGATGTACATGCCGTCTTGTCGGCGTCCGGCTCGAAGCGCTGGCTCTCTTGCCCGCCGTCAGCAAGGCTCGAACAGAAATTCCCGGAAAAGGAAGAAAAGGACTTCGCCGCGGAGGGAACCTACGCGCACAGCATGGCCGAATACATCCTCACGCGGTTCATCAAAGGTGAGCCCGAAAACCTGTCACTCTTCGACAACGAAAGCCCGTTTTACTCGGCAGAAATGGTCGATTACGTCCGCGAATACACGGATGCCTGCGAGGAAAAGATCATGCAGGCAAGAGCAACGGATGAAGGCTCTATCGCGATGGTAGAGCAGCGGCTGGACTTCAGCGAGTTCGTTCCCCGCGGTTTTGGCACAGGCGATTGCGTCATCATCAGCGACGGCCTGCTCGAAATCGTAGACCTCAAATACGGAAAAGGCGTGAAAGTCGAGGCAGAAGGGAATACGCAGCTGCAACTGTATGCGCTCGGAGCGATTTCCGCGTTCTCGCCGGTCTACGACTTCGACAAGGTCCGCATGACCATCGTCCAGCCGCGCAATGGCGGCATCAGCGAACAGACGAAGACCGTGAAGGAACTGCTTGCCTGGGGCGAAAGCGTGAAGCCCATCGCGAAGCTCGCAATAGAGGGAAAGGGCGATTTCAAGGCAGGAGAGCACTGCCGTTTCTGCCGCGCGGCTCCGCGATGCAAGGCGCTCGCCGATTACAACATGGAGCTTGCTAAGCTGGAATTCAAGGACATCGACCTCTTGACCGATGAAGAAGTCGCCGACGTACTTTCCCGCGTCGATGGTCTCAAGCATTACGCAGACATGATTGCCCGCTACGCCCTCCAGGAAGCTCTCTCAGGCCAGAAAAAGTGGCCGGGCTATAAATTAGTCGCAGGAAGAAGCCGACGCGTCTACAAGGACGCTGGGGCGGCGGGAAAGGCACTTCTTGCCGCTGGATATTCTGAAGACAAGATCTACAAGAAGGAGCTCCTCGGCATCACCGACATGACGAAGCTCTTGACGCGCAAGAAGTTCGACGAGCTTCTTGGCGATTACATCGAAAAGCCGATGGGAAAGCCTACGCTCGTCCCGTCGTCTGATAAAAGGCCGGAATACAATCCGGCCGCCAAAGATTTCACTGATTTAGACAAGGAGAATGAAAAATGAACATCTGCCTGAAAAACGTCCGCATCTCTTATGCCCATCTCTTCGAGCCGGAGCCCATCATGGGGCTGGGCGAACCGAAGTACAGCGTCTCCATCCTCATCCCGAAAAGCGACAAGGAGAACGTCGAGAAGCTGAACGCTGCCATCAAGGACGCAAAGGAATCTGACAAGCTGAAAGGCGCAAAGAAGATTGATTCGCCTGTCCATGATGGCGATACCGACAAAGGAGACGACCCCGTCTATGCTGGCTGCTATTACCTCAACGCGAAGGCCAATGAGAACCATCCGCCGCAGATTGTTGACCGCCATGTAAATCCCATCATGGACAAGAACGAAGTCTACAGCGGCTGCTACTGCAACATCATGGTCAATACCTACGCCTACAGCTTCAACGGCCACAACGGCATCGGCATCGGCCTCGGCAATGTCCAGAAGGTCAAGGACGGGGAACGCCTTGGCGGCGGTTCCTCGAAGCCAGAGGATGATTTCAGCGACCTCGGCGACGAAGATTTCCTGAGCTGATATGAAGGTGCTGGGCATCGACCTTGAAACACGGAACAAGGAGGACATCAAGAAAGTCGGCGGCTATCGCTACGCCGAGAACTGCGAAATCTTATTGTTCGCCTATGCGTATGACGAGGACCCGGTACAAGTCATTGATATGGCAAGCGGGGAAGAGATTCCCCGCTTTGTTATATCAGACGTGCTGGACAACCCCGACGTGCTCAAGGTTGCTTACAACGCACAGTTTGAGCGGACTGTGTTATCGAATTATTTCCGCTCGAAAGGAATGCTGACGGGATGGCTGGATGCGAGCCAATGGCTTTGCACAATGGTGCTCGGCATGACGCTCGGGCTTCCGGCAGGGCTGGACGCCCTCGGGAAAGTCCTTGGACTGTCGGAGGACAAAGCCAAAATGGCCGTCGGCAAGAAGCTCATCCAGAAGTTCTGCAAGCCAGACCGAAAGGGAAACTTCGTCCTGCCGAGCGAAGCGCCGGAAGACTGGAAGACCTTCATCGAGTACAACCGCCGCGACGTGGAAACGGAGCGCACGCTTCGCAAGATGATGTGGAAATACGTCCCCAGCCCGACGGAGCGCAAGCTGTGGGCGCTCGACCAGCGCATCAACGACCGCGGCGTACACATTGACCAAAAGCTCGCGAAGAACGCCATCGCCATCGACACGGAGTGCCGGGACGAAGTCATGGAGGAAGCCCGCGAGCTGACAGGGTTACAGAATCCATCCAGCAACGCACAGCTCAAAGTATGGCTGCAAGAGCAGGAGGGGTGGGATGAACCACCGGCAAGCCTGACGAAGACGACCATCCCGGAGCTCATCGAGAAATGCAAGAACGAGGACTGCAAGAGGGCCTTGGAGCTCAAGCTCAAGCTCGGCAAGACCTCGACGAAGAAGTACCAGACGATGCTCGATACCGTCTGCAAGGACGGGAACGTCCACGGGCTGCTGCAATTCTACGGGGCAAGTCGAACCGGCCGATGGGCCGGACGCCTTGTGCAAACTCAAAATTTGCCTCGATGCTACCTCAAAGACCTCGACGACGCGCGCGAAACCGTCCTGCTCGGCGACAGAGAGATCATGGAATTTCTCTACGAGAATATCCCGGACACGCTCTCACAGCTCATCCGCACGGCCTTCACGGCATCGCCGGGATGCAGGTTCATTGATGCTGACTTCAGCGCCATCGAGGCCCGCGTCATCGCATGGCTCGCGAAGGAAGAATGGCGTCAAGAGGTATTCCGCAAGAATGGTGACATCTATTGTGCATCAGCTTCACAAATGTTTCATGTCCCCGTCGAAAAGCACGGTATCAATGGGCATTTGAGACAGAAAGGTAAAATAGCAGAATTAGCTTTAGGCTATAACGGCTCTATAGGTGCATTGAAAAACATGGGCGCGGACAAGATGGGGCTCAGCGATGAAGAACTCAAAAGCATCGTCGTGAAATGGCGCGAAGCAAGCCCGCATATCGTCGAGCTCTGGCACAACATGCAGGCCGCAGCCATCAACGCTGTCCTCCAAAGCAAGCACGAAAGCAAGGGCTACATGTACTTCAAAGGCAAGGACACGGAAGCCGATACAAACCAGAACGCCGATATGCTCCATGAGGAAGGATACATGGATCCCGACCGTGATACCGATGTCGATGAATTTATCTCCAATCGGAGCCGAATCAAGCGCATCGAAATGCACGGGACGAAAACGGAAACGCCGAAGCCTTGGAAAATCCCAAATGCAAACCTTAGCTTCGTCGTCGAAGGAAACATCCTCTTCATGCAGCTGCCGAGCCGCCGGCGCATCGCGTATTACCAGCCGGAACTCGAAGAAGGCGAGTACGGTCTTGAGCTCACGTATCATGGCGTCAACCAGACGACGCGCCAATGGACGAAGCTCCGCACCTACGGCGGCAAGCTCACGGAAAACGCGGTGCAGGGCATCGCTCGTGACTGCCTCGCAACCGCCATGCTCCGACTCGACGAAGCAAGCTATCCTATCGTAATGCACATCCATGACGAAATGGTGGCGGACATGCCAGAGGGGAAAGGAAGCCTTGACGATGCCGTGCGGATCATGTCGCAGCCGATATCATGGGCGCCGGGACTTGTCCTGAACGCCGACGGGTGGGAGGACAAATATTTCAAGAAGGAGTGAGACTATGGAGCCTGATCCGAAGAGCAATTCCGCCGTGAAGCTGGCCATCGCCGTCGGCAAGTCCCGCTTTGACAAGGACTGGAAGAACACGGAGATGACGTGGAACGAGCTGAAGGAAAAGCTCTCGCGCACGACCAAGACGCGCGAAACGCTTGCCGAGTTCAAGGGCATGAGCAAGGCGCGGCAGGACAGCATCAAGGACGTCGGCGGCTTTGTCGGCGGCACGTTGAAGAATGGCAGGCGCAAGGCGGAAAGCGTCGCATGGCGTCAGGTGGTAACGCTCGACATGGACGAAGCGCCGAACGACTTTGCGAACTACATCCGCAGCGTGCTCGCCGGAAAAGAGTATCTTGTCTACGGCACGCACAAGGACGGCCCGAACAACCGACGTCTCCGCCTCGTGTTCCCGCTCAGCCGGGCAGTCACGCCAGACCAATATCAGGCCATCGCACGCAGGGTTGCGGCGGACGTCAAGATTGACTTCTTCGATGATACGACGTACCAGCCGCATCGGCTCATGTACTGGCCGTCAACGCCATCGGACGTCGATTACTACTTCGAGGCGCACACGGGCGCATGGGTTGACGCGGATGAAGTGCTCGCGCGCTACGAGGACTGGAGCGACCAAACGCAATGGCCGGAAAGCTCGCGCGTCTTTACTGCCATGAAGAAGCACGCGGAAAAGCAGGAAGACCCTTACGAAAAGAAAGGGCTCATCGGCGCGTTCTGCCGCGCGTATCCCATCGAATCTGCCATCGAGAAATTTCTCCCAGGCGTCTACGTGAAGTGCGGGAAAGACCGCTACACCTACGCCGAAGGAAGCACGTCCGGCGGTGCCATCGTCTACGACGGGAAGTTCCTGTACAGCCATCACGCGACGGACCCCGTGAGCGAGCAGCTTGTCAACGCTTTCGACCTTGTCCGCATCCACAAGTTCCGCGAGCTCGATGATGACGCAAAGCCGCGCACGCCGACAACGAAGCTCCCATCGTACATCAAGATGCTGGAACTGGCAAGGGATGACGCGGGAACCGTCACCGAGATTACGAACGACGCACTGAAGGATTCTGATTTCACCGACCTTGGAGACGAAGGCGATGATACCGCATGGAAGTCGAAGTTCCGGCTGACGGAACGCGGCGCGTTCAAGAAAGTTCCGTGGAATGTCAAGATCATGCTCACGTATGACCCGCGCATCCGGGGCTGCGTCAAGCTGGACTTGTTCAGCCACAGGGCATACTTGCAGCGCGACCTTCCGTGGCGCTCGATGAAGGATTCCCAGTATTGGACGAACGACGATGATTCCTGTCTGCGGAACTGGGTAAGTGATGCATACAACGTAGAAGGAAAAGGGTTCATTGATGACGCTATGAAAGAATACCTCGTGAGACACAGCTACAATGCCGTGAAAGATTATCTGCTCGGCCTCCCGAAATGGGATGGAAAGCCGCGCTTGGAAACGCTCATCATCGACTATCTCGGCGCGGAGGATACGGAGTTCACGCGGACGGCCACACGAAAGGCGCTCGTTGCCGCCGTTGCCCGCGTCATGGAGCCGGGATGCAAGTTCGATTACGTCCTGACGCTCGTGGGGCCGCAGGGACTTGGAAAAAGTTTCATCTGGAAGCGCCTTGCCGGAAAATGGTGCTCGGATTCCATGAGCACGGTCACGGGCAAGGAAGCCATGGAAGCGCTGCTGGGGTTCTGGATCATCGAGCTCGCCGAGCTCGCAGCGCTCAAGAAGACGGAGATGGAAATCGTCAAGCAGTTCATCAGCAAGCAGGATGATTCGTTCCGGCCGGCATACGGGCACACGGTTGAGCACTACGACCGCCAGTGCATCTTCGTCGCGACGACGAACAATGCCGATTTCATCCGTGACCCGACAGGCGGCCGCAGATGGTGGCCCATCAATGTCGGCGTCCAGCCTCGGAAGCTCAGCCCGTTCGATGACCTGACGGATGATGTTGTCGAGCAGATTTGGGCGGAGGCCGTCGTGTACTGGCAGCTTGACGAGGACCTGTTCCTCGACAGCCGCATGGAAGCGGAGGCACGGAATCTCCAGTCTGCTCATACAGAGGAATCTCCGTGGGCTGGCGCCATCCGCGAGTATGCGGAAAAGCTTCTGCCGGAGAACTGGGACAACATCGACCTTCCGGAGCGCAGGGACTACGCGCAGGGCAAGCACAATTTCGACCTCGGCGAGGGCACGGTCGAGCGCGACCGTATCTGTGCCGCAGAAGTATGGTGCGAGCTCCTTGGCGGAGACCTGAAGAACATGAATCGCGGGCAGGCCAATGAGATCAACAACGTTCTGCGGAATATGCCTGGATGGGAGGAGCAAAAATCCATCCGATTCAAGCATTATGGGGTTTTGAAAGGCTTCAAGCGTTTGTAGTCAAATTTGTAGTCAAGCGGAAAAAGCTTGACTACAAGACTACAAAATTTGTAGTGGACATTTGTTTCTACTACATGTAAGACTACAAGCTAAAACCGCATAAATACTAGCATCTATAGTGTTTTGTAGTTTGTAGTTATAAGTATAGAAGAAAATAAAATAAAAGAGATTATACACACGTAGCGTACATGTGTATATATATAGGCCCTTTATTTTATTTACTCATATACGCGCGCGCGTGACTACAACAGGAGGGCTCGAATGATTGATGAGAGAGACGTAGAAGCGAAGTTCTGCAAGAAAGTTAAAGCGATTGGCGGCTGGCCGCTGAAATTCGTCAGCCCGGGAACGTCAGGCGTGCCAGACAGGCTCGTACTGCTTCCTGATGGA
Source organism: Selenomonadaceae bacterium (assembly GCA_034186105.1). Lineage (GTDB taxonomy): Bacteria > Bacillota > Negativicutes > Selenomonadales > Selenomonadaceae > Selenomonas_C. The sequence continues at coordinate 44,645 of JAXGCE010000077.1, forward strand.
AGAGCGTGCTTCGCGGAAATCAAGAAGCCCGGCAAGACGATGCGTCCGCTACAGAAACGAGTGGCGGAGAAAATCGAACGATTGGGATTCAAGGTGTGGCTGATTGATGGCGATGAAGCCATTGAGGAATTTCTGGGGAGGTGATGCCTATGGCGAAATTTGTTCCGCGCCCATACCAGCGGTACGCCATCGATAAGATCATCAAGCAGAACGCGGTGGCGCTTCTCTTGGACATGGGCATGGGCAAGACGATTATCACGCTGACGGCCGTCAAGGCTCTCGAATACGACTACTTTGATGTGAAGCGTGTCTTGGTGATTGCACCGAAACATGTTGCGGAAGTCACGTGGACGGATGAAGCGGCGGAGTGGGAGCATACGAAGGACTTGCGCATCTCCGTTGTTGTCGGAAGCCAGAAGAAGCGTCTGAACGCTTTGGATGCAGACGCCGACCTCTACGTCATCAACCGGGAAAACGTCGTGTGGCTCGTGAGCCATTACGGAAAGGCATGGCCTTTTGATATGGTTGTCATCGATGAGAGCAGCAGTTTCAAGAATCCGCAGGCAAAACGCTTCCGCGCGCTTCGCAAAGTGCGTCCAGCCATCAAGCGCATCGTCGAGCTGACGGGCACGCCATCGCCGAACGGCCTGCTGGACTTGTGGAGTCAGATCTACCTCTTGGATGGAGGGCAGAGGCTCGGCAAGTATATCACGCATTTTCGGAGCGAGTTCTTCACGCCGGACAAGCGAAGCGGCGCCATCGTCTACAGCTGGAAGCTCAAGAAGACGAAGAAGCCGGAAGACGTGTACCAGCGCATCCGTGATGTCGTTGTCAGCATGAAGTCGTCAGACTATCTCACGCTTCCGCCCGTCACGATGAACGTCATCCATGTGCAGCTGGGGGAAAAGGCGATGAAGGTCTACAAGCAGATGGAAAAAGACTTTCTGCTGGAAGCCGGTGATGAAGAAATCACGGCCATGTCAGCGGCTACCCTGTCGAACAAGCTGTTGCAGCTTGCCAATGGCGCAGTTTATGACGACGCGCATGCCGTCCATGAGATTCATCGGGCAAAGCTGGACGCGCTGGCAGAAATCCTTGAAGCCAATGATGGAAAGCCGGTCATGGTGTTCTACTACTTCCAGCATGATCTTGCGAGGTTGAAAAAAGCGTTCCCGAATGCGAGAGAGCTCAAAACGGCGCAGGACATCCACGACTGGAACGCCGGAACCGTGCCGCTCATGCTGGTGCATCCGATGTCAGCCGGGCACGGCCTCAACCTTCAGCATGGCGGCCACATCGCCATTTGGTTCAGCCTGACCTGGAGCCTTGAGCAGTACATGCAGGCAAACAAACGCCTGCACCGGCCAGGACAGAAAGAGCCTGTTGTCATCCATCATCTTGTGGCAAAAGGAACCATTGACGAAGATGTCATGGACGCACTGAAGCGAAAGCGCGGCGGACAGGATGCTTTGCTGGAAGCCGTGAAGGCGAGGATGAAGGAGGTAAGGAAATGAATGGCTATCATGACAAGTATCTCCGCTTGCAGGCCATCGAGGGCGCGGAGGATGTTCAGGATTACTGCGAGTGGCGCAGATGCATGTGCCACATCGACGGCCTGCGGGATTGCCCGTTCCTTCATAAGGACGGAGTGCATGAAGACCTGTACTGCCTTGTCGGCTATCCGGCAAAATGGGCTTTGGAAGGAGTGGATACGAGATGAACGCACACGAAGCGGAAACGAAAATCCTGAAGGTGTCAGCATGGCTCCTAAAAGAGAAATGTCACGATTCAGGCGTCTTTTGCGAGCGCTGCCCGTTCTCCGTCTGGAAGGATGGCAAGGACGCTTGCGTGTTCGGCGATACTGTGCCGGCCAGCTGGCCGCTGGAACTTATTGATGATCGGAAGACATGGCCGGAGGATGAGTGAAATGACGGAAATGGAACGAGTTGCTCGAAGGGACATTCTGATGCAGCACGCGCGAGCCTTGCACGATTACTGCAAGAAGCATCCGGCGTGTGGTGTCGATGATTGTCCATTCTTTTACATTGACGAAGAAGGGTTTGACGCCTGTCACTTGAACGCGGGCGTGCCACCCGAAGAGTGGGAGCCGGATGAATGGGGTGATGACGAATGAAGGATCTATCGGAATATAAGAGGAATTTGCGTCAGACGCGCATCTGCGCCAAATGCGGAAAGCCGTTCGTGCCGCATACGCCATCGGCGAAGTACTGCGATGACTGCAATACCGGCGGATACGTCGAGCGGAATCTGAAAGGCGAGCATTATGAGCCGACGCGCGTGACAACAAGCCTCGGACGTCGGCTGGAAGAGGCGAAGCGGATGGGTATGTCTTATGGAAAGTACATGGCATGGCTGAAACGCGGTGCGAATTTTGGAGGGATTGACGAATGATTCCGGACGTTGTCAGCAAAAAGGACGCGCCGGTCATGGACACGATGTGGTGTTTCCTCCAAATCGGCGGGCAGAAAGCTTCCTGTATACTATGAATTGAGCCCAGGGAGTTGACGAAAAAACGTACCTCATGTAAATTCAAATCCTACTGACCTGCAAGTTGGTAAAATCTGAATCAAACGAGGTACGCAC
>JAXGCE010000078.1:0-35144 GCA_034186105.1 Selenomonadaceae bacterium
AGGAAACCCCATGCACGGCTCTCTGCTGACGCAGATTCGCCGGTTTCAAGGGAGAAATGCGGGGAATCTCCCGCGTGTCTACTGGTTATGGACAAGATTCTGAAAGCCTATGGGGGGCTGAATATAAAGAATGGCTCCGTTCCTTGCGATGATTTTCTGTCGTAAGGAACGGAGCCGTTTTCGTACATAAAAGCAAGCCCTGCGGAGGACGATACTGCAGGTTTTCAGAACCCTTTCGTCGACCTTCCGCGGTCGAGGTTGTCGATTCTTCGCATGCAGGAGAGGACGTAGTGCCTGCCTTCGAGGCGGAAGGGGATGAGGGTGAACATCTGGGGTTCGGGACGGTCTGTGAGTTCGTCGTAGACGTTGAAGACGGCCGTGACGTGCTCGTTGCGGGCGGTGCGGGAGCGCTCTTCGACGGTCGTCATGTCGTAGAAGGAGAGGAAGTTCTCGCGGTCTTTGTCGTCGATGTACATGTCGGCGTAGCGTTGGAGTCCCTCGTCTGTGAACGGGACGATGTCGAGGACGCGCTGCTGCGAGGCGTCGACGACGAGGTTTTCGGCCGTGCCGTCCTCGGAATAGAGGTCGACGCGCGTGTAGATCTGGAGCATGTGGCGCATGGCGACGTCCATGAAGCGCTGCTGGTGCTGGATGCCCCAGTCGGAGAGGTCGATGATCTGGTAGGCGAGCGCGGAGACGCCGCGCGCTTCGTCGCGGGCGATGCGCACCATGCGGACGCTGTAGGCGCGGCCGTTGATGAAGTTTTCCATCGATTCCGGCTTGCCGCTCTGGAGCGCGCGCTCGACGAGGTTCCAGAAGCGCCGCTCGGGCTGCATGAGGTCGTCCCTGTGGCGGCGATCCCGGATGGCTTCCTCCAGATTGTGGAAGCCGACGAAGCGCGCCATTTCCCGGACGCGGTCGTTGGCGTAGAGGTAGCGGCAGCCGCCGTCGTCGCGGCACTCGAGGATGGCGAGCGCGAGGCCCCAGCTGTCTTTGGAAAAGCGCAGGGGGTCGGCGTCGAGCACGTTGAACGAGCCGATGGTGCGGAAGTAGTCTTCCGCTTCGGTGCCTTCGATGACGAGCAGGTTCTCTTTCGAGCCGGAGACTTCGCCGGTGTGCTCGTCGGAGTAGGGCACGGGCGGGGAGAAGAGGTAGCCCTGCAGGACTTCGCAGCCGATGTCCTTCAGGAATTTGTATTGCTCTTCGGTTTCGACGCCTTCGCAGAGCGTGTGGATGCCGAGCTTTTTCGCCATGTCGACGATGGTTTCGAGGATGATGCGCGTCTGCGGCTTCGTGTCGAAATCGCGCAGGAACTCCATGTCGATCTTGATGACGTCGAACTGGAAGTCTTTGAGATTGTTGAGCGACGAGTAGCCGCTGCCAAAGTCGTCCATCCAGAGCTCGAAGCCAGCGTCATGGAAGCGCTGGATCTCGTGCTTCAAGAATTCATCGTTATCATTGAGAGCACTCTCCGTGATCTCGATGTGGAGATATCCCGTCGGCGTGCTGTAGGCGCGGCAGATGGCTTGGATCTCGCCGAGCATGTCATTGAGCTGGAAATCGACGCGCGAGAGATTGACGGAGATGTGCGACGGTTTCCATCCTGGGCGTTTCGCGCCGCGTTTTTGATCCGCACAGGCGCGCTGGATGATGTAGAGATCGAGGCGGTCGATGAGGTGTGCCGTCTCGAGCACGGGGATGAAGTCGCCGGGCGAGATGATGCCGTGCTCGGGGTCACGCCAGCGGGCGAGCGCCTCAAAACCGCAGACTTCGCGCGTGGCAGCGCGGACTTCCGGCTGGTACCAGACCTCGATCCAGCCCTCGGCGAGCGCGCGGTAAAAATTCGACAGAATATACGTCCGGAGGCTGCGCTGTGTCTCGAGGCCATCCGTGAACATGGCGACGCGCTGATCGTAGATGCCTTTGATGCTGTCACAGGCGAGCTTCGCGCGATCCATGATGAGCGCGATATCGTGGACGCCGGGCGGCGGTGCATAGACACCGACCTTGACGGTGAGCGTCATGCGCGCCTCGACCTGGTCGACGGTCTCGACGACGGCCTGGATATGTGCCTCGATGTCTTTCGAGCGCGTCATGACGATGAAGCGGTCATCGTTGAGGCGCGCCATCGGCACGGGGCCGAACGTCTCGAGGAGCGCTTCGGCGATGCGCACGAGCAACTGGTTGCCGGCCTGGAAGCCATATTCCTGGTTCATGAGGCGGAAGTTCTCTACATTAAAATAGAGGAACGTCGCCGGCCCGCGCGCGATCTCACGATCCGCTCGCGCCATGAAGTCCATCGTGGCGAGCAAGCCCGTGAGTTCATCCCGTCGCTCACGGCGCAGGACGCCCGCGAGATCTGCTGCTCTTGACTGCCAGTCCATACATCCACCTCCTCGTCTTCTCTGTTTTTATAGCAAGTTCAGAATTCTTCGCCGTCGTCGAACGTGAAGCGCGTATTCTTCTTCATGCGGCGGTAGTACGGCAAGAGTTCCTCGAGCGACTTCGCGTCGACCTGGCCGTTCATGTTTGCCATGACGACTTCGGGGACGTCGAATTCGGCGAGCAGCTGCAGCGAGAGGCCCGAGGGGATGTAGGGATCCTGCGTGTCGGCGATGATGGCGACGCCGTCGAATTCGCGCTTGCCATCGGCGAGGGCCTTGTACATGGCGACCTGCTCGGCCGAGACGCAGAGCTGCGGCATGCGGTTCTGGATGTTGCAGCCCGTATAGAGCGTGCCGTCGCTCGAGAGCACGCAGGCGCCGACCGCGAGCTGTTCCTCGTGGCGCAGATAGGCGTTGCGCGTGATGTCCATGGCCTGGCGCACCATCGTGTCGATGATCTCTTCATTCAGCATAGTCGTTTTCCTCCTGAAAAATTTTTTCTTATAAAGATAATGAAAGTTCTTTCTTGCCTGCGGTGGGAGCGGATGACGTCGCGGCAGTGGCCGGGCGGCATGGTACGGGGGACGGACGGGATGCTCGTGCCCGACCCATTCGTCGAGCCGCGAGAGGAAGCCGAGCGTGCCGAAGACGAGCGCCGTCGTGAAGAGCGCGCCCGTGTAGAGGCCTGCGCCGACGGCGAGGCCGACGCCCGCGACGACCCAGAGGCACGCCGCCGTCGTGAGGCCCGTGACGGTCACGCCTTCCTTCATGATGGCGCCGGCGCCGAGGAAGCCGATGCCGGAGACGACCTGCGCCGCGAGGCGTGCGGGGTCGGCATTCGTATGGCCTTCGACGCGCAGGTAGAGTTCCTGCGAGAGCACCATGATGAGGCAGGAGCCGAGGCAGACGAGGAGGTTCGTCCGGAGGCCCGCCGACTTTCGTCTCGCCTGGCGTTCGTAGCCGATGATGCCGCCGAGCACGCACGAGAGCACGAGGCGCAGCAGGAGCTCTTCGTCGCTGATGGTCGTCATGGGCGCACGTCCCCCTTTCCCTTTCTCAACATTATACTACAAAGTAAGGCGTACTGAAAATACTGTTTTTCCAGCGAAAGAAAACTGTTATCCACAATTTCATCCACAAGTGTGGATAACTTTTTGACGAACGGGCTGTGGATCGGGGAGTTTATCCACAGCATTTCGGGGATTTCGAGCGTTTTTCGGGACTTGTGTACAATGTGCATATCTTTGCAGCTCGTTTTTTGGCCAAAACTGTGGATATTGTGGATAAAACAGGGGATAACTCAATATTTGGACGGCACTTATCCACAGACACAAGATTTAGTGCTAGGACGTTCGGACTTATCCCACTGCCTTGTGGAAAACGTGTTTGCTCTTAATTTTCAGGGAGCGGCGCTAAAATGGACGAATGGATATTGCACAACCTGTGTGGAATGCATATAATTAGGAGAGTACTCTCGAAAAGAATCAATATATCATAGAAAAGAAGGTATCGCTTTGAGCAGCAATCCCATCCCGCCCCGGCGCGGACGCACAAAAAAGAAGACGCGCATCTGGCCGTGGGTGCTCGTCATCCTCTGCTTCCTCGGAGCAGCGGTCGCGGGCGCCGTGTTCGCCTCGAACTCGCTCCTCGACCGGCCAACGACCGAGAAAGTCGAGGAAGGCCTCCTGACGGCGAAGGACAAATCGACGATCATGATCATGGGCGTCGATGAGCGCGAAGACGACGTCGGCCGCTCCGACACCCTAATGATCGCCACCGTCGATCCGAAGAAGGACCAGGCCGCGCTCCTCTCCATCCCACGCGACACGCGCGTCAAGATCTCGGGCCATGGATGGGACAAGATCAACGCGGCCTACGCCTATGGCGGCGAAAAGCTCACGCAGCGCACCGTTGAGGATTTCCTCGGCGTCAACATGGATCACTACATCATCATCAATACGCATGCGTTCCAAAAAATCATCGACGCCATCGGCGGCATCGACATCGACGTTGAAAAGCGCATGTACTACGAAGACCCGTGGGACGACGACGGCGGCCTCGTCATCGATCTGCGTCCGGGCAAGCAGCACATGGACGGCAAGACGGCCGTCACCTATGTGCGCTACCGTGACGAAGAAGGCGACATCGGCCGCATCAAGCGCCAGCAGAAATTCATGAAAGCCTGCATGGACAAGATCACGTCGCCGACGATCATCCCGAAACTCCCGAGCGTCATCAAAGAAGTCATGAGCTCCGTCAAGACCGACCTCTCGATGCGCCAGCTCCTCGAATTTGCCGGCACGCTGAAAGAAGCGCAGAAAAACGGTCTCAAGACCGACATGGTGCCCGGCCGTCCGCTCTACATCTCCGGCATCAGCTACTGGATCCCCGACGTCGAGAAGCTCCGCACGACGCTCGCCTCGACGCTCGGCATCAATCTCAGCGGCAGCGCGAAGACGAACCTCGAGCGCGCGGCGAAGGAATATGAAAACTCCATCCCGGCAAACGCCACGGAAGTCCCCGCGAGCGACCACAGCATCGGCCGCATGAGCGATGCAAAGAGCAGCAGCTCGTCTTCGTCCTCCTCTTCGAAAAAGAGTGATGGCAAGGACAAGAAAAGCGATAGCACTGAGCGGCGTAGCCGCTCGGATGACAGCGACAGCGCGAGCGAGAGTCGTAACTCCTCGCGCACGACGGACGCGACGGACGTCCGCAGCGAAGACACGCAGACGAGCCAGACGCAGAATACCGCGCGCAGCGAGGAAGCCCCGACCCCAGGCGCGGCCGGAAAAAGTCGCTAACATCCATCCAAGTATGTAACATCACGTCGTCCTTTCGCAGACAGATGAACGCGAAACAGCGACAAAAAACACACAGCCCCGCCGACTTATCCACAGAAGTGTGCATAACTTTGTGGATAAGTCGGCGGTTGGAGTTTTGCGCCTCGCAGAAGGGTCGGAATACCTGAAGACGAGGTGATTCGGATGGAACAGACGATCATCGTTCTTTTCCTGATGCTCTGCATCATTCTTGCAATGAGAAAACAATAACCGCCCACTGGCTCGCGACCTGAGGCGGTTATGTCGTATGAGATAACTATCGAAGCGAGGCGGCCAACCGTCAACCGTGGCTGCCTCTCTTGCTTTGTATTCTACATCAGATGCCTGGATTTTTCAAGAGGTAGGCGCAGCGAGAGGGGGGACGCCCGGATGAATTTGCGCGTGGTAAATTTCGTGCTCGCTAGGCTCGTGCTGGCTTCGATGGCGGTGCTGTGCGTGCCGTTTTTGCTGGCGGTGCTGTTTGGCGAGTGGGAGAGCGTGCGGGCGTTTGCGCTTTCCATCGGGCTGTCGCTCGCGGTCTGGGCGCTGCTCGTCTCGCATGCGCGGGCGAAGGTGGATGCCATCACGATGCGCGAGGGCATCGCGATCACGGGGCTCGGCTGGGGCGTGGCGACGGTGCTCGGCATGATGCCGTATGTGTTCGGCGGGCATCTCGGCTTCCTCGATGCGTTCTTCGAGAGCATTTCGGGTTTCACGACGACGGGCGAGACGGTGCTGCCGTCCATCGAGACGCTGCCACAGAGCATCCTGTTCTGGCGGAGCCTGACGCAGTGGTTCGGCGGGCTCGGCATCATCGTCATCTTCATCGCGCTCCTGCCGCAGGCGGGGCAGAGCACGGTCCACATGTACAATGCGGAGGCGTCCGGGCACGAGCGCGTGATGCCGCGGCTGCGGGAGATGACGGGTGCGCTCTTTCGCATCTACACGGCGTTGACGGTGCTCTGCGCCGTGATTCTCTGGCTCTGCGGCATGGATGCGGTGACGGCGGTCAATCATGCGCTTGCGACGCTCGGCGCGGGCGGCTTTTCGACGTACGACGCGAATGCGATGGCGATCGACAATGTCTGGATTGAGGGCTGGATGTCTCTCTTTATGTTCCTCGCGGGCGGCAATTTCGCGCTGTATTACAAGGTCTGGAAAAAGGGGCCGCATGCGCTCGTGCGCAATACGGAGTTCCGCGCGTACCTTGGCATCATCGTGGTCGCGACGCTCTTGGTGGCTGCGAATCTCGTGATGGCGCAGGGCCTGACGGCGGGCGGGGCGCTCAGGTTCGCGGTGTTCCAGGTGACGTCGCTTTCGACGACGGGCTTCGTGTCAGCGGATTTCGATACGTGGCCGCCGCTTTCGAAGGGCGTGCTGCTGCTCCTCCTTTTCATCGGCGGCTGCGCGGGCTCGACGGCGGGCGGGTTCAAGGTGACGCGGGCCGTGCTCCTCGTCAAGAACGCGGCGAACATCCTGCGCGTGAAGCTCCATCCGCGTGCACTCGCGGTCGTGCGCATGAACGGGCACAAGGTTGGCGTGTCGGAGCTGCACCGCGTGGGCTACTTTTTCTTCCTATATTTATTGACAATCACGGTGTTCGCGCTTTTTTACACGCTCGTGGGCGTGCCACTCTTTGACGCGATCGGCATCAGCATCACGACGCTCGCCAATGTGGGGCCCGCGTTCGGCGTGGCGGGCGCGACGCAGACGTTTGCAGGGTTCCCCGATGGGATGAAGCTGGTGCTCTGCTTTGAGATGCTGCTCGGGCGCCTCGAAATCCTGACGCTCCTCGTCATGCTGCGGCCGGAGTTCTGGCGCACGCGGCGGCAGTGGTGATGCACGGATGTGCATCGTGCGTGCTGGGGAGTTCGTCACACTTTGTTAATGTTATTTTATTTTTCGCGGCGATGGAAGGAAATCTTCTGTTCGCCGCGAATTATTCTTCATAAAGACGGAGCATCAAATCGATGGAGATTTCGTATCGGTTTCATAGAGAATTCGTCATGGGAATGCGTTGTTGGGAAGAATTTTTGGGAAAGGAATGGTAATATGAGATGGATGGATGACATGAAGGTCGCCTACAAGCTGTTCTTGCTCGGCATCATTGCCGTCATCGGTCTTTTGGGCACGAGCATTGCGGGGTACCTGGGGCTGAAATCGGCGCAGGAAGACATCAATACGATGTACGAGTCGAGCGTGCAGAGCCTCGATTACGTCGGTAATGCGATGACGGGCATGCGCTATGCGCAGGGCATGGCGGTCACCATGACGACGTGCCGCAACGATCCGCAGCGCCTGCAGGACCTCAAAGGGAAATATGAGGCGGGCGTCAAGATGGTGGACGACAGCATCGCGGGATACGATGCCATCCCCCTCGACGACCCGGAGTCGGACGCCCTGATGGAGACGATCAAGGGCAACTGGAAGGATTTCCATGCGACGCTCGACAAGACGGTGCAGCAGTCGCTCGCCGGCCAGTATGACGAGGCGCTTGCGACGTACTCGGCCGTCGGCGCAAAGCAGGGCGGCGTGCTCGGCACGAACTTCGCAAAGCTCGGGCAGATGGAGCATCAGGGCGCCATCGACCTCAAGGCGAAGACGGATGCTGACACGTCCGCGACGATCCGCAACATCATCATCATGGTCGTTGTCGTGCTCGTCATCCTCATCGCGGTGTGCCTCGTCACGGCGCAGAAAATCACGGAGCCGCTCGCGGTCATCGTCAGCGCCTGCCGCAAGATGCGCGACGGCGATTTCCGCGAGACAGGCTATCAGACGGAGCGCGGCGACGAGTTCGGCGAGATGCTGCATGACTTCGCCGACATGCGCCGCACGGTTTCCAGCCTCATGAAGACGACGAACGAGACGGCGCAGCAGCTCGCAGCGTCGTCTGAGGAGCTCACGGCGAGCGCGCACCAGAGCGCGCAGGCGTCGGAGCAGGTCGCGAACAGCGTCACGAATGCGGCGCAGGCGTCGGCCGAGCAGCAGCAGTACATCGCGGATTCGGAGGAAAGCGTCGGCAAGACGGTCACGTCCGTCGACCGCCTGCATGCGACGGCTGATGCCGTCGAGGCGGATGCCAGGATGGCGCATGACCGTGCGGTCGAGGGCGGCAGGAGCGTCATGGATGCCGTCCACGACATCGAGAGCGTCGAGGCAATCGTCAAGAGCAGTGCGCAGACCGTCGACCAGCTCGGCAAGAGCTCGCAGGAGATCGGCTCCATCGTCGAGACCATCTCGGGCATCGCGGAGCAGACGAACCTCCTCGCGCTGAATGCCGCCATCGAGGCGGCGCGCGCCGGTGAGCACGGTCGCGGTTTCGCCGTCGTCGCGGACGAGGTCCGCAAGCTCGCCGAGGCCAGCCAGCAGGCGGCGCAGCAGATCACCGACCTCATCACGGGCATCCAGAAGGATACGGATGCGGCCGTCGCCTCCATGCAGTCCGGCAGCGAGGCCGTCCAGAGCGGCACGGCTGCCGTCGCCCAGCTGAAAGACGCGTTCGCCGAGATCGAGACGGCCGTCCAGAACGTCGCGCAGAGCGCGAACGACATGGTCGCCGAGCTCGGGCAGGTCGGCACGCAGACGGGCGTCGTGAAAGAGAAGACGCAGCAGATCGCCGGCAACGGCGGCAAGGTCGTCAACGAGATGGAAAGCGTCTCGGCGGCGTCCGAGCAGCAGAGCGCGTCCGCCGGTGAGATCGCGACGGCGAGCGACTCGCTCGCGCAGCTCGCGCAGAAGCTCTCCGAGTCGCTGCACAAGTTCCAGTACTGAATCTGATTTTGTTCGGGCTCCCTCGCAGAGGGAGCCTTTTTGATACGGAATCCTCTTTCCCGGTTGACAATCAAAATCCCCTGCCATAAAATGGGAAGTACGTAATTTTGCAACCCAGAGGAAAGTGGAAGGTGAAAGGATGCTCAGACAGATCGCGGGGCTCGTGCTCGGGGCGCTGCTGCTGCTCACGGCCGAGGTCTGCTCGGCGGCGGACATGCGCTTCGTCGATGCGAATGACTACACGGGCTACTACGTCGATGCGAGTTCGGTGCGCTACGAGTCGACGGCGGCATGCGACGCCGTCGTCGCCGTCATCAAGGCAGACCGCAACCGCATGTTCCGCTATACGATGCATTTCGACCGCGGGAGTTCCACCTATCAGATCCTTTCGTCCGAAGTCCTCGCCTATGATACGAAGACCGTGCTCAGCAAGAGCGGCTCGGACGGCGTGGCGCATCCGTATGCGTACGCCTCGCCGATGCGCTCGATCGTCGACTTCATCTACAACGACCTGCCGCATGGCACCCTGCCCGCGCCGCCGCCGCCGCCAGCACCGGCACCCACCGATGATGGTGGAGATGCAGGGGACGGAAATTAAGGATTGCAAAATGTGCCGGCTTCGTCGTCCCATTCTGCATCAGCGACCGCTAAGCGCTGAACTTAAAAAAAGACGCTGCAGAATCTGCAGCGTCTCCAAAAGAAAAGCAAGAACAAATAAATAAGTGCTTTTGAGTAGGTCGGTTTCCCGACTGGATTCATCATAGCACCTGCGGGGGCGTTTGTCCAGCAGATTTTCAGGGCATTTTCAGTTTTTACCGCAACTTTGCGGAAACTTTACAACGACGTTGCAGAATGCGCGATGGGAGGCGCTTTTTCATGTCGGATGCAGCAGCACTCAAACACCGGACAGCTTGGCTGTCCATTTTTTCAAATACGACGCTTGTAGTATTGAAACTCATCGTCGGCCTCTATGTCGGCGCCGTCAGCCTCATCTCGGAGGCCTTGCACTCCGGCACCGACCTCATCGCGGCGCTCATTGCGTTCTGGGCTGTGCGCAAGTCGGACGCGCCGCCGGACATGGAGCACGACTACGGCCATGGGAAATACGAGAACCTTTCGGCGGCCGTCGAGGCGCTGCTCATCGTCGGTGCGGCCGTCGGCATCGTCTACGAGGCCGTCGACAAGTTCGCCACGGGCGAAGTGCCCGAGACGCTCAGCTACGGCATCGCCATCATGATCGTCGCAATCATCGTCAATTTCGCCGTCTCGCGGCGGCTGCTCCATGTCGCCAAGATCACGGGCTCGCAGGCGCTCGAAGCGGACGGCCTGCATCTGACGGCCGACATCTGGACGTCCGTCGGCGTCCTCATCGGCCTGCTCCTGATGAAGATCACGGGCTGGGCGTGGCTCGACCCCGTCATCGCCATCTTCGTCGCGGGCATCATCTTCCGTGCCGGGTGGCGCATGGTCGTCGAATCGACGCGCGAGCTCACGGACGAGAGCCTGCCGGCGGAGGACGAATACCGCATCGGCGAGATCATCGAATCCTCGCCCGAAGTCTGCGGCTGGCACTGCATGCGCACGCGCAAATCCGGCTCTTATAAGCTCCTCGACGTCCACATCCTCTTCGACGGCAACATGCATCTCGCGCGCGTCCACGCCGTCTGCGACGAGATCGAGCAGAAGATCCGCGCCGAATTCGGCACGTTCGACGTCCTCATCCACCCCGAGCCTGACCTGGGGCACGCGGAGGAGACGAAAGTATCGGTCTATCGGGAAGCACACGCCGCTTCTCTTCAGCCCCCCTCCCAGAGGGGGGAGGGCCCGAAGGGCGGGGGGAGTCCCTTGCAGGACAAATGAATTCGTACGGCATCATCTTCCGCGGGTGCGAAAGCAGGATTTTTTCATTTCATCACGAATTTACCTGACAGGTAGCAAAATAATTTTCAACATGCAAACAAAGAGGAGGCACTACCATGCAACATACATTTTGGAAAAAACTCATGAGTACGTTCGTCGCCGCGACGTTCCTCGTCTCGACGATGGGCTCCGCCTTTGCTGCGACGCCGGAGACGGTGCAGGCGAAGCTCGAACAGTGCGAGGAAGACACGTACGGCCAGCCGCAGACGGGCGCCATCATGGAGCGCATCAACAAGCTCGAAAAAGACTACGACGGCACGCACCGCAAGGGCTCGATGATGGCGCGCACGAATGCCATCTATGACAGCATGTACGTCAATGGCTCGGCACCGTCCATCCTCGCTGAGCTCAACGGCATCGAATGGACGATCCGCCACGAAGTCAGCGCGACGCCGGTGCAGACGCGCATCACGGACATGGAGACGGAGCTCTCGGGCAAGACGAGCGAGGGCACGTACACGAAGCGCATCCGCGCGCTCGCCGATTTCGCGTTTGGCGCGAATCTGCTGCCGATCGAGCAGACGGTTGTCGCAGGGAACACGCTCATCAAGGTCGCGCTCGCGGACGAGCTCACGACGAAGAATGTCAAGAAAGGCGATACCGTGCGCTTTACCGTCGCGGATGACGTCATCGTCGACGGACGCCTGATCTTTGCCAAGGGCGAGCCGGGTACGGCTGTCGTCGAAAAAGTCCAGCAGGCGCGCAACTTCGGCCGCAACGCAAAACTCGAGCTCACGGACTACAAAGTGAAGTCCATGGACGGCACGATGGTCGATGCCTATGTCGGTGAAGAAGCAAAAGAAGAAATGAAGCAGTACGCCATGGCCGCAGGTGCCAGCCTCGCTGGCATCCTGATCCTCGGCCCGATCGGTGTCATCGGCGGCGCGTTCGTCAAGGGTAAGGACATCGACCTGCCGGCCGGCACGGAGATGTACATCGAGACGACGGCTGACACGACGCTCTATGGCGTCACGACGACGCTCGCACAGTGACAGGAGCAACAAGATTGATGAAACCTCTTTTTCCCTATCGCATCCCGCTCTGCCTCAGCCTCATCGCAGCCGCGGCCGTGCCGTGTGCGTTGCCATCTTTCTATGGCGTCGCCTCGGCCGAGTTTCGCGGCGCGGACGACGCTGGCGCAAACCGCCTCGATTTCATCGAGAACTGGCGTCGGAATGAGCGCGAGAACCGCCTCTCTGATGCGCAGAAACAAGTCGTAAAAGATGCGGTAGACATGCAGGCCCACCTGCGCTATCCGTATGACATGACGGACACGACGAAGGCGGCCCCAGCGACGTTCGAAGGCGACGAGCTCACGTACGACCAGACGACGGGCGAATTTTCCGCCGTCGGCAAAGTGCACGTTTTGCAGGCAGATGGCCATTTCTTTGAAACGGAAGAGTCCATGACGGGCAACCTGCAGAAGCAGCAAGTCGAGCTGCCGGGCCACGCGCACATGATCCAGGTCACGCCAGGTCAGTCGCGCGTCGAGCTCAACGGTTACAAGGCCTTTTATCGCTATGGCGCGAAGACGGGCTCCATGGAGACGGCGAAAGGCAAAGTCGATCATCAGTACGTCTCGGGCAAAAAATTCGAATTTTACCCCGATCACATCGTCATCCACGACGGCACATCGACGAAGTGCGGCGCACAGCACCCGGACTACCAGATTAAGGCCGAGCGCATCGAGTACTGGCCAGGCAAAGAAACCATCTACGAGCATGCGAAATTCCTTTTGAAGGGCAACGTCATCGCGCGCAAGCGCCACTACGTGACGAAAGCCGGTGACGAAGACAAGGACCGCGACTGGATCCCGCGCATCGGCTACGACAAGGATGACGGCGTCTGGCTGCGCGAGCATATCGACCGCCCCGTCGCCGACCGTATCTCGGCCTCGTTTGACGGCAAACTCATGCAGAAGCGCGGCGGCCGCGGCCATGCCGAGCTCTGCTGGTCGTCCGTCGGCGCGGGTGCGTATCGCCTGCGCTACGGCTACTACGAAGACGGCGACCAGAACTGGATCAAGCGCAAGCCGGAGTTTGCCTGGAACTATTCGCATCCGATCAAGACGACGCCGCTGAACTACGGCCTCGAGTACTCCATCGGCCGCTGGCAGAGCCAGAGTTCCGGCATCGAGAGTACGCATCAGCACTACGTCTTCAGCCTCTGGCATAACCCGATCTGGCTGCGCAACAACTGGGCGCTCACGCTCGGCGGCGGCTATGAGATCACGAAAGAATCGTATGATGAATCGACCGTCAAGGGCCTGTGGTACGATGCCGCGCTGCTCCATAAGTTTGACGACCGCTGGTATGCCTACACCGCTTACGCCTACCGCAAGAACAACACGCAGAACTCGCTGTTCGACTTTGAAAACGATGACTACTCGCAAAAGATCCAGGCTGGTCTCAGCTACCAGATGACGGACATCGACCGCTTCATGGTCGCCATGGAATGGAACGCGCAGGCAGGCGAGCTCAACGACCTCGACTACTACTGGTTCCACGACCTCCACTGCTCGCAGCTCATCCTGCGCTATCGCTCGAAGCAGAACACCTGGAAAGTTTCATGGCAGTTCACGCCGTGGTAACTTTTGAAGAAGCCTCCCTCATCGAGGGAGGGGGACTGCGAAGCGGTGGTGGGTGTGGCGAAGGTAGGTCGTGAACAAGCTAGCGATTGTGCAGTCGAAGAAAGGAATCTTTCATGCAAGAAGAACAAAAAGCATCATCTAATGCACTCTCCCCCCTCATCGACCGCCTCTCTGGCCGCCGCATCCTCGTCATCGGCGACATGGTCGCCGACGTCTACATCGACGGCCGCATCTCGCGCATCTCGCGTGAGGCCCCCGTGCTCGTGCTCGAGCAGGCAGGCGAAAAAATCATCGCGGGCGGCGCGGCGAATGTCGTGCACAACTGCGCGACGCTCGGTGGCAGCGTCACGGCCGTCGGCCTCGTCGGCGACGACCGCCAGGCCGATGGCATCTCTCGTGTGCTCGACGCCGCTGGTGTCGATACGACGGGCCTCCTCCGTGACGCCACGCGCCCGACCATCTCCAAGACCCGCATCATCGCGGGCGGCCGCGCGACGGTCAGCCAGCAGATCGTCCGCCTCGACCGCGAGAGCCATGCACCCATGAGCCGCGCGATCGAGGCCGAGATGCTCCGCTACCTCGACCGCGTCCTGCCGGAGGTCGACGGCATCGTCCTCTCCGACTACGGCGCCGGTACCATCACGGAGGCTGTCAAGGGCAAGCTCATCGGCTACGCAAGAGAGCACGAGCTCCCGAGCATCGTCGACTCCCGCTACGATATCCACCGCTTCCGTGATATCGGCTACGTCAAGCAGAACGACGCCGAACTCGCCGCTGCCGTCGGCCGCCAGCTCCCGGATGCCCCTGCCATTTACGTTGCCGGTCGCGAACTCCTCGACGACCTCTCCGCCGATGGCGTCCTCGTCACGCGTGGTGAGCTCGGCATGGTCCTCGTCGAAAAAGACGGCAGCATCCATGACATCCCCGTCACCGACAAGAGCGAAGTCTACGACGTCTCCGGCGCCGGCGACACCTGCGTCAGCGCCGTCATCCTCGCCCTCGCCGCCGGCATCGCGCCAAGCGACGCTGCACGGCTCAGCAACTACGCCAGCGGCATCGCCGTCCGCAAACTCGGCACCGCCACCGTCAGCGCCGAGGAACTCCGAAAAGCCGTCGGCGAAGCATGACCTCAAAATCTCAACGGCTCGATGCATTCCACACAAGCAGCGTCGAGCCGTTTTTGCGTGCGCTTTTTTCGTGAGCTGCATATCGTCAGAGAAGAAAAAATGGTATAATGAGAGGGCATATGATCACGCCAATGAAAGGAACTAAAAATGCTGATTCCACAGAAAGATATAGAGACTCTCTGCACCATCCTCCGCGCCGCCGGCAGCCGCATCGTCTTCACGAACGGCTGCTTTGACATCCTCCACGCTGGCCACGTTCGCTATCTCGCGAAGGCGAAATCCTTTGGCGACGTGCTCGTGCTCGGGCTCAACACCGACGCCTCCGTGCGCGAGAACAAAGGTCCCGCGCGCCCCATCAACAACGAGCTCGACCGCGCCGAGGTCGTCGGTGCCCTGGCATCCGTCGACTACGTCGTCCTCTTTGGCGAGAAAACGGCCGAATCCATCATCGCCAAAGTCCGCCCCGACGTCTACGTCAAAGGCGGCGACTACACTTTGGGGACGCTCCCTGAAGCCAAAATCGTCCAGTCGTACGGCGGCCGCGTCGAATTCGTCCCCATTGTCGCCGGTCGCTCGACGACGAACGTCATCGAGAAGATCAAAGCCGAAACGCTCGCGCAGGCCGCGCAGGAAACGAAAGGAAATCGCGGATGAACGTCAAGAACATCCTCATCATCAAACTCAGCTCCATCGGCGACGTCGTGCACGCCTTGCCCGTCAGCGCCGCACTCAAAGAGAAATGGCCGGACAGCCATATCACCTGGGTCGTCGAGCCCGTCTCGCGGGACATCGTTGCCATGGATCCCTGCGTCGATGACATCATCCTGTTCGAGAAACAAGCGTTCCGTTCCATCGGCGGTTTTTTGCACCATTTCGGACCACTGAAGCGCGCCATCCAGCGCCGCCGCTACGACCTCGTGCTCGACCTGCAAGGGCTATTTAAATCCGCTGCCGTCGCCTACCTCGCGAAAGCGCCGAAAGGCCGTAAGCTCGGGCCCATCGACATGCGCGAAGGCAGCGACCACGTCTCGCGCCCCGTCCGCGGCCCGCATGCGCGCGGCCACGTCATCGAGCGCTACCTCGACGTCGTGCGCTCCATCGGTTGCGACGTGCCCGATGCCCCCGATGGCAGCGACGTCCCGTTCCCCATCGACGTGCCTGCAACGGCGCTCGCTTCCGCTGCTGCGCGCTTTCACCAACTCGGTGCGCGCATGGAGAACCCCTACATCGCCCTCCCCGTCGGATCGAACTGGCCGACGAAATGCTGGCCGGAGGAAAACATCGCCGCGTTTGCAAACCTCCTCTACGACCATGAGATCATCCCCGTCCTCGTCGGCGGCGGCAGCGTGGATGCTGGCCGCGCCGCGAAGATCACGAGCCACATGGACATCCCGCCTGTCGACCTCGTAGAAAAGCTCACGTTCCCCGAGCTCGCCGCCACATTCCAGCACGCCGCCGCCACCGTCGGCCCCGACACCGGTATCTGCCACCTCTCCATCGCCCTCGGCACCCCGACCCTCATGCTCATGGGCCCCACCATCCCCGAACGCACCGGCCCCTACAGCCCCTCCGGACACCTGCTCCTCGCTGGCCGTCCCTGCGTCCGCTGCTTCCAGCGGGCGTGTCCAAAAGGGCTCGATTGCCTTGCAGAAATTTCAGCTGAGCGGGCGTGGGAAGAAACGGAGAAAATCCTTCGATAATTCTTCGCGACACGAATATTTTCAAGAAAGAACTTTATCCATGAATATTTTTACACCAAAATTCTCCCGCACCGAATGCTTTTTTTCATCCCTTCAGCGCGACCTGCGTCTCTTCTTTTTTATGCTCGTGCTGCTCTGCATTTACCGTGCGGTTTTCATGGCAGACCTCTCGGATTTTATCAGCGAGACGACGTCGCCCGCAGAGATCGCGCTCGCGAATTTTATGGGTCTGCGCCTCTCTTTCAAAACGGCAGGTTGGTGTGCGGCGCTGGTATTTTTATTTGCGTCGGTGCCGACGATTTTTTTTCCGCGTCGTGCTGATTTTTTTAATCGCCTGCGCCTTTTTTTCGGCAGCATCGAAATATTTATTTTTTCCGTTTTATTTTTGGCGCGCTTTCCGTTTTATCGCGAATTTCACTGCACGTACAACGTTCAAGTCATGGCGGGCGCCAATGATGATCTCGCTTCTGTTTTTTGGATGATGGTCGAGGAATATGGCCTCGTTTGGCGACTGGCCATTGCGATTTTTTTGACGGTCGTGCTGATTTTTTTATTGAAAAAAATCCTCGCATTTCGCACGTTCGAATTACCGTCATTTTTCTGTGGGCGGCCGCTGATTTTTACCGCTGCATTTTTTCCGGTGTTCGCCGCATTTTTTCTTTTCGTTCGGTTTGGCGGTGCGTTCACGTATGGCGGTGGCGTGAATTGGGAGAGCGCGGGCGTCACGAGCGACGCGTTCCTCAATGAGTGCATCCTCGACGACGGGCAGGCGATGTATCGCGTCCACGAAATGGAGGAGCGCATGCAGACGGGCCAGATCGAGGGCGTGGAAAAAGAGCGCGTGAGGGAATTCGCCCGCCGCGCTGCCGGTCACGCCGATCTTGACGCCGCTGACCTCACACCGTACCTCCAGCGCACGGCGAAAGGCGCGCGCATCGAAAAGCCCCGCCACATCTTCATCATCCTCGGCGAGAGTTGGGCGCGTTGGCCAGAGCTGCCGAAGTATGAAGGCCTCCACGCCATGGACGGCCTGAAATCCCTTGCGGCTGCGCCGAATGGCTACGAGAGCGCCGCCTTTGCGCCAAATGGCGATTTCACCTCCGTTGCGCTGAACGGCATCATCACGGGGCTCAGCGAAATGGGCGTGCGCGTGAACTACCAGCCGCGCAGCCTCCGCGACGTCTACCCGACGGCGCTCGCGCCGCAGCTCCAGCGCCTCGGCTACCACGTCGATTTCTGGTATGGCGGCGTGCCGACGTGGGACGGCATGAACCGTCTCGCCCTCGCGCAGGGCTTCGATCATTTCTACGGCTACCCCGATTTTCACGCGCCAAAGCAGACGACGTGGGGCACGGACGACGCGCATCTCTTTGGTGCACTCTACGACCACCTCGCAGGCGAGGAGCCGACCGTCCACGTCATCATGACCGTCTCGAACCACCCGCCTTACACGATCGACATCGCCTCCATGGGCTTTGACCTTGAGCACGAAAAAGAGCTTACGCACCAGATGCCAGACGTTGACAATCCCGACCAGCTCGCGCTCGAAGTCGGCCACATCTGGTACATGGATCGCGTCGTGACGGAATTCGTGCGGAAAACCGAGGCTCGGTACCCAGGCTCCCTCTTCATCATCACCGGCGACCATGCCGTCCGCACGAACCCCAGCAACCACCCGACCATGTACGAACACGACAGCGTCCCCTTCGTCCTCTACGGCCAAGGCGTCACAAAAGACATCCTGCCAAAAGACGCCATCGGCGGCTGCACGAGCATCCTCCCCACCCTCGTCGAACTCATCGCGCCTGAGGGATTCGAGTATTACAGCATCGTCCCAAGCATGACGGAAAACGAGCAGACCGCCAGCTTCAATACGAACATCTGGATCACGGATAAAGCCGTCGGCAGCACACGAAGCGACGCGACAGAAGCGCGGCCAGATGTCGAAGCGGCGTATGACCCCGCGACCGAACGGGCCAAAGCAAATGAATGGCTGCCGCTTGCTAGGACATTGTCGTGGTGGCTGGCCGTGAAAGGGACAAAACTCCCTGAATAATCCCGTAGCCACGCGCGAGAATACCCCTCCGCGACAACGAAAGGAACGTTCAAAAACCATGCCTCAAAAATCCATCCTCGTCATCAACACCATGCACATCGGCGACCTGCTCTTGATCACGCCGGCGCTCCGCACGTTGCGGGCGAATTATCCACAGGCGCGCATCTCGCTTTTGACGGATAAGACGCTTGCTGACCTCGTGCGAGAGAACCCCTGCATCGACGAATGCCTGACGATCGACAAGCATGGCGCAGACCGTGGCATGTTTGCGCTCGCCCGCTTCATCCGCCGCCTGCGCGCACGTCATTTCGACCTCGTCATCAACCTCCATCGCAACGAGCGCTGCTCGGCCATCACGGCCTTCTGCGGTGCGAAAGAGCGCATCGGTTACGCGCAGCCGTTTTTCGGCCGTTTCTATACGAAATGCTACCCGAACCTCGCCATGGCCGACACCCCGAAAGAACTTGCGACGAAGCACCAAGTCACCGTCCACCTCGAAATGTTGCAGAAAGCGCTCGGCCTGAAGGCTATCGACGACCGCGGCCTCGAAATGACCATCCCTGCCGCTGCAGAACAGGAAGCTGCACGTCTCTGGGATGCGATGGGGGAGGCGCGCCCGGTCATCGCCTTCAACATCGGCGCGAGCTGGGCGACGAAGCGCTGGATCGACACGTATTTCGCCCAGTGCGCCGACGAGCTCATCGCGGAGGACTACGCTGTCGCCTTCTTCGGCGGCCCGACGGACGTCTCCATCGTCGACGCCTGCCTCGCGCAGATGCGCGAAAAAGACAGCTCACACTGCCACGTTTTCACGGGAAAAGTCTCCCTCGCCGTCCTCGCCGGCCTCCTCGCCCGTTGCGCCCTGATGCTCACGACCGACTCTGGCCCCATGCATATCGGTGTTTCGCAAAACGTCCCCGTCGTCACCATGTTCGGCGCGAGCCCCGTCCCCACATTCTACCCCTACGACGCCCGCGCCATCTTGCTCAAGACCCCCGAAAAATGCCACCCCTGCGGCATCCACGACTGCCCGAAACAGGGAGACGACCACATGGCCTGCATGAAGCATATTCCGGTGGAGAACGTCATGAAGTACGTGCGAGAACTGCTGGCGAAGTATCAGGGGAAGGCGGCAAGGGAGCTGCCGAGGGACAACGCCACCCCCGATGGCCTTCATACCTGTCGGATTGTGGAACTATGAGCCCGCGCGCATGCACTTCCTTCGCGTGCTACTAACTTCGCACATACTTCCTTCGCGTGCAAAGATGTGATAGAATGATTTCAACGTAACTACGACCCACAAAGGAGGATCCTTTTCATGATCATCGTCACAGGCGCTGCCGGCTTCATCGGCAGCAACATCGTCAAAGAACTCAACCGCCGCGGCCACACGGACATCCTCGTCGTCGACGACCTCGGGGGCGACCGCGAGCCGGAGGAAGCGAACCTTGCGAATTACAAGAACCTGCGCGGCCTCCAGTTCATCGATTACCAGCACAAAGACGACTTTTTGAAATCCATCGAGGACGACGACTTCGACGGCGCCGACATCGACGCCATCTTCCACGAAGGCGCTTGCTCCGACACGATGGAGTACGACGTCAACTACATGATGCGCACGAACTATGAGTATTCGAAGGCGCTGCTGCATTTCTGCTTGCAGCACCGCATCCCGTTCTTCTATGCGTCGTCCGCTTCGACGTACGGAAGCGGCAAGAACGGCTTCACGGAAGGCAACGACTGCGAAGACGCGCTGAATCCGTATGCGTTCAGCAAGCTCGCATTTGACCGCTACGTCCGCCAAGTGCTGCCCGAGGCGCACAGCCAGATCGTCGGCCTGCGCTATTTCAACGTCTTTGGCCCGCAGGAGCACCACAAAGGCAAGATGGCCTCCATTTTCTACCAGCTCTACCACCAGATCAACGAGACCGGCAAGGCGCGCCTCTTTAAAGGCGAGGGCGGCTATGGCGACGGCGAGCAGCGCCGCGACTTCGTCTACGTCAAAGACGTTGTGAGCGTCAACCTCTGGTTCTTTGAAAACAACGGTCCGTCCGGCATCTACAACTGCGGCACCGGTATCGCGCATACGTACAACGAAGCGGCGCAGGCCGTCATCAAAGCCATGGGCAAAGGCGAGATCGCCTATCGCGACTTCCCGACGGCGCTCATCGGCAAATATCAGAACTACACGCAGGCCGACCGCACCCACCTCGAAGGCGCCGGCTACAACCTCGGCTTCCACAACCTCGACGACGCTGTGAAGGAATACGTCGATTTCCTCAACGCGGGCGGTTATTTTGAGTATGGGAAATAAGGCCATTTTTTTTGACCGCGACGGCACTTTGAACATCGATGTCCACTACCTCCACGACCCCGCAGACTTCCGCTGGATGCCAGACGCACGCGAGGCCATCAAGTACGCGAACGACTGCGGCTTCCTCGCCATCGTCATCACGAACCAGAGCGGCGTCGCGCGCGGGTACTTCCCCGAAAGCGACGTCCTGCGCGTCTATGACTGGATGAACGAAGACCTCAAAAGCATCGGCGCCCACCTCGACGCCATCTACTACTGCCCCCACCATCCGCAGGGCAGCGTCCCCGCCTACGCGAAAGACTGCGACTGTCGCAAACCAAAAGGCGGCCTTGTCGAGCGCGCCTGCAAGGATTTCGCTATCGACAAAACAGCTTCCGTCCTCATCGGCGACGGCGACCGCGACGTCGCGTGCGCGGAACATGCGGGGGTAAGGGGCGTGAAGTATGACGGCGGGAGCCTGCTGGAAGTAGTGAAGAGCGCCCTCCATTTAAATTCCAGCCACCAAGACTAAGATAGAACACGACAGAGGAGATGTTTCCATGCAGGTTTCCGTCCTCGCGAGCGGCAGCAAGGGCAACGCGACGTTCGTCGCCATGGGCGGCATGAAGGTGCTCGTTGATGCGGGCATCAGCGCGACGCGCATCAAGAAGGCGCTCGCCGCGGAAAACGTCGACGCCGCCGACCTCGATGCCGTTCTCTTGACGCACGAACACCGCGACCATGTCGCCGGCCTCGCGACGCTTGCGAAGTGGTACCATCTCCCCATCTACAGCCGCGCCAAGACGCTGCGGAGCCTGCCCGCCGCCACGCAGAAAGCGATTGCCGACGGCCTGTTGCATCCCGTGACCGGCGCGTTCCGCCTCTGCGGCCTCTCTATCACGCCGTTTTCCATCCCGCATGACGCGGCCGATCCTGTCGGCTATCGCATCGAGGGCGACCATACCGTCGCCATCTGCACCGACCTCGGTTTCGTCACGCAGACGGCGCAGGCCGCCATCGACGGCACGGACGTCCTCGTCCTCGAGGCGAATCACGACCCGGGCGTGCTGAAAGATGGCCGCTATCCCTGGCCACTGAAGCGCCGCATCCTCAGCAATCGCGGCCACCTCGCCAACGCCGACGCCGCCTGGGCCATCGCTCGCATGCAGCACCGCCCGAAAGACGTCTTCCTCGCCCACCTCTCACAGGAAAACAACACCCCCGATCTCGCCTACGAGACCGTCTCCACGATCCTCGAACGGCAAGGCATCGACGTGCCGATCCATGTGACGCGGCAGGATGAGACTGTTCGATTATAATGACGAACTTTTGAAAGGACTTGATCCTATGCTATCTATCTTTTCCCACAAACGCTACCGCGCCCTCTCGGCTGCGATCGCGTTTTCGTTTGCTGCGCTGACGTTTTCCGGCTGCTCGGCGAACATCGGCGACAACAGCGCCTCCTCTGGTGCTGCGTCGTCTGGCGCGCCGACCTCGGGCATCATGGCCGTCTCGCAAGGGACGGCGGATACGAGTGACCTCTCCGAGGCGCGCAACACGCCGGCCGTCCGCGCGGCGAAAGTCATCGGCCCGACGGTCGTCGGCATCACGAACAAGGCCGTCGCGCGTGACTGGTTCAACAACCCCGTCGAGACGGAAGGCGTCGGCTCCGGCGTCATCTTCCGTGCCGATGGCTACATCGTCACGAACAACCACGTCATCGAGGGCGCGAAAGAGATCATCGTTTCGCTCGCAGACGGCCGCAGCATGAAGGGCAAGCTCATCGGCGCCGACGCTGTCACCGACCTCGCCGTCGTGAAAGTCGACGCGAAAGATCTGCCCGTCGCGGCATTTGGCGACAGCGACAAGATCGTCGTCGGCGAGCCGGCCATCGCCATCGGCAACCCGATGGGCCTCGAATTCCAAGGCAGCGTCACGAGTGGCGTCATCAGCGCGCTGAACCGCACGCTCGACATCTCCGACCGCCGCGTGAAACTCCTGCAGACCGATGCGGCCATCAGCCCGGGCAACTCGGGCGGCGCGCTCGTCAATGCCGACGCGCAGGTCATCGGCATCAACAGCGCGAAAGTCGCGGCGTCGGGCGTCGAGGGCATGGGCTTCTCCATCCCGATCAACACCGTCCGCACCGTCGTCACCGAGCTCATGGACAAAGGCTATGTCGCGCGTCCGTACCTCGGTGTCAGCGTCCTTGACCCTGAGAGCGCGGCCCGCTATGGTTACCAGCTCAACATCGACAAGGGTGTCTTCGTCTTCAAGGTCACGCTCGATGGCCCTGCTGGCAAAGCTGGCCTCATGCGCGGCGACATCATCCTGAAGATCGATGGCGACGAAGTCAACAGCGTCAGCGACCTGCGCGCCAAGATCGGCGACCACGCCATCGGCGACACCGTGACCGTCACGTACGACCACAACGGTCACGAGCGCACGACCGACGTCACGCTCGAAGAGATCCCGCAGGACGATAACTGAGCATTTCATCCACACCAGAAAGAGCCGCATACATCTATTGCAAGATGTATGCGGCTTGTTGTATACTAAAAATGAAGCAGCCACCAAACGGTCGGCGGTTGGCGTTTTGCGCCTCGCAGAAAGGTCGAATACCTTGAAAGCGGGGTGATTCGGATGGAACAGACGATTACCGTTCTCTTCTTGATGCTCTGTATCCTCGTGGTGCTGAGAAAACAATAACCGCCCCAGGCATCCAAACTTGAGCGGTTATTGTTCGAAAGAATATATAACTATCTAAGCGAGGCGAGCCAACCGTCAACCGTGGCTGCTTCTCTTACTTCGTATTTTACAATAAGCGGCAGGATTTTTCAAGAGAAAATCCTGCCGCTTGTTTGGTTCAGATCGAGAAATGTCCGATCAGCTGCTGCAGATCCATGGCCATCTGGGCGAGCGACTGGCTCGCGGAGGCGATGTCTTTCTGCGCGTCTTGCTGGCGCTGGACGGACGTTGTGATGGATGCGGCATCCGAGGCCGTGGCGTCGCCGATGGCGCGGAGCTTTTCCGTGCCGGCGAGGCCGTCTGTCTTGCCAGCGACGCGCGTGAGCACGTTGTCAAAGCGCTCGGCAATGCCCGTGCCCTGTGCTTCGAGGCGCTGCGCGACGTCTTCTTCCATCTGGCTCGAGCGCATGGAGACGCTGACGATGGTCAAGAGCCCGAGCAGGATGACGGCGAGTACCGTCACGCTGCCGAGAAATGCCATCTTGATGCTGCTGCGCATGAGAATCCCCTTCCTTCTTATTCACTCTTTGTGTCTTGACAACTGGATTGTTCAAGAAAAAGGTTCGACGAGAGTGGACAGAATTCTTTTTTATGAAATAAATTTCATACAGATTTTATTTTGTTCCGGCGTGTTCGAGCGCAGATTTTAGTTTTGCGAGTGCGCGGCGCTTGGTGGCTGCGACGGCTTGTTGCGTGATGCTGAGTTCGGCCGCCGTTTCTTTCTGCGTGCGCTCCTCAAAGAAGAGCCGTTGAATGACGCTGCGCTCACGCGCCGTCAGCGTGCGCATGGCAGCCGTGAGCGTGGCTTGGCATTCGAGGCGCGTCATGGCGCGTTCGGCTGCGGGGTCTTCGATGAGCTCCCAAAAGGCTTCATCGCGTCGATCGTCGACGACGGCCTCGCGCTGCCAGACTCGGCACGTGCGGCGGAACAGCGTGTGCAAGTCGCCGTAGATGCGCGCCTTGATGAAGCCCGCGAACGGCACGCCCTGCGCGGCATCGTAGTCGCGCACGGCTCGCACGAAGCTCACATAGCTTTCGGCACGGGCATCGTCGCGGATGGCGGCGAGGTGTGGCTGATTCGTTGCGCGACGCAGCAGTGGCTCGTAGCGGCCGATGAGCGCCATCAGGGCCTCGCTGTCACCCGATTGCGCAGCCGCGAGTAGGATGCGCTCTTCGTGGTATGGTTTCTTCTCTTCCTTCATGTCTCGTTCCCCCTGTCCATCGGAATCGTTGTTGCTGGTCCGAATGTAACAGAGATGATAAACTTATACAACCACAAAGTTTCTCATAAACTCTGCAAAAATGAGCGAAGTACTTGTAATTTTCGCGAAAACCCGTTAAAATGGAGTACAAAAGAGAAATAAAAACAAAAGAGAAGTTTTACATGTAGAAAGGAGTTTTGCAAGGATGAAGAGAACCTGTCAGGATTTTGAGAAATACGGCCATATCGTGGCGCTGTTGCCAGAGTATAAGGATGGCATGGGGGAGTGCGTTGTCGTGCTCTATGATGATGGCCATCGCGACGTACATCGCTGCGCCATGCGCTCGGCACTCGATCGTTGCGCGCGTGCGTTTGGCTGTACGGTACCGCTCGTGCGCGACCGCGAGCGCAGGCTTTACGGCCGTTCGCGTCAGGAGTTGCCGTTGCCATTTGAGCCGTATTTCGTGCTCGTGCCGTTTCGCTGGCGCACGCCGCGCGTCCCGGGCGACTCGACGCTCGCGTATGTGAACTTCATCCACATTGAGAGTTTCGAGCCCATGATGGACGGCACGGGGAATGTCTGTATTCGCTTGAAAGATGGCAGCTCTTTGCCTACTCGCCACACGTACGATAAGGCTTCTCGTCGGTTCGAGGATGGCTACCACTCCCGCGACCACCTCATCGCCGCATTCTGTGCTTGCGGGCTGCCGGCAATCGCATAAATTTCACAAAAAAAGCCGCCGGACGAGCGTTTCGTCCGGCGGCTTTTCCGTGCTTAATGCAATTTTATATTGAGTTCTTCGGGCGGCAGCAGATGCATGAGCCCCATGAGTGCGAGGATCTGTTCGAGTGCGATGTGCGGATCCTGCGTATTCTTGACGACGTACGTCGTCTCTTTCCACGTGTCAAACAGCTTGTTGCTCTCGGCGTATTCGAGCTGGTACTTGATGTCGTCGTTCGTGCAGCCCATCGTCAGCATGCGGCTGACGAGCGTCACGTAGTCGACCATGAGGTAGATCGTGACGAGGTTTTCGCGCAGCAGGCGCGACAGCGGCGCGATGGAGGCCGTGTCGAGGATGATGACGCTTGCGTGGTAGTTCCGGAGTGCCTGGAGCACGTCGCCCTTCGTGAGGCCATAGGAATGGCCCTGGTACGATGTGCGCAGCATGAAGTCCTGTTTGGAGAACTCTTCCTGCGGCAGCGTGCGGAACATGCCAGGATGCGTATCCTTGGGATCCGTTGGCTTCGTCGTGTACGTTGGGATGTAGTGGACACCGATGCGCGAGAGTTGCAGCGCGAGCGTGCGACGCCCGGAGGCAAAAGGTCCGATGAGCGCGTAAATTTTGTTGACCATGGGAATCTATCTCCTATCATTCGTTCATGACGAAGGTCACATAGTTTTCACAGGATTCCCTTTTATTCTATCATAAAAACAAAATTTGTGCACGAAAAAAGGGAGCTACCGAACGCTCCCTTTTCTCTATGCCTCTACCTCCAACAACATCTTGCTCTTGGAGGACTAGATGTTGTTGTTCTCCCAAGGCTTATAATACAACAATTTGTGCCAACGCGCAAGGGGAAAAGGAAATATTTTTTTGGAAGGATTTTCGCCGATGCATGGCGAATCTTTTCCTATACAAACAAGATGAAACGCGCATGCGCGTGAGGAGGTCCGGACCATGTATTTCTACTGCGAAAAATGCAAGAAGCAATATCCTCTCAATACCCATGCCATCCGCTGCAGCTGTGGCGGTCTGTTTCGCCTGCACAAGGATCCTGAGGATGTCGTACCGCAGGATGTCTCGATCGGCCATATGGTGACCCCGCTCGTGCCCATGAATGCGGGCGGCGTCGAGGTGCTCTTAAAGCTCGAGAACCTCCAGCCGACGGGCTCGTACAAGGATCGCGGCGCGGCGACGCTCATCAGCGTCGCGAAATCGCTCGGCATCACGCGGATCGCGCTCGACTCCGCTGGCTACGCCGGCGCATCCGTCGCAGCGTACGCGGCAGCGGCCGGCATGGACTGCCGCGTCTACGTGCCGGAGGGCGTGCCGGAGGGCGCCCGCCAGCAGCTCTTGACGTACGGGGCCGAGGTCCAGGTCGTCAAGGGCACGCGCATGGATGCTTGCGCCGAGGTCAAGAAGCATCTCGGCAACAGTTGGTACTATGCGTCGCCAGCGTACAACCCGCTGTTTTACGAAGGCGTGAAGTCGCTTGCACATGAGCTCTACGAGCAGCTTGGCGGCAACGTCCCAGAGTACGTCTTCGTGCCGGCCAGCAACGGCAGCCTCGTCATCGGCCTGTATCTCGGTTTCATGGAGATCGGCCGCCTGCCGCGCATCGTCGCCGTGCAGACGGACGGCTGCGCGCCGCTGTACCGTGCGTTCCTCGAAAAACGCGGCATCCCCGTCGATGAAGAGGAATACGGCAAGCGTTTTGACGATCCGAATTTCTCCATCGAGCGCCCGAAGCGCCTGCCGGAGATGCTGTTCGCCATCGAGTCGAGCGGCGGCGACGTCATGACCGTCACGCAGCAGGAGCGCGAGGAGGCCCGCGCCGACCTCGGCCGCCGCGGCGTCTACGCCGAACTCTCCGCCGCCTCTGGCCTCGCAGCGGCGAAGAAATTCTTTACGCACGGCAAGCCGTACAACTACAAAGTCGTCGTCCCTGTCACGGGCAGCGGCTTTAAACGGTAAGATCAAAAGGGGGACGAAGCATGCTTCATGGTATCATCGACATCGGTTCGAGCACGGTCCGCATGGCCATCTACGACATTCATGGCGGCGACATCGACATGCTGCTGAAGAAAAAGCACGTCGTCGGCCTCGCGGCTTATGTGAAGGATGGCGTCATGACGCAACAGGGCATCGACAAAGCCGTCGAGATCCTCGAAGAATTCGTCTCCTTTTTGCGCTGCTTCCGCATCACGCGCGTCGCGGCGTTTACGACGGCCGCACTGCGCAACGCAAAGAACAGCCGCGAAGCTGTCTCTGAGATCGAGCGTCGTACGGGCCTCGCGATCCGCGTCATTTCGGGGGATGAAGAAGCGACATTTGACTTCATCGGTGCGACGCATGCGTTCTCGCATGAGGACGGCGTCCTCGTCGACATCGGCGGCGGCAGCACGGAGCTTGTCGCCTTCTCTGGCGGCGCGATTCAGCAGAAAGTCAGCCTGCCGCTCGGGGCGACAGATTTTCACGCACGTTTTTCAGATGATGTCCTGCCGACGCTTGCCGAGTGCCGTCGTATGGAGGAAGAAGCCGCGCGCATCCTCGCAGGTGCGGACAGCTACGTATCGGATGTCTCGATGGTTTCCTTCAACGATCTCCGCACGCCTGAGCTCGCGGGGATCGGCGGCACGTTCAAGAGCGGCCTCGCGCTCTACAATGCCGTCTACGGCAAGCCGCTCGAAAATCTCGTCATCGACGCGACAAAACTCCCCGAGCTCATCCGCCGCTTCACGAGTGATCGCGACCTCGCGCAGGATGACGTCGTGCTCTTGATGCGCGCTGTCCCCGATCGCCTGCCGACGATCCTCCCCGGCCTCACGATCGCCCATGTCGTCTGTCAGCACTTCGGTGCACGGACGATCACGTACAGCGACTCCGGTGTGCGCGAAGGCTATATCTACAGCGAGATCATCGGGAAGTAATAGCAAACGTACATAGAGAATGAGGGGCGGTTGCCCGTTGGTTTTCAACGGACAACCGCCTCTTTTTTCTGCGCATCTTGACAAAGTTACACATGGTCGTTATAATACAAGCAACGAAAACCTATTTACAAAATATGTTTTATAAATTATGGAGGGCGAAATGATGGCAGACGAGACGCAGGAACACGCACACGAGCATCCACATGACCATGCGCATCCGCATGAGCATGCGGATTGGCAGGCGCACGAGCACGATGATGCGCACCCGCACACGCATGGCGGCACAGCCGACTACATGCAGGCCGTTGCCGCGTATCGCAAGACGTTTGCGAGCAAGCAGGACGTGCTCGATCATACGCCGGATCCCGCTGTGCGCGAGATGTTGCTGCGCATGGAGCAGCTCGGCTGTGATACGGTGTTTGATCGGTTTGACCAGCAAAAGCCGCAGTGTACGTTCGGCCTCGCAGGCGTCTGCTGCAAGAACTGCAACATGGGCCCGTGCAAGATCACGCCGAAAGCGCCGCGCGGCGTTTGCGGTGCGGATGCTGACGTCATCGTCGCGCGCAACCTCGTGCGCAGCGCGGCGGCCGGGGCGGCCCAGCACGGCGCGCATGCCCGCGAGATCTTGCTCTCGATGAAGTTCGTTGCCGAAGGGCGGCTGAAGCTCCCGATTCTTGGGGAAAAGAAATTGCGAGCGGTCTGCCGGGCCTTTGGCATCGAGACGCGCGGCCAGAGTGCGGCGCGCCTGACGGGGAAACTCGCCGACATCCTGCTCGAAGACCTCAGCCGCGCGTTGCCAGACGACTACCGCACGATCCGTGCCATGGCGCCCAAAGAGCGCCAAGACGTCTGGGATCAGCTCGACATCATCCCCATCAGCGCGTATAACGAAGTCTTTGACGCGTATCATCGCACAGGCGTCGGCACGGATGGCGACTTTGAAAGTCTCATGCGACAGTTCCTGCGCTGCGGCCTCGCGTTTTGCTTCACGGGCGTTGTCGCGGCGAACATCGGCACGGATGTCCTGTTTGGCACGGGTCATCGCGCGACGTCGAAAGTGAACATCGGCGCACTGAAGAAAGGTTATGTCAACATCGCCGTCCACGGCCATCTGCCGACGCTCGTCAGCGAGATCGTGCGCATCGGCCGCACGCAAGAATTTCAAGACCTCGCGAAGCAGCATGGCGCGAAGGGCATCCAGTTTTATGGCGTCTGTTGCTCGTGCCTCGCGGCCATGTACCGCTACGAGGGCGTCATCCCGCTGTCGAACGCCGTCGGCGCCGAGCTCGTGCTCGGCACGGGCGCGCTTGACCTCTGGGTCGCCGACGTGCAGGATGTCTACCCGTCCATCATGGACGTCGCGCGCTGTTTCCGGACGACGGTCGTTACGACGAGCGACAGCGCGCGTTTGCCCGGGGCCGAACACTACGCCTACGACCATCATCATGCCAATGTCGAAGACACGGAAGCCATCGCGCGCAAGATCGTCACGCGTGCCATCGAGAGCTTTGCGGCGCGCCGCGACGTGCCCGTCTTCATCCCGGCCTACGAAGTGACGGCCGACATCGGTTTCACGGCGGAAAACGTCAGCGAACAGTTCCACGGTTTTGAGGATCTCTACGAAGCGCTGAAAAGCGGCCGCATCCAGGGCATCTGTAACGTTGTCGGCTGCTCGAATCCGCGTGTCATCTACGAAAAGGCGACGCTCGACGTCGCTGAGCGGCTGATCGCGCACAACATCTTGATCCTGACGAATGGTTGTGCGTCGTTCCCGCTGCTCAAGATGGGCCTTTGCAGCAAGGCGGGCGCTGCGCGTGCCGGAGCGAGCCTCCGCGCGTTCCTCGAGGAGCACGACCTGCCGCCGTGCTGGCATGTCGGCGAATGCGTCGACAACACGCGTTCGACGAACATCTTTGCCGGCATCGCCGCCTGCGCCGGCCAGGCGCTCAAGGACATGCCGTACGCATTCGCGAGCCCAGAGTGGTCGAATGAAAAAGGCCTCGACGCCTCGCTGGCGTTCCGACTCATGGGCATCGATTCGTATCATTGCGTCGAACCACCCGTGCAGGGATCGCCGCGCACGGAAGCATTTCTGAAACATGATACGCGCGAGACGCTCGGCGCTGTCATGCATGTCAACACGGACCCGCTCGCCCTCGCCGACGAGCTCATCGCGGACATCCGTGCCGCGCGTGACCGCCTCGGCTGGGCCTGAGCGCGGCGATTCCCGCTCATTTCCGAGGTGATGTTATGAGACAAACGATTTTACGCAGTCTCGCGCTGCTGCTTTTACTCGTGGCGCTCGCCGTGTTCGGCGGTTGCGGCGACGAGGCCAGCGCGCCGCGGCACATCGTGGACGGTGTCCGCACGGTGCGCATCGCCTATCTGCCGATCACGCACGCGTTGCCGCTCTTTGCAGCGAAAGACTTGCCGCTGACGGATGACGACGGCACGCCCATCCGCATCGAGCTCGTGAAATACAGCTCGTGGCCGGAGCTCATCGACGCGCTGAATACGGGCAAGGTCGACGGGGCCTCCGTGCTCGCGCCACTCGCCGTCAAGGCGCGCGAGCAGGGCATCGACGTCCGTGCGGCCGCGCTCGGTCACCACGCAGGCAACATCATTGTCGGCGGGAAGGACATCGAGCGCGTCGAAGATTTGCGCGGCAAGATCTTTGCCATCCCGCACAAGCAGTCATCGCACAAGCTATTGCTCGACGCGATGCTCGCCGCGCACGGCATGACGGAGGATGATCTCACCGTCGTCGAGATGACGCCGCCAGAGATGCCGTCCGGCCTCGCACAGGGGCAGATCGCGGGCTACTGCGTCGCCGAGCCGTTTGGCGCGAAGTCCGTGCTGCTCGGTACCGGTCATATCATCGCCGATGCCGACGCGCTCTGGCCGGACAACATCTGCTGTGCGCTCGTCTTCAACGGCGGCTTTCTCGCGGCGAACCACAGCCTCGCGCACGCCGTGACCCGGGGTTACGCAGCCGCTGGCCAGGCGCTCACAGACGATCCCGACGCGCGCAGCGCCCTTGCCCAGCAAAACCTCAAAGCGAAAGATCGCGTGCTCGAACTGTCACTGCAGTGGATCTCGTACGATGATCTCGCCATCACGCCAGCGGCGTACGACGATCTCGTCACGCGCATGAAGGCGATCCACCTCATCGAAACCGTGCCAGCGTACGATGCGTTCGTCGATGCGACGCTGCTCGAATAAAGGAGGCTTTTCCATGAAATCTTTCACGCGCCTCAAGCATGCTGCAGGTGCCTTTGTCCTCGTCCTCGCCGTCTGGCAGGGTGCCATCCTGTTCGGCGGCTGGAACGAGGCACTGTTCCCGTCGCCTGCGCAGACGATCCACGGATTTTCGGATCTCCTCGCGGACGGCACGCTGCAGCAGGACATCGCGGCGAGCCTGCGCCGCTTCTTCTTCGGTTTCACGAGCTCTGTGTTCGTCGCCATGGTGCTCGGGCTGTTGCTCGGCTGGTATCATCGCCTCTGGGACTATCTGAACCCCATCGCGCAGGTGCTGCGCCCCGTCTCGCCGACGGCCTGGCTGCCGTTCATCGTGCTGTTCGTCGGCATCGGCGAGCTGCCGGCGCTCGTCATCATCTTTATCGCAGCGTTCTTTCCCGTGCTGCTCTCGACGGTTGCAGCCGTCGTCACGATCGAGCCCGTCTATCTCAAAGTCGCGCAGAATTTCAGTATCCGCCAGCCGCAGCTTTTGACGCGCATCGTGCTGCCTGCCGTCTTCCCGCGCATCGCGAACGGCATCCACCTCGCACTCGGCACGGCCTGGGTCTTCCTCGTCGCCGGCGAAATGGTCGGCGCGCAGTCTGGCCTCGGCTTCCTCATCATGGACGCGCGCAACAATCTTCGCGCTGACATGCTCATGGCCGCCATCATCACGATCGGCGTGCTCGGCCTCCTGCTCGACACGCTCGTTGCCGTGCTGGAGCACCACATCTATCGTATTTGGGGCATCCCGGAAAGGAGCGCCGCATGAGTTACATCGAAATCCAAGGCGTCTCGCGCACGTTCCCCGACGCTAAAGGCCACGGCATGTTCACGGCGCTCGGCCACGTCGACCTCACGATCGAACGGGGCGAATTCATCTGCCTGCTCGGGCCGTCCGGCTGCGGCAAGAGCACGCTCCTCGACATCCTCGCGGGCTTTCATCAGCCGAGCACCGGCACGGTCACGATCGGCGGCGAGCCCGTCACATCGCCGAGCATCCGTCGCATCACCATCTTTCAAAACTACGGCCTTCTGCCGTGGCGCACCGTCGTCAAAAACGTCGAACTCGGCCTCGAGAGCCTCGGTCTCGCGCCGGACGAGCGCCGTGCACGGGCAGAGCACTACCTCGACGTCGTCGGCCTCGCTTCCTTTGCAGACAGCCATCCAGCGCAGCTCTCGGGCGGCATGCAGCAGCGCGTTGCCATCGCGCGGGCGCTCGCGGTCGATCCTGATATCATCTTCATGGATGAGCCGTTCGCTGCGCTCGACGCCATCACGCGCATGAAGCTCCAAGACGAGATCTCTGCCATCTGCCGCGAGCAGCACAAGACGATCATCTTCGTCACGCACGACATCGAAGAATCCATCGTCCTATCCGACCGCATCGTCGTCATGACGCCGAATCCCGGCAAGATCAAGACGATCCTGCCTGTCGACCTCCACGGCGCCGCGCGTAAAGACCGCACGAGCCCCGATTTCCTCCACATCCGCGACCGCGTCTTCCAAGCATTCGCGCTGAAGCCGGTCGATCGGACGGAGTACTATATCTGAATGTAAAAGATTGCCCGCAAGCATGATCTTGCGGGCAATTTTTGTATGCGAAAAATTCAATCTTCCACCATGACCGGCTGCTGATCGTCATCATCATGATGACCGCCAAGCAGTCCTGGCAGCAGCGTGATGACGCTGACGGCGAGGCCGATGAAGAGCGGGCTGATGCTCGTGTGCATCGCGGCCGCGATGACGGCCGTGAGCGTCGAGAGGATCATGGACATGAGAGCGACGCGGGCGCTGACGGCGTGCGGGTGGAAGACGGCGACCGTCAGCGGCAGGAAGATGCCGCCGCCGCGCAGCGCCATGGAGAGGTAGTTCCAGAACAACACCTGGGAGCCCTCGTTCGCGAGTGAGAACGCGCAAGCGCAGAGGATGACGCCGAGCACGACGATGCGGCTCAGGCGGAGCTCCGCCGCGCCTTCCGCGTGGAAGACCTTGGCAAAGATGCCGCGCGTCAGCATCGTGCCGATGCCGAGCGACAGGCCTGCGATGGAGCCGACGAGCGAGAGCAGGATGCCGCCCATCGCGATGGAGCCGAGCACCGTCGGCGCCTCCGTCAAGAGGTACGCTGGCAGCGCCAAGAGCGGTGTGACCTCGGGATGCGCGACGTGCATGTACATGCCGATGAGCGCGCAGGGCAGGCCGACGGGGATTGTGATGAGCGCCGCCGTGAACGCGCCGATGGACGCCGTGCGCGGGTTTGACGCCGAGAAGATCGCCTGGATGTAGCTCTGCGTGCAGAGCACGCCGACGAGCAGGGAGAACACGCTGACGAGCGCGTTCTGCACGCCACCCCCGATCAGGCTGAACCACGGGAACGCCGGAAGCGCAGCGCTGACAACGGCGTCGCCCGAGATGGCGCGCCATGCGAGGATGCCCGCGATGAACAGGCTGCCCCAGAGGATCGCGGCCTTGAGCATGCCGCCAACACCGGCGCTCTTCAGTCCGCCAAAGAAGCCATAGCACGCGACGAGCGCCGTCAGTGCGAGCGCGGCCGCCCAGGACGGCAGCCCCGTCAGCGCCGCGAGGATCGCGATGCCCGGCAGGCAGCTTGCGACGGCGGAAAAGAAGATGCCGGCCGACGAGACGACCGTCGTGAAGTGGCCCGCGCCCTTGCCGTAGTTCAGCACGAGGTACTGCGCGATCGTCTCGAGTGCCGTGCCGCGCAGAGGCTTCGCGTAGAAAAGGCCCATGATGACGAGCGCGAGGCCCGTGCCGATCGTGAACCACCAGGCCGAGAGGCCGACCGTCCCCGCGAGCTGCGCCGTGCCGACCGTCGCGCCGCCGCCGATGCACGTGCCCGCGATCGTCCCAGCCACCATCGGCACGCCCGCCGCGCGCCCGCCGAGGCTGTACCCCTCGGCCGAATGCACGGACCGAGCCGCATAGATGCCGCCGCCGAGCGCGACCGCGATCGTCACGGCGATGAGAGTGATCTGGAGGATGGAAAGCTGCATGAAATAAGACTTCTTTCTCTCTTGCTTCCGCTTGCTTGGAACGTAGTACCTAGAAAAATCTCGTTGAATTTGAGCACATTATAGCACCGCGCGGCGGAGAAAAAAAGAGGTTTTTACAAAATTTCTTCCTATAGTAACGCGTGTTTCCTTTGCGTATCAGATATGGTATACTTTCCCTGTTGCCGCCTCCAATCTGGCAACAGGGAGGAGGGTTGCAGAATGTCCATCAATGCTTTTCTGATGAGCGTGGTTGCTGGAGTCGTATCATGTGCCATTTGGTACGGCATACAGAAATGGTTGGAACGGTAAGCGGCAACGCGTTCTAGCCTGTACAAAGCAAAGCCCCCGCGATGTGCCGTCGCGGGGGCTTTGTGGTCGCAGACCATCAATACTTTCTGATTGCTTTCAGTATATCACGACTGCCCGTTCCTGTCCACTCCCTTTACTTGAAAAATAGCTTTTTCCCCGATTTTATGGTAAAATAATGATATATTTCTTCTCCCCATCAGCCCCCTCATAGGCTTTCAGAATCTTGTCCATAACCAGTAGACACGCGGGAGATTCCCCGCATTTCTCCCTTGAAACCGGCGAATCTGCGTCAGCAGAGAGCCGTGCATGGGGTTTCCTTG
>JAXGCE010000079.1:0-43655 GCA_034186105.1 Selenomonadaceae bacterium
GTATTCAAGGAACCCCCATGCACAGCTCTCTGCTGACGCAGATTCGCCGGTTTCAAGGGGGAAATGCGGGGAATCTCCCGTGCGTCTACTGGTTATGGACGAGATTCTGAAAATCTATGATTCCATAAATGTGATTTGTTTTCACTATGCAATCATTATACTACCATACAATTGTTTAGTAAAGCCCATATTTTCTGACATCTATTAACTTTTATAATATGAATTCTAACTCACATCTTCTTTTGTCCACGGAGTACACATATAATGTGAAACACAAAGAACAATCGAGGTGACGCCTATGAATGTGACTGCCCTGCGGCTGCGGATGCTCCGCAAGGAGAAGAAGATGTCGCAGCAACAGGTCGCCGACGCGCTCGGCATCACGCGCACGGCCTACAACAAGTACGAAAGCGGCGTCATCGCGCCGTCGCGCAAGCTCCGCGAGCTCATGGATCTCTTTGGTGTGAGTGCGGACTATCTGCTCGGCCGCGACGAAGAGGGTGTTGCGGTCGCCCGCAAGGACTCGCATATCGAGGGCCAGTTCCGCAAATATCTCGGCCTCAGCGACAC
The DNA here is from genome assembly GCA_034186105.1 of Selenomonadaceae bacterium. Classification (GTDB taxonomy): domain Bacteria; phylum Bacillota; class Negativicutes; order Selenomonadales; family Selenomonadaceae; genus Selenomonas_C. The sequence goes on from JAXGCE010000079.1 coordinate 571, forward strand.
GGGTCGCAGCATCGTCGACATCACGCTCGACGCCGTCTACCAGCGCGAGCAGAAGCCGCCGCGGCCATGAGCTCCCACTACCAGTATACGAAAGTCCCCGCCGGATTCGGTGTCCTGCGGGGACAATGATTTTTTCACCAGCCGAACTTTGGCTGTGCTTTCGGGATGAAGTCAATGGGCAGGCTCCCGCTGAAGAGTTGGTGGTCGATGCCGCGCACTTCGAGCTGCATCGTCCGCGCGTGGTAGCCTTCTTCGCCTGGGTTCACGATGCGCAGTCCCGCGAGCGGGACGTCGAAGTCGACGCTGCCGCCTGGCACGAGGGCGGGGGCCTCGTAATCGCGCACGGTCGTCTCGGCGCCGTCGTTGTATTCCATGTGGAGGATCGGCGCGGGATATGTATTCTGCGTCGTATTCGTGACACGGACTTGGATATGCCACGCCGTGCTGTCTGGGAAGATGCGCGCATTGTCATCACCATCCCAGGTCTTCCAGACGTTCGGCGAGATGTAGCTGATACCTGTCGCGTTGTTGATCGGATAGTCATAGGCGTCTGTCCAATCATTGAAACACGTGCCATTCATGTAGTAATGGACACGGATCTCTTCGCGCGGCCTTGATTCTTCGCCTGTGGGCTCCGCCGGTTCCTCTGCGCCATCCGCCATTTTTCCCGCCGATTTCGCTCCGCTGGTTTCGCCACTGCCTTCGCCGCCCATTTGGATGACGGTCGCCCCGCCTGGCGGCGCCTGCTGTTCCTGTGCTTTCTCCCGCACGTCGTCGCGTTTCGTGTTCGGCGCGAGTTCTTCCGGGTGGCGCATGAGCTCTTCGACGGGCGTCGTTTCGAGTTCTTCGAGCTTCTCTGGTTTCATCTGCGCGAGATAGAAAAGGTACGCAACTGCAGTGAACGCGACGAGGACGGCGAGTGCGGCCACGATTTTCGCGCAGCGGATGCGGCGGCCATAGCGCACGTCGCGCACGAGCGCGGCGATGCTCTGATAGCGGCGCTTCGGGTCGACTTCGGCAGCGTGGCGGCAGATGCGGGCGAGGCTGCCATGGGCATCGGGGCCGAGGAGCTCCTGCATCGTCATGCCGAGCGCGTAGATGTCGCTGCGCACGTCGGTCGCGCCATAACCGTACTGCTCGGGCGGAGCGTAGCCGCGCGTGCCGAGGTAGACGGTATCGGCAGCCTTTTCCTCGCCCTCGTCGCTGAGTTTGCGCGCGGCGTCAAAGTCGATGAGGCGGATCGTGCCGTCACGCTCTTCGATGAGGTTGCCAGGCTTGATGTCGCGATGGAGGATGCGGTGCGCGTGGAGCACGGCGAGACCATCCGCGAGCGCGAGCAGATCACGCCGCGCCTCGCGCTCCGTCAGGTAGCGCTCGGTCTCGATGCGCCGCGAAAGCGGCTCGCCCTGCACGCATTCTTCGAGGATATGCGTCTCGCCGCGTTCTGCGTCCTCGGCAAATGCATAGATTTCCGGCCAGAGCGGGTGGCCGATGGCTTTGAGCTCTCCAAGCGACAGGCCTGTGCGACGGATGCATTTGTAGATGACGGGCCGCCCAGCGCGGTCGGCGCCGAGCCAGACTTCACCGCGCGCCGTCTCGCGCAGGCAACGAACTTTTTCGAACTGCCCGAGCAGGTACTCAAGTGCTGCGTCCATCGGTTCACCTCCTCTTGTTTTCTCCTGTTCTTTATGATAGGATAAACAAAACCATCTGGCAAGAGGAGGGATGCGCCATGGGGAAAAAAGACACGGAGGAACTCGAAGAGGCTCTAACGGAGGCGCGCGATGTGCGCGACTATTTCGCGGAGAACGCGGACGAGCTCGCAGAGCGCACACTTTCAGAGGAGCTCGCACGGCTGCTAGCGGAAAAACGGCTGACGAAATCGCTTGTCGCTGAGCGCTCGGGACTCGACCGCACGTATGCCTATCATATCTTCGATGGCAAGAAGCCGCATCCATCCCGTGAAAAGGTGCTCGCCCTTGCGCTCGCGCTGCAGCTCACGCCACGCGAGGCGCAGCATCTGCTGTACTACGCCCGCTGCCCGCGCCTCTATGTGCGCAATGCCTGGGACAGCATCGTCTGGCATGCGCTGGAAAAGCAGATGAGCGTGACGGAGGCGAATCTCTTGATCGAGGAGCTGGGAGAAGCGCCTTTGCTGGGATAAAAAAAGTTGCTAGGACCGCATGTGTCTTAGCAACTTTTTTGTATTTGTCAGGCTTCAGCAGATGCGCGGCACGAGGTTGCCGATGGGCATATCGACGATGCGGATGCCGCCGATCGTCGTGCGGAGGCCGACCTGGCCAGGTGCTTTGTCCGTCGTCTCGCCGAGGATGACAGCGTCTTTGCCGTGCGGGTCGGACTGCATGGCCGCAAGGGCAGCGCCCGCTTCGTCTGCGGGCACGAACGCGATGCATTTTCCTTCATTTGCAAGATAGAGCGGATCAAAACCGAGGATGTCGCAGACGCCGCGCACGGCTTCGCGCACGGGAACGGCGTCCTCATCGATGAGGATGCCGACGCCGCTCGCCTCGGCGATCTCGTTCAGCACGGCCGCGACGCCGCCGCGCGTCGGGTCGCGCAGGACGGCGGTGTGCGGCGCGGCCTTTAGCACGGCCTGCGTCAGCGTCGCCAGAGGCGCGCAATCCGTCGTGATCTCCGGCGGTAGTTCAAGGCCGTGGCGGCCGGCGAGAATGGCCGCTGCATGGTCGCCGAGGTAGCCGGAGAGCAGGACTTTCATGCCAGGACGGACATTCTTTGGCGAGATGTCGACGCCATCGATGAGCTCGCCAACACCGGCTGTATTGATGAAGATGCCGTCAGCCTTGCCGCGCTCGACGACTTTCGTATCGCCCGTGACGATCTCGATCCCCGCCTCGGCCGCCATGTCGTGCATGGTGCTGACGATGCGGCGCAGGTCGTCCATGGGAAAGCCTTCTTCGAGGATGAGGCCGCATGAGAGGTAGCGCGGCACGGCGCCCGTCATCGCGAGGTCGTTGACCGTGCCACAGATGGCGAGCTTGCCGATGTTGCCACCCGCAAAGAAGAGCGGCCGCACGACGTAGGAATCCGTCGTGAACGCGAGGCGGCCAGACGTCTGGAGCTTTGCGCCGTCATGGAGCTCGTCGAGGAGCGGGTTGGAGAACGCGGGGCCAATGACATCATGCATGAGCTCGGCGCTGAGTTTGCCGCCCGCACCATGTGCCAAGGTGATGAGATTATTTTCCAAATTCAAACCTCCCCTGTCCATATTTGTACCACGCTGCGCAGACGCCTTCGACGGAGACCATGCAGGGGCCGATGGCGTGCGTCGGGATGCAGGCCTTGCCGAAGAGCGGGCATTCGCGCGGCGTGACGATGCCGCGTAGGACCTCGCCGCAGCGGCAGCCGGGGTGGTTGTCACCGACCGGCACGTCCATCGGCAGCAGGCGCTCGATGTCGTGGGCGGCGTGCGCCGCCTTCATGCGCAAGCCGGACTGCGGGATGACGCCGATGCCGCGCCAGGGGGCGTCGACGGGCTCGTAGACGTCCGCGAGGATGCGGCGCGCGGCAGGACTGCCGGCCGATTGCACGACGCTCTCGTATTCGTTTTCGATGCGCGCTTCGCCCTGTGCCGTCTGACACAGCAGGCGCACGAGCGCGCGCAGGATGGCGACGGGCGTGAAGCCTGCAACGACGCCGGGCGTGTGGTAAACGTCTGCGACGAACTGGAAGACGTCGAGCCCTGTGACAACGGAGACATGGCCAGGCAGCAAGAAGCCGTCGACGCGAACCTCGGGGTCTTCGAGCAGCGCGCGGAGCGCTGGCGGCACGAGCTTCTGCGCCGAGAGCAGGTAGACATTTCCGAGGCCTGCCTGCTCGGCCGCGAGCACGAGGGCGGCGGCGGTCGGTGCCGTCGTCTCAAAGCCGACCGCGAGGAAGACGACTTTTTTGTCAGGGTTCTCTTGCGCGACTTTGAGCGTGTCGAGTGGTGAGTAGACGATGCGGATGTCCGCGCCCTCGGCTTTCGCCTCGGCGAGGCTGGAGCGCGAACCCGGGACTTTCAGCATGTCGCCAAATGTCGTGAGGATGACGTCATCTCGGTGCGCGTAGGCGATGGCCTTGTCCATGTAGTCGTCGGCCGTGACGCAGACGGGGCAGCCGGGGCCGCTGACAAGCGCGACATTCTCGGGAAGCAACTGGCGGATGCCCGCGCGGAAGATCGAGACGGTATGCGTGCCGCAGACCTCCATGTAGCGGAGCGGCCGGCCGGCCTCAGCTGCGAGGCGGCGGATCTCGGCGACGAGCGCCTGCGCGGCCTCGCGCTCCTGCTGACGCGTGAGCTTGCCGTCAGTCGCTGGACATGCGGCCATCATGAAAGCGCCTCCACGGTGCGCGGCGCGCCGTTCATTTCCGCAAGCAGCGCATACGTCTCCTCAGCTTCTTTCTCGTCGACGATCTGCATGGCAAAACCGGCATGCACGAGCACATAATCGCCCGGCTTCGCCTCAGGGAGCAACATGAGGGAGACGTCTTTCGTGACGCCCGAGAGCTCGACTTTTGCGAGGGCGTCTTGGATTTCAATAATCTTCGCGGGAACAGCTAGACACATAATCAGGAACCTCCTGTCAATCAAACTCAGGCCCCCTCTTCGAGGGGGCTGTCCCGAAGGGACTGGGGGTGTGACGAAGGTAGTGCGTGAATCATAAATCGATTGTGCAGTCGGAGGAGTGCCTTTTGTTCTACCTTCGACTGCACAATCCTGCATCTACTCACAGCCTACCTTCGACACACCCACCACCGCTCCGCGGTCCCCCTCCCTCGGAGAGGGAGGCGACTTGGGCAGCAACGGCTTCCGCCACCCGATTTGTTTCAATTGAAGCGACATTTTTTTTGAGCACAGCCTCGACGCCCCACTTTTGGAGCTCGGCGAGGGCTTCTTTGGCCACTTCGGGCACGAGTTTTTTCATTTCAGGCGAGAGCTCAACACCGGCTTCGAGGTCGTAGGGCTGGACGCCGAGGACGGTGACGGTCGGGATCTTGTGGCCTGTGACGGTCAGCAGGGCGAGGACGTCCTGGATGCCGACTTCGTGCGCGGAAATCTTGTCCTGAAAGTGGGCGAGGACGTCGTCATCGCGGATGGCAAAGCGTGTGCCGGGCGCGGCGTGACCGTTGATGCTGTCGATGACGAGCAACTTCTTCGTGCCCGTGACGAACTGCGTGAGCTCGATGCCGAGCGTGCCGCCGTCGACGATTTGGACGTTTTCGGGGAATGCATAGTGCGCATCGAGATACTCCGCGACGCGCACGCCAAAGCCCTCGTCGCGCAGAATAACGTTGCCGACGCCGAGCACGGTGATGTCCGCGCCAAACAGCACATCATCTCTTTGAAATTCTGCCATCATGCCTGTCCTTTCTTGCGCGCAACGCCGGCTTTCAGCCAGTCGCACCATGCATCGACGCCTTCGCCCGTCGTGCACGAGAGCTCCTGGACGACGATGCCCGGATGCAGCATCTCGATGTCTTCTTTCGCGCTTTCGCGGTTGAAGTTGCAATACGGCGCGAGGTCGATCTTGTTAATGAGCGCGATCTCGCTTTCCTTGAACATCAACGGATACTTCATCGGCTTGTCATCGCCCTCCGTGACGGAGAGCACGACGGCGCGGGCGTCTTCGCCGAGTGCGAATTCCGCCGGGCAGACGAGGTTGCCGACGTTCTCGATGACGAGAAGGTCGAGCGCGTCGAGATCCATGTCCTTCGCCGTCTTCTGCACCATGTTCGCGTCGAGGTGGCAGCCGCCCGCCGTGTTGATCTGGATGACAGGCACGCCGTACTTGTCGATGCGGTCGGCGTCCTTGCTCGTGAAAAGGTCGCCCTCGATGACAGCCATGTGGAGCTCGCTGCCGAGTTTTTCCATCGTGCGCTCGAGCACGGACGTCTTGCCCGCGCCCGGCGAGCCCATGAAATTGACGACGAAGACGTTCTTTTCCTTGAACAGGGCCATGTTCTCGGCCGCGAAGCGGTCGTTTTCTCCCAAGATGTTCTTGATGACCTTGATTTCCAAAATCAGTCCACCTCCAGATATTCTACCTGCAGCTCGCGCCCAGAAATGGTGGTGAGGACGCCGTCCTTGCATTCGGGGCACCAGAAATTGTAGTGGTCGATGTGAAATTCCTTGCCGCACTTCGAGCAGCGCCCGATGAGCGGCGTGTGGCGCACCGTGAGCTTCGCGCCGTCGGCGATCGTGTCCTTCGTGATGAGGCGCCAGCTGAAATCGAGTGATTCCATTTCGACACCCGCCATCTCGCCGAGGATCAGGCCGACTTCGCGGATGACCTTCGCGTCATTCTGGTGCGCGTAGTCGAGGGCGATATCGAGGATGCCCTCGGCAATCGACATTTCGTGCATATGCTTCTCCTGCAAAAAGTTCCGCGGGTGCGATATTCTGCTCGCACCCGCGGAAGTTTTTTCATGCTATTCGATTTGCTGTACAGGGGACTCCCCCCGCCGCTCACGCGGCCCGTCCCCCCTCTGGGAGGGGGGCTGCATGATTGCCGGGCTCCGTTTCTTCCGATCAGGCGATTTTACAGCTGCGCCTCGAGTCCGCGCTCCTGGAAGAGGCCGAGGATGTCCATGAGCTTCGTCTTGCCTGGCGCATAGTCGACGGTCGTCTCGCCGTCGTGCGCGTGGATGTGAACGAAGAGGACGCCGGCAAGGCCGTAGAGAGCCTTCTCGACTTCTTTCGCACTGTCTTCGGTGTAGCCTTTGACGGTGAACTGGAGGCGCGTATTGCCGTTTGTTTCACCGCAGCCGCATTCTTTGCACATGTATAGTTGCTCCTTTGTTGATTACGATTTTTCTGCGCTCGGGTCGACTTCGTTCGCGTCCTGCGGATAGTGGACGAGGAACTTGCTGCCCGAGAACATGCTCGAGACTTCGGACTCGCCCTCCATGAACTCCGAGCGGATGACCATGTAGAGATGGCCGATGGCAAACAGGATGATCGCCCAGGCTGCGTAGTGGTGGACGAGATGCGTCATCATCTCGTTGCCGCAGACGACGTTGACCCAGGCGAACGCCTGCGCGATGTACGTCGCGGGTTCCGTCATGTAGTACATAGCGAACCCCGTGCAGATCTCGATGGCGACGAGCATGTAGAGCATGAGATACGACATGCGTGCCAGCGGGTTACGCAGGAACGATGCGTGGTTCGGCTGGACGAGCATGTAATGCTTGATGACGTCGAGCGTCTGTGCGTAGAAATAGCCTTTCCAGAACCGCGGGAACAGGCGGTCGCCGCGGTTGATGATGAAGCCATAGATGCGCAAAACAAACGACGCGCAGAAGACGAACGCGGCGACGAAATGGATGTCGCGCACGAGGTCGACATACGTCGTGGAGTATGCCGGCTCGAGGTTCATCGACTGCAACGGGGTCGCGATGATGATGCCCGTGCCAAACAGCACGAGGATCATCACGACCATGATCCAGTGGAAGACGCGCAGGAACGGGCTGAAGAGGTAGAATTCCTTGCGCTGGACTTCCTTCATGCGATGAATCTGTGCCATGCGATCACTCCCTCTTCTCGGCGGGCTGCTTCGTCTCGACATGCGTGCCGGAGCACGGATCCGCCGTTACGACGCTGATCTCCTCGCCCTCTTTGTTGTACATGTGCGTCGCGCATGCCATGCAGGGGTCGAAGGAACGGACGACCTTGACGATCTCCAAGGGCTTGTCCGGGATGGCGACGTGCGTGTCCATCATGGCGAGCTCGTAGGCGCCATGGCCGGCCTCGTCATCACGCGGGCAGGCGTTCCACGTCGTCGGGACGACGCACTGGTAGTTGTCGATCTTGTCGTCCTTGATCGTGATCCAGTGCGCGAGACCGCCACGCGGTGCCTCGTAAAGGCCGACGCCTTTGCAAGTCTGCGGCCACGTATCCGTGTTCCAATGCTCGTTGTTGACGACTTCGGTGTCGCCCGTCTTGAGGTTCGCGATGAGCTTGTCGAAGAAGAACTTGTTGATCTCGGCATTGAGCTGGCAGTCGAGGGCGCGTGCCGCCGTGCGGCCGACCATCGTCGGGAGCCATGTCTCTGCCGGGAGGTTCAGGACTTTCGAGACCGCTGCGATCTGGTCGAGCATCATCTTTTCTGCCCACGTCGGCTCGCCGAGCTTGCCCTGTGCAGCCTTCGTGTAGATGATGATGTAGCGCGCGAGCGGGCCGACTTCGCAGACCTTGCCGCGCCATTTCGGCGTCTTGAGCCAGCTGTACTTGCCCTGCTCGTTCAGCGCCTTCCACTCCGTCGCGGAGCCTTCTTTCGGACCCGTGTAATGCGGATCCGTCACGCCGTCCCACGGATGGAGGTCGGAGCCCTGCTTGCCCTCGGGGTAGTTGTACCACGAATGGACGACACCCTCGGTGAAGCACTTCGGATCGTTGATATCCTCGGCCGAGATCTCCGTGAATTTCGCATTCGCGGCACCAGCCTTGAAATTCTCGACGACGCCGTTGCAGCGGACGAGCAGATTGTTGAAGAAATCGCCATCCGACGTGCCCGAAGGCGGCTCGATCGGGTATGCGCCATACGCGAGCACGCGCGTGCCTGCGAGGCCGCCGCCATCGACGCGGCCTGCCTTGACATAGGCAGCGCCGACTGCGATGAGGTCCGGCAGATAGTAGTTGTTGACGAGCGTGCGACCGAGGTTGATCGCACGGTCGACGATGCCGAGGCGCGCGGAGTTGACCGGCGCGTTGCCGTCCGTCATGGAGATGGAGCACGGCATGCCGCCGACGACGTAATGCGGATGCGGGTTCTTGCCGCCGAAGATGACATGCGGCGTCACGAGCTCGCGCTGCTTGTCGAGCATTTCGAGATAATGCGCGACCGCCATGAGATGGACTTCCGGCGGCAGCAGCTTGTAGTCCGGGTGATCCCACCAGTTCGCCGAGAAGATGCCGAGCTGGCCGCTGTCGACGATGGCCTTGACCTTTGCCTGGATCTCTGCGAAATACTGCGGCGTCGCGGCCGGGAACGCATGGTCATACGCTTCCGTCACGCTCGTGCCGGGCGCGCGCAGCGGCAGGCGGTAGGCACTCAGCACCGTCGCCTGCAGGTTCGCCGTCGCGACCGGATTCGCCGCGAGCGCCTCGACCGGGCTGACCCAGTCCAGCGCATGCAGATGATAGAAATGGACGATATGATCCTGCACCGTCAGCGTCGCTGCCATGATGTTGCGGATGTAGTTCGCATTTTTCGGGATGCGGATCTGGAGCGCATCCTCGACGGCGCGCACCGATGCGAGCGCATGCGCCGTCGTGCAGACGCCGCAGATGCGCTGGATATAGGCCCACGCATCGCGCGGGTCACGATTGTGCATGACGAGCTCGAGGCCGCGCCACGCCGTGCCGGACGAGAGGGCATCCGTGACTTTGCCCGAGCCCTCGTCGACATTGACCTCGACGCGCAGATGGCCTTCGATTCTCGTGATCGGATCGACTACTACATGTTTCATTTATGTTCCACCTGCTCCCCTCAGAACTTGTCCTGCTCTTCTTTTTCTGCGGCTTTCGCTTCTGCTGCATCACGCTTGTTCTTCTGCATGATCGAGCCAGCGGCATGGCCGATGACGCCGACCGCAGCGAGCGCGCCGACGCCGAGGCCGATCTTGTCGGCATTGCCGAGCTTGCCATAGCCTGGCAGGCGCTTCGTGAACGGCGTGTCATCCCAGAAGTTCGAATTGCTGCAGCCGATGCACGGTGCGCCCGACTGGATCGGATAGCTCATGCCCTGGAACCAGCGCAGGTTGCCGCAGCTGTTGTACGTCTCCGGGCCGCGGCAGCCGAGCTTGTACAGGCACCAGCCTGCTTTCGCGCCCGCATCGTCAAAGTTCTCTGCGAACATGCCCGCGTCAAAGAACGGACGACGGTAGCATGTATCATGGATGCGGTTGCCGTAGAACTGCTTCGGACGGCCTTCGCCATCGAGCGGTGGCAGGTTGCCAAACAGAGCGACATGCATGATGACGCCCGTCATGACCTCCGGGATCGGCGGGCAGCCCGGCACATTGATGACCGGCGTGTTGCCGACGAACGGGCTGATGCCCGAAGAACCCGTCGGATTCGGTTTCGCGCTCTGGATGCCGCCCGCGACCGCGCACGTGCCATAGGCGACGATCGCCATGGCGCCCGCTGCCGCCTCCTGCAACATCCGCGTGAACGGACGGCCGCCCGACATGCAGTAGATGCCGTTGTCCTTCGTCGAGACAGCGCCCTCGACGGCGAGGATGTAGTGACCCTTGTACTTCTCCATGACCTCTTTGAGGTGTGCCTCAAAAGGCTCGCCCGAAGCGGCGCTCAAGAGATGATCGTACTCGAGGTCGATCTGCGACAGCACGACATCGCTCGCGAGTGGTGCGCCCGAGCGGATGAACGACTCATCGCAGCCCGTGCACTCGTGGCCATGGATCCAGACGACGACCGGCAGTGGCTGCGTCTCTGCAGCCTCGACGACTTCCTGGAACTTGTCCGTGCTCAGACCCATCATCGTCGTGAGCGCAACGCATCCTTTGAGGAAGCTGCGGCGGCTCATGCCTTTCCTGAGATACCGCTCCCATAAACTCTCCCGTTTTTCCACGTTGGTCCCTCCTCTTGCGCGCAGCTCACACCTTTGCCTGCGCGATTGACAGAAATATCCTGTGACTTTCACAAATGCCTTGTCCCTTCATTATACGACGTTGGAGGAGAAAATGCCATTATGATAAATATATTCATCCATAAATTTCGCTGATGAAGGGGCCTTCTTTCGTAAATAATTCGTCACCGTGCAAGAAATTCCTGCCAAACGTCCTTCGTCCCATGAAAAAAGTCTGACAAATCCGTTGCACTTGCAACGATATGCAACAAAAAAGAAAATCGGTGGCTGGCGAAAAAAGTTCTTGCAATTTCCCATCTATCGCGCTATACTATTGAGTGTTCACGGGGACGTAGCTCAGCTGGGAGAGCACCAGGTTCGCAATCTGGGGGTCGAGGGTTCAATCCCCTTCGTCTCCACCATATGAAACTTCAGCCGCTGTACGATGGTACGGCGGCTTTTTCGTACACAATTTCAGCATTGACAATATGGCAAAAATACCATATTGTCAATCTGGAGGTGCGTCATGGAACAAGACAACTTCGAGATTGAGTTTTTCGAAAAAGACGATGCGACGTGTCCCGTCTAAGAGTTCCTCGATTCCCTCGATGACAAGATAGCCGCGAAAGTGTACGGCATGATGGATGTCTTGGCAATGGCTGGAAACACCTTGCGCAAGCCGTACTCGTCAAAGCTCAATGAGCATATCTTTTCTTTTTCGTCGAGAAGCACATCGTCATGACGAACGGCTTCGTGAAGAAGCAGCAAAAGACACCTCCGCGTCAAATCGAGATTGCCGAGAAATATCGAAAAATCTATTTGCAAAGAAAGGGTGTCAACGCATGAGAACCTTCCGCGAATCGCTGAACAAGCGTCTGCAAAATCCCAATTTCCGAAAAGAATATGAAGCCATCCAGCCGGAGATGGACATTATCCGTGCAATGGTACGGCTGCGGAAGGAACAGCACCTCACGCAGGCGGACCTCTCCGAGCGAACGGGCATCAACCAAGGCGACATCAGCCGTTTGGAGCGCGGCACGCGAAATCCGTCACTCAATATGCTCAAAAAACTGGCCGACGGTCTCGGGATGCGCCTACATATCGACTTTGTCCCAAAAGAAGCGGCCTCTGAAGATCTCGGATCCTGCGACTGAATATGATTCCCTGCCCGCAAAGGCAAGGAACTGTCGTATTTTTGCTCACAAATGGAATTCTTGATAGAGCTCTTTGCGATATGCCGCATCCGCAGCAATCCGTCCAATATCTTCAATCCGCTTCTGCGACATAAGGATCTGAATAAGGCGAGAGTACCTCTCATCCGCTTTTTTTCGCCGCGCTTCTCGCCACGTTCCTCCGCTCCCATCAGTCCTGAGCGATAGTCCATGAGTGCCATCTCGCGGTTGATGTATTTCAAGCGATCTTCCTTATTCTGCAAGAAGATGCCTGTCGCATCATACGCGCTATTGATTGCTGCTTCGCTCATCGCCAACTCCTCCTTTTCGCTTTGATTCATGCGGTTCGCGAAATACGCCATCCAGCGTTCCATCTTCGTCATCTCGCAGATGGGCTTCTTAACGCCTTTCACGAATTTCGGGAGCTCGAGAAAATGGAGCTCCATATCGCTATTCAGACGGTCGTACGTTTTCGGATTGTAAATGCTGTACATCGCGTGCGGTTCTGCCTGCGGCAAGAGCTCGAACGCGAGGATGTTGATCGTGATCGTCGGACGCAAGTCGTTGTAATTCGCGCCAGATGGCAACCGCATGAGATAGACCTGCGACCAATAGTAGAGCGTCCTGCGTCTCATGTTATGGTAATTGACGACCTGCACCTCGACATCGATATATTCACCCGTATCGAGCTCGCAGGCCACGTCGAGGCGCGAGAGCTTGTCCTCCTCGCTCTGCGGAATCTGCTCCGTCGGGATGAAATGGATGTTTTTGATTTTGTGGCCGAGCGACGGCTCGAGAACCGCGTTCAAGAAATCAATCGTGATGTTCTTCCGCTCAATCTTGCCGAAGATGAATTTGAACAACACATCGTTCATCGGATTCGCCTGCTGGACATCCAGTCCGTCCACGATCCGTTTTGCCAGTTCTCTCTCACCCATGCTGCGCCGCCTCCTGCGATGGTTTCTACAGTCTCATTATACCATCGCCAAAACGCAGGAACAATCATAACTTGCGTGGCATTTGTGGGTTATGCTGGTCGCCCTTCGTCTCCACCATGAGAAAGATCAGCCGCTGTACGACGGTACAGCGGCCTTTCGTTGTCTCACAAAATCATGGCACCAATAAAATGGTCTATTGCCCCTTGTATCGAATATTATTCGTACGCAACTGCAATTTTGGTAACCCTGCCATTCGAGACCGCGATGAAGAGTTTCCGATCCTTTTCGGTATGATACCAATAAAGCTGACGCCCTCCGTTACCCTGTCTGAACCATGGCTCTCCGTAAGCACTCCAAATATCGTTTTCCGAGCTACCCACATGGATCCCCGCTGGCGTTTGGATTCCGTTATTCGCATCGGTCTGAACCGTATCGACAGAACCATCTGCAAAGTCGATGACAAAAGAATCCCCGTATTTCCAAATAACATGGCGACATCCGTCCATCCTACTGACGCCACGATCCGTTGATGTGCTCGGCTGTCCATAAATATTCGCGACAGCATTCTGCGTCATCTCCAATGTGACGCCGCCAAGGGCGACATCACTCAAGGACAGCCACCCCGCGGCAAATACAGATGACGACATCGCGACAACCAATACAAGCGTTGTCAAAAATGTGAAGCATACCTTCCTCATGTTGCTCGCCTCCTGCCCTAATCCATGTTTCCTGTCTTCGCTTCTTGCTTCAAATCCGTTTCATCCCGAACCATCTCGCGCTCTGATCCCAGAACAGCTGCAGGCGCAGGTCGACGGCGTGGCGTCTCTGGTAGCCATATTGTGCCCCTGGCGGCATATACTCGTGCGAGCTCGTCAGGAGGAAACGCCCTGTGGCATCCTCGTTCGCGGCCGTCGCAATCTGGTGCCACTCATTCGGTGTGTAGCCCATCGAAGCAAGACTGTCGAGCGTGATGTATTTCACCCACTGCCCGTCGCGCTTGCCGATGATCCAGTAGCCACAGTTCTTCGCATGTGCGCCCCGATTCGCATTGATCTCGATGAACGTCATGCTCGGGAACATCGTATAGATCGGCCGAACGGCGTATCCAATGCCCGCATTCGATCCATCGTAGCCCGTAAATGAGAGATACTGCGTGCCGCTCGGGCTCTGGAGCCGCAGCACGCCATCGCTCTGCAAGATAAACTGCACCGTCTCGCCCTCGTAGCTCATCTCGATCCCATTCGACGAACCATAGAGGAACGCCGGCTTGTCCGTCGACAGGAATCCCGTCTCCTGTGCCGACGCAACGCCCGGCATCACCGCCAAACCGAACACCACCGCGAACATCAAAAAGACTCCGCACATCCATTTCCGCATACGTCATCGCTCCTTTCTTTTCTACGCAACGAGCGCAAAATAAAACGTCCCCGGACGCCAGCGTCAGACATCCGTTCCTATCCATAAAATTCGCGCCAAGAGAAAAAACTCCTGCTGATTGATATCGATTCGTCGATTTTCGTCGGAAATATGCATGGGATGGCCCTGCACGCATCTGCAAGGCCATCCTTTCCTTTTCCTCGCCTTTCGCATATAATGAAGGAAAAAGGGGGCTTGCGCCATGGCTTTGAAGGAGATTACGACTTCGATCTACACGTTTTCCGACATGATCGAGCATCACTGCCTCTATGTCGACAAGACAGAATACATCTATAAATTGCTCAAGACGACGAAGGGGCAGTTTTTCTGCGCGCGGCCGCGCAGGTTTGGCAAGAGTCTGACGATTTCGACGCTTGAGGCGGCCTTTCGCGGACGGCGGGAGCTGTTTGACGGGCTGTATCTCGGCAGCGCCGACTATGACTGGCAGGTGCACCCGGTCGTCCATATCGACTTTACGCAATGCGTCATGGATACGATGCCACAACTGCAAAAATCACTCTGCTATCAGCTGGATGCGATTGCACAAAGTTGCGAACTGCAGCTTGCAGAGGATGATCCTGCGCTGCTTTTCAACAAATTGCTCCACGCACTCTATGACAAGACAGGCACGGACGTCGTGCTCCTGATCGACGAGTACGACAAGCCGATTTTCGAGCATCTGGACAACACGGAGGACGCGGAGACGTTCCGCGACTTCCTATCATCATTCTACCAGATCATCAAGGGCGCCGAGCCCATTTTGCGCTTTACGTTCATGACGGGCGTGACGAAACTCGCCAAGCTTTCCGTTTTCAGCAAGCTGAACCATCTGAACGACATTACCATGAATCCCGACTTCGCCTGCATGTTCGGCTACACGCAGCAGGAGTTCGAACGGTATTTCGCAGACTGGATCGATGCGGCGGTTGCAGATGGTGTCCGTTCCAGCTGGGATCTGGACAAGCGTCTGGATTGCACTGGCCTGCTCACGGAACTCAAGGCCTGGTACGATGGCTTCCGGTTCGCAGCCGATGCAGAAACGGTCTACAACCCCGTTTCCGTCGGAAAATTCTTCCTGAATCGCCATCTGTTCTCAAACTTCTGGTATGCGACTGGTACGCCGACGTTCCTCGTCCAGCTTTTAAAGCGCAATCACCTGACCATCGTCGATCTCGAAGGGACAACGCTCTCGGACAGCTACCTGAACACGTTCGACATTGCCGAGCTCGCAGGTGCGCATGTAGAGGACGAACGCATCATCGACTTGCTTTTCCAGAGCGGGTATCTGACCATCGACGGGATCCAGCGCACACGTCCGGCGATCTCTTACCGAATGCGTTTTCCAAACCACGAAGTTGCCTACTCGTTCGAGCAAGATCTCCTCACCGCCTACACAGCACCTGTACCGCCCGACCGTTATGTCGGCCAGCTGTTCGATGCTGCCGAAAGTGGCCGCACGGAAGATTTGATTGACATCTGGAAGGATTTCTTCGCCGGTCTCCCCTACGACATCCAGATCAAGGCAGAAAAATACTACCAGTCCATCATCTACACGATTTGCCGCCTCTGCGGCATGGACATCGTGACGGAGGTCGCGACGAACAAAGGCCGCATCGATGCCGTGCTCGACGCAGGACAGCACCTCTACATCATCGAGTTTAAACTCGAAAAGACCGCGGATGCCGCACTCGCCCAGATTGACGAGAAACGCTACGCGGAAAAATATCTCCGCGCGGCCCGCGAAAAAGGGCAGGCCGTCCATGCGCTTGGCATCAATTTCTGTTACGCAGAGGGCGAGCGCACGATTACGGATTGGAAGGAACGGATGATCTGACATGCTGGAGGCGGCGAAGGGATTCCTCGCGAGC
Organism: Selenomonadaceae bacterium; assembly: GCA_034186105.1. Lineage (GTDB taxonomy): Bacteria > Bacillota > Negativicutes > Selenomonadales > Selenomonadaceae > Selenomonas_C. The sequence goes on from JAXGCE010000079.1 coordinate 16,572, forward strand.
GAATATGAGCGCGTGCGGCTCTTGAAGCGGTCGGAGCGCGGCGAGGTGTGGCTCGTGTCGGATGGGGCGGGGCGGCCGCGCGTGATGAAGGTGATGCATGCGGGGCGCTTGCCGTATGCGCTCTTAAAAGCGCACCCGTCGCCGCTCTGGCCGGAAATCGTTTTTTGCGCGGAGGACGCGGATGAGACGGTCGTCGTGGAGGAATATGTGAGCGGCCATACGCTCGAGGAACGGCAGCTGGCGCGGTCGTGGCTGACGGAGGCGGAGGCCACGCAGCTGCTCGCTGCATTCGCCGAGGGGTTCGCGCAGCTCCATGCGCTCGGCATCGTGCACCATTTCTGCCCCCATTCTAGCGGTCTCGCGCCTATCGCGCAACGCTTTCTGTGGGTTTCGTATGAAAATATTCGTATCCCGTCAAATTCTTGTTGTATCCCGTCAGGTTTATGCGGGACAAAGCGCGAAAAATCCATGATAATAAAGACAGGAAATATTTACACGTTGCTTACCTCGCGGGTAAGCACATCGGATGGGATATCTTCTTTCGGAAGGTCGGCGCAAAGGTCATCTATTTCCGAACAAGCAAGGGCCTCACGCAGGAACAGCTCGCCGATCAGGCGCACGTGAGCCAAGCAACCTTAAGCCGCGTCGAGAATGGCAAGTACAACGCGAACCTCTCGCTCGCGCTCCTCATCGACATTGCAGACGGGCTCGACATCAATCCGATCTATCTCTTCGACTTCTTACCTGAAGAACGGGGCACATGGATGGAGTCGTAAAAAAACAGCGTACTCGCGGAAGAGTGCGCTGTTTTTTTGTGGAAAAAGAGCTCAGACCGTCTCAAGGTCGATACGGCGCTTGAAACCGCGCCAGGTCCAGAAGAACGCGATGACGAGCGGGACGCAGCTGCCGACCCAGGCCATGGGATTCGCGAGGCAGGCACCGAGGAAGCCGAGCCAGCCGACGAGGCCGAACGCAGCCGCCGTGCGCATGACGAGCTCCATGATGCCAGCGACAGTCGGCACGACGCTCTGGCCGAGCCCCTGCAGCGTGCTGCGGAAGATGAACAGCAGCGACAGCACCCAGTACATCGCGCCATTGACGATGAGGTATTCATGGCCAAATGCGATGACGTCGGGCGCGCCTGGGTCGTCACCGACGAAGAGCCCGAGGATCTCAGGGCTGAAGAAGACAAGCGTGACACCTGCGACGACGGAGAACGCAAGCGACATGTACGAGCACTTGCGCACGCCCTCGCCGATGCGGTGGAATTTCTGCGCGCCATAGTTCTGCGCCGTGTAGGCGGCCATGGCGATGCCGAACGACATCATGGGCATCATGGCGACGGACTCGATCTTCTGCGCGGCGGCATACGAGGCGACGGCCGTCGGACCGAGCGTGTTCAGCGCGGCCTGCAGCACGACGGCGCCGATGGCGATGATGCTCGACTGGAAGCCCATCGGTAGCGCGAGTCGCAGATGCTCCCAATAGAGATGGCGATCGGGCCGCCAGTCGGCTGCATGCGTGTGGAGCGCCGGCACCTTGCGCCGGATGTGGACGTACGTCAGCACCATGCCGATGGTCTGCGAGGTGACCGTCGCGAGCGCAGCGCCCGGGATGCCCCAGTCGAGCACGACGATGGCGACGGGCTCAAGCACGATGTTCGTCGTCAGACCAATGGCCATGATGATCGTCGGCGTGCGGCTGTCGCCGAGCGCGCGGATGAGGTTCGACTGCGTGTGCAGCAGCACGAAGATCGGGATGCTCAGGTAGATGATGCTGATGAAAGCATACGCGCCATCGATGATGGCATCCGGCGTCTGCATCCAGATCAGCAGCTGGCGGCAGATGGCGACGGAAAACGCGGTCATGAAGATGCCGACGATGACAGACAGCACAATGCAGGCCGCACAGCTCCGCCGCACGCCTGCCGCGTCGCCGGCGCCGAAGCGCTGCCCCGTGTAGATCGTCAGGCCGCCGGAAAAGCCCATGATGAAGCCGAGCACGAGGAACATCAGCGCACCCGTGCAGCCGACAGCCGCCAGCGCCTCGACGCCGAGGAAGCGGCCGACGATCAGCGTATCGACGAACGCGTATAATTGTTGGAAGATGTTGCCCGCAAGGAGCGGGAGCGTGAAAAAGAGGATGAGCTTCGCGGGCTCACCCTGCGTCAAATCTTTTGTCATGGATTGCCTTTCATTCAATATATTTTGTAACAAGTGTGCGCAGAGATTCCTGCAGCACCGTTACATTATTTAATAAAGCTTCTGTTTGCGGCCGAAGTTTCGTATAGTGGAAGACGGGGTGATGCGTGACTTGGTAGTCGGCAGGGTACGGCGTGACAGCGATACCTTGCTTCTCAAAATTCAGCACGGCGCGCTTCATGTGGAACGCGCTCGTCACGAGGAGCGGATACGAAAATCCCTGCTCGCGCAGGATCTCGGCCGAGAACTTCGCGTTCTGCGTCGTGTTGATGCTCTTCGTCTCGACGAAGATCTTGTCCTCCGGCACACCGAGACTCATGAGCATGCGCTTTGCGATCTTTGCCTCTGCCCCCGTGTCCTCGTAGACTTGGCCACCGGAGAGCAGGATGGGGATGTCGAGCTTTCGCTGCAAGCGCACGGCCGTCAGCAAGCGGTTCGCCGGGTCGGCACAGAGTGCCCCGACGCCGTCGACATCCGGCGAATCCGGCATCGCGCCGCCGCCGAGCATGATGATGACGTCCCCCTGCGGGTCCACCGGCGGCGTGTAGACGGACTCGAGTGCACCGAGCGTCTTTTCCGCGACAAATCCCGTGCAGAGCAGGTAAAAGACAAACGTCATCCCCGCAATCATTGCCGCGAGCCGCCGTTCCCCGCGCCGCCGCCACGCATACCACGCAAGCGCGAAAAACGCGACGATGAAGACCCCCGGCGGCAACACCCAGCTCGCGCCGAATTTCAAGAGATAAACCATATGCCCGAAAAAGCCTCCTCAAAAGAAAAAGCGCAAATTCCCGCGAAAAAGAGGAATCTCCGCAAATATATCGAACAAATCAGTAGAGATTATTTTAGCAGACTTCTATGAAAAAAGGAAGTCAGAGAAAAGGAGAGTTTTTCATGGCATTCATCGAACCGAATCCCACGCAGGCCACGGAAAAAGCTGGCGGCAAAGGCACGATCACGATCGTGAAGCTCCTGACGGACAAGGAGCTCGACGGTAAGTGCGACATGTACGCAAAAGTCATCATCCCGCCGCTCTGCTCCATCGGCGTCCACGAGCACCACGGCAACACGGAGACGTACCACATCCTCTCGGGCACGGCGCTCTACAATGACAACGGCAAGGAGGTCACGTTGCACGCTGGCGCGACGACGTTCTGCCCTGACGGCGAGAAGCACGGCATCGAGAACGCGTCGAAGACGGAAGATCTCGTGTTCATGGCGCTAATCATCAAAAAATAATTCTTGTAAAGTGAAAGTGAGCAGTCGCAAGGTTTTGCGACTGCTCGTTTTTGTCACCAATGATATTTTTCGCCGCGATTGATTTTGAACGCGCGGTAGATCTGCTCGGTGAGGAGCAAGCGCACCATCTGGTGCGTGAATGTCATGCGCGAAAACGACAGGCGGCAGTCCGCCGCGCGGCGGACGTCCTCGGAGAGGCCAAACGCGCCGCCGATTAGGAACGTGATGCTACTGCGGCCTTGGAGGGCGAGCTTGTCGAGCTCGGCGGCGAGCTCTTCGCTGCTCTTTTCTTCCCCATAGACGTCGAGGACGTAGAGGTAGCTGCCATCCGGCACCTGCTTCAGCAGCCGTTCGCCTTCTTTGGCGAGGACTTGCTGCTTTTCGGCGTCTGACGGCGCGTCTGGCATCTTTTCCTCGTGGATCTCGCGGATGGCGAACTGGCAAAACGGCGTCAGCCGTTTTTGATATTCTGCGATGCCGGCCGTCAGGTATTTCTCCTTGAGCTTGCCGGCGCAGACGATCGTGATTTTCATGCGTCCTCCGGATCTGCGGGGCCCACGCGCCCACTGCCGCTGCGGTGCGTATGGTCGATATTTGGCATGCGCAGGCCGCGCTGGAGGTAGCTCCGCTGGAGCTCGAAGACGGTCTGGATCAGGCGTTCCTGCTCCGCATGGGAAAACTCGCCTTCCTCGAATTCGGCACCGATGTGATAGACGGTGCGGCCCGTCGGCGTCGTGATCGGCGTGCAGCGCTTGACGCGCACCTTGCTCTTGAGCTCGCCATAGCCGGGGACTTCGGGAATATCGACAGAGATATTCGCCGAGAGCAGGACTTTGTCATCGTTGACGAACGCGATGCCGCCGCCACTGATGTCGACGAGCGTCGTATCCTTTGCCGTGTGCAGGCTGCCATGGTCGCCCGGCAGGCGGACGGAGAGCGGCAGCTCGAGCGGCACGCGTACGAACTGCCGCATCTGGATGCGCGAGACGGTCTCTGGCTTGTCGAGGAACCATTGCTGCTCTGGCAAGCGCGTCGAGCTGCGGAACCCAGTCGTAAAGCGGTAGACACAGCCGTCGCCCGCGACGGCACAAGCGATATCCGTGCCCATTTCTGGCGACGAGAGGAATTCTTTCACCGGACATTTGAGCTCGACGGCGAAATAGCGGAGCGCGAGCGTCATCAGGCGTCCTTGTACCGTGCGCAGGCCGTCTTCGGCATCTTCGTCGGGGATGCCGAGATAGACGAATTGCCCAGGATGGAGGACTTCCTCAGCACGCTTGGTTTCTTCTTTATCAGGCATGTAGTTGGTCTTTCTATCGTTCTTTGTTACACGATCTGCTCGCCGTGGTAGAGTTCGCCACCGATGTTCGGTGCGACGCCGTAGCCTTTCGCCCAAGCCGTCTTGTACTTGATGGCCTGCGCGTGGATGGAGTCGACGCGGTCGATCGTGCGCTTCACGGCACCCGGCACGCCGACGACGAGCGAGTTCGGCGGGATGACAGCATTCTCTTTGACGAGTGCGCCCGCTGCGATGATGGAGCCACTGCCGATCTTTGCGCCCGTCAGCACCGTCGCGTTCATGCCGATGAGGACATTGTCGCCGACCGTGCAAGCGTGGACGATGGCACCGTGGCCGATCGTGACGTAATCGCCGATGATGCACGGGCCGTCATTCGCGACGTGGAGGCATGCGCAGTCCTGCACGTTCGACGCCTCGCCGATACGGATGTAGCTGACGTCGCCGCGCACGACCGCGCACGGCCAGAGGCTCGCGTACTTTGCCATCTTCACGTCACCGAGCACGACGGCGCCCGGCGCGATGAAAGCTTCAGGGTCGATTTCCGGGTATTTGCCAAGGTAGCTGTCATTCGGAAGTGTGTACATGATCGTCTTCTCCTTTACTCATTCTTCATCCAGAAGTTTCACGATACCCGGCTGGGTGATTTTCCAGGTACCATCCACATGCGAGAACAGCGCGGGGAGCTTCACCTGGATGCGCGGGACATCGTTTTCCTCGTAGTTTGAGGCGAACGTCTCTTTCATGCCGCCTTTCTCGTGGAGGGCCTTCGTGTAGCCCTTCACGGGATTCGGGACGATGGCGAACTGTTTGCCCTCCTCGTCGATGGCGAGCGCCCAGTAAGCGCTCTTCGCCGCCTGCGCGACCTCGACGAACTTCGGGGCGGGCTTGCCGGACTCCTGCGCGGCAGGGTCGAGGCAGATGAGCCCCTTGAGCTGCTGCAACGCGAAGAAGCGGTCGCACGCCTCTTGGCTCTGCGCTCCTTCGAGGCTCGCCGCGAGCAAGTTGTAGTCCGCGAGGAAGTCATCCCAGGGATTGCCCTTCTTCTTTGGTGTTGGGTCTTTTCGCGGCTCCTGCGGCGTCACCTGCTTTTCGAGCGCTGCGACGCGCTCTTTGAGATGCGCGACCGTCTCCTCGAGCTCGGGGACCTTTCCTGCCGGCTCCTTGACGCCGCGCACGCCAACGAGCGCGAGCGCCCCCGCCACGAGTGCGAGGAGTGCTGCGACAAACGCCAATACGATCAGAAATTCCATGGGAAAAACCCCTTTCCAAAGCATACGAATTTCGCTTGATGTTCTTTCGATTGACCGCCTTTATTGTAGCATAAAAAAAGGACAGTTGCACCATTTTCGTGCAACTGTCTTTTCGGAAAAACGGTCAAACGGCCGCGCGAACGGCAGCCGCGAGATTGACGGCCGCGTCCTCAACTGCTTGGCGGACGGCGTCCTCAACGCCGACGTCGTTGCGCACGGCAATGGCGTGGTATCGGAGCTCGGATTTGCGACGCGAATCGGCCTTCGTGACGAAGACGACCGTTCCGGTCTTCGCGTCAATGACACGCAGGCTCAGCTCGGCGTAGACCGTCCGATCCTTGCCAGTGAAAACGAGCGCACCGCTCTGTGCCTTGACGTTGCTGAGCGTCGTGAGGTAGCCGTAGACGATGTAGTCTGCGGACGCCATGAGCGCGGGATCGACGGTCCCTGTGCCGAGGCTCTGCATCACGGCCGCCTCGTCGAGGCGCATGCGCGTGACTTCACTGCTAAAATCGACGAGCGTGTACGCGGGGCTGCCCGCAAGCTCCGTCTGGAGCACATCGCGTGCCCCCGCGACGATGGACGCGAGCGGTATATCAATGTCGCTCATCGTGATGTCCGTTTTTTCCACGCGGCTCGTGAAGCCCGCGACCATGAGGCGCGGCTGCTCGGCCGCAACCGCCTGCGGCATCCAGAGCGGCAGCAGCAAGAGCACGATGAGGAGCGCAGCCGCCCGCGGCCTCATCGTTTCACCCCGATCGTCTTGTCCACGTCGCGGTAAAAGTCGCCAAAGACGCGGCGCAGCGCATTGGCATAGCGATCGGGGTCCTCGGCCGAGAGATTGCGATGGAGCACGGTCTCCCCTGTGCGACTGTCGACGAGCCGCAAATCTGCCGCCACGCTGTAATAGAACGAGTAGTCCCCATAGACATCCGAGACGGACGTCGTATAGTATTTGCGCTTGCCCTTGTGCGCGTTGCCGTTCCGGTCATACCAGGTGAATTCTTCCGTCCGGTCGAGGCTTGGATACGTCGAGACGTGCGGTGGATTCCAGCGCTCACCGCGATCGTAGCCGCGGATCGTGCCCGTCACGTAGTAGCGACCGCCGTCCGGCTGGTAGTCGACCTTCACGCCCTTCAGCGTGTCGCCCGCTTCGTCCTTGTACGCGTAGTAGATTGTCTTGATGGCGAATTCATCATTCGCCGCATTCTGCGGCAGGTCGAGCGCACGGAAGCCAAGCGTCGGCGCACCAGCCGGCACGTCGTTGCCGTGGTCGTCCTTCCGTCGATCCCAGTCACCGGTGAAATTCTTCGCGATCTGCTCGAACGCATGCATCGCATCGACATCATAGCAACGGTAATAGTCGATGAGCGTCATGGCCTTCTTCTGCGTGTAGGCATCATAGAGCACGAAGTCCATGTCGAGCATCTGCAGCGTGCGCCGATGCTCGGGGATCTGATGCGACTCGTACCAGCTGTGGTAGCCCTGCTTGCTCTGGTCGCCATATGGGCCGTCTTCGACGTCATAGTAGCTTTCCATCTGGACATTCGTCCACGTCGCCGGCGAGACATCGACACGCGCATTGTAGTAGCGCAGATGCGGCAGGAGATACCCCTCGGCGCCCGTCTTGTCATAGACGGCCTTGCCGCGCGCTTCTTCCGTCGGATAATGCTGCAACAGCTCTTTATACGCAGCATTTTCGCGCGTGATCATGAGCTTTTCTTTCTTCTTGTCCGCCGCCTGCGCATCACTCGGATCCTCGAACCAGATGAAGTTCGTCTTCTTGATGCGCTTGTTGACGCGCTTCGCGAATTCGCTGTTCCATGCCTGGTACTGATCCGGCCGTCCATCGACAGACGTTTGGTCGTGGATGGGGAACAAGATGACCTTCTTGTATTTCGTCACCTGCTCGTTCTTCGCGACATTCTCGTCCATCCAGATATTGCCATGGGCGAGCGCCGCGACCGGGGCAGCTGCCATCGCACCAAACGCGAAGGCGGCCCCGAGCGCGACGCTGCGGCAGAGACTCTGCATCTCTTGTTTCATGAAAAGAAAACTCCTCTTCTTTACTTTGCCGCTGGGACATGCTTTGCGAGGTCTTTTGCGAGCGCTTTCGCCTGCGCTTCCAGCACTTCGCCGAACAGCGTGTCGACTGCCATGCCCTTGCCCGTCTGGCCGAGGCCAAAGTTCAAGAGCTGTGCCGTCTTCTTGTCCTCGAAATGATGCTCGTAGACGCGGCCCGTCTCAGCATTCACGAGGTAGTAGTCGAGCGACGACTTCATCTTCTTGCCCTTCGTCTCGCGCTCCGTGTGCGTCGCGAAGATACCGTGCTTCAGCCGCACATCGACGTCTTTGAGATTGACGAACAGCAGATATTTCGCGCCATGGCGATCCGCGATGGCCTTCGCGAGGCGCTGTTTCTCCGGCGCGAGCGGATACGTCGCATCCGGCTGCGAGCGCCAGGCTTTCAGGCGGTCTTCGTCATGGAAATAACCACGTCCCATGACGGCATCGGCATAATGCGCGAGCTTCGCCGCCGTCTCTCCGCGGTCGTACTGGTGGCCGTGCACGATGGCATCCATATGGATCTCCGAAAGGTCAGCGGCTTCGCCGTCCGCGCCCGTCGCCTGGTGGCGGCCCGCTTCGTTCGTGAGGTCGGCACTGCCAGTATAGCTGAGGCCCTGCTCCGCAAGCGCCGCACTGAGCTTGTCGGCGAACGTGTCAAAGAACACGCTTTTGAGTTCGTCATCGCCGTAGCTCTGCACCTCGCCGAGGAAGATGAGCGAGCCCTGCTTTTGAAAGAGGGCTCCCGCCTCCGCCGAACGCACCGAGAGCGCGCAGAGGCAGCAGGCGGCCAGCCCATGCAGGCGAGCCGCAGCAAGTCCTTTTGCATATTCTTCCGTCCTTTCTACGGTCGCGATCAGCGCGAAATCGAAATCTTTGCCGTCGTGCCCGTCATGCCCGCGACAAACAGGCCGAGCTTCGTCTGGTTCTGCAGGCGCGCGATGAGGCCGGACGGGCTCTCGCTCGTCTCAATCGACAGGATGGCCTTGCCGCCGCCCTGCTCGCGCAAGTAGACGTTGCGCACGGACGAGATGGCGCGCAGATCCGTCATGAGCTGCTGCACAGCCGCCGCGTCGCTCGTGAAAACATCGAGCTCGACAGAGCTCCCTGTCGCCTCGCTGCTGAAATGGCGGAACCGCTCCTCAAGCTTCGTCGCCGCCTGGCCGGCCGCTGTCTCCGTCGCCCGCTGTTCCGCCATGTCGTCGCTGTTCTCGACGCCTTTGGCCGATACCTGGAACGTACCGACGATGTCGCCCGTGTCAAAGCGGATGACCTTCACGGAGAGGATCGAATTCGCCGAATGCAAGAGCGTCGATGCATAGCCGCCGCGACCGTCCGGCAGCTGCACGGTCTGCGCGTTCTTCTGCACGCGGCCAACGACGAGATAATCCGCCCCGAGCGTGCTGCCGATGGCCGACGGACGCGTGCTACCATTGTAGATGCTCGCAAGGAGCTGTGCATCGCCGAGGCTCGACGCAACCTGCGCATCGATGACGTGATGGAAACCGAGGCTCAGGAGCTTGTCCGTCAGCGCCGTCTCCGCCGTGAGGTCATGTCCCGTCACGTTGCCCGAGCGATCGAGGCCCAGCACGACGACCGCGACACGCGGATCGTTGAGCGCCATGATCATCTGCAAGTTATTCATGAGCCCTGCGTCCGGGCTCGTATCCACATCGACGCGTGCCCGCACCTGCACGAGACCGTCCTGCGTCGTCTCGCTCAGCACATCGACGCTCTTCACGAAGCCCTGCGACTTCGTATAGATCTCATCGAGCTGCACCTGTGCATTCGCCACGAGCGTCTTCGCATCGACGAGTGTGCCGACGACCTGCTCGACCGCGTTGCGCGATGCATCCTTCATCGCCGCCTGTCGGTCACTGCCGACACCATTCACGACGACGGCCTGTGCAAAGCCCGTATGTGCCGCGAGCGAGAGCGCCAGTCCCAGGAGCAAGCCTCTTCCCATCCCTTTTTTCATCGGTATTCCCCATTCCTTTCTTCTTTCACCTAGATAAAAGGAAAGCCCCGCCCAAAAGCGAGGTTTCCCTATCATTTCTGAAATTCCCCCATGCGCCCTCAGCGGACGAACACGACGTTCGTCGCATCGAGGAAGCCCGAAGCGCCGTTCTCGATCAGGACGCGGTTCGCATCAGCGACCGAGAGGACGGGGTTTGCGCCGTTATCGAGGCTGACGGCTTTGACGACGAGCGGGTTCGAGCCGGCACGCGATGCGCGGCCCATGTCCGACGTGTAGCCAGCCATGCCGCCCGAGACGACCTTGTCATAGTCGAGGTTCTTGTAGCCGTAGATGGCCTGGCCGTTCGCGTTCTTGATGACCGGGCTCATGGCCGGCTTCAGGCCGAGACCACGGCAGTCAACGATGAGGCCCGTGTAGCCGCCGATGGCTTTGCCAGCCGGTGCTGCAGCAGCCGAGGAGCCCGACGGTTTCGTCGTGCTCGGCGTCGTCGGCGTCGTGACGGACGGGAGCGTCGAGCCCGTGCCGCCGACCGAGACGTGGACATCGACCGTCGTCGGTGCGCTCGGTGCGACATTGGCAACCGGTGCCGGGAAGCTCTCCTGCTGTGCTGGCTTCTCAAGGACAGCACTTGCGAGGGAGTCTGAGACACCGAACATGGAGACTTCCATGTTCACGATGTAGCCGCCATCCGGCGTGACTTCTTCCGAAACGACGCGTGCGCCCTGCACGAGGGCCGAGACCTTCGTCTTCGTGATATCGTTCGTCACCATCATGTTCTCGACGGTCGTTTCCGAGTCGACGTTGACACCTTTCACGATTTCAGCGATCTGGCGATAGCCATCAACGACAGCCGCGCGGCGTGCCATCATGCGGCCCTGCGCCGCCGTACGAGCATTCGCCGGCGCGACGCCCATGCCCTGCACGCTGATCTTCTGGCTCGACCAATCGACACCAGACTCCGCAGCGAACGCACTCGCTGCCGTCATGACGATGAGGAGCGCCGCTGCAAAGAGCGCCGTCATCATGCGGGAAACACATTTCATAGGAAAAACCTCCTTGGTTTTCTCCTGCAAGAGGAGTCATTGTGGTAGGGATAAACTTCCCTTTTATTATAAGGAGTCAGAGATTCTCTGTCTAGCCTTATTTTAAAATTTCGTGGATGTCAACGAGTGGTGCCGTGCTGCCAATACGAAAGCGTCCGATCCTCCAATTGACGGGCTGCGTTGAGCCCCGCCTTGTAGAGGAAAAACTCCATCGCATCTTTTTCATTCATTTCGCGCATGGAGTACGTCTCGCGGAAATCCGCATACGTCGTCCCTTCCCCCTTCAACATATCGATGCCGCAAAGGTAGATCGTCCCGTTGACCGTGACACCGTCGGCGTCTTTCGCGATCTCAGAGATGTCGACTTCGCCGATGACGGCCGTCGTGATCTCTGGGTAGTCCTGATGCAGGACGCCGCGCACAGATGATACAAACGTGGGGCAATCGTCGCTGGTATGCGCATCGAGGATAGACTTCGCGTCATCGATTGCAATTCTAGAGAAACCGATATTTTCAAACGTATCTCCGACGGCACCTGTCACATTCCCCTGTGCATTATCTCGCTGTTTGGCATCTGGCAGGCCACACACACGGATCAAGAACCCCGTCTTATTCACTTTGTGATTGCGTTGAAGACCGCCAACGGCATCTCGCACATCCGCATTCATATGTGCGACCTTGACAGGAACGGTACTATACAGCTGGAGCTCCGAACCAACATTTTTTGCGCCTTTACGTCTGGCTTTCCTGCATAATCCTTGAAATTGCCAAGAATCTTTTGATAGATGCTTGATGCATCTGAATTTGGCATCATCATCTTTGACAAGATTTTTTCGACAGCTTTTTTCTGTGCATCAACAGATGCTGCTTGTGCATTCCCATTCGCCGAAACGCCACACACCTTGACAGGAATGACAGGCGGCGGTGCCGCTTGCGCTTTCGGCAAAATTGGAAAGCAGCAAAAAACCAACAGCAACAACATCTGAAAAAACGTTCTCACGAACACCATTTCAGAATTTGAGATAAATCTTCTTGCTCCCCATCGCATCTTCATTTTCATCCCCTTCTTGAAGGGCGGGGCCCATCCTTTTTAAAAGTTCATTCTTGATATCTTCTACTTTCCCGTAGGCATCCGATTCAACGAAAAGCTTGAAAACGCCTGCGCTCGTAAACGAACTACGAACTACATCGCAATTCATCTGCGCTAACGCCTGCCGAATGGCTTGCGGCTGGCTGGAACGATCTGTAACGCCATTGATCATGATCGTCGTTTCAAGGTGGTGCTGACCACCTTCGGTCTCACTCTGAATCGTCAGCAACGCCTTCTGCCCCAAAGATTCGACAGCACGTTGCGTCGCTATATCTTTCGCATGAATCAATGCCTGTTTCGGATTCTTATCCGCAGCCGTGAAATAATCGTCGAAGCTATTTACCTCGGAGGACTCCAATCCGACAAGTTCAAAAGAGGCATGAACGGTTACCCGTGTATAGTCGCCATCTTTTCCCACATCGGAAACTTCGAGCACGCCACGCAGAAGTGCATTTGCCTTTCCCTGATTGTTCCGTGCTATCCTCCGGATATTCGCACTAACGGCAGGGCTGTTCATATCCGTCTGCGCATCCATATAGCTCTTGACCTCGTCCGCATCATATACGGAAAATCCGATATCTTCCAGCTTTCCCTGAACATACTTCATCAAATCGTCTGTAACAATCAGTTTCCCCGATTGGTCACGTCCTGTAACAGCAACTTGCACACCAGAGCGTGAAGTATGCGTATTACGCTGACTCTGTAGCCGATTGTACATGTCTTCAATGGCGGTCTTGATTTTCTGGTCACTCGCCGTCAGATCCAACTTGACGCAATAGACCGGCCCTTCCTTCCATTCCTTGACGATCTTGTTCACGAGGACATAGCCGTCGGATTTCGCAAGAATCTGATCGCGCACGACCATACCCATGCTGACTTCTGTTTCACCCTGCACATGCACGCCGACTTTCATTTCGACGAACGTGCGCATCGCATCCTGCATCGCATCCTGCATCGCATCGTTACGCGCCTTTGCTGGATTCGCCGGATCAATCACCGCTTGTCCCTGGACGACCTCGGCATGGCATGCCAGAGGCTCCCACAGGAACATCGCCAAAGCAGTGAATAGTAGCGCCATCCAGCGAAATAATTTCCGCATCTCTTTCATCTTCTCATTTCCCCTGCTTGCCCATCTTGTCCGCGAGGCCGATCAGAATTTTCGTATAGATGTCCTTTGCATCCACATCGATGGCATTGCCCTTGCCTGCGTCCTTCAGATACGTCTGGACGTCATAGGCATCCTCTGTCCGTTCCTGTGCCTCACGCTTTTCCGTCAACCAAGCCTTGTAAGCTACATCTTTCCGGACGTCTGATGGGTCCCGACGTTGAACTTCTGCCCAGTTCGCCCCCGAAAAATCGAGATAGATTTCATGTTTCGGCTTCGTCATTTCCAGCGTCCGTGCGCCATTATCACTCCGAAGCTGCATCGAACAAAGGCCTGCTGCGACATTTTTCGTATACGCGGAAGATGTCCCCGGCGGCAACGTGACACAGCCGGTCTTCTTCTGGAATGCTTCCGTGTAGAAATTGCCGATGATGTTTCGAATCTCGATTCCATGGCCATGGAATACCTGCTGCGCCTTCTTCGAACTGATGCCTACATCAACAACCTGGTACGTCTCCGGCGTCATCTGTTTTTCTTCCCAATTCTTCAAGACTTTTTTTGCTGAGGAAAAGTCCAGATGATTCTTGATCATATCAACTGTGATGTCCGCATAAACATCGGCTTCTTGTTGGTTCGTGATCGGCTGCGTGATCATATGTTGAACATCAGCGCCCATGACTTTGTAGGAATTGAGCGGCAGGACCGTCAGGACGCGCCAGCTTTCGTGTGCATCCGCACCTGTGCTGCAGATGGCGATGCCCATGCTGCTCGTCACGATCGCCTTATAGATATCCTTGTCTGCCACATGATAATGCGTCGTAAAAGAATCATCCATCAAGACAATCGGCACAATACCGATGGATGACGTATCCGAATAATCATCCTGGATGGCATTCGCCTGCACATCGTTCGAGAATTTCACTTCAAACGGAAGTTTTCCCTGGGACTGCAAGCTCTTCAACTTGTCCGTCAAGGCCTGACAAATCTTCTGCTTGACGCCAGGTGTTCGCAATAAGCTGTCCTGTTCAGAGGATATTGAGTAAACATTCGGAACCCAGTTCGCTGACATCTTTTCCGCCTTGGCTGAGCAAATACCGGAACCTGCCAGCAAGAACGTCCCGAGTGCCATCGCGAGGCATTTTTTGAGCAACGTGTTTTTCTTCATGTTGTCACCTCATGCACATCATTATTCTGCGTCCAGCGCATTCACAGATGCCTTGATATCTTTCTTGTTCGGCTCCTTGATATTATTCGCCTTGTCATAGGCCTTGCGCGCATTGTTACGATCTTTGATGCTCGACTGGATCATGCTGATGACACTCTTCGCATCTTTGATGGCAGCCGAATAACCATTCAGGCGGGCCTTGATATCTTCAAGATTTTTGGCATCTTTGAGGCCATTCGCCGTTTCAGATGTCAGGAATGCTGCATCGCGGGCAGCGAGGCCGCAGAAAAGCAACGCTCTCGCGTTATCGCCTTTTGCCCAGCTCATCTTCTGCTTTGCGTCCTCTTGTGCTTGTTTATCGCCAGAACCCATCAGCTGTTGCAGCCCCGCCTGCACTTGCTCCTTGCTCGGGCGCGGTGTACTTGCCAATGTATAGACTTCATCCATGCTACGGCTCGAGCTATTGTTCAGCAGATTATTGACGAGCACACCATACGCCTGCATATCACTTTGGCTTGCAGATTGCGTCGCCCCCATGATCTTGTATTCTGAGGAACCAAACCAGCCGCATGCCAAGCGCAGATGGTGGATCATGTCATTGCGATGACTGTCCATGCCATCAAAATTGATCTGGAGCGCCTTGTTCACTTGTTCCTTCACCGTGTCCTTCACGGCCTTGGTTGCATCATGCTTGAAGGCGTCCGTCAATCCACTGAACATGCCCGCCTCTGCCTTCTGCATGCCAAAAAAAAGAGTCCCCGCTCGTGCCGATCTGGACGAACTGTCCAGAAACGGCAACCATGGCAGCGAGGACTCCGGAGGTGATGATTTTTTTCTGATCCATAATACAGACCCCAATCCTTTGTCAATAGACATTTTTCTTTTCCTTGTTTTATTTTAACAATCAAGGTCTTAAACGTCAAGAATTTTTTCCTTTTTTATTTATAGTATTACGATTATCCCTTACATTACCATCTTTCTGCCTACAAAATCTGTATTATTTTCAGCTATTCTTCTACGCAATCGTTTTCAATATTTGATAAAACTAATTCTCCCACTTTATCGCAGAAAAAAAGAAGCCCCACCGAAAGGTGAAGCTGTCTTGTTCTGCTTTTTCGAAAAATGCTGGTGCTTTCTCAGCGGACGAACACGACATTCGTCGCATCGAGGAAGCCCGAAGCGCCGTTCTCGATCAGGACGCGGTTCGCGTCAGCGACCGAGAGGACGGGGTTCGCGCCGTTATCGAGGCTGACGGCTTTGACGACGAGCGGGTTCGAGCCGGCGCGCGATGCGCGGCCCATGTCCGACGTGTAGCCAGCCATGCCGCCCGAGACGACCTTGTCATAGTCGAGGTTCTTGTAGCCGTAGATGGCCTGGCCATTCGCGTTTTTGATGACCGGGCTCATGGCCGGCTTCAGGCCGAGGCCACGGCAATCAACGATGAGGCCCGTGTAGCCGCCGATGGCTTTGCCAGCCGGTGCTGCAGCAGCCGAGGAGCCCGACGGTTTCGTCGTGCTCGGCAGAGACGGCGTGCTCGGCGTCGTGACAGACGGGAGCGTCGAACCCGTGCCGCCGACTGAGACGTGGACATCGACCGTCGTCGGTGCGCTCGGTGCGACATTGGCAACTGGCTCCGGGAAGCTCTCCTGCTGTGCCGGCTTCTCGAGGACAGCACTTGCAAGGGAGTCCGAGACACCGAACATGGAGACTTCCATGTTCACGATGTAGCCGCCATCCGGCGTGACTTCTTCCGAAACAACGCGTGCGCCCTGCACGAGGGCCGAGACCTTCGTCTTCACGATATCGTTCGTGACCATCATGTTCTCGACGGTCGTTTCGCCGCTGACGTTGACGCCTTTCACGATTTCAGCGATCTGGCGATAGCCGTCGACGACGGCGGCGCGGCGTGCGAGCATGCGCGCCTGTGCGGCCGTGCGGGCATTCGCCGGAGCAACGCCCATGCCCTGCACGCTGATCTTCTGGTCAGACCAGTCGACGCCGGACTCGGCAGCGAATGCGCTCGCGGCCGTCATGACGATGAGCAGTGCTGCCGCGAGCAGCGCCGTCATCATGCGGGAAATGCTTTTCATAAGTTCCTACCCCCTAAATTCTCTACTCAGAGAAACAACTCATTTTCTTCATTATAATCGTCACGTTGCAAATTGTCCATAAGCATTCGATGGAAATCTGCTGTTTTTCGGATGAGAGGAGCACGGCAGCCCCTCCAGGCCTCAATGCTTCTGCCAATACGTCGATGTCTGGTCGGCGATAGCACGGGCGGAGTTGACGGCCGCCTTGTCGAGGAGCATCTGATCCGCGAGCTTTGGATCTTTGTTCCAGAGCTGATAGACGTCGCTATACGACGCGATGCGCTTCTTGGCGAGGACGTCATAGGCGTCGACCCGCACGCTGACTTCGCGCGTGAAGCCGTTTGCATCATGTGCTTTGTCCGTGACGGCAAGCTCGCCGACGACGGCCATCGTGACGGACAGAAAATCCGGATCGGTCTCGACGCGCTGCACCATCTGCTGGTAGAACGTGTCATACGGCGTCTCGCGGTACGGCGCGAGCGCGTTGAAGACGGCATCGAGCGTGCCGGTCTCAAAGCCGAGACGGGAGAACGTATCGTTGTACGTCTTCACGACCTGGGCCTGGCCTTTCGCATCGTCGCCATTCGCGGGGAGGCCCGTGACGCGCACGAGGAAATAGGCCGTCTGGTCGCTGTGGCGATCCTGCTTCGCCTCATTCGCGCTGCTGATGGCCTCCTTGATGGCGTCGACATCGACGGGCACCTTGGAGAACAGCAGGAGCTTGCCGCCCTGCGACTTCTTGTTGAAGACCTGCGGCTCGGCGGCGTACGAACGATAGTTCGCAAGGAGCGTCGCAAACTGCGGGTTGTCCTCCGTCATGAGCTGCACGAGGACTTTGCGCACGGCCTTTTTCTGCGCATCACGCACGGCCGTGTCTTTCTTGCCATCCGTCGCTTCGCCGCAGACGGTGAACAGTGACGATGCCGCCTCGACGGGAGGTGCCGGCGTCAGAAAACTGCTCTCCACGCCGAGCAACAGTGCCATCACGGCGCATTTCCATGGTTTCATGACTCTGCCTCCTGCCGCATCAGAATGTGAACTGCATCTTCGAGCTGCCGATCGAGGCACCTTCGTCCATCAACGACGTGCAGCCGAGCTGTTGCGTGATAGCTTCCTGCATGGCACCCGTATCTTGGTACTGCGTCGCATCGACGAATGCCTGGAACGTGCCGCCGCTCGTGAGGCCGGAGCGGATGACGTGGATGCCCATGCTCGAGAGCGCCGCCATGATCTGCTTCGAGCGAGCAGCTGCATCGCCGAGGTTCGAGAACACGAGCATCGTCTTGATGTGATGGACGCCGCCACGGTTCTCACGCTGGTCGGTTTTGAGCGCTTTCTGCCCGAGCGCGTCGACGGCTTCGCGCACGGCCATTTCCTGCGCTTTCTGCTTCGCGCCGACCGCAGAGGAGGCCGCAGCCGTGAAGTAGTTCGAGAAGCTGTTCGATGCGTTATTGTCGAGCCCGATGAGCTCGAACGAGGCGTGGACGACAGCGACGTACGAGCCGCCCTGCCGCGTGATGCTCTGCGTTGAGAGCGTGCCGCGCAGGAGCGCATTTTCCATCTCGCGGTATTGGCGAGCGAGCTGGCGGATCTCGACGAGCGCATTCGGGTCGTCGAGATCGGGATGCGTTGCCATGTACTGGAGCACGCCGTCATTCGTCACGGCAAAGAAGCCCTTGTCTTCCATCTTGCCACGGACGTAGTTGTTGAGCTGCGGTACGGATTCATAGCGGCCATTTTCATCTCGGCCGCCGACCGCAACGGAGACGCCGGAGCGCGAAGAATTCGCTTCGAGGGCCTCGAGGCGCGACTGGACATCTGCGGCGGCCGTCTCCATGAGATGCGTATCCGCATCGAGATCGAGATGGACGATGTAGATGCCGTTCGCCTGCTTTTCATCGACGACGCGCTTCAGCTGCACGTAGCCGTTGGAATTCGTGAGGATGCGGTCAGAGACGACCATACCCATGTCGACTTCTGTCGAGCTCTGGACATGGACACCGACTTTGCCCTCGACATAGATGCGCATGGCATCCTGCCGTGCCGCATAGCGAGCCTGGTCGACGTTGCCGTCGATGATGGGGGCCTGCCCTTCGACGATCTCCGCCGAACAGAGCGATGGTGCCGTGCCGAACATGACACCGATGGCGAGCGCCGCGAGCGGCCGTGCAAATGATTTCATAGGTTTGCCCCCTTGTGTTTCGTTATTTTTTCGCCTTTACTTGCGAACCGATGCGCGTCGAAAGGTCGATGTAGAGCGCCGAGTAAATGTCGATGGGGTTGCTGCTGAACTGCACATTCGCCGTTTTCGACTCGCGCATGACCTTCGTCGTGTCGATCGTCTTTTCCGATGGCGAGCCCGGCGCGTCCTGTGTCGGACGAGCGCGGAGCCATGCCTTGTACATGACATGGCGCTGCACGTCGGACTTGTCCTCATCCATGACGCCGCTGTTCACGCCGCAGATGTCGAGCGTGATCTGATGTTTCGCCTGCGGGATCGTCAGTGTCTTCTTGCCGAGAGCGCTGCTGATCGTGAAGGCATTCATGTTCGCATCGACACTGCTGGAATAATGGCCGGTCTCAATCGGCGACGGCAGGACGGTCTTTTGCGTCGTCTGCTGGAAGCTCGCTGCCGCAAATGCAGCGACGAGGCGACGAAGCTTGTCCTGCTGGTTGCCGTAGACCGTCTGCGCCTTCTTCGAACTCATGGCGACATCTGCGACCTGCCATGTGTCCTCATCCGGGCTCAGCATGCGCTCTTCGAGGTTTTTGAACAGCTTCGGATTCTTGCTGAAATCGAGGTCGGCCGCGATGATGGCCTGCGTGATCTCCGCATACTTGTCGGCTTTCTGCTGCTGCGTGATCGGCGTCATCTGCGTGATCTCGCCAGCGATATGGAGCGGCACCATACCGAGCATGCGATATTCCGTCTTGCCATCTTCTTCGTAGCGGCTGACGACGGAGACATCGAGCGCACTCAGGATGAGCGCGTGGTAGACGTTTTGCCCGTTGACCGTCATCTGGCTGTCAAACGAGGTATCGAGCACGGAGAACGGCTGGATGGAGATCGTCGTATCATCTGACACAGCCTGCAAGTCGCCGGCCGCGCTGTCCGTCTTGAGCGTGAACGGCAGCTTGCCCGCACGCGCGAGTTCTTCGAGGCGCGCCGTGATGGCACTTGCGACCTTGCCCGTCGTCCCCTGCACGGAGAGCAGGCTCTCGTCCGACGTTTCGCCGACAGTGAAAACATTTGGCGCCCAGTTGACGACCGGTTTGGCATCTGCGGCCTCCGCCGTCAGTGGGAGCACGGCCAGAGCACCGCCGACGAGGGCCACCGCGCACCGTTTCCAAAAGGATTTCTTCATCTTTTATTCCCTCGGGCTGCTTATTCCATACCGAGCGACTTCGCGAACTCTTTGTTCTCCTGCTCCGTCGGCTCTTTGACGTTCATGGCCTTTTCCGCCTTCTTCGTCATGGCCGCGCGGTCTTTCGACATCTTTTTCTGGAAATCGACGAACGATTTCGCTTCCTTTGCAAAGGCAGCCAGTTCTTCGACTTCCGACAGCTGGTCGCCGAGGTCTGCTTTCTTCGAGAGCGCCTTCGCCGTGTCAGAAAGGAGCAGGCCGGCATCACGTGCCGCGAGTGCATTGTAGATCGCCGCCATCTTGCGGGCTTTCTTCGCTTCCGTCACGCGTGCCTTGTTTTCTTCCGTCGTCAATTTGTCCTTGTCCGAGACGAGGCTGTCAAACGCCGTCGTCATCTGCTTCTTCTGCGCATCCGTGAGCTGCATCTTCGATTCGATCGTCGAATGGAAGCTCTTGAACGCCGGCAGCGAGAAATCGCCGTTTGCGAAGAACGACTGTGCACTGTTCGACGCGGCCTGTGCATTCGCCGTGTCCACATTCGCGACCTTGCCCCAACGGTCGGCCGAGACGGCTTCGAGACGTGCGGCCCATGCGAGATGCTTCAGCATATCTTGCTTGCGGTTGCCCATGCTCTCGAGATCGACATTGAGCGCATTGCCGACGGCCTGCTCCGCCGATTTCTTGACGGCGTTGTCGACCGACGAATCGCCCGTCTTGATTTTCGGCACCTTGAGGCCGAACGCCGCAGCGCTCTGCAAGCCGAAGTGCGTGCCACGCTCCTGACCGACCTGGACGAACTGTCCAGAGACGGCGACGACTGCTGCGAGGAGACCCGAAACAACAACTTTTTTCTTCTCCATGATCAAGACCCTTTCCTTTCATGTGTAAAAAAATAAACTTAGTTTCACTACAAATTTTAAAAGGAAAGTTGTGCTATGTCAAGACATTCTTCCTATTTCGTCAAAAATACTCCTATTTCTTAGTACCTTATCCTAAAAACTATACAAAAAAAAGAGCCACGTCTCCGCAGCCCTCTGAAAAATCGGTCAAGCAATCGCCTTGACAAACGCCTCGCCGAGTTTCTCGCACGCCTGGATGTCGTCGTCCGTCGGCCCGTTCTCGACGGTGAGGCCGTCCGAGAAGAGTTTCGCGCCGTCGTCTTTCGTACGCTGCGCCCAAGTCTCCATCCAGGCACCGCCGCCCCAGCCATACGAGCCAAAGAGCGCGACGGGGACATCCTTGAGGTCTTTTTCGATCGAGGCGAAGAACGGCTCGAATGTGCCTTCTTCGAGCACTTCGTCACCCATGGCCGGGCAGCCGAAAAAGAATCCGTCGAAGTTCTTGAGATCATCTTTCGTGAACTGCTCGACCTCGAAGAGCTGCGCCTCGGCACCGCCTTTGCGCGTGCCTGCCTGGATGGCTTTTGCCATTTCCTCCGTATTGCCCGTGCCGGACCAGTAAATGATGGCTGTTTTTGACATGTGTAATTTCCTCCTTTATCGCACCCGCGGAAGGTGCGGCATACGAATTGTTTTGATCTGCAAGGGACACCCACCACCGCTTCGCGGTCCCCCTCCCTCAATGAGGGAGGCAGAAGTTTGAGCGGCTAAGATCAGCTCGCTACGACGAGATCTTCGAAGCGTACACCCGCGTCGAGCTGTTGGCAGAACGTTTCGCTGCAGGCAGCGTATTCTTCAAAGAGAATGCGGGCCGTCTCCGTGTCGCCGTAGACTTTCCAGTAACCTGCGAGGGCGAAGTCCTGGCCGTGATGCTCCATGAAGCCTTGAACATCTTCTGGCGGGTAGCCGAGGAAGAGGCCGATCTCGTGCGGGAAGCTCTTTTTCCGCTCCATGCGGTGCTGGAGCTCTGAAAGTAGCGCGGTGAGTGGCGCGTCTGCATCGTATCCGCACGATGCGAGAATTGCCCGCGCTGCTGGCCGCTTCACGATGCGCGCAAGCGCCCGCGCCCGGTAAAAGAGGATCAGCACGTACTCCTCACCCTCGACGAGGCGCAGGACGGAAACGCCTTTGCAGCGGAAGCACGGCAAAAACGAGGCGAGCATGGCATTGAAGTCGTCGAACTGGCTCTTTCGAAACGAGAGCAGCACGGCAGGCTTTTCGCCCGCAAATGTCGGCGCCCCGTGGAAGCCGAGCAGGGAGGCAAAAGATTCACGGCTCATGGACATCCTTCCCTTCGCTAAAATTGAGAATGGTTTGCATTTGTCTCTGTGGATATTATATTGCAAATAGTTCTCAATTGCAAGGAGAAAATCCAAAGCAACGCTACACCCATAGAATAGAAAAATCCCTGAGGGATCGCAGTGACCCAGTCACGCAATCCTTCAGGGATTTCCTGTCCTATCTCAGAATGCCGGAACAACGGCACCTTTGTATTTCTCGTTGATGAAGTTCTTGATCTCGTCGCTGTGGAGGACTTTGATGAGCGCCTGAATCTCCGGGCGGTTCTCGTCACCTTCGCGGACGGCGATGATGTTGACGTACGGGCTCGTGCTATCTTCGATGAACAGGGCGTCCTTCGTCGGATCGAGCGGCACCTGCATCGCGAAGTTCGAGTTGATGATGGCTGCATCGACGTCATCGAGCGTACGCGGCACCTGAGCAGCTTCGACTTCCTGGAACTTCAGGTTCTTCGGGTTCTCGGCGATGTCCTGCACCGTGGCTTTCTCACCGACACCGGCTTTGAGCTTCAGGAGGCCGGCTTTCTCGAGCAGGAGCAGGGAGCGGCCGCCATTCGTCGGGTCGTTCGGGATGGCGATGGATGCGCCGTCTTTGAGCTCGTCGAGCTTCTTGACTTTGTGGGAGTAGATGCCCATCGGCTCGATGTGGACACCAGCAGCGTTCTTGAGCTTGACTTCCTTGTGCTCGTCCATGAAGTTCTTCAGGTACGGCTCATGCTGGAAGTAGTTAGCGTCGAGTTCTTTGTCGTTCAGTGCGAGGTTCGGCTGGACGTAGTCGTTGAATTCGACGATTTCGAGGTCGATGCCCTCTTTGGCGAGCAGTGGCCTTGCCTGCTCGAGGATCTCGGCATGCGGCACGGCCGTTGCGCCGACCTTCAGCGTCTTGGCGCCCGAGGATGACGTGACCGTCGTGCTGCTACTTGAGCTCGTCGCGGCCTGCTGCCCACCGCAGCCGGCGAAAGCGAACACGGCGACGACGAGCGTCGCAATGAGTGCGAAAAGTTTCTTCATAAATACTTCCTCCCTTTTCCCTCTCGCCCCCTCGGGCGAAATATCATTTTTTATTCAATCTCTTGGAGAGGAGATTGCCAAAGAATTGGACAAGCTGCACGAGCACGATGAGAATGATGACCGTCGCGATCATGACATCGGGACGGAATCTCTGGTACCCGTAGCGGATGGCGAGGTCGCCGAGGCCGCCGCCGCCGATGGCACCGGCCATGGCGGACTCGCCGACGAGGCTGATGACGACGGTCGTGAGCTGCTGGATGATGCTCGGCATAGCCTCAGGGAGCAGCACCTTGCGGATGATCTGCACGGGCGTCGCGCCCATGGAGAGCGCAGCTTCGACGAGGCCGTATGGCACTTCCGTCAGGCTCGTCTCGACGAGGCGGCCGATGAACGGGATGGCCGCGATGACGAGCGGCACCATGGCGGCCGTCGTGCCGATGGCCGAGCCGACGATGAGGCGCGTGAACGGGATGATCGCGACCATCAAGATGATGAACGGGATGGAGCGCACGGCGTTCACGACGCCGCCGACGGCCTTGTTGAGCGCCGGCGCTTCGAGGATGCCGCCCTTTTTCGTCGTCTGCAAGAGAACGCCGAGCGGCACGCCGAGGATCGTCGCGATGATCATGGAGACGGCGACCATGTAGACGGTCTCGCCAAGGGCTTTGAGCAAGAGATCAGCCATTCCTGCGGACATAGCCGATCACCTCCTCCTTGAGATCCTGTTCTTTCAGATAGTCCATCGCGGCCGCAACGCGCTCGTCCGGTCCCGTGATGCCGATGATCATGCGGCCGAACGGTGTCGCCTTGATCTGATCGAGACTCCCAAATAGCATCGTCGTCTCGACATCGGGGAATTTGCGGATCATGCCCGCGAGCACGGGGTCGTCCGCGCTCTCGCCGAGGAACGTCAGGCGCAGCAGCAAGTAACTCCCTGCCGTTTTTTCCTGCGAGATGGCGTTGCCTCGGAACGCGGCCGGCAGGTCGTTTGACAGCAGCACGCTGATGAATTCTTTCGTGATCGGCTGCTGCGGATTCGTGAAGATATCGAAGACCGTGCCCTGCTCAGCGATGACGCCCTTGTCGATGACGGCGACCTTGTCGCAGATGTCCTTGATGACCTGCATCTCGTGCGTGATGACGACGACCGTCAGGCCGAGCTTCTTGTTGATGTCCTGGATCAGCGAAAGAATGGCCTTCGTCGTCTGCGGGTCGAGCGCACTTGTCGCCTCGTCGCAGAGCAAGACCTTCGGGTCGCTTGCGAGTGCGCGGGCGATGCCGACGCGCTGCTTCTGCCCGCCCGAGAGCTGCGACGGATACTGGTGCGCCTTGTCGGCAAGACCGACGACGCCGAGCAGTTCCTCGACTTTCGCCTGGATGGTGCTTTCGTCCGTGCCGACGAGCCGCAGCGGGAACGCGATGTTGTCATAGACCGTTGCCGAGGAAAGCAGGTTGAAATGCTGGAAAATCATGCCGATGCTCTTGCGCACCTTGCGGAGCTCGCTGTCGCTCATGGCCGTGAGCTCCTGGCCGTCGACGGTCACGGTGCCGCTCGTCGGCCGCTCGAGCATGTTGATGCAGCGGATCAGCGTCGACTTGCCCGCCCCCGAGAGGCCGATGATGCCATAGATTTCGCCGCGACCAATCTCGAGATTGATATCCTTCAGCGCATGGACAGGCCCTGCGGGGCTGTCATACGTCTTTACGATATGCGAGAGTTCGATCAAATACGATCACTTCTTTCGTCTCACAACAAACATAGTATTGTGATATGTTTTGATGATAGCATGGAAGTGTTGCATTGTCAACTGGTCCACGCTGAAAAATATTATACCACAGGAAGAACAGCGAGAAAACAACAAGCGGGTCTCTCTTGCGAGAAACCCGCCTGCAGGATGCACGATGATTGAATCTCTATCATCTCACCTGATTGAACGCCGCATTTGCATCATCATACCGATATGCTGCATCCGTCCCGCGTTTGAACGCGGCCTTGTAATCGCCGCCCTTGGACGAGAGGCGCATGCCTTCGAGCAGGCCGTCCACGCGGCCGAGCTCGGCATCAAACACAGCGAGGAGCTTGTTTTTCTGCTCCGCCGTGCCAACGTTCGAGCCCTGCAGCTGATTCCGCGCTGCCTGTACATTGCTTCTGATATTCGCCCCCCGCGACATGAGCTGGTTCGCGCCTACGAAATTCGTATGCGTATTCAGATAACCGTTGATGTCGCTTGCCAGCGAAGCAATCTGCTGGTCATATGCGTCTTTCTTTGCAATAAAGCCATTCAGATCATTGGAATTGGACGACGTGTTCGTGGCAACGGTCTTCCCCTTGTCCGGCTGCGGCTGTTCGCGCGCGACTTCTTTATCGTTCTTGTCGTAATACACGCACAGAACCAATTCGTCATCGTCGTTATATTCTTCTGTCATGCGATGATACTTGTGACCTTTGTTCGTGACTTCCACGGGGTCTTCGCTCGTGCCAAAGAAGGCCTGTTCCGTCTCACGACGCTTTTCATCATACTTGTACCGGATCTGCGCCGCCTTCAGCTTGTCCGCCACGACGAGCGTGTCGTCACGCCCATACGTCGAAATGGATGCGATGTTCCCGTCATCATCCCGCGAAATTTCCAGCTTGACGACGTTGCTGCCCAGCTCGTTTTTGTCCAGTGCCACCGGCGTATCATCCGGCCCAAAGGACGCGATGGATTTCGCCTCACCATTTTCGGTGAGCGTATAGGTAAAGGACGCGATGTTCCCCCACTCCTTGATGCCCAGCGGCTGCTCATCCTTGCCGAAGAACGCAACCTTGCTCGGGATGCGGTTGTCGCCCTCATACGTCAGCTTCGTGATGGCGCCCGCCGTGATGTCGAACCATGCCTCCTCAAAATGATATGGCTTCAGCTTGCGCTCTTTCAAGCTTTCATCAGCACCAAAGTGCCGCACTTCCGTCACACGATCCTGTGCATCATACGTTTTCTTGATTTTTGCAATGCCTGTATCGTCCACTGACAGAGACTCGTCCTTGCCATAGTTGCCAATGGCCGTCGGCAGCTGAGACTCCTTGCCATATTCAAAGCGCGTCTCATATTCCTTGCGGTTCGTGGTCACGCGATCGCCATTCGTATTCGCATACCCGACCTTCGTCAGCTTGCCACCCTCATCGTACGTGAACAGCATCTGGGCAAAGCCCTGCTGGTTTCCGACCTGTGTGCCTTCTTTGTTGTACAGATACGCGACCTTTGGCTGCTTGCTCTTTTCGTCAATCTTGTAGCGGATCGCAAACGCGCCATAATATCCGCTCTTCGACCCGGCCCGGCTATTCTTGAACGTATAGCGGACATAGCCATTGTCCTGATAATCCACCGCAACGGCGCTGATGTTGTACTCCTGTCCCTTCGTATCCCGCCAGGCCGTGCTGATGACCTTGTCACCGTACATGGACGTGATCTTCGAGATCTTCTTGTCATCGCCGACTTCCACGCGGTAGATCACGCCAGAGACGGATTCTCCGTCCTTGACTTTGTCGCGTACCAGGAACTTGCCATCCGGCTGCATCACCAGCCCGCGATAGTCGCCGGCCGCCTTGACCTCATAAAATTTTCCCTTGCCTGCCCCCTGATCTCCCGAAGCACCATTTTTGCCGCATCCCGCAAATGCAAAGATGGCCAAGAGCGACGCAAGCACACAAAAACAGATCCACCATTTCCTACGCATTCATCCCACTCCTTCTTGGTATGCTTCATAAAACACTGCTTCGCCGATCTTCATCGGCATTCTTGTTGTTATCGTATTTTCTATTGTATAGTATTCAACTCCAGGAGAAAAATCCCTGCAACCCGATGAAAAATATCTGAAAAAGATACAAAACCTGAATTATTCAACCGGCAAAGGATCAACACTGTCGAGCCCTTGCCATAACTAACGAAATGCTTCTTTCCGTCCTTCACCCGATGGGTTGAGACGAAAGAGTAGCAAAAAAGAGCATA
>JAXGCE010000080.1:0-9656 GCA_034186105.1 Selenomonadaceae bacterium
CGGGCGTAAGTTCGCGTTTTGCCATTGTGTTCATCCTTTGCGGTTGCGAGTGATTCTGTCAGTATGCCAGAACCAACGTTGACTTGTAAAGGCCTTTTACACAAACTATTTTACACTCCCCTATAATAGGGGCAAAGGGGGAACGGACGATGCAGATTTCAGGAAAGAAAGGATTCGCAGCCTGCGTATTCGCGGCGGCGTTCATGCTGTCGTCGATGATTTCCGCTGCCTGCGAGGCGGCTGTGCAGACGATCGAGGCGACGGGGGTCTACGTCATGGGGGACAACGACTCGCCGAAGATTGCGCGCGACGCTGCGCGGCAAGAGGCCATGCGCGTGGCCGTCGAAAAGGCAGGCGTCTATGTCGAGAGCTATTCCAAGACGCAAAATCTCGAACTCACGGAGGACGAAGTGCGCACGATCTCAGGTGCCGTACTGAAAGTCACAAAAGAAGACGCCATCCCCGAGCTCAAAAACGGATCGCTCAAATATACGGTCAACATCACGGCCGAGGTCGATACAGACCAGATCAATCTCCAACAGATGATGGCGAACAAAACGGAACTGGAAAAGCTCCAGCAGGAACGCGACGCGCTGAAGAAGAAAAACGAGGAGCTGCTCGATAAATACGAGAAGGCGAAAGGCAAAGAGAAGACGAAGATCGGTACAGAGCTCGAGTCGAGCTATGATCTCAACAAGATCTTTGATGAGACGATGAACGAGATCCAGCGAGGCTCCTATACGAAAGCGATCGAGACCGTCGCACCGATCATCGACGACCGCGACATGTCCGGCAACCCACTCGCCTATGCCTATTATCTGCGTGGTCGTGCCTACTATGGACTGAACCGCGGCAGCGACGCGCTGGAGGACTTCAACCGCGCTGAGCGCACGCAACATGATGGCACATATCCCGTCTGGCGTTCGAAACAGTATCGTGGACTCATCTATTATGACTGGCGTCGCTACGACGATGCTGTCCGCGAACTCGAAGCCGCTTACGACGCTTCGGGCCGTAAAGATGACGCCATCCGCGACGACCTCGAAAAAGCTCGCCGCGCCGCCTACGAGCAGAATCATCCCCAGCAGCCCCCGCAGCCAGAACAAGGCGGCGGCCACAGCAGCGGCGGCGTCGACTGGACGAAAGTCATCACGGACATCCTCATTCACTCCATCGACAAGGGATGATCTTTAGAGAAAGCCTCCCTCTCAGAAGGTAATGTCATTAACTTAACAAGATAGCCCAAAGTCAATCAACCCAAGGCCCCCTCTCAGAGGGGGCTGGCGCCGAAGGCGACTGGAGGTGTGGCGGAGGTAAGGCGTGAAGGGATGAAGGATTGTGCAGTCGAAGGGGTTGACGTTTGTTCTACCTTCGACTGCACAATCAATGTTTGATTCGAATCCTACCTTCGACACACCCACCACCGCTCCGCGGTCCCCCTCCCTCTGTGAGGGAGGCAGAAGTTTGCTGGTCTCCGTGCTTAACTTAATGACATTATCTCAGAAGGAGACTTTTTTCTACTTGACAGATACCCCCTATAGGTATAAGATAATACACGAGCAATATACCACAAGGGGGTATCCAAAACCATGCCAGACGAACCATCGTCCTGCTGCCAAGGTGGCACGTGTGCATCGTGCGTGAAGCACAAGCATCGTGACAAGGACAGCAAGGAATACAAGTGCCTTGTCTCACGCCTCAAGCGCATCGAAGGGCAGGTGCGCGGCGTGACGAAGATGGTCGAGGATGATCGCTACTGCGTCGACATCCTCACGCAGGTCAGCGCCATCCAGTCCGCGCTGAATTCTTTCAATAAAGAACTCCTCGCGCAGCACATCCGCACCTGCGTCGTCGATGATATCCGCGCCGGTCACGACGAAGTCGTCGATGAGCTCGTGCAGACGCTGCAAAAGGTTATGAAGTAAAAGCAGACGCAAGGCGCAGAAGAGCTACAACGAAAGCCGCCAGTACTGTGGGAGGCGGAAATCTATGAAGAAAGAAAAATTTGACATCACCGGCATGAGCTGCGCCGCGTGCTCGGCGCGCGTCACGAAGGCCGTCGAGAAAGTCGCGGGCACGCAGGATGTGAACGTGAACCTCTTGACGAATTCGATGCAGCTCGTCTATGACGAGAGCTCGACGAGCGCGGCGGCCATCATCGCGGCCGTCGAGGACGCGGGCTATGGCGCGGCCGTGCATGGCAGCGCGGCGGAGGCAGCAGCCCCAGCAGGCGGCGCGAGCATCGCCGATCCCGTGAAGCGAAACATCGCCGAGATGAAGCATCGCCTCGTCTGGTCGATCGTCTTCCTGCTGCCGACGATGTACATCGCCATGCATGGGCTGTTCGAGCGGCTGTTCGGCCTGCCCGTGCCGGGTGCCGTCCGCGCGCTGTTCGATGGGCCGGAGAACGCCATCGTGTTCGCGTTCGCGCAGCTCCTCTTGGTGCTGCCCATCATGTACCTGAACCGCAAATACTACATTTCTGGTTTCCAAAACCTGTTCCGAGGCGCGCCAAACATGGACAGCCTTGTCGGCATGGGCTCGATGGCCGCGGCGCTGTTTGGCGCATTCGCGATTTTCCGCATGGGCTATGGCATGGGGCATGGCGACTGGGCACTCGTGACGGAGTACAGCACGAACCTCTACTTCGAGTCGGCGGGCATGATTGTCACGCTCATCACGGTCGGCAAATACCTCGAAGCCCGCGCGAAGGGCGAGACGAGCCGCGCGCTCGAAAAACTCATGGACCTCGCACCGAAAGAGGCGACCGTCGTGCGCGATGGCGTCGCGGCCGCCATCCCAGCGGCCGAGCTGCGCATGGGCGATGAAATCGTCGTGCGTCCGGGCGAGCGCATCCCCGCGGACGGCACGGTGCTCTCAGGCACGACGAGCGTCGACGAGTCCGCGATTACGGGCGAGTCGATGCCCGTGGCGAAACAGGCAGGCGATCAGGTGACGTCCGCGACGATCAACCAGCAGGGCGCCATTCATTTCCGCGCCGACCGCGTTGGAGAAGACACGACGATCCAGCAGATCATTCGCCTCGTCGATGAGGCCAGCGCGTCAAAAGCGCCGATCGCCCGCACGGCGGACAAGATCGCAGGCGTGTTCGTGCCGGCCGTCATCGCCATTGCGCTCGTCGCGGGAGGCGCGTGGCTCGCCATGGGCGCGAGCGTCGAGTTCGCGTTCTCCATCGCCATCTGCATCCTCGTTATCTCGTGCCCCTGCGCGCTCGGCCTCGCGACGCCCGTCGCCATCATGGTCGGCACGGGCAAGGGCGCGGAAAACGGCATCTTGATCAAGTCGGGCGAAGCGCTCGAGACAGCGCAAGCCGTCGACACCGTCGTCATGGACAAGACGGGCACGATCACGGAAGGCAAGCCGCGCATCACGACCGTCACGCCGATCGGCATCGCGGAGGCGGACTTCCTCGCCATCGCGGCCGGCCTCGAAAAAGAAAGCGAGCATCCGCTCGCGGCGGCCGTCGTGGCAAAGGCGAACGAAGCAGGCCTCGCGCCGCGCCCGATGACGGACTTCGCCGCGACGTTCGGCAAAGGCGTCACAGCCAAAGCGGACGGCCACCGTTATGCGGCGGGCAACGCTGCATTCTTGCAGGAGCTCGGCATCGACACATCAAAGCTCTCCGGCCATCTCGACGCGCTCGCCGATGATGGCGCGACGCCGCTGCTGTTCGCGGAGGACGACCACGTCATCGGCATCCTCGGCGCGGCCGACGAGCCGAAAGCGACAAGCCGTGAGGCCATCGAGCGCTTCCAGTCGCTCGGCGTCGACGTCGTCATGCTGACAGGCGACAACGCGCGCACGGCCGAAGCCATGCGTCGCCGCATGGGCATCAATCGCGTCATCGCCGGCGTGCTGCCGGGCGGCAAGGCCGATGAGGTCAAGAAGCTCCAAGCCGAAGGCCGCCGCGTCGCCATGATCGGCGACGGCATCAACGACGCACCCGCGCTCGCGCAGGCCGACCTCGGCATCGCCATCGGTGCGGGCACGGACGTCGCCATCGAGAGTGCCGACGCCGTCCTCATGAAGAGCGACCTGCTCGACGCCGTCAGCGCCATCCGCCTCTCGAAAGCGGTGCTCAGGAACATCAAAGAAAACCTGTTCTGGGCGCTGTTCTACAATACGCTCTGCATCCCGCTCGCGGCCGGCGTGCTTTATCCAGCATTCGGCATCAAGCTGTCGCCGATGATCGGTGCTGCCGCCATGAGCCTTTCGAGCGTCTGCGTCGTGCTGAACGCACTGCGCCTCAATTTCTTCCAGACCGACCACGCAGCAAAAGCTGCGAGGAGCGATACTGCAGCGACGGCCACCGCCGCTGCCGCCGAGTCCACCCCCGAACCAGCAGAAACGAAAGAGGCAGATACCATGGAAAAGACACTCAAAATCGAAGGCATGATGTGTGCGCACTGCCAGAAGCACGTCCACGACGCGCTGAGCAAGATGGATGGCGTCACGGACGTCACCGTCGATCTCGAAGGCGGCAAAGCCGACGTCAAGGCGACGCGCGACATCCCACAGGCAGAATTCCAGAAAGTCATTGAAGATGCAGGCTACGAACTCGTCGGCTGACGGCGGTTCTTTCTCCTAGTAAAACGCAGTCGTTTATGATATGATGAGTACAGAAGTTTGCTGTTTCAGCGCGGCTCTTTTCACATCGCGTGTGCAAAAGAGCCGCGCTTTTTATATGACGAGGTGAACCCATGACGTTTTCCCCCACGTATCGCGCTAGCCTGACGCGCGAGCCATTTCTTTTTCGCGAAATGCGCATCACGGCGCAGGAGCTCCAGACCGGAGCAGATGATGCCGCCATCGTCGAGCGCATCGTCCAGCAGAATCTCTACCAATATCCGACGGAGCGCTCGTTGCGCGGCATGGCGCGCGCCTGCCTGCGTCGGCTGCATCTCCTCGACGGCGAGGCCGTGCGCCAGATCGCGACGGCGCCAGCCGCCATCGCGCGCCAGCTCTGCCTCTATGCATTGATGAAGGACAGCCGCCTCGTCGCCGAGTTCTTCGTGCAGATCGTCGGCGGCAAATACCGCCAGCACGACACGAACCTCGCGCGCGCCGACGTCAGCGCGTTCTTCCTGCGCCTGCAAGAGCAGAACGACCAAGTTGCTGCCTGGAGTGATACGACGATCGGAAAGCTCACGAGCATCCTCATGGGGCTCCTCGTGCAGAATGCATACCTCGAAAACAACAAGAGCACGACGCTCCAGCCCGTGACGCTCGCCGCGCCCGTCCGCGATGCCATCGAGCGGCTGGGCGACACCGTCCTGCTGCCGGCGTTCCGTGCCTGACCATTCCAGAAAAGAAACGAGGAACTCCCATGAGTGAAACAAAGGCTCAGCTCGACCGCATCCGCGCCAAGATTCAAGACCCAGACTTCCAGGCAGGGAAGGGGCTGTCGAATGAAGTCAACATCCACATCTATGCCTATGACCCTGCGGAAGAACGCATCATCCGCCATTTCGTCGCGCAGCTCGAGGCCGACACCCAGCTCCGCTGCCATCTGAAGAGCTACCATCTCTACGACATCATGCTTTCCATCATCGAGAAGAAGCACCTGATGAAATCCATCCCGAAAATGGAAGAGACGAAGGGCTCGAAATACCTGCTCGAAAAACTACAGAAAGTCGTGACCGTCAAAGCCTTCCTCGCTGAGATGTCCTATGAGCCGCACGAGCTCGGCGACGTGATCCTGATTTCCGGCGTCGGCAGCGTCTATCCGTTCTTGCGCATGCATACGCTGCTCGAAGCGTTGCAGCCCGCATTTTCCGATGTGCCGATCGTCCTGCTCTACCCCGGGACATACGACGGCCACGAGATGCGACTGTTTGGCCGCCTCGCCCCGAGTCCCTACTATCGCGCCTTCAACGTGAACTGAATCGAACCCCCTACCATCATCAAAAGGAAGTGGCCGCTTTGGAAATCCAGCAGATGTTTGCCAAAGACATCAATCGTTCCATCAATGGCGTCATCAAAGTCAACCAGGATGACGAAGACATCCTGCGCCAGGAAGTGGACGAATATGTTATCACCGAAGAATTGCAGAAACATTTCCGTTCCTTCTTTGACTTCTACCGTCGTTCGTTCGCGAACCACACCGGCGACATCGGCGTCTGGATCTCCGGCGAGTTTGGCAGTGGTAAATCCCACTTTCTGAAGATCCTTTCCTATCTCCTCGACAGCCGCCAGTCCGTCGCCTATCATGTCAAAGAAAGCTTTCAGCAGAAGCTCGCAGACGCGCCGGACATCTATGAAAACATCGACGCCGCGACGCAGGGCGAGACCGAGACGATCCTCTTCAACATCGACATCGAAGGTCCGGGCGAAAAAGACAAGACCGCCGTCCTCCGCGTCTTCACGAAGATGTTCTACAACCACCTCGGATTCTATGGCGAAGACCTTAAGACCGCGCGCTTCGAGCAATTCCTCTCGAAGAAGGGGAAGCTTGCCGAGTTCCAGCGCGTCTTTGAAGAAAAGCTCGGCGAATCCTGGGCCGAAGCTCGCGACGCCTTTGCGTTCCACGAAGACGAAGTCGTCGCCGCCATGCAGGACGTCCTCGGCATGAGCGAAGCCTCGGCACGCGACTGGTTTAACGGCGCGAGCGAAGAACAGTTCAGCATCGCGCAGCTCGTCCGCGAGATCAAGGACTACGTCGACACGAAGCCTCAGGGCTATCGTCTGCTCTTTATGATCGACGAAGTCGGTCAGTACATCGGCACCGACCACGACATGCTGCTGAATTTCCAGTCCATCACGGAAGAACTCGGCACGAAATGCGGCAACAGCGTCTGGGTCATGGCGACGGGGCAGGAACTCCTCGACAAGCTCATCAAGGTGCGCCAGGACGAATTCTCGAAAATCATGGGACGCTTCAAGACGCGCCTGTCGCTCTCCTCGTCGTCCGTCGACGAAGTCATCGAGCGCCGCCTGCTCGAAAAGACGCCAGACGCCAAAGCCCATCTCGCCGACGTCTACAAAGAGAACGCCGCCTCCATCGAGAACCTCTTCGTCTTCAAAGACGCGAAATCCGATATCCGCGCCTATCGTAGCTGTGAGGAATTCCAACGCACGTACCCGTTTGCGCCGTATCAGTTCCTGTTGCTGCAAAAGACGTACAAGGAAGTCCGCACGCATGGCAATGCCGGCAAGCATCTCGCGAGCGGCGAGCGCTCCATGCTCTCCGGCTTCCAGGAAGTCGCGCAAAAGATCCAGCACCAGGACGAGACTGCCCTTGCGCCGTTCTATCGCTTCTACGACTCCATGGTGACGTTCCTCGACAGCAGCATTCGCCGTGTCATCGACCGTTGCGAGAAGGCCGCGAAGCACGGAGACGGCCTCGAACCCTTTGACGTCGACGTCCTGAAATGCCTGTACCTCATCCTCTACCTCAAAGACGACATCCCGGCGAATGCTGAAAACGTCATGGTGCTCATGGCCGACCGCATCGCCATCGACAAGATCGTCGAGCGCCGCAAAATCCAGGAATCACTCGACCGCCTGCTGCGGCAGAACTACGTCGGCCGCACGGGTGACACGTTCCAGTTCCTCACGGACGAAGAACAGGACATGCAGCGTGAGATCGCAGCGGAAGAAGTCGCACCGAGCCGCCTCACGGACTACATCGGCCGCAACATCATCTTTTCCGACATCTACTCCATGCCGAAATACCGCTACGACATCTACGACTTCCCATTCACGAAGATGATCGATGACGTCGTCATCGGCGTCCCCGTGCAGCAGGGCATGAAGCTCGAATTCCTGACGGAAGCCTCCGACGTGCAGGCCATGAGCGAGATGGAGCTCATCGGCAAGTCCGCGGGCCAGGCGCTCATCGTGCTGTCGCCGGACTCCCATTACTACACGCAGCTCGAAGAAGCGATGAAGATCCTCCAGTACATCGACCACAACACGGGAAAGGCCGCCTCGGCCGAAGTCCGCGTGCTCCTCTCCATCCAGGAAGCGAAGGCCTCCGAACTGAAAGCACGCGTCATGGACGACGTCAAGAAAGCCATCGAGCAAGGCCGCTACTATGTCGATGGCGAGCGCCTCGCGCTGAAGGCCGGCGAAGCGCGCACGAAGATCAACCACGCGCTCGAATACCTCGTCAAGCACACGTACAGCAAGCTCGACTACATCACGAAGCACGCCGAGACCGATGATGACATCCGCCGCATCCTGCACGGCGAGAGTCAGCGCACGCTCACAGGGCAGCAGGAAAACGCGCTCGCGATGAAAGACATCGCAGACCACCTCGACATCCAGGATCAGCAGCAAAAGCCCACGACCATGGCCGACATCCAGAGCCGCTATCAGGCCACGCCGTATGGCTGGCGCGAGATCGACATCGCTGCCGTCACGGCACAGCTTCTCGATGCGCAGGCCATCACACTGAAGCGCAGCGGCGTCACGCTCCGCGCCGACGATCCCGCGCTCGTCAGCGCCCTGCGCAAGCGCACGCTCGTCGGCAGCATCCGCATCGAGAAGCGCCGCCAGATGAACCAGAAGACCATCAAGAAGGCGGTGGACATCCTCGAAGAATACCTGCACGTCATGAACATCCCGAAGGATAACGAAGACAAGCTCGTCGCCTTCATCACGGAAAAACTTGGCGCAAAGCTCGCGCACTACGAACGCCTGAAAGACGGCTATCACCACATGAAATACCCGGACGGCCCCGTCCTCGACGAAGCCCTCCACATCCTTCGCGGTGTCCTCGCGAAACAGAGCGACGACTTCGCCCTCGTCGATGCCCTCGCGAAAGCATCGGACGATATCTACGACCTCCTCGACGACCTCGACAACGTCGAAAACTTCTTCTCGAATCAGTCCGATCTCTTTGAGGAAGGCGTCCATTTCGAAGGCAATATGCGCCGCGACATCGACTACATCCGCACGGACGAAGACGCGCGCAAGAAGCTCGACCGCATCCGCGCCATCATCACTGTCGAAGACGGCAAGCGCTACGACTACGACCGCATTCCTGAACTCCAAGGCCTCATCCGCGACGTCCGCGCCGCGCACGACCAGATGCTCGAAAAAAAGCGCCGCGAGAACAACGACATCATCACGGAATGCATGAAGTCCATCTACGATGTCGCCGACGAGCGCGAATACGTCAAAGAACAGGTCAGCTACGCCAGCGACCACTACCAGAAAGAGCGCCAGCGCATCGGCAGCATCCAGAGCGTCGTCGAACTCAGCGGCATCTCGAACAGCTGGTTCGACTACAAAGACCGCATGGTTGACAGCATCCAGCGCACGATCGACCACCACGAGCACCCAGAGCCCGTCGTGCCCGAACCGCCGAAACCAGACCCAAAGACGCAGCCGAAAAAGAAGACCACGAGCGTCGACCGCCGCCTTCTCTGTCCTACGCGCCAGCTCACGAGCGACGCCCAGATCGACGCCTACGTCGAAACCATCCGCAAAGAACTGCACAAAAGGTTTGAAGGCGTCGACGTGATCTTCATCAAGTAAGATGCCCCAAAACTCCAGCCCCCCTCTCAGAAGGGGACGGCTCTTCTTATACCGCAGCCCCCCATAGGCTTTCAGAATCTTGTCCATAACCAGTAGACACGCGGGAGATTCCCCGCATTTCTCCCTTGAAACCGGCGAATCTGCGTCAGCAG
>JAXGCE010000081.1:0-17709 GCA_034186105.1 Selenomonadaceae bacterium
GTTTCATTCATGAAAGAGACGTTCGGCACGCTCTGGACGGGCGTGCCGGTGACGCTGTCACTGACGTTCCTGTCGCTCTTCTTGGCGGCGCCCGGGGCCGTTTACGGAGCGGTGCTGCGGTTGCGCGGGGCGCGCTGGGGGTCGGGGATTGTCCGCTGGTACGTGTCATTCGTGCGTGGGACGCCGATTATCTTGCAGATCCTCTTGCTCTACAGCCTGCTGCCGAGCGTGCTGAATGCGCTCGTGCAGGTGGCGGGGCTGCCGATCAATGTCTTTGAGGCGGTGGATCCCTTTTGGTATGCCGTCGTCGTCTTCACGCTGAACACGATCGCGCTGCTGTCGGAAGTCTTCCGCTCGGCGCTCCTCGCGATCCCACAGGGGCAGCGCGAGGCGGGACTCTCCATCGGCCTCACGGAAGTGCAGACGTATGTGCACATCATCATCCCGCAGGCGCTGC
The DNA here is from genome assembly GCA_034186105.1 of Selenomonadaceae bacterium. Taxonomy (GTDB): domain Bacteria; phylum Bacillota; class Negativicutes; order Selenomonadales; family Selenomonadaceae; genus Selenomonas_C. Next base: position 458 of record JAXGCE010000081.1, read on the forward strand.
CCGTGGCGCTGCCCGCTATCTGCAACATCACGGTGAACCTGATCAAGGGCACGTCGCTCGCGTTCCTGATGACGGTCAAGGACGTCATGGCGATCGGCAAGGTCGCGGCTGCCTATGGGTACAACTACGTCGAAGCGTATCTCGATGTCTTCGTGCTTTATTTGATCCTCTGCACGGTCATCCAGATCGGATATGGCTTGCTGGAGCGCCGGTTCGGGCGGTTCCGCCAGCAGGCAGCGTGAGAAAGGAGCGATTTTATGCTGTTGGATATCAAGCATGTCCGCAAGAGCTTTGGCGGCAACGAAGTGCTGAAGGACGTCAATATGGAGATCAAGCAGGGCGACGTCGTCGTCATTCTCGGGCCGTCCGGTTCCGGCAAGACCACGTTCCTGCGCTGCCTGAACTTCCTAGAGCACGCCGATGGCGGCGAGCTGGATTTCGACGAGATGAAGATCGATCTCTCGTCGCCATCCAAGAAGGACGTACGAGCCATCCGCCAGCGCACGGCGTTTGTCTTCCAGAACTACAACCTCTTCGCGAACAAGACAGCGCTCGAAAACGTGACGCTCGGCCTGACCGTCGGGCGCGGCGTCTCGCGCGAGGAAGCGCGGGAGAGGGGGCTCGCCGCCCTGCGGAAAGTCGGGCTCGAAGATCGGGCGGATGATTACCCGAGCCAGCTCTCGGGCGGCCAGCAGCAGCGTGTCGGCATCGCCCGCGCCGTCGCCGTGCAGCCGGAGGTCATCCTGTTTGACGAGCCGACGTCGGCGCTCGACCCCGAGCTCGTCGGCGACGTGCTGCAGGTCATGAAGAAGCTCGCGCAGGAAGCGGGCACGACGATGATCGTCGTCACGCATGAAATGAAATTTGCGCGCGAAGTCGCGAGCCATGTCATCTTCATGGCCGACGGCGTCATCGTCGAGGAGGGGAGTGCCGAAGATATCTTCACGAGGCCGCGCGAGGAACGCACGCGCACGTTCCTGCAGCGCATCCTGCCGGAAGAATATGTGGATCCCGCCATCCGGATCTGAAAAGGATGGTTGGGAGAGGGCAGCGACGTATCGAGATGCTCGAATGTCGCTGCCCTCTTTGTCGTTTGACTTGCTCGCGCCCTTTCGCTAGAATGAAGAAAGAAGTTTGCACATCTGCGAAAGGATGGAATCCATGAAATACAGAATGATCGCCCTCGACCTCGACGGCACGCTGAACAACGACGACCACATCATCACGCCGAAGACGCGCGAGGCTCTGATTGCCGTGCAGAAACGCTTCGGCGTCACGGTCGTACTCGCGTCGGGCCGCCAGGCGCCAGGGCTCAAGCGCGAATCCGATGCGCTCGAGCTCGAGAAGCATCATGGCCTGCTGCTCTCGTATGGCGGCGGCCGCATCGAGGACGCGACGACGCAGGCCGTGCTCTTTTCGAGGAGCCTCTCGAACGAGCTCGCCGTGCGCTTCCTGCGCCACCTCGAAAAATTCTCCGTCTCGCCTGTCGTCGACAACGGCCGCGCCATCGTCACGACATGCCCCGCGAACTACAAGGTGCAGGACGAGAGCCGCAACAACAACATGGACGTCATGACCGTTGACAACATCGCCGACGCCATCGAGCGTGCGGGCGTGCGCCCCATCAAGATCCTGACGGCCGCGCAGAACGAGACACTCGTGCCGCTCATGCCGTTCATCCGCAAAGGCTTTGAAGACGAGATGGACTTCGTCCAGTCCGCGCCATGGTTCTATGAAGGCATGGCCAAAGGCGTCAGCAAGGCGAAGTCCCTCGCCCGTGTCTGCGAACAGCTTCAGATCGATCCAAGCGAAGTCATGGCTTTTGGCGACGCACAGAACGACATCGACATGCTCGAATTCGCCGGCTGCGGCGTCGCCATGGGCAACGCCTGCGAAGAACTCAAAGCCATCGCAGACGAAGTCACGCTCGACAACAACCACGACGGCATCGCCGAAACGTTGAAGAAACATTTCACTCTCTGAGAAGTTTCCATCGGAACGGAAAGACTCTCATACCGAAGCCCCCTTCTCAGAGGGGGGACGGGCCGCGTGAGCGGCGGGGGGAGTGTTCCCATTCGTTCCAAACTTATACATTAGGAAGGAATCATGGCACAGAACGACCAGCCTCATAAACGCCGCCCCCATTACAGCGGCAAATACCCCCGCAAATTCTCCGAAAAATACAAAGAACACAATCCCGAAAAGTATGCCGACGAAATCGCCCACGTCATCTCGAAAGGCAACACCCCTGCTGGCATGCACATCCCCATCATGGTCGACGAGATCCTCGACGTGCTCCGCATCCAGCCAGGCGAGCGCGGCTTTGACGCGACGCTCGGCTATGGCGGCCACACGCTGCACATGCTCGAAGCCCTCGGCGGCACCGGCCATCTCTATGGCGGCGACGTCGATCCCATCGAGTCGGAAAAGACCATCGCCCGCATCCGCGCCAAAGGCTACGATGATGACCGCTGGAGCTTCCGCCGCATGAACTTCTGTCAGATCGATGAGCTTGCAAAGGACGTCGGCCCGTTTGACTTCGTGCTCGCCGACCTCGGCGTCTCGTCCATGCAGATCGACGACCCTGCGCGCGGCTTTTCCTACAAAGCCGAAGGGCCACTCGACCTGCGCCTGAATCCAGAGGCAGGGCAATCCGCTGCCGAGCGCCTCGCGACCATGACGCAGGACGAAATCGAAGGCATGCTGATCGAGAACGCCGACGAGCCTTTCGCGGCTGCCATTGCAAAGCAGATCATCCGCGATGAACGATTGCACCCCATCGAAACGACGCAGGCACTGCATCAGGCGGTCGAAAAAGCGCTGCGCTCCGTCCATTTTCCAAAGGGCACGACACCCGACGAGAAAAAAGACGCCGTCAAAAAGAGCAGCGCCCGCACATTCCAAGCCCTCCGCATCGACGTCAACCACGAGTACGAAGTGCTTTATGAATTCATGGAAAAACTCCCCGACGCCCTCGCCCCTGGCGGCCGTGCCGCCATCCTGACGTTCCACTCCGGCGAAGACCGCATCGTCAAAAAGGCGTTCCAAGCCTTCCACCGCGCCGGCGTCTACCAAGATATCGCAAAAGACGTTATCCGTCCAAGCAAGGAAGAATGCTACCGCAACCCTCGCGCCCACTCGACGAAGCTCCGCTGGGCAGTGAAAGCGTGACGATCATGCAGCCAAATGAACGCAAGTTCTGGTATCTGAGCGCCGCGATGCTCCTCCTGCTTTTGGTGCTCACGCTTTTTTCCTTGATCCACCACGACTTCTCCGCCCGCCAAGACGAATCTCGCCGCAAGATCGGCGCGATCTATATGACGCGCTCGAATCCTTTCTATGAAATCATCGACGAAGAGATCCGCGCAGCCGTCGAAAACCACGGCGACGTGCTGCTCTCACGCGATCCCGCGCTCTCCGTCGAGCGGCAGACGCAGGAAGTGCGCGACCTCATCGACGAAGGCGTCTCGCTCATCTTCCTCAATCCCGTCGACTGGCAGAAGATGGGGCCCGCGCTCGAAATCGCGCATGCCGCACATGTCCCCGTCGTCACGATCGACACGAACGTGCAGGACAGCGAGCTCGTCGCCGCGACGGTCGAATCCGACAACTACGCAGCCGGTCGCAGCTGCGCCGAGCACCTGCTCGCGCACGCTGACCACGCGAACATCCTCGTATTGAAGCATTCCGAGGCCCGCTCGGCTGCCGACCGCATCCAAGGCTTCCGCGATGCCATCGCCGGCCATGACGGCTTCGTCATCGTCGACGAGGCCGAATGCCAAGGCCAGCTCGAACTCGCCATGCCGGCCATGCAGGAGATGCTCGAACGCCATCCCGAGGCGACGGCCATCATGGCGCTCAACGACCCGTCCGCGCTCGGCGCCATGGCTGCACTCGACGCGACGGGTCGCATGGGCACCGTCCGCGTCTATGGCGTCGACGGCGTGCCTGAGACGAAAGAGCTCATCGCGAGCGGCCACCAGCTCGTGACGGCCGCCCAGTCACCCAGGAGCATTGGCCGCGACGCGGCAGCCGCCGCCTACGAGATCCTAGCAGGCCATCCCCCCGACCGCCATATCGTCCTCCCGACGCGCCTGCTCACGTCGGAAAACATCAAAGAGGTGGATGTCCATGCTTGGGAATGAAGCATTTCCAGCGACGCCTCGCGCCGCGCGGACGCTGGCGCATCGCGTGCTGCTCGCCTACAACGCGCTTGTCGTCTTCTTGCTCGCGGGCTTCATGAGCGTGACGCAGCAGAAGATCATCGCCTCGATGAATGCGCGCGCGTTCCTCGAGAATCTGCCTGCCATGCCGCTGTCGCCGGAGCTTGGGCTCGCGCTGCCGCTCTGTGCGCTGTTCGTTCTCTGGGCGGCGGGGCATCTCTACCGGCGCGACACGCTGCCGCGCACGATGCATTGGGCATGCCTCGTCATCGAGATCGTGGCCTGCCTCACCTGCATGCGCAGCCTGAACCTCGCTTATGATGGCGTCGTGCTGCTCGTCGTCGCCGACCTCATGCATCGCTACGAAGGACGCAACCAAGGCTATTTGCTCATCGGCGCAATGCTCGTGCTCTACGCCATCGCCGATTATGGCCTCGCGGCGTTTTCGACGCATGCCGTGCCATTTGACGCCTACACGGCCTACTATATGGAGCCTGTGCGTGCCGTACTCGCAGCCATGCGCGGCGCTCTCGTCTCTTTGAACCTCGTGCTGTTCCTCGCCTATCTCGTCATCATCCTCAAAGGCAGCCATGCAGAAAAGCAGCGCATCGCAATGCTGAATGACCAGCTCGCCGATGCGAACCTGCGCCTGCGCTCCTATGCCATCGAGGCGGAGCGCATGGCCGAGACGCGCGAGCGCAACCGTCTCGCACGCGAAATCCACGACACACTCGGCCACGCGCTGACGGGCATCGCGGCGGGACTCGACGCCTGCATCGTCATGGTTGATACCGCGCCCGATTTCACGAAGCAGCAGCTCGTCAAGATTCGCGAGACGGCGCTCCGCGGCATCAAGGACGTGCGCCGCAGCGTCAAGAAGCTACGCCCCGACGACCTCGAAAAGATGCCACTACGCGAAGCGCTTTCGCATCTCGCGATAGAGTTTTCCGCATCGAGCGGCATGGAGATCCGCTTGCAGATCCTGCGCTTGCCAGAACATCTGCGCGAAGACGAAGAAGAAGTCCTCTACCGCGTCGTGCAGGAAGGCATCACGAATGCGAACCGCCACGGCCACGCGCAACATCAGACCGTCACGATCACCGTCGAGCAGGGGCGCATCTACCTGTTGCTTTACGACGATGGCGAAGGCGCCCCCGTCGACGAGCATGGGCGCGTAAAAGAGGGCTTCGGCCTGAAGCACATGCAGGAACGCGTCGCGCTCCTGCACGGCTCCGTCGATTACGAAAGTGGGCAAGCACTTGGAACGCGCGGTTTCTCACTCACCGTCATCATCCCGGAGCACAAGGACACAGAGAGGAAGAACAGCTGATGATCAACGTCATGATTGCGGACGATCAGGAACTCATTCGTGAAAGCCTCGGCATCGTGCTCGGACAGAACAGTGACATGCAGGTCACGGGTCTCGCCAAAGACGGGCAAGAACTCTTGGCGCTCGTCGAGAAAGACGTACCCGATGTCATCCTCATGGACATCCGCATGCCTGTCGTCGATGGCGTGCAGGCGACGAAAGCCGTGAAGGAACACCATCCCGAGATCAAAGTCATCGTCCTGACGACATTCGATGACGACGAATACGTCTATGGGGCGCTCAGAAATGGCGCGAGCGGCTACCTCCTCAAAGGCGTCTCGATGCAAGAGCTCGCCGGTGCCATTCGCAAGGTCACATCCGGCGGTGCCATCATGACGCCCGAAGTCACGGCAAAAGTCGTGAAATTCTTCAGCCAGATGGCGCAGGGCAGCTTTTCGACTGCGACGGACGTGCCAGAGGCCGATGCGCTCACGCGCACGGAACGCAACATCGCGAACCTCGTTGGTCACGGTCTGTCGAACAGGGAAATCGCTGACAAGCTCGCGCTCTCAGGCGGCACGGTGCGCAACGGCCTGTCATCGGCGCTCAGCAAACTCGGCCTCAGAGATCGCACGCAACTTGCGCTCTGGGCCGTGCAGACGGGCATCGTCAACGCGGAGGTTGAGAAATGAGCCGGTGGCGCACTGTCCTCACGTCGCTCTTCGTCCTCGTCTGTGCCGCATTACTCTGCTATGCGTTGCGGCCGACGCCGCAAACGCTGCGTATCGGCGTCTTCGTCGGCAGTCCGTGGGGGGTGCCAGGCGGCGACCTCTATGGCTTGCTCGACGAGACGATCGCTGATTTTGAAAAAACGCATCCGAATGTCCATGTGACGTACACAAGCGGTATCTCACGCGAAGATTATAGCGAATGGCTTGCCGAGCGCTTCCTCGCAGGCGACGAGCCCGACGTCTTTTTACTGCTGCCCGAGGACTTTGATCTCTATGCCGCGCAGGGGGCGCTCTTGCCGCTTGCGTCGCATGAGCAAGGAGATGCTTCATTTTCCGCGGCGGACTTCTACCCCGCCGCATATGAATATGGCCTTTATGGCGGCGAAAGCATGGCACTCCCTGTCGAATGCATGACACGGCTCATGTTCGTCAACAAGACGCTGCTCGCGCGCGAAGGCATCGCCATGCCAGGCAACCATTGGACGTTCGACGACTTCTACCGCATCGCGGCCGCCGTCACACGCGACACGGATGGCGACGGCACGCTCGACCAGTTTGGTGTCTACGACTACGGCTGGCAGCTCGCCGCGACGGCGACAGGCGCGCAGCTCTTTCGCGCGGACGGTCGCGCCTCGTATCTTGCCGCCCCCGAAGTCGAGCAGGCCGTGCGCTTCTGCATGCGCCTGTCCGCACTCACGCAGGGCCATCAAGTCACGCCGCGCGACTTCGACCTCGGCCGCGTTGCGTTTCGCCCGTTCTCCTTTGCAGAATACCGCACATACAAGCCCTATCCCTGGCGCATCAAGAAGTACATGAATTTCGAATGGGACTGCATCCCACTGCCTGAGCAGCCAGATGGTAGCCCACATGCGCCGCTCGGCGTCCTGCTCGCGGGCATCTCGGCGCGTACGCATGAAAAAAGCCTCGCCTGGGACTTCCTCAAAGAGGTTACGACCAGCGAGACCGCACAAAAAAACGTCCTGACACATACGCAGGGCCTGCCTGCCAAGCGCGGCATCCTCGAAACCGCCGCGCCCGCCGACGTCTTCGGCGAAGGCGTCACGGCCTCGCTGACGCCCGCCTTTCTTGGCGAGACGCTCGACCACGCCGTGCCTGCACCAAAATTCAAACGCTACGACGGCGCCATGCTCCTCGCCGACACCGAGATTGCGAAGCTCGTCGCCGGCACGGTCTCGTTCGACAACGCACTCAACAAATTGCAAAAAGAAGTCAATGCCTACCTGCAGAAATAAAAAAGAACCGCCCTCAAAGCCGAGAGCGGTTCTTTTTCACTTTTTATTCGTATTCCGTCTCCGTCGCCTGCAAACGCGCGATGGCGCGATGCAGTGCGAGCTCGGCGCGGGCGAAGTCGATGTCTTCGCTTGCGGGCGGGCCCTGATGGAAACGTTCGATGCGGTCCTTGGCGCGAGCGTAGGCCTGCTTGGCGCGATTGACGTCGATGTCGATCGGCTGCTCGGCTGCGCTCGCGAGGACGGAGATCTTCTCGGGCGTGACTTCCATGAAGCCGCCAGCGACGGCGATGAGCTGCTCGTCGCCACCTGGCATCTTTACGCGCATCGCATGCGGCACGAGGCCGGTGACGAGCGGTGCGTGCTTCGGCAGGATGCCGAGCTCGCCGCCCGTGCTGCGGACGATGAGCATGGCGATGTCGGCTTCATAGACGACTTTGTCCGGAGAAACGATCTGAAGCTGGATGGTGGACATATGTTATCCCTCCTCAGCCTGGATCTTCTTCGCTTTCTCGACCGCCTCGTCGATCGTGCCGACCATGTAGAAGGCATTCTCGGGGAGATCGTCGTACTTGCCTTCGAGGATCTCCTTGAAGCCGCGGATGGTCTCCTTGAGCGGGACGTACTTGCCGGGCGAGCCCGTGAAGACTTCGGCGACGAAGAACGGCTGCGACAGGAAGCGCTGGATCTTGCGGGCACGCGAGACCGTGAGCTTGTCTTCGTCGGAGAGTTCTTCCATGCCGAGGATGGCGATGATGTCCTGCAGGTCTTTGTACTTCTGGAGGACAGCCTGCACGCCGCGCGCGACGCGGTAGTGCTCCTCGCCGATGACATGCGGGTCGAGGATGCGGCTCGTGGAGTCCAGAGGATCGACGGCCGGATAGATGCCGAGCTCGGCGATCTGACGCGAAAGGACGGTCGTCGCATCAAGATGCGTGAACGTGCCCGCAGGTGCCGGGTCGGTGAGGTCGTCGGCTGGGACATAGACGGCCTGGACGGACGTGATGGAGCCTTCCTTCGTGGACGTGATGCGCTCCTGCAGGGCGCCGATGTCCGTGGAGAGCGTCGGCTGATAGCCGACGGCCGACGGCATGCGGCCGAGCAGGGCCGAAACCTCGGAACCTGCCTGGATGAAGCGGAAGATGTTGTCAACGAAGAGCAGGACGTCCTGATGCTGAACATCACGGAAATACTCTGCCATCGTGAGGCCTGTCAGAGCAACGCGCATACGTGCTCCAGGCGGCTCGTTCATCTGGCCATAGACGAGGGCCGTCTTGTCGATGACGCCGGACTCTTTCATTTCGCCCCAGAGGTCGTTGCCCTCACGGGTGCGCTCGCCGACGCCGGCAAAGACGGAGTAGCCGCCGTGCTCGGTCGCAATGTTGTGGATGAGCTCCATGATGAGGACCGTCTTGCCGACGCCTGCGCCGCCGAAGAGGCCCGTCTTGCCGCCGCGGGAATACGGCGCGATGAGGTCGACGACCTTGATGCCCGTCTCGAGGATGGACGTCGACGTCTCCTGGTCTTCAAATTTCGGAGCCGGACGATGGATCGGCCAGAACTCCTTGTTGCCGACCGGCGTCGGATCGTGGTCGACCGTCTGGCCGAGCACGTTGAAGACGCGGCCGAGGCACTCGTTGCCGACGGGGACCTTGATCGGCGATCCCGTATCTTCGGCAACCATGCCGCGCTGGAGGCCGTCCGTCGAGGACATGGCGATGCAGCGCGTGACGCTGTCGCCGAGGTGCTGCATGACTTCGACGACGAGATCGATCTTGATGCCATCACCGACCGTGCCTTTGATCGTGACGGCGTTCAGGATCGCCGGCAGCTCGCCTGCCGGGAATTCAATATCTACGACAGGTCCGATGACCTGTACGACTTTACCTTTTGCCAATGGGAAACCTCCTAACTACCCTGAGGATGTCTCGGGGCAACTGGCTTACTTCAGGCCTTCGGCGCCCGCGACGATCTCGTTGAGCTCCGTCGTGATGCCGGCCTGACGTACCTTGTTGTAGTGCAGGTTCAGCTGGTCGATGAGCTCGCTGGCGTTGTCCGTCGCGTTGCTCATGGCGTTCATGCGGGAACTCAGCTCGCTCGCTGCCGACTGCAGGAGCGATGCGTAGATCGTCGTGTAGAGATACTGCGGGAGCAGGAAGCCGAGGACGGTCGCCGCATCCGGTTCATAGATGTACTCGGCATGCGGGCCTTTTGCTTCCCCGCCTTCCATCGTGAGCGGCAGGATCTTTTCGGTCTGCGGCTCGCAGCTGATGGCCGAGAGGAACTTCGTGTAGATCATCACGACTTCGCGATACGCGCCGGACTGGAAGAGATCGATGAGCTCGAGCGCAATCGTGCGCGCGTGCTCAAACTGCGGGCGCTCGCTGATGCCCGTATGGGATTTGACGATGTGATAGCCGCGATTCTTGAAATAGGCTTCGCCCTTGCGGCCGACAACGAAGAGATCGGTATCGGCCTTGTCTTCGGCGAGGGCGTGTGCCGCCTTGCAGGCATTCGAGGAATACGCGCCCGCGAGGCCCTTGTCCGACGTGACGACGAAAACGAGGCGCTTGCCGTCCGCGTGCGTCTCGAGCAGCGGATGCGAGAAATCGGAACCCGCGTTGCGGGCGATCTCCTGCACGACCTCGATGACTTTTTCTGCGTAAGGCGCGTTGGCATTCGCCGCTTCCTTGGCATGGCGCAGGCGGCTCGTCGCGACCATGTTCATGGCGCTCGTGATCTGCTTCGTGCTCGTCACGCTTTTGATGCGATGGCGGATATCCTGTAAACTAGCCAAAAAGAATCACCTCGCTCATGCCATCTTGTACGGAATGGTTTCCTTGAACTCCTTGATGGCCGCCGTGATCTCTTTTTCGAGCGCATCGTCGAGCTTCTTCTGCTCGATGATCTTCTTTGCGACTTCCGGATGTGCCGTGCGCATGAATTTCAGGAAGCTCTCCTGGAACTCGACGACCTTGTCCGTCGGAATGTCGGCGAGGAAGCCGTGGACGGCCGTGTAGAGCACGAGCACCTGCTCCTCGACGAGCAGCGGGCTGTACTGCGGCTGCTTCAGCGTCTCGACCATGCGTTCGCCGCGGTCGAGCTGTGCCTTCGTGGCCTTGTCGAGGTCGGAAGCGAACTGCGAGAACGCAGCGAGCTCGCGATACTGGGCGAGGTCGAGGCGCATCGTGCCTGCGACCTGCTTCATGGCCTTGATCTGCGCCGAGCCGCCGACACGGGAGACCGAGAGGCCGACGTTGATGGCCGGGCGGACACCAGAGTTGAACAGGCCCGTCTCGAGCATGATCTGGCCGTCCGTGATGGAGATGACGTTCGTCGGGATGTACGCGGAAAGGTCGCCAGCCTGCGTCTCGATGATCGGCAGTGCCGTGATGGAGCCGCCGCCGAGCTCGTCATTGAGCTTCGCGGCGCGCTCGAGCAAACGGGAATGCAAGTAGAAGACATCGCCCGGGTATGCTTCACGTCCAGGCGGACGGCGGAGCAGCAGGGACATCGCGCGGTACGCGGCAGCATGCTTCGTCAGATCGTCGTAGATGCAGAGGCAAGCCTTGCCCTGATACATGAAATGCTCAGCCATGGCGACGCCGGCATACGGTGCGAGGTACTGCAGCGGCGCGCTCTCGGCAGCCGTCGCGGCGACGACGATGGAGTATTCCATAGCGCCGTGCTCTTCGAGCGTCTTGACGACGCGCGCGACCGTCGAAGCCTTCTGGCCGATGGCGACATAGACGCAGATGCAGTCCTGGCCTTTCTGGTTCAGGATCGTGTCGACAGCGATGGCCGTCTTGCCGATGCCGCGGTCGCCGATGATGAGCTCGCGCTGGCCGCGGCCGATCGGCACGAGAGCATCGATGGCCTTGATGCCCGTCTGCAGCGGCTGCTTGACCGGCTGGCGGTCAGCGATGCCCGGTGCGCGGAACTCGACAGGACGCGTCTCCGTCGTCTTGATAGCGCCCTTGCCATCGATCGGACGGCCGAGCGCGTCGACGACGCGGCCGATCATGTTCTCGCCGACCGGCACCTGCATGATGCGGCCCGTGCGCTTGACCTCGTCGCCTTCCTGGATCTTCGTGTCGCCGCCGAGGATAACGGCGCCGACATTGTCCTGCTCAAGGTTCAGGACCAAACCATAGATATCATGACCGAAATCGAGCAGCTCGCCGGCCATGGCCTTGTCGAGGCCATGAATATGCGCGATGCCGTCGCCGATCTCGATGACGGTTCCGACATCATCGACGTTCAGATCGACATTGTAGTTCTTGATCTGATCCTTGATGATGGCGGTGATTTCCTCAGGATTCATTTTCATACCTAGCAGTCACCCCTTATCTTGCTGCCATCAGCTCGCCCGCCAGTGCGGAGAGTTTGCCGGTGACGCTTCCGTCGATGCGCTTGTCCCCGATGCGGACGATGACACCGCCGATGATCTTCGGATCTTCGTGGAGCCGGAGCTTCACGGTCTTGCCCGTCACGACTTCGAGCTTGTCTTCGAGCTTGTCTTTCTGCGGTTTCGAGAGCGGGCGTGCCGTCGTCACATCGGCGACGATGATGCCGCGCGCCTCGTTCGCGAGCGTCTCGTACTGGCTCACGATCGCCGGCAGGAGCGTCATGCGGCGCTTGTCGACGAGCAGCAGCAGGAAGTGGTAGATCTCTTTCGAGACCTCGCCCTCGAAGAGCTTCTTCACGAGCGCTTTCTTGTCGTCGCGCGAAAGCTCCGGATTGGCAAAGTAGCTCCAGATGCCTGGGACGCTCTCGAGGTCCTTGTTGACACCCGCGAGCTCTTCGCCGTATGGCACGAGCTTCCCTTCCTCCTGCGCCAGCTCAAAGATGGCGTGGGAATATTTACGTGCAAGCTGTAGATTCAGCATGGCAGATCACCAATCTTATCTTTGTTAAGCGTGTCGATGAATTTGCCGACCTCTTCCTCGTCGGCATCCGCCGTCATCTTGTCGCTGACAATCTTGCCGGCCGCCTGGATGGAGAGTGCGACGACCTGCGCCCGGATCTGGTCCTGGGCACGCTCTTGGTCGCGCTGGATCTCGGCACGGGCAGACTCTTTCATCTGCTCGACTTCGCGCTTCGTCTCCTGCAGCTTGTCCTCGCGGAGCTGGCTGGCGACTTTTTCCGCCTTGTCCGTGATGGCCTGTGCCTTCTCGCGGGCTTCGGCGAGCTGCGCCTGATACTTCGCCTTGAGCTCCTCAGCTGCTGCCACATCGGCATCCGCTTTTTCGAGGCTCTCGGCGATCTTGTCTTCGCGCGCCTTCAGCATGCGCACGACCGGCTTGTAGCACAGCGCGCGCAGGATGGCGACGAGGATCAGGAAGTTCAGGATCTGCGCGAAAAACGTCATATTCAGATCAATCAATTCCTTATGCCTCCCTTCTGGGCATCAAATAACACAAAATTATTTGATGAGCGGGTTGGCATAGAGCATGATGAAGGCGATGACGATCGCGATGATGGCCATAGCCTCGATGAGGCCGACGGAGATCAGCGTGTTCGTGAACAGCGTGTTCTTCGCTTCCGGCTGACGCGTGATGCCTTCGATGAAGCGGCTCGTGACGAGGCCGTCACCGAGACCAGCGCCGACAGCTGCGAGACCTGCCGTGATACCTGCACCGATGAGGGCTGCGGCTACCATGATTGCGTTTTCCATTGAAAAAATCCTCCTTAAGATTGCAAAACCTTTACTCAAAATCTTTTTAAAAACAACGGACTCAGGATTCCTCACTATCCTCTTTCACGGCGTTGGCAAGATACGCCATCGAGAGCATGGTGAAGATGACGGCCTGGACGCCGCCGATGAAGATACTGAACGCGAGCCAGCAGACGGCTGGGATCGGCATCCAGATCGGCATCAGCATCAACAGGACGACGATCAGAATCTCGCCCGCGAGGATGTTGCCGAAAAGACGGCAGGCCAGCGTGATCGGCTTGGCGATTTCCTCGATGATGTTGATGACGACGAAGACCGGCGTCGGCTGGAAGAAATGGGCCAGATAATGAAGCCCTTTCTTGTAGACGCCCAGGAAATGCACCATCACGATGACGGTGAGCGCAAGCGCCAATGTGGTGTTCAAGTCATTCGTCGGCGACGACAACGTGGGGACGAGGCCGATCCAGTTGCCCACCAGCAGGAACATGAACAGCGATACGATGAATGGCGCGAGGAATCTCCCGCTCTTTCCCATCATCGCATCGATCTGGCCATGCAGCCAGCCGATGATCAGCTCGACCACCATCTGCCATCCGCGCGGCACGAGCGTGAGGCTGCGCGTCGCGAGAAAAGCGATGAGGATGACGATGGCCATCGTGAGCCAGGTCATCTCGAGTGTCTCCCAGTTGAAGGTAAAGCCGGCGAGCTGCACTGTTTCGCGAACACCGATTTCATGCATATACCTCAACCTCCCTCCCAGAGAAAAAACACATCTGGGTGTTCATTTTTTCGCATAGAGCAAGAGCTGCCCGAGCGCTACGAAGTACGTCGCGAGAAATCCGGCCGCCGCCGTGAGCATGACCTCCGAAGAAGCCATGGCCGCAGCGAGCAGCACGAGCGCGAGCACTGCGAGGCGCAGGAACATGCCCCAGAGCATCTGCCTGTGGGCGGTCTTTACGTCCGTGGAGAGATTCCAGAGGCGGAAGGCCATGTTCCAGACAAACACGAGGGCTGCGAAAAGCCCGAGCACGAACGCGATGACGAGATGCCCCGCTCCCCTTGCCAGGAGCAGCGCAGCCGCGACCATCACGAGCACGACGAGGCTTTTCACGAGCCGCTTGCGGTATGCAGACAAAATGTCTTTCATAAAACAGAAATTCCCAAACAATATGTTATTTCGACAAGACCTTCAAAAAAACCTTTTCGAAAAATCTTATTTTTCCTAAATGATAGAATAAACGATACTTATCAAGAACAATCAGACGAGGCCGCCTTTCTTCAGTTGGCGGTACAGAGAATACATCGCGGCTGGGAAGCCGAGCACGATGCCGAGCAATCGCCCCGTGTGGCCGAGACCGAACGCCTCGTCCGCCTCATAGCCGAGGAAGACACAGATGCCGACGAAGACGACGAAGTAGACGCCGACGCCGCCGAGCATCGAGAACGCCTTCATGGCCTGCCGGATGCCCTCATGGCTGTCCTGCTGCCAAGGGTTCTGCGGATTCTGTCCGCCCGCTGGTTTCGGCGGCTGTGCCGCACGCTTCTTTCCCTCGTCGCTCATTTCGCTTCAAAGCGGTCGGGACGGCTGTCCGCGAGGCCATAATGATAGAGGATGGCCTGGATGATGCGGCGCGACGCCTCGCCATCGCCGTATGGATTGCACGACTCCGCCATGCGCTTGTACTCCGTTTCGTCCGTCAGCAGGCGCTTTGCCTCTTCGTAGACGCGGTCACGATCCGTGCCGATGAGCTTCACCGTGCCGGCCTCGACGGCCTCGGGGCGTTCCGTCGTGTCACGCAGCACGAGCACAGGCTTTCCAAGCGCCGGTGCCTCCTCCTGCACGCCGCCTGAATCCGTCAGGATCAGATGCGCACGGTGCATGAGGTTCGCGAACGGCTCATAGTCGAGCGGCTCGATGAGGTGAACTTTTTCGAGCCCGCCGAGCTCTTCATTGACGACTTCGCGCACTTTCGGGTTCTTGTGCACAGGGAAGACGATCTCGACGTCGTCGAACTCCTCCGTCAGCTGCTTCAGCGCCTTGTAGACATGGCGCATCGGCTCGCCGAGGTTCTCGCGGCGATGCGTCGTCACGAGGATCACGCGCTTGTGTGCGAAGTCAATGTGCTGCAACAGCTCGTCCTCGAACGCGAAATCATCCTGCACCGTATGATGCAGCGCATCGATGACCGTGTTGCCCGTGACAAAGATCGATTCCTTTGGCACATTCTCGGACAGCAGGTTCGCCTCGCTCGTCGCCGTCGGCGCAAAGTTGAGGTCTGCGATGCAGCCCGTCAGCTTGCGGTTCATTTCCTCGGGGAACGGCGAATACTTGTTGTGCGTGCGGAGGCCCGCCTCGACATGGCCGACCGTCGTCTGATGATAGTACGCCGCGAGCGCGCCCGCGAACGTCGTCGTCGTGTCACCATGCACGAGCACGATGTCCGGTTTCTCCTGCGTCAGCACTTTGTCGAGGCCGTTCATCGCCTTCGTCGTGATGTCGAACAACGTCTGCCCTTTCGCCATGAGGTTCAGGTCATAGTCCGGCGTGATGTGAAAGAGCCCGAGCACCTGGTCAAGCATCTCGCGATGCTGCGCCGTCACGGCCACGACCGGCGTGATCGTGTCGGGATGCTTCTGAAGCTCCAACACAATTGGCGCCATCTTGATGGCCTCAGGGCGCGTCCCAAAGACCGTCATGACTTTGATTTTCTTCTTTTCCATGGAAAAACTCCTTCTTGCAAGAAAGATATATGAAAAAAGAGCAGGGTTCGCCTGCTCCAAGTCATTCAATTTTCATGTGCCTGTTCCTTCAGGTGGAAGATGCCGATCTTCTTCGCGCCAAACAGCACCACGAACACGACCACGCAGACGATGAGGATCGCGAACTGGCTGCTGACCTCCGTGAGCGCGACGGCCGACAGGCCGAGGAGCGCGCTGATGACATACATCAGGAGCACGGCCTGCCGCTGCGTGAAACCGAGGTCTAAGAGACGGTGATGCAGATGCCCCTTGTCTGGCTTGAAAATCGGCACGCCACCGCGATAACGACGAATGATCGCAAACGTCGTATCGAGAATGGGGAGTCCCAAAGCGAGAATCGGCACGATCAGCGCAATCGTTGCGGCCGACTTCACAGCGCCAATGACGCTGATGCCCGCGAGCATGTAGCCGAAGAACATGCTGCCCGAGTCGCCCATGAAGATGCGCGCTGGATTGAAATTATAGTAAAGGAATCCAATCGCCGCACCCGCGATGGCCGCGCAGAATACGGCAACGACCATGATGTTTTGCTGCAACGCGACGAGAAAGATCGTCGTCGCTGCGATGCACGACACACCGGCCGCAAGGCCGTCGAGACCATCGATGAGGTTCACCGTATTCGTGAGCCCCACAATCCAGAACACCGTCGCCGGAATCGCGAACCACTCGAGAAACAGATAATCGCCGAAGGGATCCGTGATGAAGTCGATGCGCACATCAAAGCCGATGACAAGCACACAGGCCGCGATAATCTGGCCCAAGAGCTTGACTTTCGCCGGCAAGTTCTTATAGTCATCGATGAGGCCGAGCAGCACGATCAGCGATCCGCCGATGCCGAGCCCCGTAAGCTCAAACGCCACATCCGGCTCGACCGGCACCTCGTTCACAATCGTGATCATGGCCGCCATGAATGCCAGATAGATGCCGAGTCCGCCAATGCGCGGAATTGGCCGCTTATGCACCTTGCGCGGATCTGGCGCATCCATCGCTCCCGTCTTCTTCGCGAAAAAAATAACGCCTGGTGTCACTAAAAGCGCCACGCCGGCAGCAATGACGAACGCCAAAACGTAATCTGGCATAAAATGGTCGCACCCCTTTGGTCTTTCAAATGTGATATTTCAAGTCTAAGCTTCCATATTCAGAAACAGTTTCATTCTACAACAAGGCCTCAGCGGTGTCAATCATAAGGTCTCAAGAGTGTATGATAACGTAAGAAAAAAAGCTCGCTTACGCGAGCTTTTTTCAAACCGGCAACTTCCTATCCTCCCAGCCCGTCACCAGGCAAGTACTTTCGGCCTCTGGATGCTTAACTACTGTGTTCGGAATGGGAACAGGTGGAACCATCCAGGCATCATCACCGGA
>JAXGCE010000082.1:0-42075 GCA_034186105.1 Selenomonadaceae bacterium
TAAGTTCAGATAGTTGCAGGAGTTCTACAAGTTCTAAAACTTTGCGAACCATGAATGCTTTTGTCTGATTATCTCACGAAATCTGGTCGGGAGGAATCCGGTGGGTTGTTAGGCGCTTACACAGTAGGTCCATGCAGTATGATTTCTTTTGCGCTTTTTTTCTCTAAACCACTATAAAAGTGAATTCCTGTTTTCTTGTCTGGAAATAGTAAAAACAATAAAAATACTGCTGATACTATGCCAGGGTAAATCGTTGGTATGAAGATTGGGATGTCAGCCAGTTTCATAAATCCCTTAGAGAAGATAAATTGGTTATCCCATGTTTGCCTTACCGCCCAGCTGTTTTTCCTGATTATTGAGCACGCGAGATCGAGATTCTCTTCGTTAATGGTGCGTTTCATAATAAAATCGAGAGGATATAAATCTTCTAGATTGGTCGGCTCGTATAAGAGGTTAATAAAATCTGAGAAATATTCTTCTCTTGGACGATGATATCCATTCAAAAAATTGCGTAAGGCAGTTGCGATGTCTTCCAGAGAGCCGAGGCCTGGAGCTCCCGGAATAGGAATATCTGATAGTTTCATAGTTCCTCCCATTCTTGAACTGCTAAATGGCGATTTCATCATAGTCGGGAACATAGCAGACGATGTCATTCAAGCCGTACTTCTGCAAAACGGCATTCACGCGATTCTTGTAGTAATGCAGCGGATGATTTTGCCGGTACGGCTTTCCGTCTATGCTGATGTAGTTCATCATGTAATGACAATGGACTTTTTCTGTGTTCTTGAAATGGATTGTCCCTAACATTTGCCGCTCGTCTGGCAAGAGAGTCAGGCCAATTTCATATGAGATTTGTCGGATGAGGCCAAAGGGAAGCTGACAGCCAACGTCGAAAGAGAATATCACGTGCTGGTAAAGCTTCGGGTGACAGCTTCCCTCAAAGCGATATAGCCACTGGACGAACATCATTTCTTCTGTGGCGCAGGATGGGTTCACTCCATATCCAAGGAGACCAGAGACGTCTGTCTTCTCTGGATTGACAAGATACGAGTACATCGCAGCTAGAGACGGCCGTCGGTTATGATTCACATATTTCAATATCGACATTTCAAAATCCTGCTTTCGTTTGTGCATTTATTTTTATGATGGCCTGGCTCATGGCGTCTCGAAGCTCTTGGACTGGAAGCAAAGGATACTTGTCGAGTTCGTTGAGCTGGTTATTGAGATGATAGATTTCTTGCATCAATTCTTTCCCATAGGGGAGTTCGATCACTTGTTGATGCGATTCGAGGTAGTCGATGTAGCCGCTGATGGTCATCCCAAGACGATCGGCGTTTTCCTTGATCTGTTTTTTTCGCTCACCTGTGACGCGGATATTGATGATCTGGTCTTTCGTGTTCTTTGTTGTTTCCATGATGAATACCTCCCTGAAGATTTGTATATACGATTAACTATATGTATATGTATTGTAAAAAAATAATGATGGTAAGCACATCGTGGCTCACCATCATATAGGCATAGGCAAGATAGACATTTGTGTATACAGTATACGTTATGAAATGGCTGTACCCCGCGTTTCCCGATTTCCCCGAAATTCTGTACCCGAAAATCGGCCTTCTGTGAGCTGATATAGGGGTATCAAAATCGGGGAAATGGGGAAATCTGGGAATTTTCGGGGCAGTTTTGCTCAGTTTCCCCGTTTTTGGCAGTCCATGCACAGCGGCCGCCCGAAGCGCTTCAGGGAGTAGCTGTTCACCTTGTCGCTGATGGTTGCGCCGCACGCCTGGCATTGGTGGGTGTACTGCGTGTTGCTTTTGGCAGGGGCTGGATGGTTCTGGTTGACGGGACGCGGGCGGCTGTCGTTGACCTCCATGTGCTCATCCGTCCGTGCATCGGCTTCGGGATCGTCACCGGTGGAGATGGCGAGGCTCAGGAGATAGGCGTATTTGATGGCTGCGGTTTCCGCTTTCATCACGGCCTTGTCGCCGACATCTTGCCCAGAGCCGATGCCGTGGATTTGGCAGGTATCGCCCGATTCGGTATCCGTCAATTCGATTGCCATCGACACGGTAGCCAGATGTTCCATCGTTCCGCGTGCATTGGTGACATTCTCCATGCTGACGAGTTCGGGATGCGCGGCCGAGGCGATGCCGTTCCGCACTAAGGAATCATTGACACGTTCGAGCACGTCTGCGCTCGTGGCGTAACGGTAGCCATGATAGGAGTTCGTCCCGTTCTTCTGGATGTGGGAGCACTCCTGCATGACTTTGGAGAGTTTCTTAGCCAACTCTTTCATCAAGATCACGTTCCTCTCTGGCTTCACATTCTGAGCGCACGTCGCAGTAGGCTTGGCATTTCCTTCCGTGCCAGCACTCGCTGCAACTGCATTTCTTCGGCAGGTGGTTCGTTTCCATCGAATCCTGCAAGGTGGTGGCTTTGTGCTTGAAATAGCGCGTCAGCCAACGGTCGCTGATCCGATGGATGGGGATGATGTAGAGGTTTTTGTCGATACCGCGTTCCGATGCAATCCGCAATCCGCTGTCGCGGCAGATGGCTTGGATGTACATCTTGTTGACTTGGAAGCCGTGGCGTTCCAGCAGCATACGGTAATAGTTCAGCTGCAACGCCCATTCCATAACAAAATGAACTCCATCATAGCGGAGCTCGAAGCGGTATTTCGGCTCGCCCTTTTTTGCACCTGTCTTGTAGACTTCACCCGTAGGGACACGGATTTTATAGATGCCAAGGGCTTTCATCAGCTTGTAGGAGCTGGTGACTTTCAGATCGCCAAGGACGCCTGCTTCATTATCGAGCAGGTTGCCGTAAAGGTCGAACTTTCCGCTCGTGATGTCATCCTCCAGACGGACTTCGCTCATGATGTTTTCGCCGACATTCTGCTCATGCAAGGAATGGATGGCTTGCCCGTTGAGCGCGTAGAGGACATCGCGAGGGTTGACGGCGTAGTCCGTGGTTTTCTTCAGGTACGTCTCACGGACGCCGGCGATCAGTTCCGTTACGGTCGGCATGGTCAGCCCACGATTGAGCGACTGCGCGATGATTTTGAGCGTCGGCAAGAACATGCAGCGTTCGGAAAGCGGGCAATGCTTCAAGCATTCCGAAATGCGGACGTGATGCCCATCGGGGCAGATAAATTCTTTTGCTGGCATCGTTGCACCTCCTTAGGCAACAGGCCGTTCGGCTTCAGGAATCGTGGCGGGATGAAAGACGTATGGCTCGTTGGATACGGTGACTTCTTCCTCTGCTTCCACAGGGTCGAATTCCATTTCCAAGTTGCCGAAATACTTCTCATCCGCGACATCTTCAACGCGGAGATAGTCGCTGCTGCTCTGCAACGCTGCGCCGAGGACGCTGGCCTGCGTGGGATTGAGTGTGATATGCAGGTCGCTCTTTCCCATGACAAGGCTCAGGTAGATGCAGCCGTTTTCCAGATGCAGGCGTCCCGTCACGTTATCATAGGCGGGGCAATAGAACGTAGAAGCCATGGTTACATCCCTCCAATGAACAGGTCCGGGCGGGTCTCTTTGAGACTGCAACTGCCGTATTTGCCGATGATGATATGATCGACCACAGGCACGGCGAGCAAGCGCCCCGACTGTACGAGGCGCATCGTGGCGCGCTCGTCTTCACGGCTCGGCTCGCAGTCACCTGACGGATGGCAATGAGCGACGATGATGGATGCCGCCAAGCGGTGAATCGCTGGCTGGAAAACTTCGCGCGGCTCTGAGGTTGCGGCGTTGATGGTGCCGGTGCTGACCATCTGGCTTGCGATGACATGATTTTTGGTGTTCAGCATCAAGACCCAGACTTCTTCCGTTGGCTTGGTCTTAAGGAAGCTGAAGTAGTCGATGGCATCTTTCGGGCCGTGGATGACCTTGATGTTCTTGCTCGTCGCGTCGTTGACGCGGTTCACGAGTTCGCGAATCAGCATGAGCTTCTTGGTCTTCACGTTTCCCATGCCGGGGATGGTGTCCACCTTCGATGCCGAGGATTCCATCACGACGTTGTAGACGTTCTGGTATTCCTTCAAGAGTTCCACGGCGCTGCGCTCAGGGACAAATGCCTGGAGCAGTTCTTTGTCAGTCATGGTGTCGAATGTCAGATTTTCCATGGTTTTCAGACCTCCTAACAAAATGAAAAGCCGGGGAAGCGATTGCTTCTCCGGCACGGATGCGGCGGGGACGATTATTCGTCCTCGCCAAAGATGATTTTGATGAGCATTGCGACGGCTTTGCCTGCGACCTCTGCGACTTCCTCGATGTCCATGATGGCTGGCCTCCTTTCATAAAGATAGCCGCCCGATGCGAACTCGGACGGCTTCATGGTGATAGTATGCGGTTGTATTTGGAAAATCGTACAAGGGCAGGTCAGGTCACCTCGGACGGCAGAGGCTCGACGTGGCGGATACCGCTCTTTTCCTGCAACTGGCGGCACACGTCCTTGTTCATCGCATAGAACGCCTCACGTGACATCTGATCCTGATAGAGGCGGTCGTACATGAGGTCTACGCGGCAGATGTCAGGGCGATTTTCGTAAATCGTGCAGAGGTTCTTCTCTTGGTCGAGATATTTGCAGATGCCGTTCGCATCGGCCATCGACTTGCCCCAGATGGTATGGCCGGCCAGCCGACAACAGCAGCCGCAGCGTTCACAGGGAAACATCTTAAAACTCCGTCATTGACGGCTCTTTCGGCGCGGGAGGGTCGATTTCATATGTCAGTTCTTTCTGTTCCTCCAGCGTTTTTCTGGATGCTTCCGTAAGGGATTCCATCGCCATGCCGCAGGAGTTTTCTTCTTTGACCCAATGCCCCTCGAAATCCTTGTAGTACAACTCCATCTTCAAGATGAACGTCCTGCAAGCCCATGTGATTTTGAACGTTCCTGCGACGAAATTCAGGTTTTCTGCGCGCTCCTTCTTCAGAATATGTTTATCAATGAGACTTGAATATTCCCTTTGAATCCGTTCGATGTTCGTCTGCGCCGCTTTCTGGAGGATCTTTTCCAAGCCTTGCGAAAATTTATCAAACTTTGCTTCCAGCCGCCGTGCGTGCTCTTCGAAGTCGAACTCGTCTTCTGGATATTTGGGTGTTCCTTTTTCTCTCAGCATGACTTACACCTCCAGTTTCAGTTCTTTTTCGATTTCTTCCGTAATATCGGCTTCTTGCTGTTTTATCTTCTGGCGAATGGCTTCCGGCACTTCGGACTCATCGCACATACGGGTTGTCGTTTCCTCGACCCATTGGCCGTCTTGTTTGTAATACAGCTTGTGAATGATTCTGGCAAGCATATCTGCGCCTTTGACAATTACATCGCCATAGATGCGTGCGGCATGAGGGACGTACTCCCTCATTTCTTCCCATGCTGCTTTCAGCTTAGGAATGAAATCGTTGAGCCAATCGACGATTTTATCCCAATTCGCGACAATGAGAGCGCCACCAATCAAGACGCCGAGGCCAATCAGTACTGGTACCATAATCAAATCCTCCTATAATATTTTAGCAATTTTCAACTTCTGTTCGCGCGATGAGCATTTCACCAAGCATCAGCAAAACCAGCGTCAGTGCCACAAAGATGCCGCCAAACAAGACACCAAGGCCAATCCATACTGGTAACATCATCTACAAATCCTTTTCTTTACAAACGACTCAAAAGTTTTTTCTTCTTCGCCGTAAACTCTTCTTCTGTCAAGATTCCATCCTTATAAAGATCGCTTAACTTATCGATGGCAGCAAAGATTTTGTCCGTTTCTTGTGTATTGATTTCTCTGAGAACTACGAGTTTTTTCTTCTTCTCCGTAAACTCTTCTTCCGTCAAAAATCCCGTCTTATAAAGACCTTTTAACTTATCGATGACAGCAAAGACTTTGTTCTTTTCTTGTATATTGATTTTTCTGAGAACTGCATCCGGCACCTCGGATTCATCAATTACGCGCTTGGTAGCCTTTTCCTCGCCCCCGTTATTATCTACTTCGATTCGCAATTCTTGTTCATTTGCCTTGTCTATTTTTTGCTTAATTTCTTCGGGCACTTCTGACATGTCTTTAGGCGGTTCTGATCTGCTTGAGTCTGAGGCGAGGAGAGCGGCGCCTCCGAGTGCAGCAAGCCCAATTAACACAGGTACCATAATCAACACTTCCTATCAAACTTAGAGACTATCTTTACCCAGCTGTTTCTTCTCATACTCCTCGGATACGGGCTTTTTCGTTACCGTGAGTTACCGTGATATCGCCCTCCTAGAATAATTCAGCAAATTTCAGCATTTACCTATGCGGCGGTCTTCGCGCCATGCACAAGCAAAACCGACACAAGTACCAACGCCACAAAAACGCCGCCAAACAAGGCAACGAGGCCAATCTATAGCGGTAACATCATCTACAACCTCTTTCCTTTACAAACGGCTCAAGAGCTCTTTTTTCTTTGCCGTGAACTCTTCTTCTGTCAAAATTCCGACCTTATAAAGATCGCCTAACTTCTTGATTGCATCAAGGGTCTTGTCCTGATTAGCTGATTCTTGTGGTCGTTCAACTTTTGGAACTGCTTCCTGCGCATTGATGCGCCTGCGGACGACTTCAGGCACGTCGGATTCATCAACGATTCGCTTCGTGGTGTGCGTCGAGTCTTTATTCTTACCGTTAATACTCTTTCGAATATCTTCTGGTAATTCAGACTCAGACATACTACGCGTTACCACTTGCTCTCCCCATCTATTGGGCCTTCCTGTTGATACATTATCCCAGTATACTGTCAATTTCCAACCATCATGCTCATGGTGTATTCTTCTCAGATTGGCTATTTGCTTATTATGCGCTTCTTTTTTTGTTGGGTCTTCTTCAAACCAATGGTTGAGCCTTTCAGAGTAGATGTAACTTGGAAAATTCATTGTTCGTTCCATACCTCTCTGCACGTGTAATGATTCCTGTGCGTTGATTTTTTTGCGAATAGCCTCCGGCACTTCGGATTCGTCGACTACGCGCTTGGTGGTCTTTTCGGAGTAAGGATTATTGAGTGGCACGTCTCTTTCTACCCAACGCTGTAGCTTGTAAGACCAGGTGTACCGTTTCCGAGGGTCAAAACCGTCATCGTTAAATCCAGGCCTCATAACAAATTCCCCGATTCATCGACTACAGAATAGCATTTACATTTTGGCGGTGATTGTTCTTGTGATACCAAATTTCCAGATTCATCGACCACAGAATAGCATTTACATTTTTTTGCCTGTGATTGCTCTTGTGAAGCGATTTTCTCACGGATTTCTTTAGGCACATCAGATTCATCAATTACTCGTTTGCTGGTCTTTTCGGAAGTAGGATGTTCCTGTGCGCTGATGTGCTGGCGGACAGCCGCAGGCACCTCGGATTCATCGACCACTCGTTTGCTGCTTTTTGTATCGTTAGCTTCCGGTGCAGGACCTGATACGTTCGTTATAAAACCTTCGGAGTCCCTTGATTGTGAGGCGATAACAGCGCCTCCAATTGCAACCCCAAGTCCGACCAATACAGGAATCATAATCAAGACCTCCTTGGCAATCTCAGAGATTATCTGTTCTGAGCTGCTTCTTCACGTATTCCTCGGACACAGGCTTTCTCGTTACTGTGACATCGCTTTTCTTCTGGTTCGCTTTCTTGCTCACGAGGATGCTTTTCACGGCGCGCTCGAAGTAGTCCTCGGAGATGTGATGCACTCCGTGCCGCGCAGCCATGAAAGCGGCGTTCAGAACGGCGTTTGATATATCGCCGCCCGAAATCCCCTCGAATTGCTCTGCCAAGCGGGCGGCTAATTCGTATTTGGGCAGCGTCAATGGCATCTTGCTCGGGATGTATTTTTCCCACAGGAGCTTCCGGCATTTCAGATCAGGAAGCTCGAACCGCACATGAACGGAGATGCGGCGCATGAATGCCGGGTCGAAATTGGAGATGAAGTTCGTAGCAAAGATGATGAAGTCTTGGTACTCGTTCATCAGCAGAAGCATCACGGAGCGCGTCTGGTTCACGCTGACATCGGTCGCGCTCGTCATGTTCGTGACCCTGCGGCTCAGAATGGCATCGGCTTCATCAAAAAAGATGATGCTGCCCGTTTCCTTTCCGGCCTCGAAGACCTTCTGAATGTTCTTCGGCGTCTCGCCAACGTATTTCGATTCGATGTCGGCGTAATTGACGACGAGGATTTTTCGGCCGAGGTGCTTCGCAATCGCGTGCGCCACCATCGTTTTTCCTGTGCCTGGCTCGCCGTAGAGGTTGATGCCGATTTGCTTGGAATACTTGTGCGTCTCGGCGAGGCCCCAGTCCTCGAATACGATTTTGCTGTTCTTCGCATAATCGGCAACGTTCATGACTTCCTCGCGGACGTGATCGGGCAGGATAATATCATCGAAGGTGTATTTCGGGTCTTCGGGGACGAAAACGTCCTTGTCCTGCTTGTCCTCTTTCTTCGGCGCTGATTCTCCAGGCCTGTCCTTCTTGCGAACGAATGGCATGAGAGTCCCTCCTTAGGGCAACTTGCATTCATAGTGGCTGCATCCATGGAAACTTGGCGTTTCCGTTCCGCGCAACAAGCATTGTGCGTTCTTACGATTGTCGTATGCCCAGAGCCCCGCATTGGGAGCTTTCGGCGCGATGGCTTGATTCGTCGGATCATACCAATGCTTGCAGAACGCACATTTTCGGATGCTGCTGTTGTTTTTGTTCACGAGTTCCATAGATATTCCATGCTCCTTGCGGTAGCTTGTCGTTACTGCTTCACAGCCGTCATGTTCGACACCTTTGCGCCGGGACGGATACGCTGGCGCACCTTGGCTTTTGCCTCGGCCATGCTACTTGCAGTGACCGTTGTCGTCTTTCGCGCGGGATTGGTAGAGGACGATGATTTTTCGTCCCATTGAACACGAAATGTTGCCATGTTGCATCACTCCTAATCTTCATCGTTTGGGCTTTCGGAAGTCGAACAAATCCATCTCCGTGATTCCCAGCTGTTCAGCAATATCCATGAGGGTGGGCAACGAGACTGTTTTCAGGCCACGTTCGATCTGGGAAAGGTAGTTGCTGGTGACGTTGATTTTCTCCGCCAATTCCGTCTGCGTGAGTTTCTGCGCGCGGCGATAGTAGGTGATGTTCAAGCCCAAGAGGAAGCGCTTTTCTTCAAACGTGAGCCCCACAATCAGCCCCCCTTTGCTCTCGCTTCTAATTATCTCATATTGCCACATTAAACGTTTTGGGGAATAGAGATATAAATATCACTCACAGTACTAACTTTTTGAATGACAGTACAATCACCCCGTACGTCCGTTTCATGTAGACAAAATCACCCAGACGAATTTATTATCGCCTGGGTGATGCATAGAAATAGTATATGATTGGAATGCTGAAGGATAGCAGATGATCGAAAACGGTCGAATCGGAATGTACATGGTTGTAAGAGTGCTAAAACACTCACAACAACGCAAAGGTGGCGGTAAATGATGTCAATTTTGGTAAGCAAGAGCGTGCTTTTCGCTTCGGAGGCTGCGACGTTGCTCAGTATGAGCGTGCAGCATGTCTATAGCCTGATTCACACCGGCAAGCTCCCGGCGTACAAGGAAAAGGATTGTCGCGCTTGGAAGATTCCAGCGGAATCTGTCACGAATTATATTGAGATGCAGCTGAAGGAGAACGGAACGCAGAAAGAGGGGCGGTACAATGGAAGATGATGATGCAGAGGTGCTGACCGTGGAGGAAGCCTGTGAATATCTGCGGATCGGGAAGACGGCGATGTATCAGCTGCTGAAGTCGGGACGTCTTCCAGCGATGAGGATACATCGCAAGTGGATGATTCCGAGGAAGGGGCTGCGGACGTTTGTGCTGAAGTCCAGCCATTTAGAGTAAGGCCGTCAAAAAGGCATCGCCAACCACGGCATTCTCTGGTATACTATTTTATGGAAAGAAACTTCTGCACTGACGAAGGAGGCGGTCGTGATGTGCGAGCGAAACAAGCTTGATAGCGGATCATCGTCATCGACCAATCCTGCCGTCGATGCCATGTTGCAGATGCAGAAGGAACTGTCGGATGTCCGAGGGACGGAAGGTCTTGAAACGGAAGCTGCTGTGATGCGTACCGTCAAGAGATTGCGTGCCGAGAAATCGAACATCTGACGAAGACGGAGCAATGCCAAGTCCCTAGGTTTTATGTGGCTTGGCGAAGTTCTTGCGTGCGAGGCTTAGTGGGTCAATTAGTGGGTCAATAGAAGAAAAAATCTGTGGAATCCATGGAAAGAGAGAACCGCGAAGCCCCTGTTTTCGGGGCTTTGGGCGAAGGAGAAGAACCAGAAAAAGCCTAAAAAATGGCCGGGTAAGACTTCTAAGCCGTGGGTCGCGGGTTCGAATCTTGCCTGACGCACCAGTACATGCAAGCCTCCTCGGGTTCGGGGAGGCTTTTTTTGATAGGAGGGACGACATCATGACGACGGAAGAACGGCGGCGGGAGCTGCTCTCGCTGCTCAAGCGTGCGGATGGTGCGCGGACGGGGGCGGAGCTTTCACGGCGGCTTGGCGTGAGCCGGCAGATCATCGTCGGGGATGTGAGCATCTTGCGTGCGGAAGGGGCGAAGATCCTTTCGACACCGCGCGGCTATCTGATGATGGAGAAGACGCCGGGCATCATCGAGACGCTGGCGTGCCGCCACACGGCGGAAGAAATGGGCAAAGAGCTCGATGCCATGGTCGATAATGGCGTGACGGTGCGTGATGTTATCGTCGAGCATCCCGTCTATGGCGAGATTCGTGCCGACCTGATGCTCGAGAGCCGCCGCGATGTTGCGGCATTTTTGCGCAAGATGGAGGCTGCGGGAGCGCCGCCACTCTCGCAGCTCACGGCTGGCGTTCATGTCCATACGGTTGAGGCGAAGTCGCAAGAAGAACTCGACGATGCGCGTCAGGCGCTCGCGGTGCTCGGCTTCCTTGTGACGAATAGCGATGCTTGATTGCATCGCTTTTATCGTATTGTGTCCGAAAGAAGCAAGCAAGGAGTAGACGTCAAAGGACAGACGTGGTAAAATAAATGGCATAGGTTTCCATGCAAAGGAGCGTTTTCTATATTGGTGGAATTCAAAGATTTATTGAGAGAAATGCATGTCTGGATGACAGCCTACATGAAGTCGTTCTACACAGAGGACGCCGAGGTCATGCAGGGCATCCGCATCAAGGAAGTGCATACGGGCTATGTGACAGCGCATATGGTTGCGCTCGCGCGGGAGCTCGGACTCAATGGGCATGACCGTGCGCTTGCGGAGATCATGGGGCTTTTTCATGATGTCGGGCGCTTTCGTCAGTACATGCTGTACAAGACATTCAACGATGCACAGTCGGAAGATCATGCAGCGCTCGCACTTACGGTGCTTTCTGAACTGCCGTTCATGAAGAAGCTCGCGCCCGAGGACGAGGCACTCGTGCGCTTCGCCATCGGAAATCATAACAAGAAGGCCATCGAACCAACGGATGACAAGCGCTGCTTGCTCTTTGCGAAAATGCTACGCGATGCGGACAAGCTCGATATCTACCGCGTGCTCGCGCCATTTCTTGACGAGAGCCATGCAGATGAAGCACCAAAATTCATGGCGGGGCTCAAGAGTCAGCAGGTGACGGAATCGTTCGTCACTGCACTCGTCGAAGGTCGGCAGGCGGACTATCATCAGATCCGCACGCATGGCGATCGCAAGGTCGTGCGACTCTTGTGGGTCTATGATATCAATTTCTCGTGGACGATGCGTGAGATCGAGAAGCGCGGCTACGTCGACCGCGTTATCCATGCCCTGCCGCATGGTCGCGAACTCACAGAAGGCTTTGAAAAACTCAAATCATATGTTGCAAAGAAATGCGCGGCGCAAGACGTGCTGGCGGATTTTTTATAAAGACAAGGAAATAAGGGGAGATCACCATGGCAAATTTTATCCAGAACGAGATCGATGAAGACCTCAAAAACGGCAAATATACGACGGGCATCCACACGCGATTCCCACCTGAGCCGAATGGCTACCTGCATGTCGGCCACGCGAAGTCCATCTGCCTGAACTTCGGTCTTGCGGAAAAGAACGAAGGTCTCTGCAATCTGCGCTTCGATGATACGAATCCGACAAAAGAAGACGTCGAGTACGTTGATTCCATCCAGGAGGACATTCGATGGCTCGGCTTCAGCTGGGGCGACCGCAAATTCTATGCCTCGGATTACTTTGACAAGCTCTATGCATTTGCGGAAAAGCTCATCGAGAAGGGCCTCGCCTATGTCGACGACCTCTCGGCAGAGGAAATCAAGGCGTATCGCGGCACGCTGACGGAGCCGGGCAAAGAGAGTCCATACCGTAACCGCTCGGTGGAGGAAAACCTCGATCTGTTCCGCCGCATGAAGGCCGGCGAATTCGAGGACGGCGCGAAAGTCCTGCGCGCGAAGATCGACATGGCGTCGCCGAACATGGTCATGCGCGACACGGTCATCTACCGCATCGCGCATGCGACGCATCACCGTACGGGCGACAAGTGGTGCATCTACCCAATGTACGACTTCGCACATCCGCTCTCGGATGCCATCGAGGGCATCACGCATTCCGTCTGCACACTCGAGTTTGAGGAGCATCGTCCGTTCTATGACTGGCTGCTCGATTCACTCGATTTCGACCCGATGACGCGCCCGCGCCAGATCGAGTTCGCGCGCCTGAACCTCACGAACACGGTCACGAGCAAGCGCAAGCTGCGCCAGCTCGTCGAAGAGGGCTATGTGCGTGGCTGGGACGACCCGCGCATGCCGACGATCTCGGGCCTGCGTCGTCGCGGCTATACGCCTGCAGCCATCAAAGCGTTTTGCGAGGAAATTGGCGTCGCGAAGGCAAACAGCCTCGTCGATGTCTCGATGCTCGAGCACGCTGTGCGTGAAGACCTCAATGAGCATGCTGACCGCATCATGGCTGTGTTGCATCCACTGAAAGTCGTGCTGACGAACGTGCCGGAAGACCACGAGGAAATGCTCGTCGCTGACAACAACCCGATGCATGGAGGCCACCGCTATGTTCCATTCTCGCGCGTCATCTACATCGAGCAGGAAGACTTCATGGAGGAACCACCGAAGAAGTTCTTCCGCCTGAAGCCGGGCGGGGAAGTGCGACTGAAGCATGCCTACATCATCAAGTGTGAGGATGTCATAAAGAATGACGACGGCACGATCAAGGAACTGCACTGCACGATCGATCCGGATTCGAAATCGGGCGGCAAGACGGCCGGCCGAAAGATCAAGGGCACGATCCACTGGGTTGCAGAGAAGACGGCGCTCGACGCCGAAGTCCGCCTCTATGATTACCTCATCGAGACGGACGAAGAGGGCAACGTGCCGAAAGATTTCATCGCGGCGCTGAACAAGAACTCGATGGAAGTCGTTGAGCATGCATTCGTCGAGCCGTCCGTGCGCTATGCAGCACCGGAGACGCACTACCAGTTCCTGCGCGAAGGTTATTTCGTCGTCGATAAGGACACGACACCGGGGCATCTCGTTTTCAACCGCGTCGTCGGCTTGCGCGACAGCTGGGCAAAAGCGAAGAAAAATGGCTGACCTCGTGCGGAAAAACAAAATCACATACAGGAGATGAAAACGGATGTCGAAGATTCCGAAGAACCTCACAGACAAAGACATGCTAAAGAACTGGGTGGAAGAGGCGACGGTCGAGGACAAGTTTCTAGAGGCTGAGAAAGCCATGGACAAGAAGCGCCGCGAGCGCGCGGGCATCGAACCACCGGCAGAGCTCGCACGCGCCGGCCTTACGCGCCAGCTCACGGAGGAACTCGGCAAAGCACTGACGGAACTCAAGATGCAGCTTGCGTTCAAGGGCGCGAAAGACATCACGTACAAGGTCAAGAATGACGGCACGAAGATCGTCATCACACCGAAGTACACGCTCTAATGACTCAGGAAAATACAATTGTCGAAAGCAGACGTAACTACGGGTTCATAAGGAAAGAAAGAAGTGGATGCAGATGAGTACCACGACAATCGCCGTGATCATCTTTGTTGCAGCATATGCATTGATTATTTCCGAGAAAGTTCATCGTACTATCGTCGGTATCGTCGGCGCATCGCTCATGATCCTCTGCGGTGTCATCGACCAGCCGACCGCCATCAGCCATATCGATTTCAACACGCTCGGCCTGCTCATGGGCATGATGATCATCGTGAACATCACGAGCGAGACAGGGCTTTTCAACTTTCTCGCCATCTGGGCGGCCAAGAAAGTCAAGGCACAGCCGATCAAACTCCTGATCGCGCTCTCGGCGCTGACGATGGTCTGCTCGGCACTGCTCGATAACGTCACGACGGTGCTGCTCACGGTGCCAATCACGTTCAGCATCACGGCACAGCTCAAAGTCGATGTCAAACCGTATCTGATCTCACAGATCCTCGCATCGAACATCGGCGGCACGGCAACGCTGATCGGCGACCCGCCAAACATCATGATCGGCAGCGCCGTCGGCCTGAACTTCATGGATTTTGTCGCGAACCTCACAGGCGTCGCCGTCCTGATCTTCATCGTCGTCGATGCCGTGCTTATCGCACTCTATCACAGCGAGCTCAAGACGCAGCCGGAGCTGCAGGAAAAAGTCATGAGCCTCAACGCGCGCAGCCAGATTGCGAATCCAGCGCTCCTCAAGAAATGCCTGTTCGTCATCGCCATTACGATCTCGATGTTCGTGCTGCATGGCACGCTCGGGCTCGACACGGCGACGTGTGCACTCTCCGGCGCGGGTCTCTTGCTCCTTATCACGTTCACGCGCAACGAGGGTATGATCGCGAAAGTGCTGTCGAAAGTCGAATGGCTCGCGATTTTCTTCTTCGCCGGTTTGTTCGTGCTCGTCGGCGCACTCGTTGAGACGGGCGTCATCAAGATGCTCGCAGCCGAAGCGATCCAGATCACGAATGGCAGCGTCAATGCGACGGCCATGCTGATCCTCTGGATGAGCGCCATTGCATCCGCGTTCATCGACAACATTCCGTTCGTCGCGACGCTGATCCCGCTCATCAAGGACATGGGCCAGATGGGGCTCACGAATCTCGACCCGATGTGGTGGAGCCTCGCGCTCGGTGCCTGCCTCGGTGGCAACGGCACGTTGATCGGCGCGAGCGCGAACGTCGTCGTCGCTTCGATGGCAGCCCAGCGCGGCAAGCAGATTTCGTTCATCGGTTTCATGAAAGTGGCATTCCCGATCATGATCCTGACGATCATCATCTCGAGCGCCTACGTTTGGCTGCGGTATCTCTGAGAATTTTGAAAAAGAAAGCGGACGGATTACCGCCCGCTTTTTGCTGACAGGAAGATCACATCACAAAAGAAAGGAACCTGATATGGAACAGAATGAACGGAAAGAAGCGCTCGACAAGGCGCTCAAGGGTATCGAGAAGGACTTCGGCAAAGGCGCGATCATGCGTCTCGGCGACGCGAAAGCGAACATGAATGTCGAAGTCATCCCGACGGGCATCCTGCCGCTCGATATTGCGCTCGGCGTCGGCGGTATCCCGCGCGGCCGCATCATCGAGATCTATGGTCCGGAGTCGTCGGGCAAGACGACGGTCACGCTGCACATGATCGCCGAGGCGCAAAAGAATGGTGGCATCGCGGCTTTCATCGATGCCGAGCACGCGCTCGATCCTGTCTATGCACAGCATCTCGGCGTCGATATCGACAACCTTTTGATCTCGCAACCGGACAGCGGCGAGCAGGCACTCGACATCGTTGAGGCACTCGTCCGCAGCGGTGCGATCGACCTCATCGTCGTTGACTCCGTTGCAGCGCTTGTACCGAAAGCCGAAATCGAAGGCGAGATGGGGGACAACAACGTCGGCCTGCACGCGCGCCTCATGAGCAAGGCCATGCGCAAGCTTACGGGCATCATGAGCAAGATGCGGACAGCTGTTGTTTTCATCAACCAGATTCGCGAGAAAGTCGGCGTCATGTTCGGCAATCCCGAAACGACGACGGGCGGCCGCGCATTGAAATTCTATTCGTCCGTGCGCCTCGATGTGCGCCGTGTTGAAGGCATCAAGCAGGGGCAGGAATTTATCGGCAACCGTACCCGCGTCAAGGTCGTCAAGAACAAAGTCGCGCCGCCATTCAAGCAGGCGGAATTCGACATCATGTACGGCGAAGGTGTCTCGAAGCTCTCGAGCGTCCTCGACATGGCCGTTGACCTCGACATCGTCGACAAGAGCGGTGCATGGTTCTCATATGACGGCACGCGCCTCGGCCAGGGCAAGGAAAACGCGAAGCAGACGATCGCTGACACGCCGGGTATGCGCGAAGAACTCGAGCAGAAGATTCGTGATAAGATCGCGAGCGGCGAAGCAGACGGCAAGAAGAGCAAGAAGGACGCCAAAGGCAAGGGCGCGAAAGATGATGCGGCAGAAGAAGCACCCGCATCGGCACCTGAGGACGCTGACGCATGACGCAGCGCATGGAATTGCCTTCCGAGGGAGCAGGGAGCCATACGGGCGGTAGGCGCTCGGGCGGCAAGAGCACGAAAAGCCAGAAGACCGCGCTGATGTATGCTGTTGACCTGCTTGCACGGCAGGAACAGAGCAGCGCGAAGCTCCGCGAGAAACTCTGCCGCAAAGGATATAGCGAGGAAGAGACCGAGGCAGCGCTCCGCCGCCTCGAAGAGATGCACTATCTCGATGACGCTGGTGCCTGCCAGCATCAGTTCGAGTTTCTCTACAACGAAAGTCGCAGCTCCGTGCGACAGATCATGGCAAAGCTCCTGCAGCGCGGTTTCGAGCGATCGATGATTCGCGACTGTATCCCGAAAGATACGTACGAGCGCGAAAAAAGTGCGGCGCTCCGCGTGCTCGCGCTGAAGTATCGGAGGCCCGCCGATCCGCGCAAGATGATGGCGAACCTCTACCAGAAAGGCTTTTCCGTAGACGCCGCACGCGCGGCCGTCGAAGAATTCGCCGCGCAGATGGCGGAACGCTGGGGCGATGACAGCGAAAAAGGAATATAGAACATGAAAATGGCGGTTGCACACCACGAAAGATGTGCAACCGCCTTTCTTGTATTGCTCTTACTGCGACAGATTCGCAAACTCTTCGACTTTCTTTAGAGCGGCACCGCTCTTGATGAGGTCGCGGGCCTTTTCGATGCCTTCGGCGATGCTGGTTGCCTTGCCGCCGAGATAGATGGCAGCACCAGCGTTGAGGAGGACGATGTCTGTCTTCGGGCCCTGCGCACCCGAGAGGATGTCGCGTGTGACCTGCGCGTTTTCCTGCGGCGTGCCACCAACGATGTCGGCTTTCTGGCAGCGCGTGAAGCCGAAGTCTTCCGGTTTCACGGTGTAGCGCTTGAACCAGCCGTCCTTGAATTCGCAGACGCTCGTCGGTGCGCTCATCGAGAGTTCGTCGAGGCAATCCTGTCCATAGATTACCATACCGCGCGTGACGCCGAGGTTGATGAGGACGTCGGCGAGCGGTTCGAGCAGTGCTTCGTCATAGACGCCGAGCAGCATCGTCTTCGGATGTGCGGGGTTCGTCAGCGGACCGAGGATGTTGAAGACCGTGCGGATGCCGAGCTCCTTGCGGATGGCGCCGACGTATTTCATGGACGTGTGGTATTTCTGCGCGAACATGAAGCAGAGGTTGATCTTTTCAAGAAGCTCGACGCATTTTTCCGGCGCGAGGTCGAGGTTGACGCCGAGCGCTTCGAGGCAGTCAGCGGCGCCGGACTTTGACGATGCCGCACGGTTGCCATGCTTTGCGACCTTGATGCCGGCAGCGGCGACGATGAAGGCAGCCGTTGTCGAGATGTTGATGCTGTGCGCGTGGTCACCGCCCGTGCCGACGATCTCGAGTACATCGAAATCATGCTCGACCTTCAGCGCGTGGTCGCGCATAGCGGCCGCCGAGCCGGAGATCTCGGCGATGGTCTCGGCTTTCGTGCTCTTCGTCGAGAGCGCAGCGAGATACGCGGCGTTCTGCACCTGGCTCGTCTCGCCATTCATGATCTCGTTCATGACGGTGTAGGCTTCGTCATATGTGAGGTCTTCTTTGCTGACAACTTTCTCGATGGCTTCTTTGATCATGCTGCATGTCCTCCTATTTTTGTGTCTATGAGGATAGCACAGATGTGTAACGTTGTCAAGCTGGCGGCTTTTTTCATTTCTTTTTCTTCCTTGGTGTGCTATAATTTTTCGTAGATTCACGGTCATTTCAAGGGAGGACGACAATCATTGAGCAAGCCTGCAAACGAACTCATCTTGGTGCTGGACTTCGGCGGCCAGTACAACCAGCTCATCGCACGACGTGTGCGTGAGGATCATGTCTACTGCGAAGTGCATCCGAACACGATGCCGCTCGAGAAGATCCGCGCGATGGCACCGAAGGGCATTATTCTGACGGGCGGTCCGAACAGTGTATACAAGGAAGACTCCGCGACGTGCAGTCCCGAGCTCTTCCGCCTCGGCATCCCCGTGCTCGGCATCTGCTATGGTTCGCAGCTCATGGCGCACCTCCTCGGCGGCACGGTCGAGACGGCACCGACGAGCGAGTACGGCAAGACGGAAGTCACGGTCACGGAAAAGGGCTCGAAGCTTTTCAAGAACGTCAGCGAAAAGACAATCTGCTGGATGAGTCATACGGACTACATCGCCAAAGCCCCGGAGGGCTTCACAGTCACGGCCGAGACGCCGGTCTGCCCCGTGGCGGCGATGGAGAATGCAGAGGAAAAACTCTATGCGACGCAGTTCCATCCCGAGGTCATGCACACGGCTGAAGGAAAGCAGATGCTCAAGAACTTCGTCTACGATGTCTGCGGGTGCGTCGGCGACTGGAAGATGGATTCGTTCGTCAAGACGACGGTCGCCGAGCTCAAGGAGAAGATCGGCACGGGTCGTGTGCTCTGCGCGCTGTCGGGCGGCGTCGATTCGTCCGTCGCAGCCGTGCTGCTCTCGAAAGCCATCGGCAAGCAGCTGACGTGCGTCTTTGTCGATCACGGCCTGCTGCGCAAGGACGAAGGTGACGAGGTCGAGGCGGTGTTTGGCCCCGATGGCCCGTATGATGTGAACTTCATCCGCGTCAACGCGAAAGACCGTTTCTATGCAAAGCTCAAAGGCGTGACAGAACCCGAAAAGAAGCGCAAGATCATCGGCGAAGAGTTCATCCGTGTCTTTGAGGAAGAGGCGAAGAAGATCGGTGCTGTCGACTATCTCGTGCAGGGCACGATCTATCCGGATGTCATCGAGAGCGGCCTCGGCAAGTCGGCCGTCATCAAGAGTCATCACAATGTTGGCGGTCTGCCAGATTATGTTGATTTCAAGGAAATCGTCGAGCCGCTGCGGCTGCTGTTCAAAGATGAAGTGCGTGCCGTCGGTTGCGAGCTCGGCATCCCAGACTACCTCGTGAACCGCCAGCCCTTCCCAGGTCCGGGCCTCGGTATCCGCATCATCGGCGAAGTCACGGAGGAAAAGGTCAAGATCGTGCAGGAGGCAGACGCCATCTATCGCGAAGAAGTCGCGAAGGCCGGCGCGGACAAAGGCCTCGGCCAGTATTTCGCCGCGCTGACGAATATGCGTTCCGTCGGCGTCATGGGGGATGGCCGCACGTATGATTACGCCATCGCATTGCGCGCCGTCGAGACGAGCGATTTCATGACGGCTGAGAGCGCACAGCTGCCGTGGGAGGTGCTCAGTGTCGTCACGAGCCGTATTGTCAACGAGGTCAAAGGCGTCAATCGCGTGCTCTACGACTGCACAGGCAAGCCGCCAGCAACGATTGAATTCGAATAAATTACGGAGCCACAAGAAAATGGAGCGTCACGCTCCATTTTTTATGGGGTTCCGCGTTATGAGTATGGAGGGACTTTGTTCATGAAGATCCATGGCCGGAGCGCGGCGCTGTGTGCAATCTATGTCGCGGTCGGCGCGATTGCGGGCGGTCTCGTCGGTGGACTGTTGCGGAATGTCGATGCGTTCTCGAGTCTCGCGCCGTATCTCGCGAGCGAGACGCAGATCTTTTCCGTCGCGCCATTCACCATCGACTTGTTCGTTTTTCAACTGACGATCGGTTTTGCGTTCACGCCAAACCTCATGGCAGCGCTGGGCATGGTGCTCGGCATCATCGCGTTCCGGAAACTTTGAATGTCTGGGGAGGCGTATTATAATGGTAGAAACCATCATCCTCGCTTCGGCTTCGCCGCGTCGGCAGGAACTTCTGCAGCAGATTGGCGTGCCGTATGAAGTCGTGAAGAGCGATGCAGAGGAAGTGCTCGATGCCGTGGAAGGCCCGCGGGCACTCGCCGTTGAAAATGCGCGCCGCAAGGCCGTCGCCGTCGCGAAGCGCTATCCCGGCCGCGTCGTGCTCGGGGCAGATACTGTCGTGTTCCAGGATGGCAATGTCTACGGCAAGCCGAAGGACGCAGAGGACGCGCGGGCGATGCTGCGGAGCTTTGCGGGACGCCGCCACGCGGTCGTCACGGGCGTCGCGCTCGTTACGAAGGACGGCGTCTGCCGCACGGATGCCGCGGAAACGGAAGTCTTTTTCTCCGACTTGACGGATGACGAGATTGCGGCCTATGTCGCGACGGGCGAACCGATGGACAAGGCAGGTGCCTATGCTGTGCAGGGACGCGCGGCCGCCTTCATTCCGCGCATTGAAGGCTCGTTCTCGAATGTCGTCGGTCTGCCGCTTGCCGAGGTTGCATCGCTCCTCCGGGAAACTGGGGTGCGCTGATATGGCGGCCATTATGGTGCGTGACCTGCCGATGGACGAGCGGCCGCGCGAAAAGCTGCTGAAATACGGATCGTCGTATTTGAGCAACGCCGAGCTCCTCGCTATTCTCTTGCGTACGGGCGTGAAGGATGTATCCGTGTTGCGCGTTGCGGAAGAGGTGCTGTCCCATTTCGAGGGAAAAGGCATCTCAGGACTCGTCCACATGGTGCCGCAGGATCTTGCCGATATCAAGGGCGTCGGCCTGACAAAGGCAGCGACGATCCTCGCGGCCGTCGAACTCGGGCGGCGACTCTCCGTGCAGGCGGCGGAGTCCATCGACACGATCGGTGGCCCTGAGGACGCGGCACATTATGCGATGCCGCGCTATCGTCACGAATTGCAGGAACATTTCGCACTGATGACGCTCGACATGAAGAACCACATCACAGGATTCTTTGACTTGACGACAGGCACACTCTCGGCATCGCTCGTGCATCCGCGCGAAGTCTATCGCAAGGCCATCCAGCAATCGGCGGCGTCCATCATCGTCTTTCACAATCATCCGAGCGGCGACCCGTCCCCGAGCCGCGAAGACATCGCCGTGACGGAGCGCCTCGCGAAGAGCGGCAAGGTGCTCGGCATCGAGCTGCTCGACCATATCATTCTCGGCAAAGAGAATTTTCTGAGCATGAAAGAAGAAGGTATGGTACAATGAAAGAACTTGTGGTAGAATAACTACGTTGTAAAACCGTTGATTTATTCCTTGAAGGGAGTTTTTGGATAACATGTGGAGTCTTTTTGGTGGTTTGTCGCATGATATGGGCATCGACCTTGGTACAGCGAATACGCTCGTGCATGTAAAGGGGCGCGGCATCGTGCTGCGTGAGCCGTCGGTCGTTGCAATCAAGAGCGACACGGGTGATGTGCTCGCGGTCGGCGAAGAAGCAAAGCAGATGATTGGCCGCACGCCGGGCAACATCGTCGCGATCCGCCCGATGAAGGACGGCGTCATCGCCGATTTCGACGTGACGCAGGCCATGCTGAAGTATTTCATCCGCAAGGCCATGAATACGAAATCGTTCGTGCGCCCGCGCGTCGTTGTCGGCGTGCCGTCTGGCGTCACGGAAGTCGAGAAGCGTGCTGTCATCGACGCAGCACAGCAGGCCGGTGCGCGTGAGGCGTACCTCATCGAGGAGCCGATGGCAGCGGCCATCGGTGCTGGCCTCCCCGTCGAGGAAGCGACGGGCTCCATGGTTGTCGATATCGGCGGCGGCACGACAGAAATTGCTGTCATTTCTCTTGGCGGCATCGTCACGAGCCGTTCCATCCGCATCGGCGGCGATGAGATGGATTCGTCCATCGTGCAGTACATCAAGCGCATGTACAACCTCATGATCGGTGAACGCACGGCTGAGGAGATCAAGATCAACATCGGCACGGCCATCGTGACGCCGGAAGCGGACAAGACGATGGAGATTCGCGGCCGCGACCTCGTCTCTGGTCTGCCGAAGACGCTGACGATCGAGGCGAAGGAGATCCGCGAGGCGCTCGACGAGCCGATCTTCAAGATCATCGACGCCGTGAAATCCACGCTCGAAAAGACGCCGCCAGAGCTCGCAGCCGATGTCATGGATCATGGCATCATGATGACGGGCGGTGGCGCACTCCTCACAAACCTCGATCGGCTGCTCTCGAAAGAGACGGGCATGCCAGTGCTCGTCTCGGAAGACGCGCTGTCGTGCGTCGGCGAGGGCACGGGCAAATCGCTTGAGAACATTGAGCTTTTGAAGCGCGTCGTCATGACGTCGAAGAAGTTGAGACAGTAAGATGGGAACGAGACTCCGCAGGGATAAGAATGACAACCGGCGGACATGGGCACTCCTGTTCGTCATCATCAGCGTATTTTGCATCATCTTCTTCGCGGCGCAGGGGAGGTTCCAGACGCCGGTGCTCGGCAAGACAGCCTCGACGATCGCGGCACCGTTCCAGAAAGCTGTGTCGTGGGTCGGTGATCAACTGAACTTCGTCACGAGCAACCTCTGGGAAATCGTGACGATGCATCAGCAGAACAAGATGCTGCGGAGCGAAGTCGACCAGTTGCGCGTCCAGAATCTCCAAGCCAGCGAGTACGCGGCGGAGAATGCGCGCCTCCGGGCACTCCTTGGGTACAAGCAGGCTGCGTCGCAGTTTGATCTCGTCGCGGCCCGCGTCATCGGGCGCGAGGCGGACAGCTGGTCACATATGATCACGATCGACCGCGGCACGTCCGATGGCGTGCGAGAAAATATGGCTGTCGTGACGGAAAAAGGTCTCGTCGGCCATGTCGTCGAGGCTGGGCCGAACTATGCGAAAGTCCAGCTGATCCTCGATCCGCGCTCGTCCGTTGGTACACTCGTGCAGCGCGCCGAGTCGCGCGTCGTTGGCATTGTCGAGGGTGACCCCGCGAATCCCACGATGCCGCGCATGGTCAACGTGCCAAAGAACGCCGACATCCAGGAAGGAGACATCATCGTGACGTCGGGCTTCGGTGGCATGTACCCAAAAGGCCTCGTCGTCGGCCTTGTCTCGTCGCTCGAAAACGATGAAGCGGGCCTCCTGAAAATTGCGCTCCTCGAACCGGCCGTTGATTTCCAGCGGCTCGAAGACGTCGCCGTCATCGTCGCATCGCGCGAAGCGCCGCCGGAACCGCTGAAGACACCGCCCCAGACACCGGGCACGGAGACGGATCCGGCAGCGGAGGCAAAGGCGCAGCAGGAGGCGGCCAATGGAACAGGTGATGCCGCCACTACACCAGCGGTGGCTCCCGTAGCTCCCGCACAGAATGCGGCACAGGCAGGTGGCGCACAGTGAAGATCATCCTGAAATGGACATCACTCGTCCTCGGGCTCTACGTCCTCCAGTCGTCTCTGATGCCGCGACTTGCGTTTCATGGCGCATCGGCAGATTTTCTGTTGCTGTTCGCCGTGTCGTTCGGCTTCATCCGCGGCATGCGGCTTGGCGTGCTCATGGGCTTTCTCGTGGGACTTCTGCAAGACTTGCTTTCTGGTACGTTCTTCGGCATGAACATCCTGACAAAGATGCTCGCAGGCCTCGTGGCTGGATTGCTTTCCGACCGCGTGTTCAAGGAACAGATGTTCCTGCCCGTCGTGTCGTCGGTTGTCGCCGCCGTTGTGAGCTATTTCCTTCTGGCGCTGCTTATGTTATTATTAGGGTATCGCTTCAATCTGATCGAGAATGCGCAGTACATGCTCGTGCCGTTCATCCTCTATCAGCTGGTTTTTTCCTATCCCGTGCACGCTCTGACGCGCCGGGTCAACGAATGGACGAGGGAAAAACAATAAAACGTTTGTTCAGGCACCTCGCGCCTTTGTTGGGGTGCCTTGCTTTTTGGGAGAGATTCTTTTGGTCGAAAACGAAGGATATGATGGCTATCCGGGCCGTCTCCGCATCCTCGGCATCTGCATGGTGCTCGTTATCGCTATCCTCATCGGGCGTGCCGGGTACTTGCAGATCTACGAGGGCGAATACTACGCAGGGCTCGCGGATGGGAACCGCATCCGCATCATCCCGTCGATGGCGCCGCGCGGTACGTTCTACGATCGCAATGGCCAGCTGCTCGTGACGAATCGTCCGGGCTTCACGGTCTCTCTCCTGCCATTGACGTCACCGATCAAGGACGATGTGATTGAGCGCCTTTCGAAGCTCGTGAATGTGCCCGTCCCTGACATCAAGGAAAAGATTGCGGCTCATAGCGGCTTCAACCCCATCCGCATCAAGACGGATGTCACCCCAGACAT
The DNA here is from genome assembly GCA_034186105.1 of Selenomonadaceae bacterium. Classification (GTDB taxonomy): domain Bacteria; phylum Bacillota; class Negativicutes; order Selenomonadales; family Selenomonadaceae; genus Selenomonas_C. The sequence goes on from JAXGCE010000082.1 coordinate 24,510, forward strand.
CGTCTCGATCATCGAAGAGCAGAAAGACCTCTATCCGGGCGTCGTGATCGAAAACCAGCCGATCCGTGACTACGTACTGAAGCAGGAAGGCGCGCATACGTTTGGTTACGTCAGCGAGATCAACGATCAAGAGCTCGAGAGCAAGAAAGACCAAGGCTACAAGTCTGGTGACATCATCGGCAAGTTTGGTCTTGAAAAGGTCTACGACCAGTACGTGCGTGGACAGGACGGTGGCGACCAGGTCGAGGTCGATGTTTCGGGGAAGCCCGTCAAGCGCCTCGGCCGCAAAGTGCCTGTCCCAGGCAACGACCTCGTGCTGACAATCGATAAAGACCTGCAGACGGCGGCCGAAAAGGCGGTCGACAGCCGTCTCGCGGCCATCAATGCCTCGGCTGCAGCGGCCGTCGTCATGAATCCGCAGACGGGCGAGGTGCTCGCACTCGTTTCGCGTCCGGCCTTCGACCCGAACCTTTTCGCGCACGGCATCTCGTCGAAAGATTGGGCTGTGTTGAACAACAATCCGTTCCACCCGATGGACGATAAGGCCATCACAGGCGAGTATCCGCCGGGATCGACGTTCAAGATCGTCACGGGCACGGCGGCGCTGACGGAGGGCAGGGTCGCACCAGAGGAAAAGATTCTCGATACGGGTCACCATTGGATTATTCCAAAGGGCAACTCCGAAGGCGAAGCGCTCGGCTGGATCAATTTTGAAGAAGCACTCGCGCACTCCGACAATGTCTACTTCTATGAGATGGGCAACCGCCTCGGCATCGATGCGCTTGAAAAATATGCGCGCATGTTTGGCCTCGGTGCGCGTACGGGCATCGATCTGCCGTATGAGGCAGACGGTCTCGTCGCGAACCGCCGTTACAAGGAAAAGAACTTCGAAGACGGTGAGTGGTACCTCTCCGAGACATTCGATGCAGCCATCGGCCAGGGCTTCAACCTCGTGACGCCGCTGCAGGCCGCGATGGTCATGGGCGAGATCGCAGCGGACGGCAAGCGCTTCAAGCCGCATCTTGTCAGCCGTATCCAGACGCAGGATGGCGTGCTCGTCAAAGATTTCCAGCCGGAACTCCTCTCGACGCTGCAAGTGCCAGAGAATGTCATCCGCCTCGTACAGCAGGGACTGCACCAGGTCACGAAAGTCGGCACGGCTGCTTCAGCCTTCCGCGATTTCCCAATCGACATCGCGGGCAAGACGGGCACAGCCGAGAACTCGCAAGGCCGCGATCACGGTTGGTTCGTGGCCTATGGGCCATTTGACAATCCGAACATCGTCGTCGCCGTCATTGTCGAGCAGGGTGGTTTCGGTGCGCAGTCGGCTGTGCCGATCGGCCGCGAGATCCTCGAGGCCGCATTTCATGTCGGCCGCTATGCGCCCGAGGCGCAGGCGGCAGCGGCGGCCGAAGCGGCGAAGAAAGCGGCAACAGCACAGCCGCAGAAGAAGCAATAACCAGAGAGTTCAGATCGTTGGGGACGGAAATCACAGGAGTTTCGGGAGTTACGGAAGTTACGAAAGGAAACGCGAACCATGAGTGACGAAATCGTAAGGATCAAGGGGACGAAGTCAGGCTTGCAGCTGCTGTTTGCTGCTGGCGCGACATATGCGGCCATCGAGCAGGAGATCCGCGCGAAGCTCAAGACGGGCTCCGGCTTCTTTTGCCGGGGCACGGTCATGCACGCGATGGAGGGCTCGCTGCCGAAAGACGACATGGAGAAGCTGCGGAAGCTGTTCCATGAGTCCGGCGTCATCTTCAGTGTTTCGCGCAACCATTTTCCCGCAGCACAGGGCGGCTCGCGCCGCGCGCGGACGAAAGTGCAGAAGCGGCAGATGGAAGCAGCGCCGGCACCAGCAGCACCAGCGGCAACGGTTGCTCCAGAGCAGCCAGCACCGACTGCCGATGACGAAGCCGTGCAGATGGTCGTCGTGAACAAGACGCTGCGCGGCGGTCAGGAAGTCCGCACGAAAAGCTCCGTGCTCGTCTGCGGCAACGTGAACCCTGGCGCGCAGATCATCGCAGGCGGCAGCATCGACATCCGCGGCACGTGCCGCGGCATGGTGCATGCGGGAGCATTCGGCAACCAGAACGCTTTCGTCATCGCCGACCACCTGATCCCGACGCAGATCCGCATCGCAGACCTCATCGCGCGCTCGCCGGACGAGGCGCCGCAAGGCATCGAGAAGACGGCGCGCCCCGAACGTGCTTCCATCAAGGACGGGCAGATCGTCATCGAACCGATTGAGAGATAAAGAAGAAAGCAAGGCAACAGAAAGGCAGGAACAATAGATGAGTGAAATTATTGTCATCACGTCCGGCAAGGGCGGCGTCGGCAAGACGACGACGACGGCGAACCTCGGCATGGGACTTGCGATGCGCGGCAAGAATGTCGTGCTCGTCGATACGGACACGGGCCTCCGCAACCTCGACCTCTTGCTCGGCCTCGAAAACCGCATCATGTACGACCTCATCGACGTGACGCAGGGCCGCGTGCCGTACAAGAAGGCGCTCGTGCGCCACAAGAAAGTCGAAAACCTCTTCCTGCTGCCGACATCGCAGGTCAAGGACAAGTCGGCCGTGAACCCTGAGGAACTCGTCAAGCTCTGCGAGGAACTGCGCAAGGAATTTGACTACATCCTGATCGACTGCCCGGCCGGCATCGAGCAGGGCTTCCAGACGGCCATCGCGGCGGCCGACGTCGCCATTGTCGTGACGATGCCTGAGATTTCGGCTGTGCGCGACGCGGACAAGATCATCGGCGAGCTCGGCCGCGCCGACAAGGAGAACATCAAGCTCATCGTCAACCGCATCCGCCCGCAGATGGTGGAGTCTGGCGACATGCTCGACATGGACGACATCAATGACATCCTCTCCATCGAGTGCATCGGCCAGGTGCCGGACGACAAGATGGTCATCACGAGCACGAACCGCGGCGAGCCCTGCATCACGATGGACAAGTCGACGGCAGGCCAGGCCTACCGCAACATCGTCGGCCGCATTCTCGGCGAGAAGGTTCCGTTCATGACGTTCCCGAAAGAGGGATTCTTCTCCCGTCTCAAGCATGTTTTTGGAATGTAAGGGGGGAGAACGATGCTGAATGCACTCATGAAGATCTTCGGCAAGAAAGAACCTTCGGGCAAGGTCGCGCGCGACCGCCTCAAAGTCGTGCTGATCCATGACCGCGCGAGCGTCTCGCCTGAAGTCATGGATCACCTCAAGCAGGACATCCTCGAAGTTGTGGCGCGGTATCTCGACATCAACCCGCAGGAAATGGACATCTCGCTCGCAAATGACGAAGATTCCGTCGCGCTCGTCGCGAACATCCCCGTCACGAACCTCAGGCACGGTGGAAAGCGTTGAACAAGAAAATCTTCAAGCGGCTCGACATGCCGCTCGTCATCGCGACGGCGGGCATCATCATCATGAGCCTCATCATCATCGGCAGCGCGACGCACATCAACTCGCCGACCGAGGAGCGCTACTGGTTCGTCCAGCGCCAAGGCCTGTTCGCCATCATGAACATCGCGTTTGCGGCGTTCCTCATGAATTTTGACTACAAGATGCTCGCGGGCTTCCGCAAGAAGCTCTACATCTTCAATCTCGTCATGCTCATCGCTGTCATGGTCGCCGGCCAGTCGGCGCTCGGCGCGCAGCGTTGGATCGTCATCGGCCCGATCAGCCTGCAGCCGTCGGAGTTCTCGAAACTCATCATGATCGTCTGCCTCGCCGGCATGATGGAGGAGCGCGTCGGCCATCTCAATACGCTGCATGACCTGTTGCCGATCGCGGCCTATGTCGGTGTGCCGTTCCTCTTGGTCTTGAAACAGCCAGATCTCGGTACCTCGCTCGTTTTCATGGCCATCTTCTTCGGCATGATTTTCGTCTCGGGGATCCGGTTGCGGCTGCTCGGAGCGATTTTTGCAGCCGGACTTGCCGCGATGCCGGTGCTCTGGCATTTTCTGAAAGACTATCAAAAAATGCGCATCATGGTCTTCATGGATCCGAATGTCGATCCTCTGGGCTCCGGCTATCACATCATTCAGTCAAAAATCGCCATCGGGTCAGGCATGCTCTTCGGCAAAGGGCTTTTCCATGGAACGCAGAGCCAGCTGAACTTTTTGCCAGAGAACCATACGGACTTCATTTTCGCCGTTGTCGGCGAGGAGCTCGGCTTCATCGGCGCGGCGTTTCTGCTGCTTTTATATCTCGTCGTGCTCTGGCGCGGCATCCAGATCGCGCGTGACGCCGCCGATACGTTCGGCCGTCTGCTCGCTGTCGGCATCACGTCGATGATCGCGTTCCATGTGCTCGTCAATGTCGGCATGACGATGGGCATCATGCCCGTCACCGGCATTCCGCTGCCGCTCATGAGCTACGGCGTCAGCTCGCTGACGACGAACATCTTGTCGATCGCGATCCTCTTGAATATCCATCAGAGAAAACAGAAACTATTATTCTAGTCAAAAAGGGGCGGCACCGCCGCCCTTTTTCCATAAGGAGAGAACTGAACGAAATGGTAACACTCGACCCCAGCGTGCTGCAGAGTGTCGAAAAGCCGGCACGCTATACGGGCAGCGAATGGAATGCCGTCATCAAAGACCATGCGGCAGTGAAATGCACATTCGCGCTCGCGCTGCCCGATGTCTACGAGGTCGGCATGAGCAACCTCGGCCTCGCCATTCTCTATGAAATCCTCAACAGCCGCGCAGATATTGCGGCCGAGCGTGTCTACGCGCCATGGACGGACATGGAAGCCATCATGCGTGAGCAGCAGATTCCGCTGTATTCGCTCGAGACAAAGACGGAGATCAAGCATTTTTCGTTCCTCGGCTTCTCGCTCCAGTACGAGATGATCTACTCGAACGTGCTGAACATGCTCGACCTCGCAGGCATCCCGCTCCATGCCGCTGACCGTACGCTGGACGACCCGTTCGTCGTGGGCGGCGGCCCGTGCGTCTACAACGTCGAGCCGATCGCACCGTTCTTCGATTTCTTCGTCGTCGGCGAGGGCGAGGAAGTCATCACGGAAATTTGCGACGTCTATGAAGCATGGAAGGCTGAAGGCTGCCCAGATGGACGGCGCGGATACCTGCGCCGCCTGCTCGACGTCGATGGCATCTATGTGCCGTCATTCTATGAAGACAGCTACGACGAGGACGGCCATTTTACCGCGCTGACGCCGCTCGATGCAGCAGCCAAGCCCGTCATCTACAAGCGCGTCGTCAAAGACATGGATCAGGTGAAGTCCGTCGAGCATCCCGTCGTGCCGTACATGAACATCGTACACAACCGCGTCATGCTCGAACTGTTCCGCGGCTGCTCGCGCGGCTGCCGCTTCTGCCAGGCCGGCATCTGCTACCGGCCGGCACGCGAGCGCACGGAGGAGCACCTGCGCGAGATGGCGCGCGGCCTCGTCGATGTCTCCGGCTATGACGAGATGAGCCTGACGTCGCTGTCGTCGGCCGACTACTCGTGCCTCGGCCGTCTCGTCGACGACCTCATGGACGAGTTCCGCCATGAAAAAGTCAGCTTCTCGCTGCCATCGCTGCGCATCGACAGCTTCAGCATTGACCTCGCACACAAGATGCAGCAGGTGCGAAAGTCCGGCCTGACATTCGCGCCCGAGGCTGGCACGCAGCGTCTGCGCGACGTCATCAACAAGGGCGTCACGGAAGAAAACCTGCTGACGGCCTGCGGCGCGGCGTTCCGTCAGGGCTGGAAGCAGGTCAAGCTCTATTTCATGATGGGTCTGCCGACCGAGACAGATGAAGACGTCATCGGCATCGCCGACCTCGCGAAGAAAGTCGTCGACCTCTACACGGAGATCAAAGGCAAGCGCGGCGTCAAGGTCACGATCTCTGTCGCCTGCTTCGTACCAAAGCCCTACACGCCATTCCAGTGGTTCGGCCAGGTGCCGCTCGCGGAATTTGAGCGACGCCAGCGGCTCCTCAAGGAACACATCACGGATCGCGCCATCACGTTCAACTACCATGATGCGCGCCTCTCTGTCATCGAAGGCGCGTTCGCGCGTGGCGATCGCCGTCTCGCGCGCGTGCTCGAACAGGCGTGGCGCGACGGCGCGAAGTTCGACGGCTGGAGCGACTTGTTCCACGATGACATCTGGCATGCAGCATTCGAGAAATGCGGCCTCGACATCAAGGACTACGCCGAGCGCACGCGCAGCTTCGATGAGCCGCTGCCCTGGGAAATCACGTCGCCGGGCGCGACGAAGGACTTTTTCCTGCGCGAATGGCAGAAGGCCATGGCGGCCGAGCTCACGGAGGACTGCCGTCGCGGCAAATGCAGCGCCTGCGGCATCTGTCCGACGCTTGGCGTCCACGTCATCGACTACAAGAAGCAGGAAGACGCAAGGGGCGCGTTGCAGGAAAAATTCGTTCCGCAGCCGGTGCATCCTGAGGATGGCGGCAAGAAACAGCAGCCCGTCTACTGGTATCGCGCCCGCGTCACGAAAGATGCCGACGTGCGCTTCGTCTCGCATCTCGAATATGCTGATGTCTTCATCAAGGCATTCGACCGCGCAAAGCTGCCGATGGCGTATTCCGAGGGGTTTAACCCGCACATGAAGATCGCGTTTGGCTCGGCGCTCGCCGTCGGCGTTTCGAGCGAGGCCGAGTACATGGATTTCGCACTGCGCAAGGAACTCGCGCAGCCCGAAGTCTTTGACCGCCTGCGCGTGCAGCTGCCGCCCGGCATCCGCGTGCTGAAGCTCCAAGAGATCAAGGGCAAGCACATCGCGCTCATGAACCTCGCCGACGAGGCGCGCTATCACATTCGCGTGCCGCTCCATGCAGAGCTTGCGGGTGGCGATGCGGCAAAAAGGGCGACAGAAGCCATTGCAAAATTCAACGCAACGACGGAAGTCATTTACACGCGTGTGACACCGAAAAAGACGCGCACAAAAGACATCAAGAAGTTCCTCGGCGCTCCGCTCCAAGCGACGATCGCAAACGGCGTGCTCCAGGTGGACATCGCAACAAAAATTCTCGGCAGCACCGGCAGCGTCAAACCCGGCGAAATCCTCGAGACGCTCGCTACCCAGTTCGGCCTGCCGATCAAAGTCGCTGAAGCTGATATTCATAGAACGTCCTTAACTGGAAAAAGAAAGGATCTTATTGCTTATGCATAAAAGAAAGGAACGGAGCCTCTCAATTATGCAGCCCCCCTCCAAGAGGGGGGGCGGACCGCGAGAGCGGTGGGGGGAGTCCCCTGCACGTCATAGCAATTCGCATGTCGTATCTTCCGTGGGTGCGAGAGGAGCCGACAAATGAAGTCGATTCTTTTAAACATCGTCCCCGAAGAAACCCGTATGGCCATCGTCGAAGACGGCGAATTATTGGCCGTCGAGGTCGAGCGCGCTTCGCACGCGCATCTCGTCGGCAACATCTACAAAGGTCGCGTGCAGAACGTCCTGCCCGGCATGCAGGCCGCGTTCGTCGACATCGGCCAGGAAAAGAATGCATTCCTCTACGTTGGCGACGGCGCGCCGCACGACATCCCGAAGGGCGTCGCCAAAGCCGCGAAGCCACAGAAGATCCACGTCGGCCAAAACCTGCCCGTCGGCATCATCAAGGACGCTGTCGGCACGAAAGGCCCGCGTGCGACGCTCCATCTCTCCCTGCCTGGCCGCAACCTCGTGCTCATGCCGACCGCAGCCTACACAGGTCTCTCGCGGCGCATCGAGGACGAGCAGGAGCGCAACCGCCTCCATGCACTTGCTGAAAAATACGCGCCTGAGGGCATGGGGCTCATCGTGCGCACAGCGGCGGAAGGCATATCAGAAAAAGCCTTTGCCGAGGATGCGAAATACCTCGAAAACCTCTGGGCCTCCATCGCGCGCAAGTTCAAGCTCAGCCATGCGCCAGCGCTTCTCTATCGCGATGCCGACCTGCTCGTGCGCATCGTGCGCGACCGCTTCAGCGAGGACGTTGACGAGCTCATCGTCGATGACCGCGAGGCGTACGAGCGCGTGCGCGAGCTCGTCTCGTTCCTCTCGCCAGACCTCGTGCCGCGCGTCAAGCTCTACGACGGCCGCGAGCCCATTTTCCAGCGCTACCATGTCGAGCAGGAGATCGAAAACGTCGGCGCACGGCAGGTCGAGCTGAAATCGGGCGGCTTCCTCGTCATCGACAAGACGGAGGCGTTGACGGTCATCGACGTCAACACTGGCAAATACGTCGGCAAGACGAACCTCGGCGATACGGTCTATCAGGCGAACCTCGAAGCAGCGGCTGAGATCCTCAAGCAGATCCGCCTGCGTGACATCGGAGGCATCATCATCGTCGACTTCATCGACATGGAGACGGACGCGCAGAAACAGGCACTGCTTGATTTCCTGCGCGATGGCGCGCGAAATGACCGCGCGAAGACGAACATCATCGACATCACGCCGCTCGGCCTCGTCGAGATCACGCGGCGCAAGTCGCGGTCGAACTTCGAGAGCGTCGTCTACAGCGATTGCCCCGTTTGCCACGGTCGCGGCCGCATCGAGTCCCCGGAGACCGTCTCCATCCGCATCAGCCGCGACATCCGCCGTATGGAGCACAAGCACCATGCAAAGAGCGGCTACGAGATCGAAGTCCACGAGACTGTCGCCGAAGAGTTACGCCAGAACCAGCTGATGATGAACCTCGCAGCTGAATTTGGCACCGACATCAAAGTCGTCATACGTCCCGGCATTCACCCAGAGACCTATACGATCCTGCAACAGAGCTGATCCGCGTAGAAATCTCTTGTGTATCAATACCAAACATGCTAGGATAACAAAGGATTTATTGTTTTATTTTCATATAGAAAAGAGTCTTTCACATGAACAAAAAACATTTGACGGCAGCGCTCCTCAGCGCCGCCCTCCTCACAAGTTCTTTCCCCACCGCTTTTGCCGCAGAGCAGTCTGCTCCTGCGACAACGGCCGCGACTCCTGCCGCTGCATCTGCTGCAACGCCAGCTTCTGACACGACGACTCCTGCCACGACGACGGCTCCCGTGACGACGCCAGCCCAGCCGCAGCAGACGCCAGCAGCGACGACAACGACGACAACGACGCCGGCCGCTACCACGACGACGCAGACACCTGCGGAAACGCCAGTCAGCGACGAAGCTGCCATCGACAGCCGCAAGATCAGCATCAACCTTGCGGCTCGCTCGCTCGCCGTCTACGAAGGACAGAAACGCATCCGCCTCTATCCCATCGGCCCAGGCAAAGCATCGACGCCGACGCCTGTAGGCTATTTCAAAGTCGAGTCAAAAGACCTCAACCCGACGTGGACGGATCCGACGGATCCTGAGTACTCCATCCCATCCGGCGAGAGCAACCCACTCGGCTACCGCTGGATGGAAGTCCAGGGCAACTACGGCATCCATGGCACGAACAAGCCAGAATCCATCGGCCACTATGTTTCGAATGGCTGCATTCGCATGAATGAGAAAGACGTCGAAGATGTCTTCGACCTCGTCAAAGTCGGCACGCCGATCGAGATCACGTACAACCGCATCGTCGTCGAGAAAGCGCCGGATGACCGCATCGCATTCTATGTTTATCCGGATGGCTACGACCGCCAGCCGCTCGATGTCGGAGAGGCAACGAAATGGCTCAAAGGCTATGGCGTACAGAATTTCATCAGCGACGAAGACATCGAAAAGAAGATCGAAGCCTCGGACGGCGAGCCGACGTACATCGGCAAAGTCTACAACATCGTGGTCGAGGGCAAGAAGCTCCAGAACAAGGCCGTCGAGCAGGACGGCATCACGTATCTGCCGGCCATTGACCTCGCCGATGCGGCAGGCGTGAACCTCGGATGGGATGAAAAGTCCGAAGTCCTGTTCAGCACGGTTGGCAAAGCCACGGGCTACAACAAGAAAGACGTGCTCTATTGCAACGCTGATGACGTGCAGACGCTGTTCCACCTCGACGGCGGCCTCCAGAACAAGCAGTATGTCTACCACAAGATGAAAGTACAGGCCGCGCCTGTGACCACGACGCAGACGGAGGCAGTTTCTTGAAAAAGCGTTTTGTCATCCTCGACGGCAGCAGCCTATTCTTCCGTGCGTTCTTCGCCCTGCCGCCGCTGACGTCCCCGACGGGCGAGTACACGAATGCCATCTTTGGCTTCTCGAACATGTTCCTGAAGCTCTGGGAAGAGCTGAAGCCTGACGAGCTCGTCATCGCATTCGACAAGAGCCGCCATACGTTCCGCACGGAGCTCTATGCTGAGTACAAGGGCACGCGCGACAAGACGCCGGACGAGCTCAAGAGCCAGATCCCGCTGCTGCAGGAATTTTCCGCATCACTCGGCGTCACGTTCCTCGAGAAAGACAATTACGAGGCCGATGACATCATCGGCACGCTTGCGACGCAGGCAGCGGCTGCTGGCTATGACGCGCTCGTCGTCACGGGCGACCGCGATGCGCTCCAGCTCGTGCGCGAGAACTTGCGTGTCCTCATGACGAAAAAAGGCATCACAGATCTCAAGGAATACGACGAAGCAGCATTCACGGAAGAGTACCAGATGAAGCCCATCAAGCTCATCGACCTCAAAGGCCTCATGGGCGACACGTCGGACAACATCCCCGGCGTCCCGGGCGTCGGACCGAAGACGGCGACGAAGCTGCTGCTGGAATACGGCACGCTCGAAAACGTCCTCGACCATGCCGGCGACGTCAAGGGCAAGAAGCTCCAAGAACGCCTGACAGAATTTGCCGAGCAGGCAAGACTCTCGAAGACGCTCGCGACGATCAACCTCAGCGTGCCGGATATCGATGCACCAGGCAATTACAGCGTCCATCCCGACCTCGCGAAATTCACGGCATTCTGCCAGCGCTACAACCTCAAAGCCGTGCTGACGCGCGGCAAGAAGCTCTTGGCGAAACTCGCATCACCAGCGAAGGCAGAGGCGAAGCAGGAAGCGACGCTCGCACTTTCGGCCGATGGCGAAAAAGCGGGTGGCAAGGCAAAGGCAGCATCGAAAAAGACGGCTGCAGAGACGCCTGAAATGCCCGATCTTTCAACGATTGATGTTGTCACGCCCGACGGCCATATCGTCTTTGACTGGAAAGCCTGCCTTCACGCGGGCCTGACATTCGATGACGGCAAGCGCGTCGACGACCTGAAGCTCATGGCATACCTGCTGCACCCCGAAGCGTCGGAATACACGATTCCCGAGCTCCTCGCGGAATTCTTCCCCGAGGAAGTGCAGCCAGAGACGCTGACGGAAAACGACGTACGCGACGCTTATACGCGCCTCCTTCCCTTGATGCGCGCCCAGCTTGACGCGCTCGGCCTCACGCAGCTCTATGAAACGATCGAACTGCCGCTGGTGCCTGTGCTTTACCAGATGGAGCAGACAGGCGTCTATGTGAACCGCGACCACCTCGCGGAGAAAGCCGAAGTCATCGGTGACAAGATCAAGGGCCTCGAAGACGACATCTACACGCTCGCGGGCAAGACCTTCAAGATCAACTCACCAAAGCAGCTCGGCGCCGTGCTGTTTGAAGACCTCGGCCTGCCGCCCGTCAAGAAGACGAAGACGGGTTATTCGACGAATGCCGAAGTCCTTGAGACGTTGCGGTATCAGCACCCGATCATCGAGTGCATCTTGAGCTATCGTCTCTGGACGAAGCTGAAATCGACGTATCTCGACGGCATCGCAGGCCTCATCAACGAAGAGACGGGCCGCGTCCACACGAGCTTCAACCAGACCGTCACGGCGACGGGCCGCCTCTCGAGCTCCGACCCGAACCTCCAGAACATTCCCGTACGCACGGAGCAGGGAAAGGAGATTCGCGCGCTGTTCGAGCCAGGCAAAGGCTACGACGCTATGCTTTCGGCCGACTACTCGCAGATCGAGCTGCGCTTGCTCGCGCACATGTCGCAGGACGAGAATTTCATCGAAGCATTTTGCGAAGGGCAGGACATCCACGCCCGCACGGCCGCCGAAGTCTTCCATGTGCCTTTGGACGAAGTCACGAGCGAGGAACGCCGCCGCGCGAAAGCCGTCAATTTCGGCATCGTCTATGGCATCAGTGATTACGGCCTCTCGCGAGACCTCCATATCGCGCGCAAAGAGGCGGCAGGCTACATCGACGAATACTTCACGCGCTATCCGGGCGTCAAGGCCTTCATGGACAAAGTCGTGAAAGAAGCGCACGAGACAGGTGCCGTCACGACGATGTACGGCCGCCGCCGCGAGCTTCCCGCCATCCACAGCAAAAACTTCAACCAGCGCTCGCTCGCCGAGCGCATGGCGATGAACACGCCGATCCAGGGCACGGCCGCCGACATCATCAAGATCGCGATGATCCGCGCCGCACGCATGCTGAAAGCAGCAAACGTCAAGAGCCACATCCTGCTCCAAGTCCACGACGAACTCGTGCTCGAAGTCGTCAACGAAGAAATCCCGCAGGTCACGGCAATCCTCAAAGAAGCGATGGAGCAAGCGGCCGACCTCAGCGTCCCACTCGTCATCGACGTGAATGTAGGAAAGAACTGGGCAGAAGCAAAATGAAAGAAGTAAAAAAAGAAACGGAGCCCCTGAGGATGCAGCCCCCCTCCCAGAGGGGGGGCGGACCGCGAGAGCGGTGGGGGGAGTCCCCTGCAGGTAAAAACAAACAGAACAAAGTAACTTCCGCGGGTGCGACAATGAAGATTATCGGCTTGACGGGCGGCATCGCCTGCGGCAAAAGCACCGTCTCCTCCATACTGAAGCAACTCGACGCTCGTATCCTCGACGCTGACGCCATGGCACACGAACTCATGCAGCCGAAGCAGCCGCTCTGGAATCTCTATGTCTCTCACTGGGGCGAACGCATCTTGAAGCCGGGCGGCACGCTCGACCGTCGCGCCATCGGCGCAATCGTCTTTTCAGACCCCGCCGAGCGCCAGTGGCTCGACAGCGCGGCGCATCCGATCCTCCTCGCCGAGGCGCAGCGTCGCCTCGACAGATTCAAAAAGCAGCACACAGAAGTTGCGGTACTCGATGTACCGCTTCTTTTTGAGTCTGGCTGGGATCGCCTCTGTGGCGAGATCTGGGTCGCCTCCGTCTCAGAAGACGTTCAGCTGCAGCGCCTCATGGCGCGCAACGACTGGAGCGAAGACGAAGCCCGCGCCCGCATCGCCGCCCAGATGCCGCTCGCGGAAAAATGCGCCCGCGCCGACGTCGTCCTCGACAACAGCGGCACGCTGGACGACCTTCGGACGCAGGTCGTTCAAGCATATCGTAACTTGAAGCAGGCAGAATCCTTGGAATGCAAAGCCCGTCAATCATGCAAGCCCCCCTCCCTGAGGGGAGACGGGCCGCGTGAGCGGCGGGGGGAGTAGTAGGGAGCACATACAGACGAAATTGTACAACCTGCCTGCGGAAAAGAGGATTTTCGTTTTCCATGTCGAATGAAAACAAAGTAAAATAAATAGCAACGAATCAATAAAATTGGAGGAACCCAGAATGGAAACCTTTGAAATGGAAGTGGGCGGGCGAAAGCTCATCATCGAGCACGGCAAGATGGCAAAGCAGGCGAACGGCGCCGTGCTCGTGCGCTATGGCGACACCGTTGTGCTCGTGACGGCCACGGCATCGAAAGAACCGCGCGAAGGCGTGGATTTCTTTCCACTGACGGTCGATTACGAGGAAAAGATGTACGCGGCGGGCAAGATCCCCGGCGGCTTCATCAAGCGCGAAGGCCGTCCGTCGAGCGATGCGACGCTTTGCGCACGCCTCATCGACCGCCCGATCCGTCCACTGTTTCCAAAAGGGTTCCGCAACGACGTGCAGATCGTCGCAACCGTGCTCTCCGTCGAGCAGGACAATGCGCCCGAGATTGCGGCCATGATCGGTGCGAGCACGGCGCTCTCCGTCTCCGACATCCCGTTCGAAGGGCCGATTGCCGGCGTGCGTGTCGGTCGCATTGACGACGAATTCATCGTCAACCCGACAGAAGCGCAGCGCGCCGTCTCGACGCTGAACCTCACGGTCGCGGGCTCGCACGACGCCGTCATGATGGTCGAAGCTGGCGCGAACGAGCTCCCCGAAGACGTCATCCTCGACGCCATCCTGTTCGGCCACAAGGAGATTCAGCGCATCGTCGAGTTCGAAGAAGAGATTCAGCGCGCCTGCGGCAAGGAAAAGATGGAAGCTCATCTTTTCACCGTGCCGGACGAGCTCGCGGCGGCGATCGACGCCTATGCGCGCGAGCGCCTCGACCAGGCGACGCGCAACCCGGACAAGCTCGACCGTGACGCCCACATCGGCGCCATTGCGGCCGACGTCACGGAGCATTTCCTGCCAGACTATCCCGAGATGGAAAAAGAGATCGCCATGGCGTTCCACGACCTCGAGAAATCCGTCGTGCGCCACATGATCACGCATGAAAAGATTCGCCCCGACGGCCGTGGCGTCGAAGAAGTCCGCCCGATTTCCTGCGAAGTGGGCCTCTTGCCGCGCACGCATGGATCGGCACTCTTCACGCGCGGCCAGACGCAGGTGCTGACGGTCACGACGCTCGGCCCTTTGGGTGACGAGCAGATCATCGACGGCCTCGGCCCCGAGACGACGAAGCACTACATCCACCATTACAATTTCCCCGGCTACTGTGTCGGCGAGGCGCGCCCGATGCGCAGCCCCGGCCGCCGCGAGATCGGTCACGGAGCGCTTGCCGAGCGTGCCCTCGTGCCCGTCGTCCCATCCATTGAAGAGTTCCCGTACACCGTGCGCCTCGTTTCGGAAGTCCTCGAGTCGAATGGTTCGAGCTCGCAGGCCTCCGTCTGCGGCAGCACGCTCTCGCTGATGCATGCGGGCGTGCCGATCAAGCGCCCGGTTTCCGGCGTCGCCATGGGCCTCGTCAAGGAAGGGGACAAGTATACGATCCTTACGGACATCCAGGGCATGGAGGATGCGCTCGGAGACATGGACTTCAAAGTCGCAGGCACGAGCGAGGGCATCACGGCCATCCAGATGGACATCAAGGTTGACGGCCTGTCACGTGACATCCTTTCGTCAGCACTCCAGCAGGCAAAGCGCGGCCGTGCATTCATCCTCGGCAAAATGCTCGAATGCATCAATGAGCCTGCGAAGGAGCTCTCGCCGTATGCACCGCGCGTCGAGACCATCACGATCAAGACGGACAAGATTCGTGATGTCATCGGCACGGGCGGCAAAGTCGTGCGCGGTATCATTGACGCAACAGGCGTCGACATCGACATCCATGAGGATGGCAACATCTTTATCACGTCGAATGACGCCGAAGGCATGGCGAAGGCAAAGCAGATGATCAATGACATCGTCCGCGAAGTCGAAGTCGGCGAGGTCTTTACCGGTACGGTCACGCGCATCCTGAAATTCGGCGCGTTCGTCCAGATTCTGCCGAACAAGGAAGGCCTTTGCCACATCTCGCAACTCGCGAAGCGCCGCGTCGAGAAAGTTGAAGACGTCGTGAAGATCGGCGACCAGCTGACCGTCAAAGTCGTCGAGATCGACGACAAAGGCCGCATTAACCTGTCGCATAAGGCAACGCTTTAAAAGCGTCCTTTGGATACATTTTTGGAGGTTTTCAATTTCATGGCAGACAGATATTATCGTTTGACCGTAGCTGGCGTGACGCGCGAGCTGCCGATCCTCAACGTGACAGATACGCTCGCGATCGCGGGTTTCGTGATGCTCGGCGACGTCGAGCTCGTCGAAAACTGCGCGAAAGAGATCGCGAAGCGCGTGCCGAAAGAGACAGAAGTCATCCTGACGGCCGAGACAAAGGGCATCCCGTTCGCCGCTGCGCTTGCGAAAGTCCTCGGGCAGAAACGCTACGTCGTCGCGCGCAAGTCCATCAAGGCCTACATGGAGCACCCGATCTGGGTCAAAGACGTCTCCATCACGACGGAAGGCGAGCAGAAGCTCTGCCTCGACGGCCCGGACATCGAGCGCATCAAGGGACACAATGTCCTGCTCCTCGACGACGTCATCAGCACAGGCGGCTCCATCGCCGCGCTGCGCGCCCTCTGCGAGCAGGCCGGCGGCCGCGTCATAGGCCAAGCCGCCGCCCTCGCCGAAGGCGGCGCCGCCGAGCGCGAGGACATCATCTACCTCGAGAAGCTGCCGCTGTTTGACGCGCAGTAACCTCTTTCAATCCAAAAAGTCAAACCGGGGCTGTTGCAGTTATTTGTAGCAGCCTTTTTTGTATGTACAGAAAATCCCGGGCTGTAAAAAGCTCGGGATTCGGTGTAGAATTGAGATATGCAAACAATCAGAAGCCTGCCGCAGCAACATCAAGTTCATGTACCTCCTCGAAGGCAAACCTGCTCCGGACCACGCGACCATCTCCCGCTTCCTCACGAAACGCCTGCGCCCGTGCATCCGCGACATCCTTGCGCAGATGGGAAAGTTCCTCGAAAAGATCGGTGCGGTCTCCTTTCAAGACATCTTCATCGACGGCACGAAGATTGAATCCTTCGCCAACAAGTACAAGTTCGTCTGGCGCAAGGCCGTCGAGAAGTGCCGGGACAAGCTCCTCACCAAGCTCCCAGGCTTCTTCGAAAAAGCAGACACCGACTTTGACATCCACATTGCCTGCGGAGACACGGTTCACCTGCACCACCTCAAGCGTCTGCGCCGCAAGTTCCGCCAGAAAATCGTGGCGGACGGCATCGTCTTCGTTCACGATTCGCTTTTCTGCGCGAGTTCGAGCAGTACTACGGGACATGCTGCGAGAACGTTATTGCGGATGCCGGCTATGAGAGTGAGGAGAACTACACGTATCTCGAAGACCACGGCCTGAACTCGTTCATCAAGCCCAGCAACTACGAAAAAAGCAAGACGCGCAAATGGAAGAACGATATCGGGCGCTTCGAGAACATGACGTACCTCCCGGAAGAAGACGCCTATCTCTGCGCGAACCACCGCAAGCTGAAAGCGGAGCGGACGTACCAGTCGAAGACGAAGACCGGCTACAAGAGCGAGAAGACCTGCTACACCTGCGAAGACTGCAAGGATTGCCCGCTGAAGGAGAACTGCATCCACGGCAACCACTTCAAGAAGCCGGTGGAAGAACGCACGAAGCATCTCACCGTCGCGAAGAAATTCCTGCGCCAGCGGCAGGAAGACCTCGCGCGGATCACATCGGAAGAAGGCATCGAGCTGCGGACCAACCGGAGCATCCAAGCCGAGGGCGCATTCGCAGACACCAAGGCCGACATGAA
This sequence comes from Selenomonadaceae bacterium, assembly GCA_034186105.1. GTDB lineage: Bacteria > Bacillota > Negativicutes > Selenomonadales > Selenomonadaceae > Selenomonas_C. The sequence continues at coordinate 41,712 of JAXGCE010000082.1, forward strand.
CTTTCGCAGATTTCTCGGACGAGGCACTGAAAACGCCCTCGTCGCCGTCATCCTCCTGGCCATGGCGCATAACGTTCAAAAATTGCATCACAAATTCCAGAACGGAACGACCGGACGACACCGGATTCCGGTGAAGCAGGCGGCGTAAAGCTGCCAAGACAAGTGAAAAACGGCATGGAAAAAGGCGATTTTACGACCGCCTGATTTTCCATGTCCATTTTTCAGCATTTCAGGAGCGAAAGATCGTAAGCGCCTAACAATCCGCCGGATTCCTCCCGACCAGATTTCGTGAGATAATCAGACAAAGCATTCATGGTTGGCAGAGTTTCAAAACTTGGCCAACTTGTGCAACTGTCCCAACTCA
>JAXGCE010000083.1:0-20226 GCA_034186105.1 Selenomonadaceae bacterium
AGTGGGACCGGGCGGCGCAGACGGCCATCCGGCAGATCAAGGAAAAGGAGTACGCGGGAGCGCTCGCGGACTACGCCGGCGAGGTGCTGCTCGTGGGCGTGAGCTACGACAAGAAGACGCGGCAGCACGAGGCGGTCATCGAGGAATGGCAGCAGTGAGAGGGCGCTGCGGAAACTTTTTCGCGCCTGCTTGAATTCTTGATACAAAAAGTGTAAAATTGTAAATCAGTAACACCTTCGCGGCGGGCCCCCTCGCCGCGGGCTGCGGTATGCCGCGGCCGCATTAGATAGTGAGGAGCGTTGTTTATGAGAAGCGATATTGTCAAGAAAGGCGCCACGCGTTGTGCGCATCGTTCTTTGTTCCATGCGAACGGCTACGGTGAGGAGGATCTCAAGAAGCCGCTCATCGGTATCTGCAATTCCTTCAATGAGATCATCCCGGGCCATATCCATCTGCGCGAGATCGCTGAGGCGGCAAAGCTCGGCGTGGCGGCCGCCGGCGGCACGCCGCTGGAGTTCCCGGCCATCGGTGTCTGCGACGGCATCGCCATGGGCCATACGGGCATGAAATACTCGCTCGCGAGCCGCGAGCTCATCGCCGACTCCATCGAGGCGGTCACGATGGCTTCCGGGTTTGACGCGCTCGTCCTCATCCCGAACTGCGATAAGGTCGTGCCGGGCATGCTAATGGCGGCGGCGCGGCTCAATATCCCGGCGGTCGTCGTCTCCGGCGGCCCGATGCTCCCCGGCCGCTTCCATGGCCGCGACGTGAGCGTGAGCCAGGCGTTCGAGGCGGCCGGCAAATACGCGGCGGGCGACATGACGGACGCGGAGATGCATGAGCTCGAGGCGAAATGCTGCCCGGGCTGCGGCTCCTGCGCGGGTCTCTTCACGGCGAATACGATGAACTCGCTGACCGAGGTGCTCGGCATGGGCCTGCCGGGCAACGGCACGATCCCCGCGGCCTATACGGGCGCACGCCGCCTGCTCGCGAAGCGCGCGGGCGCCGTCGTGATGGATCTGCTCAAGAAGGACATCAAGCCGCGCGACATCCTCACGCGCGAGGCGTTCGAGAATGCCATCACGGTCGACATGGGCATCGGCGGCTCGTCGAACACGGTGCTGCATCTGACGGCCATCGCGCACGAGGCCGGCATCGACCTGCCCGCGCCGCTCTTCGATGAGATCTCGCGCCGCACGCCGTACATCGCGAAACTCAGCCCGTCCGGCAAGCATCACATGGTCGACCTCGACGAGGCGGGCGGCATTCCCGCCGTCATGCACGAGCTCGCGACGAAGAACCTCATCCATCTCGACGCGCTCACGGTGACGGGCACGGTCGGCGACCGCATCAAGGACGCCGAGGTGCTCGACCGCAACGTCATCCACAGCGTCGACGCGCCGTACCGCAAGGAGGGCGGCATCGCCATCCTCAAGGGCAACCTCGCGCCGGACTACGCCGTCGTCAAGGCGTCGGCCGTGGCGGATGACATGCTCACCTACGAGGGCAAGGCGAAATGCTACAACTCCGAGACGGAGGCCTGCGATGCCATCATGGCAGGCGACATCCATGACGGCGATGTCGTCGTCATCCGCTACGAGGGACCGAAGGGCGGCCCGGGCATGCAGGAGATGCTCAACCCGACGGCCGTCATCACGGGCCGCGGGCTGAAGGTCGGCCTCATCACGGACGGCCGTTTCAGCGGCGCGAGCCAGGGCGCGTGCGTCGGCCACATCTCGCCGGAGGCGATGGAGGGCGGCCCGATCGCGCTCATCGAGGACGGTGACGTCATCGTCATCGACATCCCGAACCGCCGTCTCGAGCTCAAGGTCAGCGACGAGGAACTCGCGAAGCGCAAGGCGAACTGGCACCAGCCCGAGCCGAAAATCAAGACCGGCTACCTCTCCCGCTACGCAAAGCTCACGACCTCCGCGAGCACGGGCGCTGTGCTGAAGGCATAAACAAACATGGCGCTGCCTGGTGCAGCAACCTAGAAATGATGATACAAAGGGAGCAGACATCTCGATGATGGCTGCTCCCTTGTGCTTTTTATGATATAATAATAGTGAGAGGTGGGAGCGATGAAGGCTAAGCGAACCTACAAAGATTCTTTGTTTCGCCACATGTTCAAACACAAACGGCGGATCACGCATCTCTATGCGGCGCTGAGTGGGAATCATGTGGATCCGCGGGACATTACGTTCCGTACGCTGCGCGGAACATTTTTCAATGATGTGAAGAACGATATCAGCTTTCTCGTAGAGAATCGTATGGTGATCCTGCTCGAGCAGCAGAGTACCTGGAATCCCAATATGCCGCTGCGGTTCCTATGGTATTTGGCGCGGCTATATCGGAACATCGTGCCAAAGGATGTACCGTATCATTCGAGTCTGGTATCGCTCCCCGCGCCGGAGTTCTATGTGCTGTACAACGGCATGCAGGCGGAGCGGGATTATCAGGTGCTGCATCTCTCCGACGCGTTTCCGGCAAGACCTAGCGGAGAGAGTCGGCTGGAGCTTGATGTGCCGTGCTATAATATCAACTATGAGCCGGGGCGGAAGATTCTCGAGGAATGCTATGAACTGCGCTGTTACAGCATCTTCGTCGGGAAGGTCAGAGAACTCTCGTCCAATGGCATTCCCCTGGAGGAAGCCATCTGCCGTGCGATCCGATATTGCGAGCAGCATGATCTCATGGCGGAATATTTCAAGGAAAACGAACAGGAGGTGCTGGACATGGTATCGTTCAAATGGGACTGGAATCGTGCGATGGAAGTCGCGAAACAGGATGAAAGAGAACTGGGACGGCGGGAAGGTGTGGCAAAGGGGCGGCTTTCTCAGCTCTGCGACCTTGTGAAAAAGGGGCTGCTAAGTCTTTCTGTGGCAGCACGGGAAGCGGGCATGACGGAGGAAGCGTTCAAGAAAATAGCGATGCTGTGAGGGAGGCTTTTTAGTTTATCTCGTTTCCTCAGCGGTTCCTTAAGGAAACGCTGATTCATGAAAGGATTTTACCACTTCACTCTATAAATCAGCGCTTCCTTAAGCGCCCCAGATGATGATAAGAAAGCTGCCCCAGGCGGCGAGCATTGGCTCGCCGCCCGGGGCAGCTTTTCACTATAGGGCAGGGGATGCTGGAGGCGAGGTCAGATGCGGCTCTTGCCCACCGCGTCGAACGTCTCCTGGATATCCTGCGCCGGCGGCTCGCCGAGGAGGCTGATCCCGTAGATGGCGAGGAGGGAGAAGAGGAAGCCCGGGACGATCTCGTAAAGGCCGAAGAGCGCGAACTGCTTCCAGACGAGCACCGTGATGCCGCCGACGATGATGCCGGCGATGACGCCGTTCCTCGTCGTGCGTTTCCAGAACAGGCTCATGAGGATCGCGGGGCCGAAGGCGGCGCCGAAGCCCGCCCAGGCATACGAGACCATATCGAGGATGAAGCTGTTCGGATTGAAGCCGAGGAACACCGCGAGGCTCGCGATGACGAGCACGCTCGCGCGCGAGATCCAGACGAGCTCCGACTGCTCGGCGTCCTTATGGATAAGCGTGCGGTAGAAATCCTGCGCGAACGCCGACGCCGCGACGAGGAGCTGACTCGACGCCGTGCTCATGATGGCCGCGAGCACCGCCGAGAGGATGAGTCCCGCGGCAATCGGCGGGAAGAGCTCATTCGTCATGACGAGGAACACCGTCTCCGACGCCGTGCCCGTGAGCGGCTCCGTGAGATAGACGCGGCCGACCATGCCCACGGCGACCGCGGCCGCGAGCGAGAGGACGACCCACGTCATCGCGATATGCGTCGCCTGCCGGATCTCCCCCGACGTGCGGATCGCCATGAAGCGCACGAGGATATGCGGCTGGCCGAAATAGCCGATGCCCCAGGCGAGCAGCGAGATGAGCTCGATGGCGCCGAGCGTCGAGCCGTCCGGCTTCGTCAGCGGCTGCAGCATCGACGCCTGCACGCTGCCGATCTCCGCGAGCGTGCGCTCGAAACCGCCGCTTGCCATCGTACCGCAGATGGGGACGACGAGGATCGCGAAGAACATCATGATGCCCTGGATGAAATCCGTGCGCGCAACCGCGAGGAACCCGCCGACGAGCGTATAGAAAATGACCGATCCCGCGCCGATGAAGATCGCGTACTCATACGGGATGCCGAACACCGTCTCGAACAGCCGCCCCGCCGAGACAAACCCCGACGCCGTATAGATCACAAAGAAAATCAGGATGAAAATCGCCGGCACGATGCGCAGCAGATTCGTCGTATCGTGGTAGCGGTTCTGCAGGAACTCCGGCAGCGTCAGCGCGTTGTCCGCGAGCTCCGTATATTTCCTCAGGCGGGCGGCGACGAAATGCCAGTTCGCCCAAGTGCCGATGGCGATGCCGACAGCGATCCAGCCCGCGTTCAGCCCCGCGAGATACGCGAACCCCGGCACGCCCATGAGCATCCAGCCGCTCATATCCGACGCCTCCGCCGACAGCGACGTCACCCAGGCGCCGAGCTTGCGGTTGCCGAGGAAATAATCGCTCATGTTGCGCGTGCGTCGATAGTAATAGACGCCGATCGCCATCATGATGCCGATGTAGAGCACGAAGGTATTGATGATGGTAAGGTCATGTGTCAAGGAAATTCCTCCTCTGTATGCAGTTTCGCTATGGTTACAATGACCTCCTTATTATATAAGAAAAGATGGAGGACGCGCAAGCATTCGGAGTGTTTTCGAAGGTATAGGAGGATAAGATATTTGACTGTGTCAGATGTGGCATGCTTAGGAACGACTTTCATCGCATTTATTTGAAAATTGATATGTGATTATGATACAATGATAAAGGGTCATACGGAAGTGAATGGCATCGATGCCGAAAGATGACAGACGGGCAAACGGGAGTGACGGACATGGCGATGGTCGTGAAGAACAACGTAGCAGCACAGATGGCACTGGGTGAGCTGCGGAAAAACAACGACAAGCTTAGCAAGGATCTCAAGCAGGTCGCGAGCGGGATGAAAATCAACGGTGCGGGTGACGGCGCGTCCGAATATGCCATCTCAGAGAAGATGCGCGTGCGTATCCGGGCGCTCGGACAGGATGATGAAAACACCAAAAAGGGCTCCGATATGCTGCATTTGGCAGAAGGCGGCATTCAAAATCAAATTTCTATTCTGCGCACAATCAAGCAGAAGGTCATCGATGCGAATAATGATACGAACACTGAGACAGACAGGATGACCATCCAAAAGGAAATCAATCAGGGGTATCGTCAGCTGCAGGACATCGCGACAGATACGGACTACAACGGGCGGCGCGTCCTTCTCGAGGGAAACCAGGTCGTTGATACCATCAAGAGCTGGGAAGTCAAGCCGGCAGCCGTGCAGGTAGAAGGCAGCGAGATTAATGGCATCCTGACCTATCGGCAGCATGAGGCGACGCTCTGTGATACGCTCGACGGACAACCGGGACCGTTTGACACCTTTTACGAATGGGAGGAGAAAGGACCGACGACAGGCGGACCGACCATTGCCTCTCTTGGTTTGGACGCCTCGAATCAGCTTGCCAACGGAGTTTCTGGAACGCCGAATACCATTACCGTTGATCTTGCCGTTGCCGGCTCTGGTGTTGACCAGCTCGACAATGTCGGCTTTGCCGCACCGAAGGACTCATCATACTATACATACGTTCTCACGAAAGATAAAACTCGTGATTATAGTGCCGTTTATCATGAAATCGATATTTCCGGCTGTTCGACGCTGGAGGACGTCGCGAGGCAGATCGCATCTTCTGTCAGTAATAGTTATGTACGAGCAACCGCTGCTGGGACAAAGGTGACTTTCACGACGTCGCAGATCGGGACCTCGGCAAACTCGACGACGGTGGCGGGTATTAGTCGTGCCAGCAGCACGCAACCGGTCGGCGGTTCTTCTGCTGTCTCTGCCTATGATGGCTCACCAGCCGCTGCGGCAACCGGTGTATTCGGACAGAACGGTCTGGTTACAGCGGGCAAGGACACCAAGGGAACCGCAGGCGTCAAGGATCTGCCGTACAGTCCCGGCAACAATGCTCAGTGGAAATGGAACATTGCGAGCGTTCCGGATGGTTCAGGCGCCGTGTTTCGGTATAACGGTTATGGGGCGCTTTACCTGAAATTTACGGACGGGAGCGATGCCTATACCTATTCCTCGACAGACAATATCGCAACCGTCGGCCGCATGGCGACTGCCGATTTCGATGTCGGACGTGTGCATATCCACATGTCAGGCGGAGCGTTCACAGCCACGACGACAGACGCTGATTATGGTGCGACCATCGAGCATTCTTTTTCCGTTACGGATGGATTCGCCAAGGGTGAGGCAAAATCTGCCCATGCGGCACAGCCGGCGGTACCGCCGCATGATGTCACCTATACAGCTGTCAGCCCGCTCGCTGAGGCAGCCATCACGAACAACCGGGCAGGAACGGACGGCACGCCGGCAAGCTACACAATCGACCTCAGCAAGAGCGAATATCAGACAAGCGATGAGACGGAATTGGAAAAGCTCATCACCGATCTCACAGGCAAGGCGATCTATCCTTCCGATAGAGGACGCGGCGTCGAGTTCATAGATAGTGCCGCAAAGACAGGAACAGTCCCCTCGACGGCGAGCCTCGCGCATCTCAACGACAATGCGGCTGCCAACAGCGTACTAGGAGTCACAACGAAAATTTTTGGGACAGCAGACCTCGACACAATGCGCACCGCAGTCAAAAACGGTGCAACCATCGCGGCGGCGCTTGCCAGTCTCATGCAGAGTGCTGGCGGTATCCCTGTGACAGATGCGAATGACCCGACAAAGGTCACGGGCGTCCGCTTCGAGGGAGATAATACCGATACGGTCGATCTCTACGAGGGCGAGCTGCGTCACTACGATATTGATTTCGGGAAGTGGCTTCAGAGCCACCCCGATGCCAAACTGCCGGACGATCTTGACAATAAAGGATTCCGTGCCTATTGCGCCACAGATAACAGCCAATGGTTCAATTTCCTCCTGCTCAATGGAACGAGCCAGCTTGATAATAAGCCTGCAAGCGGTACGGCGTCGCAGGATATCAAGACCATTATCATTGACATCTCGAAGGTCACGGATGCAGCATCGCTTGTCACAGCTATCTATGATCAGGCAGAGCCGAAGCTCGAAGGCAGTGATCCATCGCTCAACCACCTCATGCGTCTTGCGGGCCAGCCAGACGAAGGAGTCCTCACGCTCTATGATGAGAGACGGTTTCCCGTCAACACCTATCCGGATCATCAGTCCCATGGTGCGAAGATTGCCGCAGGCGTCATGGATAATGTCATCATGACCAAGCGCAAGGTCTATTCCGATGCGCTCATCATACAGGATACGGACAAGGCGGACCTCAATATCTGCATCAAGATTCCGCGTACGACCATCGACCATATTCTCGGCTATGTTCCCGGAAGTCATACGCCGGAGGAATACAATGTCATGACGCGTGAGAGTCGTGAAAGCCTGCTCGGCGTGCCGCCTGACAAGGGAACACTCGACAAAGGACTCGACTATCTCATCGATGCGAACACGCTGATTGGCGCGCAGGTCAACCGGCTGCAAAACAGCAATGCAAATATCACAACGAATCTGGAGAATACACAGGCGAGTGAGTCCGTGATCCGCGATGCGGACATGGCAAAAGCCATGACGAGCCTCATCCGCAGCAATATACTCTCCCAGTCGGCGCAGGCGATGCTCGCTCAGGCAAATCAGCAGGGAAGCAGCGTATTGAATCTGCTGCAAGGATGATGTGGGGATTCGTCCTTGTTCGCTTAAGTATTTTGCAAAAATGACGATATAGTATAAGAGAAAGAGAACAGTCTGCTAGGAATGACGTTCATATAGAGCTGCCAGACGGCGACAGATGATGGCAGCAGCATCAGGGAGGAATACGAGATGGCTATGATAGTCAAGAACAACATGGGCGCGAAGAACACGCTGAACGAGCTGAACAAGAACGAAAAGGCGAAGAGCAAGGACCTCAAGAAACTCGCCTCTGGTCTCAAGATCGGCAGCGCGGCGGACGATGCCTCCGGCTACGCCATCTCGGAGCGTATGGCGGTGCAGATTCGCGGCCTCGATCAGGACAGCCAGAACACGCAGAACAGCCAGGCGCTCATGAAGACGGCCTCCGGCGCGCTCGATTCGACGATGGACATCCTCAAGACCCTCAAGGAAAAGGCCATCAATGCGGCGAATGATACGAATACCGATGCCGATCGCGCGACGATTCAGAAAGAGGTCGACCAGGCGATTCAGCAGATCGATGAGAACGCGCAGGTCACCTATAATGGCAAGACAATGCTGGATGGGTCGAAGAATAGCGAGGTGACTGGGCCGCAGGGGCAGGGAACTTCGACGTACCTTACAAATGAGTATTTTGCGGATAATACAAGCAAGCTTTCTAGTATTGTAGAGTTGCAATCGAAGACAGGTGAGAAACTTAATATTTTACCAGGTGATAAAATTATAGTTTCTTATGTAAAAAATGGAGTAACTTATACGAATGCAGATAAGCCTATTGAAGTTACTGACGCGACTTTTTTTGGCGAAATGTTTGAGTGGACTCCCTGCAGTCAAGATTTGGATATCGATCATTATTCTAATACGTCAAAAATTGGTGTTGGTCCAAATGGTGAAGATGTTTATACAACGGATGGGAAGAATGCCATTTCTTACCATGCGAAAAATCCTGGACTTGATGGACAGATTGCAGGTCTCTCCATCCGTGTAGAGGATTCCGAGGGGAATCCGAAGAAAAGCATCAATCGGATCATGGACAATTTCACCGAGACGATTCGCGCGCAGGATCCCTCACCGGACAACGCGATGACGTTCCAGGTAGGCACGAAGGCCAATCAGAGCATCCGTCTCGGCTTCACGGATATGCGCTCCTATGCGCTCGGCCTCTCGAGCAAGGACGGCAAGGCCATCGACATCTCGAGTCAGGTGAGTGCGAACGCCGCCATCAGCGCTTTCGACAACGCGGTCGAGAAAGTCCTCGCCCAGCAGACGACGCTCGGCGCGGTGACGAGCCGCATGGACTATACGAACGCGAATATCGTGACGGCGAGTGAGAATGTCACGGCGTCGAAATCGGTGATCAGCGACGCGGATATGGCGAAGGAAATGACCTCCTTCACGAAGAACAACATCCTCACGCAGGCGGCGCAGTCCATGCTCGCCCAGGCGAACCAGACGAGCAGCGCGGTGCTGAGCCTGCTCCAGTAAGATAGCGAGAGACGAGAGCCATCCCCTTAGGGAGACGGGGGTATCCCCCTGCAGGGGGTGGCTTTTTGTTGTAAGAGCGAAGCACAACGTCTGCAGAGCGGACGCTGGTGCAGGTCGTTTCGTGGAACGATAACGCACACCGCAGGAGACGATGTGCGCGATATAGGAGAGGGATAACATGAGGAAGGAACGAGTCGCCAGGAAGGAACGGTTGGCACTGCAGGTCGGCATCGCGCTGACGGCTGGGGTGTTCGGCGCTGTCCCCGCAGCAGAGGGAGCGCCGGTCGTCGACAAGGTCGTGACGGCAGGGACGCAGGTCGCGCAGAGCGGCAGCATCACGGACGTGACGGGCACGCAGCAGAACAACATCGTGAAGTGGACGGATTTCTCTGTGAATCAGGGAGAAACGGTCCGCTTTGACAAGGGTGCGCAGGAGAAAAACTACCTGAACCTCGTCACGGGACCGAAGACTTCGGAGATCGCGGGCACCATCGAGGGCGGCAAGGACGTCTACCTCGTCAATCCGCACGGCGTGATCTTCCACCAGGGCGCGCAGGTCGATGTCGGCAATCTCTACGTATCGACGGAGAACACGGACGCGGCGCTCGAGGCGTTCAACGCGGGCAAGACGCCAGGAGAGGTGCTGACGGCAGGGACGGCGAACGCGGATGTCGTCAATCTCGGCGGTATCGCGGCCTCCTCCGTCATCGTGAACGGCGATACGATCCGGTTCCTCACCGACAATGTGCAGGCGCAGGATGTGACCCTGCAGGCGGCGAAAAGCATCGTCAAAGAACAGACGGCGACGCATAGCGCCTCTACAGGCGTCCTGCGTGCCGCAGCACTAGCGGCAAAGCCAAGCTATGTACTGCGTGCGCCGAGCGTCTCGAATAAGACCGCTATCACCAAAGCCACCGAGTTTGCGGCAATGAACCAGAACCTCAGCGGCGACTATTCGCTCGAGGCAGATCTCACGCTCAGCGGCACTTATACGCCAATCGGCGGCAACGGCTACGGCGCGTTCACGGGGACGTTCGACGGCAACTTTCATACCATCAGCGGCATCCAGGTATCCGGCGGCACCTACGGCGGCTTGTTCGGCCTTACGAGTGGTGCGACGATCCAGAATGTCGGCGTGAAAAGTGGATCGGTGACGGCCGTCCATGCGGGCGGTATTGTCGGCAAGGCTGTCTCTACGACATTGACGGATGTTTATAATGCGGGCGTGAGTGTTAACTCGCAATTTGATAGAAATATTGAATATAGTAGATTTTCTGCAGGTGGAATTGTAGGATACGCAGAAAACAGTAAGATTAAGCAAGCGTATAATACCGCAACCATTAGTGGTTATGGTGCTGGAATCGTTGGGAGTGTTGTTAATGGTACAGAGGTAAAAGACGTATACAATACAGGGGCTGTTTCACGTGCCTTTATTTCCTACGCGGCAACAGGTGATACATCGAATATAAGTTGTGCCTATACTACACAAGGATTGCTTCTTTCTACCCTATATGGTGGAAAGGCAGATACAAATACAATATTTTCTGTTACTTCGGCTGATACATCTTCCACAAAGTACAGCGGTTTCGACATCAGCTCCAGCGGTTCCGACAACACCGTTTGGCGCATCTACGAAGGCCACAGCCTCCCGCTGCTGCGTGATTTCCTGCGCCGCGGCAAGGGCACGGTGACGGTCAGCTATGACTATGCGCAGGGGAGCAACAAAGGCACGATCAACGGCAGCGATCTCACGCTGACGTACAACAACCAGGACGTGAAGCTCAGCAACATCAACTATACGAACGCGAACGGCCTCGCGATCGATGCGTCGAAGATCATGCAGGACACGGGCAGCCTGCGTAATGCGAATGTCTATGATGGCAATGGCGATGGGAAAATTGATGTAACACCTGATAAAAATAATAAAGTGTTCGACTCCAACGGCCAGCAGGCATTCTATTGCACATCGCAGGACGGCTATGACCTCGTGGGGAACAATGTCTATATCAACCAGCGCGAGGTCAACATCTCTAGTGACTCTGTCGCGGACAAGCATATCACGAAGGTCTACGACGGCAAGGTGGACGCGTCGGACGCGGTGAAGGCGCTCTTCAACGCTTCGGATACCTCCGTGACAGGACTCATTGCGGGCGATACGACGGCGTCGCTCACGACCAATGATTTGAAAGCCTCCTTTGATGACAAGAACGTCGGCGTCGGCAAGAAGGTCACGGCGAACGGCACGCTGACGCTCTCGCAGAAGGCGCATAACTACAAGGTCACGGGCAGCGGGACGGCGCAGCTAAATAATGTCACGCTCTTTGGTGACATCACGCCGGCGAAGCTGACGCTCAGTCTCGCGGACGGCAAGACGCTCACGAAGGTCTACGAGGGCAAGGCGAATGCCGCGACGGCGGAGACGGTCTCGAGCCTGCTCTCCAGTGACAAGACGGTGACGGGGCTCCAGAAGGACGACAAAGGCAAGATAGACGTTGTGACGTTGGGCTTCCGGGATGGTGCGGCCAAGGGTACGTACGGGACGAAAAACGCGGACGGCACGTTCACGAAGGACGGCAGCGCGGGAGCGCATGACGTCGAGCTCGCGGGCATCCAGCTCTCCGGCAAGGACGCGGGGAACTACAACCTCATCGACGCAAGCGGGAACATCATCTGGGGCGAGAAATACACGGCCGGGGCGGACGCGAACGCGAACGGCACGCTCAAGGCTGTCGGCAAGACGTCCGGCGGCACGGCGTACCTCAAAGGCACGATCACGAGGCGCAACCTCACGGCGGATGGCTTCACCTGGTATGACGGCAGCACGCCGCACGCGGTGGCGGATAACACCAAGGAATACGACACGACATCCGTCTACAAGGACGCCAACGGCAAGCGGGTCAACAAGGCGGACGGCAGCGCCACGGGGCTTGTCACTGGCGACAGCGTCGCCTTTACCGTCAACGGCAGTGGCACGCATTTCGTGCGGGCGACTGTCGCGGATGGCAAGGTCACAGTCAGCAATGACGACGCGAAGACGGTCGAGGACGCCAACGCCATCGCCTACGCCGTGACGGTCTCCGGTGAGGACGCGAGGAACTACACGCTCAATGGCAGCGACATCCAGGACGGTGGCACGGCGACGGTCTATGGCGAGGGCAAGATCACGCCGCGCACGCTGCTCGTCGGGGCCGCGGACGGCAAGGTGTTCGAGAAGACCTACGACGGCGACAAAACGATCAAGACGAGCGACGGCAGGGGCACGGCCACGAATCCCTTCACGCTGGCGGACGGCTATCTCGCCTACACGGGCGACGTCAACCACCAGCTCCTGAACGACGGGGCGACGATCACCTATACGGGGACTTACAGCGATCCAAACGTCGCGCGTGACGCAACAAGCGGCAAGGCGACGACGAAGGACGTCACATTCACCGCGCAGGTCAAGGATGCAAATGGACAGCCCTCGCAGAACTATGTCTTTCAACGCGACGGCAATGTCAATACGACGATGGAGTTCGTCGGCAAGGGCATCATCAACCCCGCGAAGATCACGGCTGTGACATTTGAGGATGTCCACAAGCCGTATGACAGCACCTCGAAAAATTCATCGATCACGATGACAGGCGCGACGGGGCTCGTGAACGGCGAGAGCTTCAGCGATATCCTGCAGGCGGGCACAGACAGTCAGTACGTCGTGAAAAACGGCGGCACCTATCAGGTGACGCCGCATGTCGACGCGACGAACGCAAGCTATACCGTCTCCCTCCAAAATCCGAAGGGAAACTATGACCTCGCGCTGCCGCAAGACGCGAATGGCAACTATCTCGCCTATGGCAAAGGAACCATCACGCCGCTTACGATCACAAAGATCACGCTCAACCCCAAGGCGAATACGCCCATCACCAAGGTCTACGACGGCAACAACGATGTCACGCATAAGGAAGAAAACGGGCAGACCGTCGAGGCGCAGTCGTACGTCACGACACTCGAAGCGGAGATCCCAAACTCCACGAACAAGCTGACCTTCACGCAGGATGCGGCGAGCCTCGGCTACACGGTGGCAGGGGCAAGCTTTGCGGAAAAGAACAGCCACAACGGCCAAACGCAGAACGTCACCTACTATCTCAATGTCAAAGGGCCGGATGGGTTTGACGATTATAAATTTGACGACAGCCTGCTCGATCAGGGGAGAGTCAAGGCGGCTTACGCGCCGCAGGGCGTCATCACGCCGCGGGAGGTCAAGCCGGTCGTCAAGGGCAGCGTCACGAAAGTCTTTGACGGGACGACAGCCGTCGTCGGTGCGGACGGCACGAAGCTATCGGGCAATCAACTGGTCGATCTGCAGGGCATACTCGCAGCAGATCAGGGATCGGTCACGAATGGGACGACAGCCGTCTATCAAAATGCGAACGTCAATCGTGCGGGAAACTACGAGGACGGCAAAGGCTTTGTCCAGTATACGTATCAGCTTGATGGCGATGCGAATGGGAACTATCATCTGACGCAGACGAGCGGCACGGGGGACGGCACGATCACGCCGCGCCATCTGACGGCGGAGTTTTCTTCTGTCCACAAGACGTATGACGGCAATACGACACTCGTCGGCACCGTGGACAACCAAGGCTTACCGACGATCAAGCCCAAGAACCTTGCAGACAAGGATACGAACAAGGATCAAATAGGTGTCAGCTATCGTGGCGTCTATGCTTCCCCTGACGTCACGGATGACAACTATGTCAAATACACGGATGTTGCGCTTACGAATAACGATGACGGAAACTACATCCTCGACCTGAGCTATCTCCCGAATGAAGCCGTTAAAACCGTGCGCGGCGAGGGCAAGATCACCTCGGCGCAGGTCACGAAAAATGACATCGTGACGCTCTTTGCCCCCATCACGAAAATCTACGACGGGAATACGAACGTCGCCTACGACCATACGAGCGACGCGGCGTATGACGCCGACTACCAGGCGAGCGACGCCCGGAGCAAGACGGCTGCGGACTTCCTGCAGGACGGCGATGCCGCGGCCAGCGGCACGCAGAGCATCCGCATCAAGGGGCGGGCGCTCACCTATGGGAAGGACTATACCATCGCTGCCGCTGACGGCGCGACCTATGACGGCGAGAATGCCGGGAATCATAACGTGACGTATCGGTTCCAGCTCTCCGATACGGTGCGCAGGAACTATGATTTCAGTAAGGTGCTGAAGGACAGAGATGTATTTTCCGGCACAGATCTGCTGGGCAAGACGCAAGGCACCATCACGCAAAAGACGGTGACGGCGGCGCTCTCCGGCATCACGGATATCATCGAAAAGAAAACGTATGACGGCAAGACGACTCTGCCAGATGGCACGGACGTGACGAACCGCGTCACGTTCCGCGGCCTGCTCGACGGGGACGCGCAGCTTGGCAAGGTCACGGGCGTGTACGACACAAAAGATGTCGCCCGGAACGCGGACGGCACGGTGGGGACGAAGGATGTCCTTTACACGCCGTCCCTCGACGGGACAGGTGCCGCGAACTATCAGCTCAAGCTCGTCTCCCCTGAGGGCGCGGCGCTCACGGGCACGACGCTCACAGGCGCGGGACAGGGGCGCATCCAGCCGAAGACGCTTGGGTTCACTGCGGGATATACGGAGAAGACTTATGATGCGACGGCGGATGCCGAGGTCATCGCTCCGGAGTTCACCGGCCTAGTGGAGGGCAAGAAGTCTCTCAAGCCTGGCACAGCGGATGGCAAGACACTCGTAAAGGCGCAGTACGGTATCTACGACGGGACGACCTTTACGCCGGACGAGAACGTCGAGGGCGATGAGAAGGATAAGGCCATCGCCTATCAGAATCTCCAGCAGGCGCTCGCCCATGCCGCCGGGCAGACGGATACCATCAAGGCATCCAACTACACGATCGCCGATACGGTCTATTTCGATCAGGCGAAGCAGAAGGGCAAGATCAAGCGGCTCGCGCTCTCGGCGGGCGATATCAAGGAACGCTGGAGCGGCAATATCCAGAAGCAGTACGACGGCACGACGGCTGTCGACCTCACGGATCCGGAGAAGAATTTCCAGATCTACATCGACGAGACAACGGCGAACGGCACGAAGCTCAAGCTGCCAAAGACGGTGTACCTGCACTACGAGCTCGACGCGTCCAAGGGCAGCGCGCAGTATAACAGCAAGGATGTCAAGAATGCCGATGCGGTGACGTATCATATCAGCGGCCTCAAGAACAGCGAGAAACTCGCGAATAATTTCACCTTCAGCGATGGCGGCTCGCTGGATCTCGAGAAGTATAAAGGCGACTTCACGCTGAAAAACGGCAAGACCTCGGGCAGCGGCATCCTAGTCGGCGACGGCAGTCAGAAGGCGGTCGTCGGCATCACGAAGCGCGTGCTGCGCGTCCATGCCGACGGGCATAATGATAAAACCTACGACGGCAACGCTGCCGCCGATGCGGGCCATCTCGTACTCGCGGACGGCACGGACCGCAAGTCTGCGCAGGATATCGCGAATATCCTCCAAAATGACAAAACGGATCTGGCCTCGCACGTCGTGGCGAATTACATGGCGACGGGCGGCGCGCAGGAAACGGCCGCGGCGGCCAATGTCGGTGCGAAACATGACGCCTCCCAGGGCGAGGGCGGCAAGGTCGTCGCGTATACTGTCGATCTCGCTGCCGGGAAAGACCTCACGGCAAACTATGCGCTCGATACCTCGCAGGCAGCGGCAGATGGCGTGACCAATCAGGTCAAAGACAAAGGCACAGAGCAGCAGGGGACGTATATCGGCCACGGCGACATCCTGCGCCGCGTCGTCTACGTCTCGTTCGCGGATCCGAAGGCCGAGAACCGCAAGGAGTATGACGGCACGCCGACTGTCACGGACAAGGCCGACGATCTCATCCGCAAGTTCGCCCTCTCGGACGAGGATGCGGCGAACAAGACCGGTATCATCCGCGACGACATGGGAAGAGTCCGCGTCACGGGCGCCACGGGCACCTATGATACGGCGCACGTCAAGCGCGACGCCAAGTCAGGAAAGGTGCTGGATGGGAAGCATACTGTGACGTACAGTGGCTTTACGCTGAAGAATGCGGACGGCTCGGACAATACGAACTATGAACTCGCGGCGGCGGATGGCCGCACGGACGAGCAGGGACATGCCGTGCTCGTCGGCAAGGGCACGATCACGCCCGCGACGCTGCATGTCAGCCTGAAGGACGCAAACGTCACGAAGGTCTATGACGCCACGCGAGATGTGAAGGATGCAACCTACGGCCTGGCGAATGTCGTGAAACGAGAGAGCGACCTCAAGACGGGCGAACATAACGTCCGCGATGCAGTCCATATCACGCTGCTCGACGGCACGCCGCAGTATGACAATAAAAACGCGAACGTCGTCAAGGGTCAGAAGACGAAGAACCGCTCCGTGACGTACGAGCTCGGCTGGGACAATACGGACTATGAGCTCGCCCTCGCGCAGGATGCGCCGTCGCAGACGCTCGACGTGGAGCGGGAAGTCTCCGCCACGGGCGTCGGCAGGGCGCGCCTCGTGACGAACGCGGCGACCATCACGCCCAAGACGGTGACGGCGGCGCTCTCGGGCGTCAAAGACACCATCGAGAAGACGTATGACGGCAATGCAACATTGCCGACGGCTGACCTGAAGAACCGTGTCACATTCACGGGCCTCTATGACGAGGATCAGCAGCTCGCCAAGGTCGCGGGCGTGTACGACACGAAAGATGTCGCCTGGAACGCGGACGGCACGGTGGGCACAAAGAATATCCTCTACACGCCGAAGCTTGAGGGGACGGGCGCTGCGAACTACGAGCTCGCACTCGTCACGCCTGACGGCAAGACACTCACGGGCGCGACGCTCACGGGCGAGGGCCAGGGACGCATCACCCCCCGGCAACTCACCATCACCGCGGGCTACGCGGAGAAGATCTATGATGGAACGGCGGACGCCGAGGTCATCCATCCCCGGTTCGATGGTTTGGCGAGAGGCGAGGAGCGTCTCACTCCCGGCACAGCGTTGGACGGCAAGTCTCTCATCCAGGCGCAGTACGGCCGCTACGACGAGCAGACGTTCACGCCGGACGCGGATGTCGAGGGCGATGAGGCGTATAAGGCCGTCGCATATACGAATCTGAAACAGGCGCTCCAGGATGCGGCCGGGCAGTCGGACATCATCAAGGCGTCCAACTACACGATTGCCGATACGGTCTATTTCGATCAGGCGAAGCAGCAGGGCAAGATCAAGCGGCTCGCGCTCACGGCGCGCGATATCAAGCAGCGCTGGGGCAGCGATATCCAGAAGCAGTACGACGGCACGCAGGCCATCGACGTCAAGGATCCGAAGGCGTATCTGACGCTCTATATCACAGGGGGAACGGGCGCTGACGGCAGGAACGTCGCGCTGCCGCAGACGCTGACGCTCGACTACGATCTCGACGGCGCGCAGTACAACAGCGCTGACGTCAGGAACGCGGATGCCGTGACGTATCATATCAACGGTGTCAAGAACGGCGCGAATATCACGAACAATTTCCGCTTTGACGACGGCGTTACGCAGGATCTCACCAAGTATCAGGGCGATTTCACGCTGAAAAACGGCGAGGTCTCGGATATCGCGCGCGGCGTCACGGTCGGCGACGGCAGGGAAACGGCGGTCGTCGCCATCAAGAAGCGCGTGCTCAACGGGCGAGTGACCTCTGGCCATAACGACAAGATCTACAATGGCGAGACGGCGGCGGACAGTTCTTTCCTCGTGCTCACAGACGGCACGGACGGCAAGAGCGCCGCGGAGATCGAGGCCATGCTCCAAAAGGATGACACGACGTTCGGCGACCTCATCCAGGCGAACTACATCGACGCGCAGGGGCATGCCGACGCCGGCGCGTCCACGCGCGCGGCTGACCACGACGCGACGCGGCCGGGGACGAAGCAGGTGCGCTACACCGTGAGCCTCACGGACGCGCTCAAGGACAACTATGCCGTGGACAAGGATGATACGACGAAGACAGAGACCAGTTATGATGGCTTCGGCGATATCTTCAAGCGCGTCGTCTACGTCGATTTCGCGGATGATAAGGAAGATACCAAGACGTATGACGGCTACGACGATGTCAAGAAGCCGCTGCGGACGTTCGCACTCTCTGATGAGCAGGGCGATATGGGCATCATCAAGGCAGATCAGGGGAAGGTGCATCTCGATACAGGGAATATCACAGGAAAATACGCGAGTGCGCATGTCAAGCGCGCTGCGGACGGCACGCCCGCCGCGCAGCAGGTCAGCTACCGGGGCTTCGGCGTCGACAATGCCAACTATGAGGCCAGGGCCAAGGCGGCGGACGGCGCGGACAGCGATACGCTCGTCGGCATGGGGACGATCACGCCCGCGGCGCTGCATGTCGGCCTGAGGGACGCAAACGTCACGCAGGCCTATGACAACACGCTCGATGTCGAGGATCTCGCGCGGTATGGCGAGGCGAACGTCCAGCTCGCGGACGGCGACCTCAAGACGGTCAACAATGTCCGCGATACGGTCAATGTCAAGCTCAGCGGTACGCCGCAGTACGACAAGAAGGACGCGAACGTCATCCAGGGCCGGAAGACGGAGAACCGCTCTGTGACGTACGAGCTCACCTGGGACAACCCGGACTATGAGCTCGCCGTCGCGCAGGATGTGCCGTCGCAGACGCTCGATGTGACGGAGGAGATCTCCTCTGGAGGCGTCGGCACGGCGCGCCTCGTGACGGACGCAGCGCTCATCACGCCGCGCACGGTCACGCTCGCCGCTGATCCGGCGAAGACGGCGACGCGCCTCTACGATGGCGCGTCCGGCGGCGCGGCGGAGCATGCCATCGGGAATCTCGAGGCGGGCAATCTCGCCAAGGGGGAGAAACTCATCAATCTCTTCCTCGCGCCGGGCGCGACGGAGGAAAGCTATCTGCCGGAGACGGTACTGAGGAGCGCGTATGACAGCGATCCGAATGCCGGCAGGGACGGCGTCGCCGTCGCTGGCGACAGGAACGATCTGCGCGCGCATACCGTGACGTATACCTATACGCTGCAGAATCCCAACTATCAGTTCGATGCGACGGGCCGTACGGTGGGGACGGCGAGTGGCCAGGGCGTGATCCGCCGCAGGGATGTCACGGTCACGGCGGATCCGGTGACGATGGCCATGGGGCACGCGCTGCCTGTCTTTACGGGCGGCACGTCGGGATTTATCGCCGAGGATGCCGCGGTGCAGACGTCGTTCGAGAGCGGCCTCCAGTTCCGCCCCGAGGACAGCGTCATCGCGCCGTCTGTCGGCACCTATGGCGTCTATGGCTGGTACCGCACGCGGGAGGAACAGGAGGTGACCGTCCCCGCCGTGCTGGATCAGGATGGCAAGACGGTCGTCACGCCCGCGCATACGGAGAAGCAGCTCGTCGACGTCTGGCACAGAGAAGGGAATCTCGGTCTCAACTATTATTTCCAGCAGGATGCCGGGAATGATACGGCCCTGACGGTCACGCGGCCGACGGCCGATTGGCCGCGGTCGCTCGAGGAGGCGTTCCGGCCCGCGCAGCAGTATGTGCCGGACGGCAATGCCTACCACCGCGTGTCCTACGATACGCATCAGGAGACGAACCGCACGCCGACCGTCGGCATCGAGTACGCGGCGGGCGGCCTCAATGTGGGGGCCGCCGGTGCTGCCGCGGCCGCGCTCGAGGGCGGCCGCGATGTCGTCAACCTCGGCGGCACGCGGGCCGCTGTCGTCGATGTCACATATCCGGGCGCGGCGGAGTTCGTCGTCTCCGGCGAGCGCGCGGTCCCGGGCGTGACGGAGGCGGCATGGACAAAGCTCGCGGCCTCGGAGGCGCGCGGCGCAGCTGCCGCGCTCGGCGGTGGAGAAGAAAGATAAGAAAGAACAATAAACATAAGAAAAGACGGTAAATG
>JAXGCE010000084.1:0-7918 GCA_034186105.1 Selenomonadaceae bacterium
CTCTCCGAGGTGAAGTTCGAGCTCGACTGGATGCAGAAGCTCCAGCGCAAGGACGGCAGCACGTTCCACAAGGTGGCAGGCATGCAGTGGCCGGGATTCGACAAATCCCCGGACACGGACACGCAGCCGCGCTTCGTGTTCGGCAACTGCTCCTCTAGCTCTGCGATGTACGGCGCGAGCCTCGCCATCGGCGCGCGCGTCTACGCGCCGTTCGACGCGCGCTACGCGCGCCAGCTGCGCAAGAACGCCGAGCGCGTCTGGAGCTATCTCGAGCAGCACCCCGAGCCGCTCTACCGCACGGACGAGGGGCAGGAAAGCGGCTCCGGCCCATACAACAAGGCGACAGATCTTGAGGAGCGCATCTGGCTCGCCGCGGAGATGTTCCGCACGACGGGCGACAAGAAGTACGAGGCCTATCTCAAGAAGGTCAGCGACCGCTTCACGCAGAAGCCGGGCTTCTACACCTGGGACAACTGCCTCGCGCTCGGTCAGTACGCGTATCTGAGCGCCGCCGGCGCGGATCCTCTGCTCACAGAGCAGGTGCGCCGCGCGTTCCTCGGCTACGCGGACGAGCTGCTCGCCAAGACGGCGAAGGATCCGTTCGGTTGCGCGCTCTCGGCGGAGGAGTACACCTGGGCCTCGACGAAGAACGCGCTGACGGAGGGCTCTCTGCTCCTCATGGCGAACCGCATCGCGCCCAATCCTGCGTATGTCGAGGGAGCGCTCTCGCAGCTTCATTATCTCTTCGGGCGCAACAGCCTCGACAAATGCTTCATGACGGGCGTGGGCAGCAATATGCCGCTCCACCCGCACAACCGCATCCATGAGAGCACGGGCGCCTATGTACCAGGCCTCGTCGTCGGCGGGCCGAACCACGTCAGCGGCGGCGATCCCGACCAGACGAAATACCTCGAGAGCGGCAAGATCCCCATTGCCAAATCGTATCTCGATGTGCTGATGTCCTGGTCGACGAACGAGTATGCGATCGATTACATCGCGCCGGCCGCTTACCTTCTGTCTTATTTTGCGGAGCCGGCAGCATTCACTTTTGACACGCTGAAATAAGGAATACTTCTTTATTCCCTATTTTCATAACTGCAGCGGGCTCTTGCGTCGTCCTCCAAGGCGCATGAGCCCGCTGCTTTTCGTTCGCATGCGGCGCGTGTAACATTGTCAAGGAAGGCCGTTTGCGGTAGAATGAATGAGAAGCACAGAGAGACGTTGCTTCTTTGACAGCGGTACGACAGGCCGCGCACTCGTTTTTCAGGAGGATGATATGGATGAAGATATTCCACACGGACAAGGCGCCGGCAGCGGTCGGCCCGTACAGCCAGGCGGTCGCTGCGGGTGACATGATCTATCTCTCGGGGCAGATTGCCATCCAGCCGTCCGTCGGCAAGATTGTCGCTGTCGGCATCGCGGCACAGGCCGAGCAGTGCTGCAAGAACCTCGAGGCCGTGCTGGCCGAGGCGGGCGCGAGCATGAAGGACGTCGTGAAGACGACCTGCTTCCTCGCGGACATCGGCGATTTCCAGGCTTTCAACGAAGTCTATGCCAAGCATTTCGTCAGCAAGCCTGCGCGCAGCTGCGTGGCGGTCAAGGACCTCCCGGCTGGCGCTCTCTGCGAGATCGAAGCCATCGCGGAATGCCCGAAGCGGAAGAAATAACGAGAATTCAATAGACAAAACGAGCGAAATCCGATATAATGTATCTTGTATGTGGATAAAAGAGGAGGAAACACGTTTTCTTTCTACTTTACCAAGGGGGTACATTTTTTATGAAGATGAAGAAACTCTGCGCCGCTCTGCTTGCGATGAGCTTTGCGGTCGGCGTCGGCACGGGCATGGATGTGCAGGCAGCTTCGCGATCGGAAATCGGGGAAATCCAGGTCAATGCGAAGGGCTCGAACTTCCAGTACTGGAACCAGGATTCGGCGTCGTTCCAGGCTTTGACGAACTATGTCAAGGATGTCACGAACAAGAAGAGCCCGAACTTCATCCCCGTCGAGGATCGCGTCGCTGTCTTTGATATGGATGGCACGCTGCTCGGCGAGCGCACGCCGTCGTATTTCGAGTGGATGATGTACGTGCATCGCGCACTTGAAGACCCGACGTATACGCCGGCGCCGGAAGATCGTGCCTATGCGCAGGTCGTCAAGGATGCCATCTATGCGCACGCCATCCCGGGCGACATGGAGGGCAAGGAGGCTAAGTCGCAGGCAGCTGTCTTCGCTGGCATGACGATTCCCGAGTATGACGATTATGTCCGCCAGTTCATGGAGACGCCGGCCGAGGGCCTCACGAATCTGAAGCGCGGCGAAGAGTTCTATCTGCCGATGGCAGAAGTCGTCTCGTACCTCAAGGCGAATGACTTCGATGTCTGGGTCGTCTCGGGCTCGGATCGCGAAGCGCAGCGCGTGCTCATGGAAGGCGTGCTGCCGATTGCGCGCGACCATTTCATCGGCACGGATGCCTGGATCCTCGCGTCGGGACAGGGTGACACGGACGGCCTCGAATACGTCTACAACCAGAAATCCGACACGCTCGTGCGCGGCCAGTTCGTGCTGAAGGACGTGAAGATGAACAAGGTCTCGAACATCGCGCGCGAAATCGGCCGCCAGCCAGTGCTTGCATTCGGCAATTCCTCGGGCGATGCCTCGATGTTCAACTACACGCTTTCGAAGAATAAGTACAAGTCCATGGCGTTCTCGCTGCTCTGCGACGATCTCGAGGACGACCTCGGCAGCACGTCGAAGGCCGACAAGATGCGCGCTGACTGCGAGAAGAACGGCTGGACGCCGGTCTCGATGCGCGACGACTGGAAGACGATCTACGGCTACGACGTCAAGGTTGCGAAGTAACGATTGCATCTTTGCGTGAGAAGTGGTATACTATTTCTCACGAATCGGGGATGTAATGGTTTCGACAGGGTACAGAAGCCACGCAGTTCGCACGTCCATGGTCGTCAAACGTACCTATCGACCGCTAAATTCAACTGACGAAGCTGAATACGCTTACGCTGCTTGACCTGCCGCAAGGCTAGGCCATCCGGCCCCTCTGGAAGTACCAACCATCAGCCAACCCGGAGGTTTTAAATAAAGGTGGGAGTTTCCGGCTTTGTAAAAGCCGGTGGTGGAAATCTCTGAATCCCAGAGATGCGCTCCTATGATGCCCGCATCCTCGGGCTATTGCGATAATGCTGTGTGATTGTGGATGTATTTTGGACAGGAGTTCGATTCTCCTCATCTCCACCAGGAAATGAATGAGAGCCGCCCAGCTGGGCGGCTCTTTTAATATGCGAAAAATGCTTGCAGGGCGCGTGCTGCGGCTTCTGGCTTCAGCGCGTTCATGCAGCCGTTGTTTTTTCGTGCACATCTTGTCTTGCAGCAGGCCGTGCATTCGTACGGGCTGCGCAGGAACGTGTGCCCCTTCGTTAGCGGGCCGTAGATTTCGGGCATGGTCGGACCCCAGAGGGAGAGGGTCTTCGTGCCGACGGCTTCGGCGATGTAGAGGGGGCCGGTGTCGCCGGTGAAGAGGAGGGCGGAGGATTTCAGGAGGGCGGCGAGTTCTGTGAGGCTCGTTTCACCTGCGATGGAGAGTGTTTTGCGGTCAGGCTTTTTTTCGGCGAGCGTCTGCCGCGCTTCTTCGATGTAGGGCGCGTCACCTTTCGCGCCGGAGAAGACGATCTGGACATGTTCGGGCACGACGGCGAGGGCTTCGCCAAAGTAGGCGGGCGGCCAGTTTTTATCCGGCCACGTCGTGCGGACGCAGACCATGAGAATCGGACGCGCCGTGTCGATGCCGTGTGCGGCCCAGAACTTTGGCGCGAAGTCGTCGAGCTCTGGCGGCAGCGCGAGCACGGGGCCGGGCTCAAAGGTCTCGGGGCCGAAGCCGAGTGGCGCGAGCGCCGTGTAGTAGCGGCGGATTTTGTGTGGATCGGGGATGTCGGGCGCCATTTCCGTCATGAAGAACGGATTGCCCTCGTGGCGTTCGTGGATGCCGATGCGGCGCGGCGCGCCGGAGAGGCGCGTGAGGATGCCCGTGAGGAACAGCCCTTGCAGGTCGAGTGCGATGTCAAACGTGTAGGGCGCGAGCAGCGCCTTTGCCTTCTGGAGCTCGCGCCAGCACGTGCGGAGCTGGAGTTTTGCCCCCGCTGCGTCGATGGGGCGGCGATCCCAGACGAGCAGGCGGTCGATGTCGGGATTGTGCTCGAGCAGGATGCTCGCGGGCGGGCTCGCGAGCCAGGTGAGTTCGGCGTCCGGCAGCAGGCGACGCAGGTTGTGGATGACGCTCGTCGCGTGGAGCACGTCGCCGATGGCGCTGATACGGACGATGAGGATGCGCAGGCGCTGTCCCTGCGCGGCAGGATTCTTCATGAAGCTCGTTCCTTTGGCGTGGATTTCATGGTAAAATAAACGTTGACGTTTGAAAACGGTGGATGGTTATTACTTTAACATAGAGAGCGCAAGAGCGCAAAGGCGGGGAAGAAATTTTGATTAGCGAGATCGATATCCGTTCGATGGCGAGCGATGCAGCGTATGAGCGCGGGCGGCGGTATTATCGGGATGGGCGCGTGAGGAAACTCTACAAGAATGATGCCTTTGGATACTATGCCGATGTCCAAGGGACGCGAAAGTATCATGTCTACGTCGCGATTGACGATCATGGGGATGTGGAGAATTTTGGTTGCAACTGTCCTGCGTCAGAACTTTATGAGGGACCTTGCAAACATGTCGTGGCAACCATGTTCGAGATCATGGAGCGGCAGCATGGTGCCAGCACGCGGGGAGGTTCCCGTGTTGTCCGCAGCAAGGAAAAGAAACGTCCGAGCGATGCGAAACGGCTGCTGGAGCTCTTCGCGCCGGAACAAGCAACGGCCGTTGCGCCGCAAGCGGAGACGCGCATTCACATCGTGCCACGTCTCTTTGTGCAAGAGGAATACAGCGAACTTGTGAAGTGGCTGGAGTTCCGGATCGGAGCGGAAAAGCTGTATGTGATTCGCAATATCCGGGATTTCCTTCGTCAGGCAGTGAATGGCGATGTCGTGGAATTCGGCAAGAACCTTACGGTTGACACGCGTCATATGCACTTTGCGGATGCGATATCGGAAAAGCTTTGGGAGATTTTGAATCGCGCATCGAAAACGGAGCGCGAGCTCATGCAGTATAGTTCGGGCTTTTCGTATTATGGCTATGGCGGAAGCTTCCTCTTTGATCAGAAACGGTTCAAGCTGACGCCTGCGCTTTTGCGCGAGTTCCTTGAGCTTCTTGGGGATGAATCTGTTGAGCTGCATTTTATGTACGACGATCCGCAAGATGTGCATGTCGTGCATGGTCGTCCGCCGCTACAGATTGAAATCACGGATGAAGGGAAACAGGGGGCATTGATCGAGCTGACCTCTCCTGACGGGGCGATGTATGGCTTTTCACAAGAAGGTGATGTGACATATGCCATGCAGAAGGGGATTCTGTATCTGACGGATCCGGCAGAGGCTGCCGTCATGCGCCCGGTGCTCCAGGCATTCCAAGGGAAGGGCGAATTGCATCTCGATTCGCAGGATCTGGAAATGTTCTTCCGCAAAGTCTTGCCGTCGATGGAAGACGCGATGGAGGTCAAAGTCGCAGACAGCTTCGAGCAGCGCTTCCAGCTCGCGCCGCTCCATGCGCGACTCTATCTCGACTACCATGGTGACGGCGTTGAGGTGCGCCCGGTGTTTGCCTATGAGGAGCAGGAGTTCAACCCGCTCGTGTCGAAAGGGCCGCAGCAGAAGCGGAACGGCCGCATCCTCGTGCGCGACGATCGCAGCGAGCAGGAGATCGCGAACATCTTCGCGACGTATGGCTTCACGCCCGAAGGGCAGTGCTATGTGCAGGACGATGAGGAGCGAAGCTATGACTTTCTGAACGAGGCGCTGCCCATCCTCGCGGAAAAAGCCGAAGTCTACTATGCCGATGCGTTCCAGAAGAAGCCGGTGCAGACGATGCCGAAGGTCACAGCAGGCGTCTCGGTGAATCAGGACGACCTGCTCGAGGTCACGTTCTCGACGGAGAACATCGACTTTGACGAAATCCTCGCGATCCTGCACGATTACCGTGAAAAGCGCCGCTACCATCGCATGAAGGATGGCACGTTCGTGACGCTCGGCGATCAGCAGCTCAGCGGCCTTGCGGATTTCGTCGAGACGACGGGACTCAAGAAGGGCGCGGCAGATGCAGAAAACAAGGTTGAGCTGCCGCTCTCGAACGCCATGGTGCTCGACGCCATTGCGCGCGAGGACGAGGGGCTGAGGCTCGAGCGCAGCAAGTCGTTCCGCCGCGTCGTGCGCGACATCAAGAGTCCGCAGGACGCCGATGTCGAGGCTGACGTGCCGAAGAGCCTCGAAAAGGTCCTGCGCGACTATCAGGTCACGGGCTTCAACTGGCTGTCAAGCCTCGCGCACTACGGCCTCGGCGGCATCCTCGCCGATGACATGGGCCTCGGCAAGACGCTGCAAGTGCTCGCGTTCCTGCTCGCGAACCGTGATGGGAGGCGATCGCCGTCGCTCGTTGTCGCGCCGACATCGCTCGTCTACAACTGGCTCGACGAGGCCGAGCGTTTTACACCGGAGCTCAAGGCGAAGGTCATCGTGGGAACGAAGGCTGAGCGCAAGCAGTTGCTCGCAGCATCTGGCACGGAATGCGACGTGCTGATCACGACGTACAACATGTTGCGCCGCGACATCGACCTTTATAAGGAACGTACGTTCCGCTACGTCTTCCTCGACGAGGCGCAGCACATCAAGAACCCGTCGACGCAGGCCGCGCGTGCCGTCAAGCAGCTCAAGGCCAGCAATTATTTCGCACTGACGGGCACGCCAATCGAGAACACGCTGACAGAGCTCTGGTCAATCTTTGACTTCCTGATGCCAGGCTACCTGCTGAATCACAACAGCTTCAAGGCACGCTATGAAATCCCAATCGTCAAGGAAGAGAACGACCGCGCGATGAAGAACCTCCAGCGTCATGTGCTGCCATTCATCCTGCGCCGACTGAAACGCGATGTGCTGACGGAGCTGCCAGACAAGGTCGAGCGCCGCATGGCCTGCGAGATGACGCCGAAGCAGGACAAGATCTACAAGGCGTGGTTCATCCAGGGGCAGAAAGAATTCCGCGACGTGCTTAAAGAGCATGGCATCGACGGCAGCCGCCTCAAGATTCTCGCCATCCTCACGCGATTGCGCCAGGTCGCCTGCGATCCGTCGCTGTTCCTCGAAGACTACGACGGCGGCTCGGGCAAGCTCGACATGCTGGAAGAAGTCGTTAGCGACGCCATCGCGGCTGGCCATCGCATGCTGATCTTCTCGCAGTTCACGACGATGCTCTCGCATATTGGCGACCGGCTTGCGAAGCTGCGCGTGCCCTATCTCTACCTTGATGGCAGTACGCCGTCGCTCGAGCGCCTGCGCCTCGTCAAGGAATTCAATGGCGGCCGCGGCTCCGTCTTTTTGATCTCGCTCAAAGCGGGCGGCACGGGCCTGAATCTCACGGGTGCTGACATGGTCATCCATTTCGACCCGTGGTGGAACCCCGCTGTCGAAGACCAGGCGACCGACCGCGCCTACCGCCTCGGCCAGAAGAACAACGTGCAGGTGCTGAAATTCATCACGAAAGACACGATTGAAGAAAAGATTTACCAGCTGCAAGAAAAGAAGAAATCTCTGATTGACCAGATGATCCAGCCCGGCGAGAACTTCCTGTCGAAGCTGACAGATGAAGAAATCGCGGCACTCTTCGAGAAGTAAGAGAGAGTTGCTTTTACCGCAGCCCCCCTATAGGCTTTCAGAATCTTGTCCATAACCAGTAGACACGCGGGAGATTCCCCGCATTTCTCCCTTGAAACCGGCGAATCTGCGTCAGCAGAGAGCCGTGCATGGGGTTTCC
>JAXGCE010000085.1:0-7423 GCA_034186105.1 Selenomonadaceae bacterium
CCATTGCCTACATCGGCGGCCGGCCGCCGGCGGTGGAGGAGGCTCAGAAGCCGCTCCGGACCTTCTTGAAACCGATGGAGTTTTATCAGGCGATGCAGGATGCTCCGGAGAAAGAACGAAACAAGCGGTGGCTGGTCATTTTGGATGGCTGCCGGTTCCCAGATTCGTACGTCATGGATGATCAGACAAAGGACTTGCTAGAGTTCTTCGAGGATGCTCCGCTTCGTGGCTCGCATTTGTTTGCCTGCTATCGGAGCATCGACCAGAAGAAGAATAGCAATCTCCCGGATGGCTGGTTCTCGCATATCCTGGCCAATGGTCTTTCTCAGGCGCAGGTCGATCTCTTGAGCGCGAATCCTATGGGTGGCATGACGAAAGCGGAGGAACACAAGGGCAAAGTCGCGTACATCGATCAAGGTGTCGTGACGTGGTTTTTGCCGTTTGAAGCAAAATAAAGAGGTGAAGCGATATGGCGCAGCTGTCGGTCGTCTTGGACTGCTCGGCGAGTATGGGCGCATGGGGCAAGTATGATATTTCGAAACTCTGCTTGAGGCGCGTGATCCCCATCGCGCGGAAGTTTGGCATGGAGGCCGCGCTCTTCGCGTGGCGCACGGATGTTGTGCCTGCGCAGAAGCTGTCGGAATTCTTACCGGACGGCACGTCCGAGGGGGCGGCGCTTGTGGCGTTCCTCGAGGAGTCGGAAGGCGCGGTGCTCCTCCTTAGCGACGGCCTGTGGCAGGATGACGCGCAGGTACTCCGGCACGCCGCCGAAGGGCGCGCGCTGGCGGTCGTGACGTATGGGGCGGATCGGAATCTGTCTCGCCCTGAAGAGCTGGCGACGTGTGGTTGCTGGCCGGTTGAAGACCTCGTGGCCGCCGTGCAGCGACTCGCGGGCGCGACGGCGGACGGCGAGGCAGCGTCATGATCTGCGGGGGCGTTTCGCTGCAGGGCAAGGCGCACGCGCGCCGCGAGGTTCCGGATCAAGATGCGTATTGGGTTGGCCCCGTATTCGATGATGGCTGGTTGCTCTGCGTGTCGGATGGCGTGGGCTCGTGCGCGCATGCGGAGGTTGGCTCGCAGGCGCTCTGCCGTGCCGCATGGCAGGCAGCGCTCATTTGCGGTTGCGTGGTGGAGAATCCGGAGGCATTCCTGCGCGATCTACATGAAATCTGGCTGGCTGAAGTCCGCGTATGTGGCATGGCCGTCAAGGATTGCTGTGCGACGGCGCTCGTGGGCGTGCTCGGTGCGGATGGCATCTGGGGATTCCGCCTCGGTGACGGTTTCCTTGCGATCGCTGCGGGCGCGGATTCAATCGTTCTCTTTGACGACAAGGCGGACGGCGCGCTCGATGAAACGGTTTCGCTTTCGGAGGAGGTGCCGCTCGAGGCATGGACGTCCGTGCATCTCGGGCCGTCGCAGAGCCGCGCGTTTGCGGGGATGATCGCTGCGACGGACGGCGTCCAGTTCGAACAGGAGCGGGAGACGCTCCTGCGGCTTGTCCGTGAATTTTCTGAGGGGAATGCAGGGCTGCCGCAGGCGAACATCGAAGCGAGCATGCGGGAATGGATGCCGCAGTACGGTGGCTATGATGACACGACGCTGGCATTTTTGCTGCCCGATGCGTTGCCGTTCGTGACGGACGGGACCAAGGAGGAAGAGAATGGAGACGTTTGAACAAAGCGCGCATTGCGTGACGGATATGGTCGGCCGTCGTTACCGATTGTTGAACAAACTTTCAAGCGGAGGCCAGGGCATCGTCTATCGCACGCAATATCCAGAATATCTCGTCAAGATTGATATCGACCAGAACAAAAACATCGTCGCTCCGAGTGACGAGCGGTGCAGGGAAATTGAAGACATCCGCACACTCCCTGTAGATTCCGCACTCCATGTGACGATGCCACTTGCTACGCTCAAGGATGCATCTGGCTACGTCATGCGCCTGATGGGGGACATGGTGCCGTTTGCAGACGCGTTCGACGCTGGGCCGGAAACGGAAGCACCGTTCGCGGACGAAGAAAATCCGTGGCTGGCTGGGATGGGGGACTATCGTGAACTCTTTACGGTTTTCCTCCGTCGCGGCGGGTTGCGGCGGTTTTTGCGAGCCTATTTGCAAGCAGCGGTCATCCTGGCGCGGTTGCATGGAGCCGGGCTCGTCTACTGCGATTTTTCGTGGAATAATGTGTTCGTATCGAATGATCCGGCTTTTTGTCATGTCTGGTTCATCGATATCGATAACCTCGCGTTCCCTGCTGATTGCGTTGACAGGCCAGCTCCGTACACACCGGGACTTGGCGCACCAGAGCTCTTTCGGGGAAGCAGTAGCACCTTCGCAGCAGATGTGTATGCATTTGCCGCGACGATGTTTAAGCAGCTGTTTCAGCATCGTGCCCTTGAGGGTCAGCAGTACGAAGCCCTCATGAATGAAGAAGATGTGGAAGAAGCTGAAAAGGTATTGGAGGCGGGAACGTTTGATTGGGTGTTTGCAGAGGATGGAGCGAACGCGTGGAAGGGCGGGGAGACGCTTGCCCCACTCTTGCTCTCACAAGAACTCTGGACTCTCTTCGAGGCGACGTTCGTGACGGGCAAGGAGAAGCCGGGAAAACGGCCGTCGATGATGGAGTGGAGCTACGGCATCGCGCAGGCACTCGACCACGTGGCGGTTTGCCCGCATTGCCACATGGATTATTACGACGAAGGATCGAACGAATGTCCGTGGTGCTCGAAGACGCACTCCGTGCTGCGCGTGACGTCGTTCACTGCAGCTGGGAAGGAGGTTTGGCGCGTTGCGCATGAGATTGTGCAGGACGGCACGCCTGCCCGCATCCCCGCGCGCATCGTGGAAGGCTTTCATGCTGATCATGCCGAGCAGGCGGCGTTCGACGTTCGCTGGACGAAACAGGGACTGCTCATCCAGACGGAGGGCGCTATGACACTGGACGGCTTAGCCTTTTCAGCCGGCGGCCGTCCTGCTGTCCGGACGCGTGCGTTCGAGACGCAGGAGCATACGTGCAAGGCGACGTTCCGAGGGGCACTAGGAGGGGCGTGCGCGATTGTATTTTCGCTCGAGGAGGACCATGATGAGGCTTGATGATTTATGGGGCGAGGAGGCTGGAGAGCTGTCTGCCGTCCCCTGCGAAAAATTGGAACAAGGAATGATCTCGCTGGCACGCGGTGCGGCTGGCCTCATCACGCTGTCCGCGAATGGAACGTTTTTCTTCCGCAGCCTCGACCGGACGTTGCCGTTCCGCATCACGGATGTGGCTCAGGCGCAGCGCGTGGCCGATGCAATCCGGCAGCGCTACGCCGTCCTCACGTCGTTCTCTTCGGAAGCGGATCCGTATTTCCAGCTGCACATCTTCCTGTTCTTGCGGCGCGTGAATTTCCTGCGTCTGCAGGTCATCCTCGCGCCGCGCGTGCGGCTGCAGCTGCAGGAGCACGGCTATGATGTCCAGGACAACGGACGCCTTGCTGCGGCATTCCAGTTCACGGACGGCATGAAGGATGAGCATGGTGCGCCATGCTTTGCCTTCTTGCGCACGGATGAGAGGAACGTAATCGAAGACGCGCCAAAGCCGCAAGCGCAAAAGGACGCGGAGGCGCAAGACGGGACAGAAGCACAAGAAGAACCGGCAGCGGACGCCGAAGCGGAGCTGGAGGAAATGAAGGAAACGCAGGCACCGCAGGAAGAGGACAGGGCAGAAGAAACAGAAGGACCAGAGACCCCGGAAGCGGACGGTGCCTCGGAACCGCCGATGGTCATGCAAATCATGGGGAAGGACTGCCTGCTTTTCGTACGCATCCAAGGGACGGGGATCGACAGCCATGCCGTCGCCTATCGCGTGTCGTTCTCGAAACGGACGAAGAGTGTCTTGCACCTCGAACTGGCGGATGGCCAGTTGATGTTTTCTGACGAGCAAAGCTACGTTGCCGCACGCGTGCGCGACATCTTGCAATCGTCGCCGAGCTACATCAAGATCTGGAACGCATACGCCGAGCGCGAAGGGGATTTCCTGATTGCGCGGGCGCGGGCCATCGGAACGATCGCGTACAAGGGGAAGTGGACGGAGACGCCGGACGGTGCCGAGCTCACGCTGCTCCCTGGCACGGACGTGTCGCACCTTCATGTCGGAGACACGCTCGAAGCGCGAGAGACGCCGCCACCTTGGATTGACGATCCGTCGATGAAGTGGCGGGACTACGTCGCGTGGCGCGATGCGCTCGTACCCGCCGACGGCGACCAGGCAGCAGCCGCTACGGCAGATGCGCCGCAACGCCAGCCGAAGATGGTTCGCCGCAAGCAGCCGTTTTCCCCACGATTCGAAATCACGGGTCTGCGCGACGGCCATCTGACCGTCAAAGGGGAGAAGCACAAGCTTGGCCCCTGCCTCTATTACTCTATCGCAGGCGACGAGAAGCAGATCGAGCGCCGCGAGGACGCGCGCAGGCGCATCGAGACCGGAACGAACGCATCGCCGCGTCTCGGCCTGATCCTCGGCGCGAATCATGAGGATGCGACGACGAATGTCGCCGTCGGCATGGAAAAGCGTCCGCACATCGATCCGCGCCCACGCAAGCAGATCTTCAAGAACGAGCCGACGACGAACCAGATGACAGCCATCGACATCGCGCTGAACACGCCGGACATCGCCGTCATCCAAGGCCCGCCGGGGACGGGCAAGACGACGGTCATCACGGGCATCCTCCAGCGCCTCAACGAGCTCGTTGACCAAGGCGAGCGCCAGCCCGGGCAAGTGCTCGTGACGAGCCTCCAGCACGATGCGGTCAACAACATCATCGAGCGCATCGATCAGATGCCCATCAATTCGCTGCCGACCGTCAAATTCGGAGGAAAGGCGAAAGAGGACAATCAAACGATCGACGACGCCGTGACCGCTTGGTGTCGGGAGAAAGCGGAGGAGCTCGAGGCGCGTCATCCAGAGCTCCGCGAGACGGAAAAAGAACGCGAGCTTTCGGACGCGTTCTGGCGTTATCAGACGAGCCCGGATGATGCGCACGCGGCGGTGTTCCTGCACCTGGCGCGCACGCTCGCGCGCGAAGCCTCGCTCATGGAAGAGATCGACCGCATCCTCTCCGACCTCCACACGGCGGAGCAAACGGGGGGAGACACGTCCCTGCTACGCCAGATTTATCGCCTGCGCACGGATGCGCCTGGTGCGGCGGACGACGGCGTTGACAGCGCGATGGAGCTCTACAATTCGCTTGCCGCGCTCTACGGCGAGCAGCCGACGAAACAGCAGCAGGCACGCCTCACGCTCCTGCAAGAAGCGGCGATGGAGGGGGCGGAGGCAGACGACGCGCTGTTTGACCAGCTCTTCGAGCTCCAGCAGGCGCTGCTCGCGGAGATGATGCCGACGCTTCCCGTCGAGGCCTCAGAGCCGCGCGAAGACATCACGGCCGTGTACCGTGCTTTGCGCAAGGTGCTCGCACGCCCGGAAAATGCGACGGCGAACATCCTCTACGATTTTTATTGGGCACTCCGGGACAATCCTAGTACGGTGCGCAAGGCTGTGGCCTCGTACAGCTTCGTTTTTGCTGCGACAGCACAACAGTCGGAGCGCAAGGAGATCAAGAAAGCGAAGGGACTGGGTCCGCATGATCTGGCCTCCTATGATACTGTCATTGTCGACGAGGCGGCGCGTGTGATGCCGGGCGACCTCATGATACCATTGAGCCAAGCGGCTAAACGCATTATCCTCGTCGGCGACCAGAGGCAGTTGCCGCATATCTACGATGAAGAAATTTTCCAGGAGCTCAAGGAGGATGGAAAGCTCGACAACGAGGATGACATCAAGGTCAGCATGTTCGAGCATCTCTGGGAAAAGGCGAGGGACCTCCAGAAATCTGACGGCATCCAGCGGACGGTGACACTCGACCAGCAATTCCGCATGCATCCGACACTTGGCACGTTCATCAGCAAAAATTTTTACGAGACGCACGATGATGCAGAAAAATTTCTTTCCCCGCTGCCGCCGGAAGCGTTCGCGCAGTCCATCAGCGCATCGCCCGTGCGATGGGACCATCTCGGCGCTGCGCGCGGCAAGCATCATCGGACGCCGAGCCACAGCCTCGTCCGCGAATGTGAGGCGGATTATATTGCGGAACTTCTCGCACGGTATCTTTCTGCGCCGGAGAACGACGGCTTGACGTTTGGAGTAATCAGCTTTTATCGCGCGCAGGCGGAGCTTGTGAAACAGCGCTTGCGCGGGCACATAGCAGAAGGCCGCGTGCGCATCGGCACGGTCGATGAATTCCAGGGCATGGAGTTCGACGTCATCCTGCTTTCGATGGTACGTAGCGGTATGCCGCAAATCTCCGAGGAAGATCTATATGAGCTGCAGCGCGAGCCAGCGCCGGAAGAGCAGAAAGCGCATGAGGAGTTCGTCGAAGAGACTGGTCGAAAAATCTACGGGTTCTTGACGGATCATCGTCTCTGCGTCGCGCTCAGCCGTCAGAAGCGCCTGTTGATTCTCGTGGGCGATGCCGATCTTTATCGGGGTGCGGCTGGCCGCATCGCGGAAATCTGTGAGCCCGCCATGGTGAATCTCTATCAGCTTTGCGATGCGGAGGGAAACGTATGGAACATCTGAACACGACTAGCAAGGGGGCGGTTTCTGGTGGCTGAAACGATTGAAGCCCTTAGCGGTTTTTCCTATCTCCGATATGACGATAATTTTCCCTCCGTGCCCGTGCTCGCGGAAGATGATTTGTTTTTGCAGGTGAACAGCTACGAGGTCTATCTGCCGATCCCGTCGGAGGACGAAACGCTGAACATCTTCGAATCCAGTATCCTTCGCCTCCTCGCGGCGTCGCCGCAGACGGCGGAAGAGGTGGCCAAGATGCTCTGTCTTGATGCCGAGCTTGTGCGTGTTATCGGCGCGCACCTCTTGGCAAAAGGATGGATCGACAGCGCTTTTGCAATCACATCGGACGGGCGTTCAGTCCTTGGAGGAGGCAGGGAAGCGGGCGAGGCGGAAGTACATCCGTATCTTCTCTTGATGACGAGGGACACGCAGACGTTGCTCCCGTGCATCTTTCCTGCTTCTGCTGCGAAGCGCGGCACACTCGAAAAGCCGAATGTCAAGCTCGTTTCCGGCAGCGCGGGAAAACAACGCGAACTCCAGGGACGCGTGGCCTTTGTCAAAGAAGGCAGCCGTCATCCCGCACAGCTCGCGCAGGAAACGATTCGCCACTTTCTCGAGCAGTGGAACCGCAAACAGCCATATGATCAGCGTATTCTATTCGATGCCGCGTCCCATATCGTCTCGACGTACCACGGAGCGCTGTTCCTCCATGTGAAGACGGCGCTGCAGGACGGGAACATCGGCTTCTGGGTGGCAACGTCCGGGCGCGAGCCGAACGAGATGGAAGTCCGGGATGCGCTTTCCCTCCAGAGCGCAGG
>JAXGCE010000086.1:0-19613 GCA_034186105.1 Selenomonadaceae bacterium
ACGAGCTTGAACGCCTTGGCCTTTCTCAACCGATTCCGCAGCCGGAAAAGAAAAAGCGCGGACGGCCGAGGAAGAATACTTCTGAGACTCATCTATAGTACGGCAAATTGGGATTCTTTTAGTCAAAGTATCCAAAGTATCCTCCTCCTAATTGATTGCTTATTTTCTGCATGTTTTCTATTCTACCATACGCCGTCAAGTTTCAAAAGAGGAGTCACCAATTCTGGGGCGTTGTTTCAAAAAAATATTGCGTCACGGTCAAGTCCATGACGCAATATTTCACTTCAGTTTTCTTGATCAGATTCGTCCACACTCTTCTACCATGGCCCGAATCTTTTTTGCATCGAGTACGAAACGGTAGTCAGGCTTCAGGCACCACTTCCAGTTCAGGCCGACGGTGCCCGGCGTGTTCATGCGGGCGCGGCTGTCGAGGCCGAGGAGGTCCTGCATTGGCACGATGGCGAGGCGGGCGCGCGAGGCGTAGGCAAAGCGGATGAGCTTCGCGGCTACGTCCTGCGGGTTCTCGCGGTCGGCGCCGATGAGCTGTGCGACGCCGGCGCGCGTGGCATCGTTGATGTCGCCCGTGTACCAGCCGACCGTCGTGTTGTTGTCATGCGTGCCCGTGTAGATGACGCTGTTCTCCGGCGCGACGAAGCCGATGCGGCCGCGGTCATTGAAGTAGAGCGTGAAATGCAGGACTTTCATGCCTGGGAAGTCGCAGTCGTCGCGGAGCTTCTCGACCTCGTCCGTGATGATGCCGAGGTCTTCCGCCACGATGGGCAGGTCGCCGATTGCCGCCTTGACGGCGTCGAAGAACGGCTTGCCAGGACCCGGCATCCAGCGGCCGTTGATGGCCGTCTTCGCCTTGCCGTCGATTTCCCAGTACGACTCGAAGCCGCGGAAATGGTCGATGCGCACGACATCGACGAGCTTGTAGAGCTTGCGGAAGCGCGCAATCCACCAGGCGTAGTGCTCTTCCTTCATGGCCTCCCAGTCATACTGCGGGTTGCCCCAGAGCTGGCCCGTCGCGCTGAAGTAATCGGGCGGAACCCCCGCGACGGTCTTGGCCGTGCCGTCGGGATTGAGGTCAAAGAGATCCTGATGGCTCCAGACATCGGCGCTGTCGCCCGAGATGAAGATCGGCATGTCGCCGAGGATGCGGATGCCCTTCTCTTTCGCATAGTCGTGGAGACGCGTCCACTGCGCGTCAAACAGGAACTGCAGGAACTTCTGGAAGCCGACATGTTCTTCGAGACGATCCGCGAGCTGCGCGAGCGCCTTTTTCTCGCGGCGCTTGACGGCGTCCGGCCATTTCGTCCATTCCTTATGTTTGAAGTCATTCTTCGCAGCCATGAAGAGCGCGAAGTCATCGAGCCAGGCTTTTTCGCGGTCGCAGAAGACGAGGTACTCCGGCAGCTGCTCACCGCCCGCTTTGCGGAAGTGCTCGTAGGCTTTCTTGAGCGCTTTGTGCTTGAACGTCCAGACGCGCGTGAAATCGACAAACGAGCTGCCAGCTGGGAACAGCACTTTGACGTCAGCGGCCTGCAGCCATCCACGGTCGACGAGGTCGTCGAGATCGATGAGCAGAGGATTGCCAGCAAATGCCGAAGGCGACTGGTACGGCGAGTATCCGAAATCGACGGGGCCGAGCGGCAGAATCTGCCAGACATGCTGGCCCGCCGCCGCGAGGAAGTCGACGAACTTATACGCTTCCTTGCCGAGGTCGCCGATGCCGTATTTCGACGGCAGCGACGTCGGATGCAGCAGCACGCCTGCCTCGCGCGCGTATTTCTGCGGCGCATGTTCCTCGCGCAGCAGCACGCCCGTGAGCGACGGGATGCGCACGGTCACTTCGCCGCGCACGACGTCGTAGCGATGCTCGGGATGGAACACGTCAACAAACGTGCCGCCCGCAAAATCGCCGACCTGCACGGTGAGCGACTGCTCTTCCGAGCGATGGCGGTTGAATGCCGCGATGTAGACGTCATTTTCCGCTTTTGCACCAAAGACGTCATGGCCGCCACGGATGACGCGCGCGAATGCGAGCAGGTCGCCGTCGCCATAGAGCGGCAACAGCTCGCCCGTCTGAAGCGCGACGTGCTCGTTGCGCTCCTTGATATACGCCTTGTAATGGTCGCGCACGTAGGTGTCTGTCTCATCCCATTTGTATGGGCGGCGGTTGTACGGGTCTTTGAAGCCCTGCATGGCAATCTCGTCGCCATAGTAAACACATGGCGCCCCCGGATACGTCATCTGGAACAGCGCCGCCATCAGGAGGCGTGCGAGGCCGAGGTTGTAGTGATCCTCGTCCATGCGGTAACGCGACTGCTCGATGGCCGGCATGCCGTCATAGTACGGCGCTTCGCCGAGGAACGTGACGGCGCGCACGATGTCATGGCTGCCGATCAGGTTCATCATGACGTAAAAATTTTCTTTCGGGTAGTTCTCGCGCAGGCTCTCCATGCGGCGCATCGCCAGACCTCCGTCGATGTAACCCATGAGGAAATCGAAGAGATGCTGCCTGAGCGGATAGTTCATCGCCGAATCCATCTCGTGGCCGCAGAGGTATTCGCGCTGCTGGCCGTAGGCGACTTTGTGCGACGCATCCTCCCAGACCTCGCCAATCATCAGCGCATCGGGATCCGTCGCCTTGAGCTCCTTGTAGAACGCCTGCGAGAACGCCGCCGGCAGTTCGTCGATGACGTCGAGACGCCAGCCGCTGATGCCCTCGCCGAGCCAGTGATGGAGCACGCTGTCCTTGCCGCGGATGATGAAGTCCATATACGAGGGCGTTGTCTCCTTGACATCGGGGAGCGTGCTGAAATTCCACCAGCTCTCGTAATCATTCGGGAAATTGCGGAAATTGTACCATTCATAGTACGGCGAATTCTTCGACTGATAGGCGCCGACCGTATCGTACTGCCCCATGCGGTTGAAGTACCGGCTGTTGCTGCCCGTATGGCTGAAGACGCCGTCGAGGATGATGTGCATCCCCATCTGCTTCGCAGCATCGACGAGATGCTTGAAGTCGTCATTCGTGCCGAGAATCGGGTCGATCTTGAGATAGTCGCCCGTGTCATAATGATGATTGCTTTCCGACTCGAAGACCGGATTCAGATAAATCGTGTCGATGCCGAGGTCTTTGAGATACGGCAGTTTCGACTCGATGCCGCGCAGGTTGCCGCCAAAGAAATCATAGGCGACAATCTCCTTCGTATCGGGATCCTTGTAATAGCAGGGATCGTCCTGCCACGAGGCATGGAACACGGCGCCGCGCTTCTCGATGAGCTTGTCGCCCACACGGCAGAAGCGGTCAGGGAAAATCTGGTACATGACAGCATGCTTCGCCCAGTCCGGCGTCTTCGCGCCAGCATCGTAGACCGTGATCTGATATGAAGGCGGAGCCTGATCGTAGAGTTCGCCGACGCCGCCGAGCTGCTCGGGATTGTTGCCGTAGAACTTCGTGCCCGTCACCGTCGTGATGATGAAATAATACCAGACAAGGCAGCCGGATTCCGGCAGCTGGATCTTTCCCTTGTAGAACTTTTCCTCCGCTCCCATGTCGTCTGCCGTCGCGAGCGGATAGAGCTTCTCGCCCTGCCCTTCGCGCCAGATGCGCAGGAGCACCTGACGAATGTCTTCCTTCGTCTTCAGCGTGATGCCGATCTCGAGCGTGCTGCCCGCTTCCGCCGC
The DNA here is from genome assembly GCA_034186105.1 of Selenomonadaceae bacterium. Lineage (GTDB taxonomy): Bacteria > Bacillota > Negativicutes > Selenomonadales > Selenomonadaceae > Selenomonas_C. The sequence goes on from JAXGCE010000086.1 coordinate 3,694, forward strand.
GCCGATGGTGGAACGATAGTAGATGTTTTGTGAATCATGCTTCACCTGACCTCGTTCGATCATATCTCATTCTCCTTCTCCATTTGAATCCCCTCCGCCGCATCCTTTCGACGGAAGATTTGTTCAAATGCCATGCCAAGAAAAAAGGCCCGGCAGAGATTTGCCGGGCCCTGACCTGGCGTGAAACTTACTTGGTCAGCTCTTCGTAAAGTGCTTCATATTCCTTGGCAGAGTTCTTCCAGCTGAAATCCGAATGGACGGCGTTCTCCTGGATCCTGTGCCAGATTTCATAGTTTTCATACGAGCTCAGTGCCCGCTTCAGCGCGTACATCATCTCGTGTGCGTTGTAGTTCTCGAACGTGAAGCCGTTGCCCTCGCCCGTGTACTTGTCGTACTGCGTGACCGTATCCCTGAGGCCGCCCGTAAGGCGGACGACCGGAATCGTGCCATAGCGCAGTGCGATGAGCTGGCCGATGCCGCACGGCTCATAGTTCGACGGCATCAGGAAGATGTCAGCCGACGCATAGATGCGGTGCGCGAGCTCATTCGAGAAATAGATGTTCGTCGAGACTTCTTTCGGGAAGCGCCATGCGAGGCCCTTGAGCCAGTCCTCATAACGCTTCTCGCCCGTGCCGAGCACGACGAGCTGGATGTTCTCGTGCTGGAGGATTTCGTCCATCATGCGCACGACGAGATCCATGCCTTTCGGCTCGACGAGGCGCGAGACAATGGCCACGAGCGGGACGTTGCGGTTGACCGGCAGGCCGAGCTTGTTCTGGAGCTCTGTCTTATTGTCGCGCTTGCGGTCGAGCGTCGTGTCGTCATAGTTCTTGAAGATCATCTTGTCCGTCGCCGGGTTGTAGGCGTCGTAGTCGATGCCGTTCACGATGCCCGTAAGGTCGTCCTGGCGGGCGCGCAGCAGACCGTCGAGATGCTCGCCGAAGTACGGATACTGGATCTCGTTGGCGTACGTGCGCGAAACCGTCGTGACATGGTCAGCATAGATGATGCCGCCCTTCATGAAGTTCACGGCATCGTAGAACTCGAGGTCGCCGTTGTTGAAATACTTCCAGTCGAGGCCAAGGACGTCGCTCATGACATCCTTCGGGAAGACGCCCTGATACTTGAGGTTGTGGATTGTGTAGACCGTCTTGATCTTTTCATAGCGCTCGTCGCCCATGTGCTCGAGCTTCAGGAACACATTGACGAGACCCGCATGCCAGTCGTTCGTGTTGATGACGTCCGGCCAGAAATCCATGGCCGGCAGCAGATTCAGCACGGCGCGGCAGAAGAACGAGAAGCGCTCGGCATCGTCGTCATAGCCGTAGAAGCCTTCGCGGCCAAAATACTCCTCGTTGTCCACGAAATAATACGTGACGCCGTCGAGCTCATATTTGTCGAGGCCGACGTACTTCGAACGCCAGGAGACATTGAGCTCGCCGTCATAGACGTGCTCCATGTTGTCGCGGTACTCTGCGGGAATCTTGCCGAACTTCGGCATGATGACCCGGACGTCCACGCCATCTTCTTTGAGTGCTTTCGGCAGCGACCCTGCCACATCGGCAAGTCCGCCGGTCTTGGCAAAGGGAACTGCCTCAGCTGCTACATACAATACTTTCATACCCATACCCGCACATCCTCCTCAGAAAAACTCTTGTGATTTCCATTTTGCAATCATTCGTTGGCGACTTTCGTCGCCGCTTTCTTCCGAGTCGTCCGCGTCGTGCTCTTGCGGGCGGTCGTCTTTTTTGTCGCCTGGCGGCGCTTTTTCGGCGCAGCCTCGGTATCTGCCTTCTTGGCCGTCGTCTTATGCGTGCGCGTCGTCTTCTTGGCGGCAGGCTTCTTTTCCGTCGCCGTTTTCTTGGCCGTCGTCCTCTTGGCCGTCGTCTTCTTGGCCGGAGCCTTGGCAGCTGCGGCCTCCGTCTCGGCAGAGGCTTCTTCCTGTACCGGCTTCTCGATGTCGAGCGGTTCTTCCTTCTCGTCATCCTTGCGGCCCGACGCCGCTGTGCCGCGCAGGCGCAGGTAGACCGTTGCGAGCGGCGGAACCGTCAGGCGGATGGACTGCTCGCGGCTGTGCCACGGCACATCCTCGCTCTGGAGGTCGCCATTCTTGACGCCGCTGCCGCCGAAGGCCTCATCATCGCTGTTGAAGACTTCATAATAGACGCCTTTCTTCGGCACACCGATACGGTAGTCATGACGCACCTCCGGCGTGAAGTTGCAGAGCGCGATGATGAAGTCCTCGCCATCCTTCGCCTTGCGGACGAAGGAGATGACGCTGTTCTCATTGTCATCGGGATCAATCCACTGGAAGCCGTTCCAATCGAAATCGACTTCCCAGAAGACCTTGTTCTCACAGTAGAACTTGTTGAGCGCGCGGCTGTACTCGAGCATCTTCGTATGCATCGGATACTTCTGCACGAGGTGCCAGTCGAGGCTGTCATCATACTTCCATTCGATGAACTGGCCGAACTCGCCGCCCATGAACAGGAGTTTCTTGCCCGGATGTGCGATCCAGTAGCCGAAGAATGCGCGGAGATTTGCGAACTTCTGCCAGTAGTCGCCTGGCATCTTGCTGATCAGCGAGCACTTGCCATGCACGACCTCGTCATGCGACAGCGGCAGCACGAAGTTCTCGCTGAACGCATACATGAACGAGAACGTGACCTTGTCGTGGTTCCATTTGCGGTAGATGGGGTCGAGGCTCATGTACTTGAGCATGTCGTTCATCCAGCCCATGTTCCACTTGTAGTTGAAGCCCATGCCGCCCATGTACACCGGCTTCGAAATCAGCGGCCATGCCGTCGATTCCTCGGCGATCATGAGCGCCTGCGGATGATACTTGAAAATCGTCTCGTTGAGCTTTTTGAGGAAGTCCATGGCTTCGAGGTTGCCCGTGTCGCCGTACTTGTTCGGCGTCCACTCGCCATCCTTGCGGCCATAGTTGAGATACAGCATATTCGCGACCGCGTCGATGCGCAAGCCGTCGATATGGTATTCCTCGAACCAGAACAGGGCGTTCGAAATCAGGAAGCTCTGCACTTCCGTGCGGCCGTAGTCGAAGTTCGTCGTGCCCCATTCCCAGTTCTCGGCGCGCTGCTCATTGTCCGACTCGTAGAGCGTGCCGCCATCGAAATGACGGAGGCCCTGCTCATCCTTGCAGAAATGGCCCGGCACCCAGTCCATGATGACGCCGAGACCGGCGGCATGCGCCTTGTCAACGAGATAACGGAAATCGTCTGGTTCGCCATAGCGGCTCGTGACGGCATAGTAGCCCGTCGCCTGATAGCCCCACGACCCATCGAACGGATGCTCGCAGAGCGGCATGAACTCGATGTGCGTGTAATGCATCTTCGCGCAGTAATCGACGAGCTGGTCGGCGAGCTCGCGATACGAGAGGTACTCGCCATCCATCGTGCGGCGCCAGGAACCAGCGTGCACTTCGTACGTCAGCATCGGGCGCTCGTAGCTCGACTCTTTCGCCTTCTTGTCCTGCCAGGCCTTGTCCTGCCAATCATAATGCGAGAGGTCATAGAGTCTAGACGCCGTGTTCGGCTTCTTTTCGGCATAGAATCCATACGGGTCCGCCTTCATGATGTGTGGGCCGCCCCATTGCGGCTCGATAGCGTACTTGTAGATGTCGCCTTCCTTGAGCCCCTCGATGAAGCACTCCCAGATCTCACCGTCGCGGATGCGAATCATCGGGTCGACGCGCGTATCCCAGCTGTTGAAATCGCCGACAACGCTGACGGACTTCGCATGCGGCGCCCAGACGGCAAACCGAACCCCTTTTTTGCCATCCTGCTCGACGAAGTGTGCACCGAGCATCTCATACGCATGATAGTTCGTTCCCTGGTGGAACAGATACAAATCGAATTCACTCAAATCCGACGTTTTCATGAGAACCCCCCTCAAAGTTCTGCTTTCCCCTGATGGTAACTTCTTCTTCCTATCAATCCATTTTCTGTTGTGTGCTGGATCACCCGATCATGACCGGCTTGACCTGCCAGATCTCCTTCGCGTACTCGTCAATCGTGCGATCCGAAGAGAAGATGCCGGAGTTCGCAATATTGACAGCACAGCTGCGGAGCCAGTGGAAGTGGTCTTTGTAGCGGCGATAGATTTCCCGATGTGCCTCAGCATAAGCGTTGAAATCCTTCAGGATGAAGAACTCGTCGTTCTGATGCACGAGGTAGTCAAAGAGCGAATGGAAATCGCCATACGTGCCGTCGGTCAGCTGGTTGACGACTGCGCGGACGTCTTCATTGTTGTTGTACTCGTCCCAGGCCGAATAGCCGCCATTTGCATAGTAGTCGAGGACTTCTTCTGCTTTGAGGCCGAAGATGACGATGTGCTCGTCGCTGCCGACCGCGTCACGCATCTCGACGTTCGCGCCGTCGAGCGTGCCGATCGTGATGGCGCCGTTCATCATGAACTTCATGTTGCCCGTGCCGGAAGCCTCTTTCGACGCCGTCGAAATCTGCTCGGAGACATCGGCCGCCGGATAGACGATTTCGCCGATGGACACGCCGAAGTTCTCGATATAGACGACCTTGAGCATCTTGTTCGTCTCAGGGTCATTGTTGACTTTCTCGGCCACCGCATTGATGAGGCGGATGGTCTCTTTCGCGATGTAGTAGCCCGGTGCCGCCTTGCCGCCGAAGAAGTACGTCGTCGGCTCCATCATGAAGTCCTTGTCATGCGCCTTCAAGTGGTTGTACTGGTACATGATGTGCAGGATGTTCATGAGCTGGCGCTTGTACGAATGGATGCGCTTGACCTGGATATCGAAAATCGTATCCGGATCGACGTCGATGCCGTTGTGCTTCTTGACGTATTCCGCGAGCGCCGTCTTGCGAATCTTCTTGACCCGGTCGAGCTCGGCGAGGACGGGCTTGTCATTGATGGCGTCATTGAAGAGGTCGAGCTGCTCCGGATGACGGTGCCAGCGACGGCTGCCGATCGTCTTGTCGAGGAGCTCCATGAGCTCCGGGTTCGCGCCCATGAGCCAGCGGCGATGCGTGATGCCGTTCGTCTTGTTGTTGAAGAGGCGCGGATTGTACTCGTAGAACGGGTGCAGCGTCGTCGATTTCAGGATGCCCGTATGAATCTTTGCGACACCGTTGACACTGTGGCTGCCGACAATAGCGAGGCGCGCCATGTGCACCATGCCGTCTTGGATGATTGAGAGCTCATGCACGCGGCCTTCGTCGCCCGGATAGCGGTCGCGCACTTCCTCGACCCAGCGGCGGTTGATTTCATCAATAATCATGTAGACGCGCGGCAGCAGCGGCTGGAACATGTCAATCGGCCACTTCTCGAGCGCCTCCGGCATAATCGTGTGGTTCGTGTATGCCATCGTATTCTTCGTGATGGCCCAGGCTTCATTCCATTCGAAGCCTTCTTCATCGACGAGGATGCGCATGAGCTCGGCCACGCAGAGAGCAGGATGCGTATCGTTGATATGGATGGCGATTTTCTTGGAGAAATCGTGGAGGTTCATGCCCGTCTTCTTGTAGTGGCGGACGATGCTCTGGACACCGGCCGAGACGAGGAAGTACTCCTGAATCAGACGCATGCGGCGGCCGTCGTACGTGCTGTCATCCGGATACAGGAACTCCGTGATGCTCTCGACGAACTGGCGGTACTCGTTCTTGCGGCGCATCTCCTCCTGCGAAAGGCGGCCGTAATCCGAGAAGTCGCGGTTGACCTCGGCGTTCCAGAGGCGCAGCGTGTTGACCGTGTTGTTGTGATAGCCGACAATCGGCACATCATACGGCACAGCCATGACCGTCATCGGATTCTCATAGACGAGCTTGAGACTGCCGTCTTCCATCTTCTTCATGTAGGCATTGCCGTTGAACTTGACGTCGATGGCCTTGTCCGGCTTGCGGTACTCCCAGGCAAAACCGTTCTTGAGCCAGTTGTCCGGAATCTCGACCTGGTTGCCGTCGACAATCTTCTGCTCGAACAGACCGTACTGGTAGCGGATGCTGCAGCCGTGACCCGGCAGACGATGCGCTGCCATCGAGTCGATGAAGCAGGCAGCGAGACGGCCGAGGCCGCCGTTGCCGAGGCCCGCATCCGGCTCTTCCTCATACGTATCCGACAGATTGATGCCGAGGCCGTCGAGGACGTCCTCCACAGCATCCTCGATGCCAAGATTGATGAGGTTCGACTTCAGCAGGCGTCCGAGCAAGAACTCGATGGAGAAGTAATAGATCTGCTTTTCCTGGCGCTGCATGTAGGCGCTGTTCGTCTTGATCCAGTTCTCCGTGATGAACTGCTTCGCCGTCGCAGCGACCGTCTGGTAGACCTCATTCTTCGTCAGCTCGTGAATCTCGCGGCCCCACATGACATGGGCGGTGTTGACGAAACGCAGGCGCAACGATTCCTTCAGCGCCTCATATTCCCGGTCTCTTTTGATATCCTTTTTCTCCCTTGCCAAATGTAACACTCCCCACTTGAACAATAGCTGAAACACGGAAGGCCGCCCGGAACCCGATTCCAAGCGGCCCGCGTATTCAGATTACCACATTTTTGGCAACAATCAAAGGATAATTTGGTGCGCCCTTGAGCCACTTATCCTTGGAGATCGTCACATTCTTGTCGCAGATGACATTTTCGACGAGAGAGCCTTCCTCGATATCGCTCTTCTGCATGATGATCGAGTTCTTGATCTTGACGTCCTTGCCGACTGTGACCCCGCGGAACAGGATGCTGTTCTCGACCTGGCCGCGGATGATGCAGCCATTCGCGATCAGGCTGTTCTTGACATCCGCCGTCTCCTTGTACTGTACAGGGACAGCGTCTTTCACTTTCGTGTAAATGCTGTTCTCGCCCATGAAGAGCTCCTGCCAGACTTCCGGCTGCAGGATGTCCATGTTCGCCTTGTAGTAGGCCGCCGTCGAATCGATGTGCGCGACATAGCCGTCATGCTCATACGCGTAAATCGTGTACTCGTTCGCACGGCGGATGATGCCGTCCATCAGGAGATCCTGTCCGCCATGCTCGTACGTGTAGCGCACGAGCTCGACGAAGACCTTCTTCTCCATCAGATAGATGCTCATCGAAACCTTCGAGCCGTCATAAATGGCCGGCTTCTCCGAAATATCCTCGACGAGGCCGTTGTCCGCCGTCTCGAGCACGACGTTCTTGCCGACGGACTCTTCGTCTGCCGTATGGTAGACCATCGTGATGTCGGCGCCCGTGTTCTGGTGGAACATCAGGATCGGGTTGAAATCCATGTTATAGACGAAGCTGCCGCGTGCAAGGAGCACGTACTTCTGCGAGCTGTGTTCGATGAAGTCGAGGTTGTGATAGAAGTTCTTGAGGTCGCCCTTGCGGAGGTCTTCCTCATCCTTCGAGTACGGCAGGTAGAACAGGCCGTCGTGACGACGCGCGAGATCCCAGTCCTTGCCGGAACGCAGATGGTCGAGCACGGAACGCGGCTCGTCCGGCAGCATGATGCCGACATTCTGGATGCCGGAATTCACCATGCTTGAAAGCGCGAAGTCGATGAGGCGGTAGCGCCCCGCGAATGGGATCGACTCGACAGCGCGCTTCTCCGCGAGTTCGCGGATGAGGCTCTTCTTTTCCTGAAGGTCGACGATACCCATGACAGTTTTCAATGTATTCACCCCGTTTGAATATCACATTTTTAAATGGAAGGAAGAACTGTCAGCCAGCCTGCTTGGAGCCAGCAGCCGGAAGAACGTTCTCACCCTCGGCGACGACCGTGATGGCACCTTTTGCACCTTCGACGCGGGCCTCCGGAGCGATGTCGCAGTTCTGCGCGACGATGGCATAATCGACGACCGCGCCGTCACCGATGACCGTCGACGGCATGATGACAGAATTCGTGACCTTTGCACCCTTGCCGATACGAACGCCTGGGAAGATGACGGAATTCTCGACTTCGCCAAGCACCATCGAACCTTCCGAAACCATGGAGTTCTTGATCTTGGCATCCGGGCCGACATAGTGCGGCGGCATGGACGGATTCGACGAATAAATCTTCCAGTCGCCATTCAGCTCGAACGGAGGCTCGTCCTGCAGCAGATCCATGTTGGCCTGCCAGAGGCTCTCGATCGTGCCGACATCCTTCCAATAGCCCTCGAATGCATACGAGAACAGACGTGCCTTGTCCGCGAGCATCTTCGGAATGATGTTCTTGCCGAAGTCATGTGCCGACGTCTCGTCTTTGGCATCGTCTTCGAGATACTTCTTGAGGAAGCTCTTGTTGAAAACATAGATACCCATGGAAGCGAGGTTGGATTTCGGCTTTGCCGGCTTCTCCTCGAATTCCTCGATGCGGCCCGTCTTGTCCGTGTTCATGATGCCGAAGCGCGGAGCTTCTTCCCAAGGCACCTGGATGACGCCGATCGTCGCATCCGCCTTGTTCTTCTTATGTGCTTCGAGCATCCACGAATAATCCATCGTGTAGATATGGTCGCCCGAAAGAATCAGCACATACTCAGGATCTGCGAGGTCAATGAAATTCAAGTTCTGATAGATGGCGTCCGCCGTGCCGCGGTACCAGTCAGCGCCCTTCTCGCGCGCATACGGTGGCAGGATGAAAACGCCGCCGTCCTTCGTATCGAGATCCCACGAACTGCCCGATGCGAGGTAATTGTGGAGCTCGAGCGGACGATACTGCGTCAGCACGCCGACCTTCTCGATACCGGAATTCGCGCAATTCGAAAGCGGGAAATCAATGATGCGGTATTTGCCGCCGAACGGCACCGCTGGTTTTGCGATGTTCTTCGTGAGAGCACCGAGGCGGCTTCCCTGGCCGCCTGCCAGGATCATGGCCAAGCATTCTGTCTTTCTCATAAATATACCCCCCCTGGATGTCTGGCGAGCTGGAAGGCCCCTATTCCTCCCGCGCTCCCTGTCCCAAAAGACAACCAACGCTATAACATATTTCGTTCGCAAAAGGAAAAGAAAAATATCTCATTTGATTTTTCTGTCAATTTCGCCATTCATCGCGGCAGTTGCACGCCTGCCGCTCCGGATGGCCTGACCTTTTGTTGACCTCTTGCAATCCTTATACTGAAAAGATTCTACATTCGGAAACAAAGTCCTTCTTCTATTTCAATTTTTTCTTCTTTTTCCCATCTTTTTTGAAAATGTAGTACAATAGAAGAAAAACACACCGCCCATCGAAAACCATCCCAGAAGAAAGGAGCTTTTCCTATGGAACTGAAAGCCTTCAAACGAGGGGCGCGCCGATTCGCTGCCGCCGCCTGTGCCCTGCTGCTCCCCGCTGCCGTCCTCTTCACCGCGCCTCAGGTAGCCACTGCCGATCCCGTGAAACCCGTCGTCACAGCCGATGCGAAAACGTATGACGAAAACACGGGCTGCTACCATCTTCAAGGCAACGTCACCGTCACCTCGGGTGACCGCGTGGCACGCATGGACGACGCGCAAGTCAGCGCGACGAACCTTGAAATCTGGGGGCAGGGCAACATTTCGCTCCAAAAGGGTGACGAACTCGTCTTCACGGCCGACGCCGTCTACCTCGAAGGCTTCGCGCCATCCGCGACGCTCTTCGGCCGCGTCAAACTCGAACGCCCCGGCCTCGTCATCCGCGCCGAAAGCGTGACCTGCGACTGGAAAGCTGGCACGGCGACATTCCACGGCCACGTCACCTGCATTGACGGCGGCCGCGAACAGGTCGCTGGTACGCTCGTGTATGATATGGAAAGCGGGCAGGTGCTCAAAAACAGCTGAAAAAATGGCTTCCGCAAGTGCGTAATTCGCACCCGCGGAAGCCATTTTCTATCGAATTGACATGACCTACAGGGGACTCCCCCCGCCCTTTGGGCCCCGTAAATCCTCCACTGGAGGATTTACGCCCCTCTAGAGGGGGGCTAGCTCAAAAGACAATCTTCGTGAAATCGGCGACGCAATTGACGGTTTCGTCAATGGATTTCAGCAGGCCGAGGCGGTTATTCTTGACCGCTTCATCCTTGTCCATGACGAGCACGCCGTCGAAGAAGGCGTCGATGGGCTTCGAGAGCTCCGTCAGCGCATCGATGGCGCCCGTGTAGTCCTCGCCTTTGACGAGGCTCTCGACGGCGCTCTCCGTCGAGGTGTACGCCTGATAGAGGCTCTTCTCGACATCCTCTTTGAAGAGGGATTCGTCAATCTTGTCAGCGTCTGCTTTCTTCGCGAGATTCGCGACGCGGACGAACGCCTGGATGTTCGCCTCTGCGCTGTCCTCAGCGACGAATTTCTGCACAGCCTGTGCGCGAAGTTCGACACTGTAGAGGTCGTCGACATCGCCGAGCACGCTGTCGATGACGTCGTAACGGACATGTTCGCCCTCGAGCACGTTCTTGAGGCGCAGACGCAGGAAGTCAGCGACGTCCTGCTGCATCTTCGCGCGCTCTTTCTCATCCTTGATGCCATAGAGATCCATCGCTTTCGCGACGACGGACGAGATGCTCAGATGGTACTTCGCCTCGATCATCATGTTGACGAGGCCGAGTGCCTGGCGGCGCAGCGCAAACGGATCCTGCGAACCCGTCGGAATCTTGCCGAGATGGAACGTGCCGACAATCGTATCGATCTTGTCAGCGACGCTGACGATGCGGCCGGCATCCGACTGCGGCTGGCAGTCGCCTGCGAAGCGCGGCATGTAGTGCTCGTCGATGGCGACGGCGACTTTCTCGCACTCGCCGTCGAGGCGCGCATACTCGCGGCCCATGATGCCCTGGAGCTCCGTGAACTCCGTGACCATGCCTGTCACAAGATCGGCTTTCGAGAGCAGTGCCGCGCGATGTGCGTGCTTGTGCGCTTTTTCGTCTGCGCCGAGCGCATCAGCGATGAAATCCGAGAGCGCTGCGAGGCGTTCCGTCTTCTCATACATCGTGCCGAGGCCCTGCTGGAACACGACGGTCTTGAGCTTTTCGCGATGCTCTTCAAGGCTTTTCTTGCGGTCTTCGTCAAAGAAGAACTGCGCATCGGCGAGGCGGGCGCGCAGCACGCGCTCGTTGCCGTGCTGGACGGTTTCGAGGAATTCCTTGCCGCCGTTGCGCACCGTGATGAAGAGCGGCAGCAGCTTGCCATCTGCGTCCTTGACCGGGAAATAGCGCTGATGATCGCGCATCGGCGTGATGACAGCCTCCGGCGGGAGCTTCAGATACTTCTCTTCGAACTTGCCGCAGAGCGCTGTCGGATACTCGACGAGGTAGAGGACTTCTTCGAGCAGGTCTTCCGTGATTTCAGCCTTGCCGCCATTCGCCTTCGCGACTTCCTCGATCTGCTGGCGGATCATGTTCTTGCGGCGCTCCGGATCGACGATGATGAATGCTTTTTCGCAGGCATCCACGTAATCCGATGCTTTTGCAATCTCGAAATCGCCCGTGGACAGGAAGCGATGGCCGCGCGACGTGCGGCCGGATTTCACATTCGCGACCTCGAACGGGATGACCGTGTCATCGAGAAGCGCGACAATCCAGCGGATCGGGCGGATGAACTTGAATTCGAGCCCGCCCCAGCGCATGTTGTTCGGGAACGAGAGGCCGCAGATGAGGTCAGGTAGCATCGTTTCCAGAAGTTTCGCCGTCTCCTGGCCCTCTTTGTGCACGATGGCGTAGACATAGCCGTCTTTCTGCACGAGGTCCTCAGGCTTCACATGCTGGCCGCGTGCGAAGCCCTGTGCCGCCTTCGTCGGCTTGCCATCTGCGTCGAACGCGATCTTGATGGACGGACCGCGGTTCTCACTCGAAACATCGGCTTGTTTTTCCGCCACACCGTGGACGAGCAGTGCCGAACGGCGCGGCGTGCCGAGCGTCTCGACGCTTTCAAACTCGATGCGCGCGTCTTTGAGCGCCGCCTCCGCCTTTTCCTTCAGCTGGGCGAGGATGCCCGGCATCACATGGGCCGGAACTTCCTCCGTGCCGATTTCAAGCAGTAATTCTTTCGCCATGTCAGTGTTCCCCCCTGTGAAGCATCGGATAGCCGAGCTCTTCGCGCTGTTTCAGATAGCATTCGGCGCAGAGACGCGCGAGTCTCCTGACGCGGCCGATGAACGCCGCGCGCTGCGAAACCGAGATGGCCCCGCGCGCGTCGAGGAGGTTGAACGTATGCGAGCACTTCAGCACGTAGTCATAAGCCGGATGGACATAGCCCTTCTCGATGATGCGCACAGCCTCTTTCTCGTACTTGTCAAAGAGGTCGAACAGCAGCTTCTCGTCCGAGAGGTCGAACGCATAAACGGACTGCTCGTACTCATTCTGATGGAAGACATCGCCATACGTGTAGTCATCCGTCCACTGGATGTCATAGACGTTCTCAACGCCCTGGATGTACATCGCGAGGCGCTCGAGGCCGTACGTGATCTCCGAGGCGACCGGGCGTACATCCTGACTGCCGACCTGCTGGAAATACGTGAACTGCGTGATTTCCATGCCGTCGAGCCAGACTTCCCAGCCGAGGCCCCAGGCACCGAGCGTCGGCGACTCCCAGTTGTCCTCGACGAAGCGGATGTCGTGCTGCTTCGGGTCGATGCCGAGGCGCTCGAGGCTCGCGAGATAAAGCTCCTGGATATTGTCCGGCGACGGCTTCATGATGACCTGGAACTGATGATGCTGGTAAAGTCGGTTCGGGTTGTCGCCATAGCGGCCATCCGCCGGACGGCGCGACGGCTCGACATACGCGACATGCCACGGCTCCGGGCCGAGCACGCGCAGGAACGTCGACGGGTTCATCGTGCCGGCGCCCTTCTCCACATCATAAGGCTCGCCGAGGATGCAGCCCTGTTCATGCCAGAACTGCTGCAGCGTCAGGATGATTTCCTGAAATTTCATAGGGGGACATCTCCTCTTTTGATTTACAATAAAAGACTCCTATCAAGTCTAGCAAACGTGAAAAACCATGTCAAGCTTTCTCTAACTTTGCCTGAAACGAGATGCTGCGCATGGTATCGAGGTCGTCAAACGCGATGACGTAGGCGCGTTTTTCTTCGTCGATGGCCTCGATCGTGCCGGCGCCGAAGACGCGGTGGGCGATGCGCGTGCCGATGGGGAATTTTGCTGGAGCTTCGCCGCGTGCCATGCGGCGGTCTTTTGCCGCGGCGGCGGCTTTCGCGTCGCGCACGAGGCTCGCTGGGAGCGGCGTCGGGATGTCAAGCTGCGCCTTGCCGATATCGAACAGGAACCGCGACGGGAAGCGCACGGAGCCGTCGAAGTTCAGCCCTTCGGCGTCGGAGAGATAGAGCCGCTGCTCCGCACGTGTCATGGCGACGAAGGCGAGGCGGCGTTCTTCTTCGATGCCTTCTTTCGTGCGCGTCTTACGCGACGGAAAGATGCCTTCGCTCATGGCGCAGAGGAAGACGATGGGGAACTCCAGCCCTTTCGCCGTATGGACGGTCATGAGGCGGATGCGGTCGCCAGGGTCTCCGGCATCGCAATTCGAGAACAGCGCGATGTGCGCGAGGTAGTCCATGAGCCCCGCTTCCTCGCCGCACGTCGTCTCGTAATCGCGCACGCTCTGCTTGAGCTCGGCGAGGTTGTCGAGCCGCTCCTGGCTGCCCTCTGTGCGCAGCATGGCCTCGTAGCCGCTCTCGTCCAGGAGATGCGTCAGCACGTCGGAAATCGGCTGTCCTTCATAGCTTTTCGCAAAGCGCTCGATCAGCGAAAGGAATGACGCGGCCTGCGTGCCGCGCCAGATGGGGTCGCCCTGCGTTTCACGCATGGCCTCGTAGAGCGATAGCGTGCCGCCGTGCTCGTCCGCATGTGCCGCGACATACTCGGCGAGAAACGCCATGCGGCGCTTGCCGATGTTGCGTTTCGGCTGGTTGACGATGCGCGCGAACGACAGGTCGTCTTCATAGACGATCATGCGCAGGTAGGCGATGGCGTCGCGGACTTCCTTGCGGCCAAAGAACTGCACGCCGCTGTAGATCGTATACGGCACGTCCGCCGCGAGCAGTTGTTCTTCGAGGCTGCGCGTGACATAGTGGGCGCGGTAAAGCACGGCGATGTCGCGATACGGCACGCCTTCGTCTTCGTGCAGGCGCTTGACTTCGTCCGCGAGCCAATGCCCTTCCCCATCGGCCCCAGCCGCATGATGGTACAGAGGCTTCGGCCCTGTCGGCAGCATCGGCACGAGATCTTTTTCGATGCGGTTGCGGTTCTTCGCGATGAGGTGGTTGACGGCCGCAAGGATCTCAGGCGTCGAGCGATAGTTCTCCATCATGTAGATCGTCTTCGTGCCTGCGAAATGCGTGTCAAACTCCATGAGGTATTTGCCCGAGGCGCCGCGCCAGGTGTAGATCGTCTGGTCGGGGTCGCCGACGACGAACAGGTTCTTGTGGTACGCCGCGAGCACTTCCATCAAGCGATATTGCAGCTCGTCGATGTCCTGGAACTCGTCGATCATGATGTATTCAAGCCGCTGCTGCCATTTCTCGCGGATGTCAGGATGCTCGCGAAAGATGTAGAGCGTGAACTTCAGCAGGTCGTTGTAATCGAGGCCGAAGCATTTCTTCTGCTGGTAAAGGTAGCCGTAAAAGAGAACGTCTTCTTTTTGCGTCGCCGCGTCATATTTCGCCTTGATCTCGGCGACGGACAGCCGGATGAGGTCTTCGTAGTATTCGGGCTCTGTGATGCATTTGCGCATTTCGAACATGTCGCGTGCCTGCCCATACGTCATGTCGCGGAGCGTCAGGTGGCGTTCTTCGTAAATGGCCGCGAGCATGTCGTCGATGTCGCTATTATCGAGCACGAGGAAATTTTTCGGAAAGCCGACCGCATGACTGTCCTCTTGCAACACGGACACGGCAAAGCCGTGGAAGGTGTTGATGTAGCCCGTGTCGTTGTCCCCCGTCATCGCATGGATGCGGCTGCGCATTTCCCCCGCCGCTTTATTCGTGAATGTCACGCAGAGGATATTGCCGGGCAGGATGCCGAGTTCTTCGACGAGATAGGCAAAGCGATGCACGAGCGCACGGGTCTTCCCCGAACCGGCGCCCGCGAGCACGCGCACGAATCCTTCGGTCGTCTCTACGGCCTCGCGCTGGGCGTCATTGAGCCCTGCAAGCACGTCGAATGCTTCCGTTTCCTCCATGTCCATAGCTCAGCCCTCCGCTAAGAGCATCACAGGATCGAAATGCAGCTGGTGCACGAAATGGAACAGCTCAATGCCGTTCAGCACGTTCTCGACCTTCGCTTCCTTTTGCTCAGCGAAGTCGATCGTGTGATTCTTCCGTTTCGGCCGGCCTTCATTATCCGCAAAAATGGCGACGACGGGCCGATCCGTACGACCAAATTCCGCATGTTTCACGATACCGAAACCGTAGTTCGTCTTGAGCACCGTGCCGATCGGATAGATGGCGACGTTCTTGAAAAAAAGATCCAAAAGCGTCGGATCGAATTGGCCCGGTGAGCAGAATTTCATCAGTTTATGAGCGATGGCTGGTGTGTAGGGGCGCTTGTATGCGCGCTCGCTCGTCAGTGCGTCGTAGACATCTGCAATGGCCGCGATGCGCCCATAGGGGTGGATCTGGTCGCCTTTGAGGCCGCGCGGGTAGCCATGACCGTCGAGGTGCTCGTGGTGCTCAAGCGCGACGATGGACAGACGATCGCCATCTGGCAGGCCGAGATCACGGATCTTTTGCGCACCGATGACGGGATGGTTCTTGATCAACGTGAATTCTTTGTCTGAGAGGCGGCCCGGCTTGTTTAACACGTTGCGCGGGATGGCGACTTTGCCGAGGTCGTGGAGGAGTGCCCCGAGCGTCAGCTCGACGATATGCTCTTGATCCATGCCCAAAAGCGTCGCGAGGATGCCCGACAGCATCGCGACATTGACGCTATGCGCGAACGTATACATGTCGTGCGTGCGCAAGTCCGTCAGTTGCACGAGGTTCGCGCGACGTATCGTTACGTCATTGACGATGGACGACGCCG
>JAXGCE010000087.1:0-6354 GCA_034186105.1 Selenomonadaceae bacterium
CGCAAGTCGCGGGAGCGGAAGGACGGCTGGTGACCGGCGGCAAGTCCGCCAGCGTCTCATCAAGCGCCTGCTCGAGCTTCGCGGCCAAATCCTGAAACCGTTGTGCTGGTTTTGGCGCGAATGACTCGTCCGGCTGCGGCTGCCCGTCCTCGCTCAGATTGACGAACGAAGCTGATGCTTCTGCTTCCGTTTCCGTGGCTTTCGCCGTCGCCGTGCGCTTCGCCAGCACCGCCTGCAAGCCCTCAATGGACTTCCGAATGCTCGCGCTGACCTCCTCGCGTTCCTCGTCCGTCTCGCAGTTCACAAGCGCCTGCTGCGCTTCACTTTTTAGCGACGCGACGAGGTCTTCGATGCTACGGCCGGTCGATTTCGGTGCGACGCGCGCCTCTTCTTCCTCGTCATCCTCATCGTCCGACATCAACGCCGCACCAGCGATAAGGCCAACGATCCCGCCAGCTGCCAAGAACAGCGCGTCTTCAAAAATACTGTTGCTCATGATGAAAAACCTCCCTGAAAACATTTGCGAAATGACTACGATTTCGTTTCTGAGGTTATCCTATCATTCGTGCGATTCAAAAAGGTCAACAAGCAGGCAACCTTAGAAATAATTTTTCAGCCAACCGTGTAACATAAAAGTCACGATGACTTCACCATGCAAATCTGACCTTTTTTCAATAAAAATCCCCATCCGGCAAGCGGATCTTGTCGTCGCCAAAAATCCGTCCACACCGGTTACAGGGAATCATGTCTTTGCAATCGAGTGCCGCTTGATGGAAACGCATGGCCTCCATGCGCGGGCCCTGATAGATCTGGATGAGGTCAGTCCCCTCGACCATGCCGAGGTCGTACTCGTTGTCGTAATCCCAGCAGCACGCACCAGTATGACCGTTGCTGTAGACGACGATCATGCGGAACGGGTCCTTGCAAGGGCGCAGCTGCACATCGGACGTATGGGGCGCGAACGAAGATTTCCCACCATCCAGATAGCAATGCATCGGCTTGATATAAAATTCCACGTCATAAGGAGACCAAAGCCGGAGGAACGTTTCTTTTTCGTCGTCATTCGTGCCGTCGAGCAGCATCTGCATGATGACGCGGACGCGATCATGGCTCTTTGCACGGAGTTCGAGAAACGTGCGCACGTGCTGCGCGACGGTGTCGTAGTCGCAGTTTACGCGGATACGGTTGTATGTTGCAGTGGAGGTCCCGTCGATGCTGAAGTAGATCGTATCTAAACCAGATGATAGGAGCCGCGCACTCCGTGCGGGCGTTAGCAGCATGGCATTCGTGTTGATCCCGACCTCTTTGGCATTTGTCTGCGACCGTGCCAGTGTGATACGTTCTTCCAGTTGCGGATCACAGAGTGGCTCGCCTTCCTTGTGCAAAAACAACTGCGTGTGCGAGAGGTCGTATGCGTGCAGCCCCTCCAAGATGCTGTGGAAGCACGCATCCGTCATTGTCTGCTGCGGACGTTTCATCTTTCGGTGCGGGCACATGATGCACTCCGCATTACACAGATTCGTCGTCTCGATGTAAATGGTCTCTGGGATTTGCATGGACGTGCCTCGCTTTCAAAGTGCAGAAAAATATTGTTGGATCTCCATCACATCCGGCTGCGGCGTCTGCAGCAAATCAAGAGAAAGATCATCGCGCAGCAGGCAGGGCTGGAGCATTCCGGCGGTCGTCAAGCGTACGGCCGTGATCCCTTCCGTGCAAAACGGTCGTTGCGCGCACGTCGCGCAGGCATTCAAGAACTGCGTGTCGCGCAGCTGCCGATTTTTCAAGTTCACATGCAAGCCGTTGCCGAGCGTCACGTCAAGCGAGTCGAGGCTGTACGGATTGGAATGAACGACCCGCGTCCGTATGGTGAATTTCGCATCCAGCCACGCTTCGATCTCTTCCATTGGCAAGAAAAAGCCGCGATGGACGTCACCCGGAGACGTGACCAAGAAATTCAAAAGGTCGAGGCGCACGTCCGGAAAAGCGGCGAGCGCAGGAATCAACTGCATGAGATCTGCCTCGTTTTCCCCGCGTTTCCACACGTAATTGAGTTTGCAAACTGCATGTGCTTCCAGCAAGGCCCGGAGTGTTTCCCGCATCGTACGCCATGCGGCAGGCGTGGCATGCGTATTGCGGCAAAAATAATCGGCGGTCCATCCGTGGATGGACAGGTTCAATCGGTCGAGCCCCTGCGCGAGACAGTCACGATAAAACGCAACCGATTGCAAGCCGTTCGAAATCATCGAGAGGTCGATGCCCGAGCGTGCGGTTTTGATGCCACGGATCAAAGGCAGAAGATCCGGATAACACGTCGGTTCTCCGCCGATGAGCTTCACTTTGCGGATGCCGGCATCGATGCAGGCAACAACCATGCGCAAGAGTTCTTCCTGCGGCAGCTGTTGGCAGATCGTCTGCCCTTCCTGATGACAGCCCGTGCAGTGCAACGGACAATCATTTGTCACGATCACGCGCAGATACGCAATGCGCTGTTTCCCCATTCATCGCTCCACCTTTTGAAATACCACGTCACGATGGCATATTTTTTCCCACAAGAAGAGATTCGGCCCGATACCTTTGAGCGCAATGGCGAGCGGCAGCACAAGCCAGTCGCGCAGCCGCACGTGGATGCGCGCAGGCAGCAGCCGGTGCGCAAGGGCTGGCAAGAGGTAGGAATACACGCCGATGACGCACAAAATGCCTCCGATTTCCCACGGCTCGCCGCAAGCGAGCGCGACCAGCAGCGCGCAGATCATCGTGAGGCTTGCCCATGCCCAGCACGCCTGGCTCCAGAAACCGTCGAGGAGCTGGCCGAGCGCGCAAGTGCCGAAATGTGTCCGCGCCCAGCGGAACGCATCGACGAGATTCATGCATCCGCCGAACCAACGCTTGTGCTGTTGGATAAGCTGCGAGAGACTCTGTGGGACATCGTCATCGCAAAAAGCGTAAAGTGGTGCGATCCGCTGGTTCGCCATGCCGAGGCGGTAGCCGAGCTGGATGCCGTCCGTAATCTCGAACTCCGGAAAATGGAACGCTTTGTACGTCTCCATGCGCAGGAACTCACCGTGCCCGATGAGATAAACGTTTTCATGGAACATCCGTGTTTCCAGCGTTGCTGCGTTCTCAATCCATGACGGAAGCTCGCGAATCATCGTCCATGTCGATTGGTAGAGTGCGTTGGCGACGAGGAGCGGATGCTTCCCCTGCTGCGCCATACGGTTCGCCGCGCGCACAAAATGCACCGGCTGCTGGCAAGCGACGACATCACGCCGCTGCGCGAAGATCTGCACGACCTCCTGAAGCGTCTGCACGGATGGCAACGAATCTGCATCGTACACGCCGAGATAATCGAGCTGCGTATCCGGATGACGCGCGTGGAACGATTGCACGGCATGATTGAGCTGCGTCGCCCGATCGCCCTGCGTTTCTTCTTTTTCGCAAAAAAAGAGGTCGCGGATGCCGCTCCCGTCCAGCGGATGCGCGTGGAGCCATGCTTTCACAACTTCTTTCGTAGTCTGCTGCCCTGTTATTTTTTGTTCGCGGGACGTACCAGCGACCGCCAGATAGAGATGGATGTGCTGCGCATCCATGGAGAGGAAATGCGAGAGCGTCTGACAAATGACGCGCTGTTCCCGAATCACAGGGATCAAGAGTAGGAGCGAGGCGTCTGCTGCGGGGACGTCCTGCCGGGGTGCCCGCAAAAACGTGCGCACACACCAGAGGTGATGGAGATCATGCAGGATTTTTAGCGTTCCGACGAACAGGATGAAGCCGAGGAATGCGTGTGACAAAAAACCGTCCCCTTTTTCAATCGTGATAATCCAAGCGGTTGCTGCGGATGCGCTCGTTGATGCGACGCTCGAGCGCGATCATCTCTTCCGCCGTCTTTCCCGGCAGGAGCGCCAGCGCCGTGTCGGCCGTGACTGGTGCGCAACGCTCTGGATGCTCCGCGTAGTAGTCAGAAAGAAGGCTCCCAGGGAACATAGCGAGGCATTGGAACGCGCTGAAGACCGTCGGAAGATGCTGGGCGAACGAGATGTCTTCTTCGAGCTCTTCCTCCGTCTGCTCCGGGAACCCGAACAGAAAAAGCGCACCCGTCCGGATGCCGACCTCCTGACAGTCGTGATAAAACCGCTCGACCGTCTTCCGCTCAAGCCCTTTCGCAATCCAGCGGCTCCAGCGCGGGACGACGGTCTCCACGCCGCACCAGATGCCGCGACATCCAGCGCGATACATGAGCTCTAAAAGCGTTTTTGGAAGTTCCGCACGGCTTTCGCATTCCCACGGCAACATCCCGTCGAAGTCCTCCATCATCCGCCGGCAGAATGCTTCCAACCGTTTCGGATGCACGGTGAAATTATCTTCGCGGAAACTGATCGCTTTCGCGCCTTCGTCATCCACGAGCTGATGGATTTCCGCAAGGACGTGATCAATAGAGCGTTCGCGATACTGTTTGAAGTAAGCTGGCTTGCTGCAAAATTTGCAATGAAACGGACAGCCGCGACTGCTGAACAGCGAATAGCACGGCTGCTCGTCAAGGAGCGCCCCGCGGTTCTTGTAGGCACGGAGGTCCATAAGGCTGCGATCGATGAGCGGTTGATTGACCGTCGAAAGCACAGCCGTGCCGGAAGGCGCCGGATCGCCACAGGAGCGAAAGCCCTGGCGATGCAGGGAGGAAAGCGGACGCCCCTGCTCCAACGTGCACAAGACGTCCCGGAACACCTCCTCGCCTTCGCCGATGATCAGGAAATCAAACACCTGTTGCCGCTGCAGTTCCTCCTGGCATAGCGTCACATGGATACCGCCGGCGCAGACGAGCTTGTGGTATCTATCTTTCAAGATTCGCGCGCACGCGAGCGAGTGCGCGACGTTCAGCGATGTACACGCAAATCCAACGAGGTCGGGCGCAAACGACAGGATGTCCGCAAGCAGCGCCTCCATGTCTTGATGATGCAAGAGCGGGTCAAAGATGCGGACGGCGTGATGACGTTCCTTTGCGATTGTCCCGATCGCGGCAAGCCCCAGCGGCGGGTTCGATTCAAACAGAGAGAACACGCCGGCCGGATATCGTTGAAACACGTCGTCGATCGTGCAAAACACCAACGCGATTCTCATGGTCGTTCCCCTTTCCATTGCCAGAGCGGCATCCCCGCCGTCGCATCGCCCGCCTGTTGCAAAATGACCGCTTCCTCGCGTAGGTACGCCCGCCAAACGGGATGCACGTACAGGCGGTCGGCTTGCGCGAAGTGATGAAGGATGTCTAGAACGATATACACATTTAGTTCATCCACCCAGCCATCGTCTTCTCCTGTCGCAAAAAACGCGGCATCGAGGCGCGGCTGCCGGCGGAACAACCAAAGGAGTTTCGTAAGATTTTCGTGCGGGAAGCCCCAATGGCTGTATTCGAAATCAATCACGGAAAGCTTGATCCCGTCCATCGTCTCCTGTACGAGGAGATTCATCGGACTGAGGTCACCGTGCACGAAACGGACGGGAGGCGGCCGATGCGCCAAGGCCGTGAGGCCACGCGTGACGAAAGTAGAAGCGCGCGCAATATCCGCTTTCGGAAGCATGCCGAGTCGCTGAACGGCAGCAGTATCCGTCTGAAGCTGCGCCATGAGATGGTGGAAGGCACTCGCTGGCTGTGCAGCCTCCTGCGGCGGCACTGGGACGGAGGCCAGCGCCTCGAGCAGATCGCATAACGCCGCACACCAAGGTTGCACCGGAAGCGCGTCCTTTTGCAACTCTACAAGTGGCGTTCCCGCGAGATAGGTTTGCAGCGTCACAAGCTCGCAGCCGTCGTCTTTGACGATCTGCATCACAGGACAGCGAAGGCGGCTTCCCTGCTTGTGCAGCCTGTGGAGCACGCGCGCTTCTTTCCGCAACCGCGCCGCATGCGCGGGCTCCCGAACGATTTTCGCGAGGTATTGCACCCCTCCCGCACGCACGCAAAAAATTTGGCGGTGCGTGTCATGCGTGAAGACCGGTGCGAGCTCCGTCACGTCACAGCCGAGGAAGCGTCTAAGCTGCCGAGCCAGTGCAATGTCCATGCGAGCACGTCCTCTTTCGTCATCTGCGTCGTATCGAGCACGACCGTCTGCGGCAGCCGTTTCGTATAAGCGGAAATGCGTGGCTCCCAGTCGTCCATCCATCGCTGCATATTCTTGCGCGGCTTCGTCTCGTCCGCCGTCTTGCGCGCCCAGATGGCATCGTAGCGCGCATCGAGATAGAGGATGCGGTCGCTGCGGCACGCGAGCAAGCGGCGCACTTCTTCTGGAAGAAGGGCGCAGACGTCACAGGTCTTTCCTATCAACGCAGGATAGGCCAACGCCTAAAACAGGAGTTCCTCCGGACCGC
>JAXGCE010000088.1:0-7440 GCA_034186105.1 Selenomonadaceae bacterium
CCGAGGGTGTCCATCAGCTTCGTGTTGCCGGCGGCAACGGCCCGGCCGCCGACCTGCGCAGTCACACCCTGACCGGCAAGCTCCTTGGCATCCGTCGTGACCAGGTCGGCCGGCAGCTCCCCGGCCGCGCGGCGCAGGCTCTGGCTGACTGGATGGTCGGAGAATTGCTCCGCCGCTGCCGCAAGCCGCAGCAGCGCCTGTTCGGACAGCTCCGGCTGCGCGGGGTGCACCGCCGTGACGGCGAACGTGCCGCGCGTGAGCGTGCCGGTCTTGTCAAAGACGACACGGTCGGTCTTGGCCAGCATCTCCAGATAGCTGGAGCCCTTGATGAGGATGCCGCGGGCGGACGCGCCGCCGATACCGCCGAAGAACGACAGCGGGATCGAGATCACGAGCGCGCACGGGCAGCTGATGACGAGGAACGTCAGCGCACGATAGATCCATGTTCCCCAGATGGGGTCGAGATCAAGCGCGGCCATGCGCACGAGTGGCGGCACGAGTGCGAGCGCGATGGCGAGACCAACGACGATCGGCGTGTAGACGCGGGCGAAACGTGCGATGAAGTTCTCGGCTTTCGACTTGCGCGAGCTGGCTTCCTCAACAAGTTCGAGAATCTTCGAGGCCGTCGACTCGTCGAATTCTTTCGTCGTGCGGATATGGATGAGCCCTGTCTTGTTGATGCATCCTGAGAGGACGCTGTCGCCCTCTTTTACGCTGCGCGGCAGACTCTCGCCTGTCAATGCGACGGTATCAAGCATCGACGCACCGCTCGTGATGACACCATCGATCGGCACTTTCTCGCCTGGCTGGACGACGATCGTCGTGCCGACTTCGACCTCGTCGGGATCGACACGCACGAGCTGGCCGTCCTGCTCGACATTCGCATAGTCGGGGCGGATGTCCATGAGGTCCGAGATATCGCGGCGGCTGCGGCCGACGGCATACGACTGGAACCACTCACCGACTTGATAGAACAGCATGACGGCGATGGCTTCCGTATAGTCACCATTCTCATAAATGGCAAGCACGAGCGCACCGAGCGTCGCGATAACCATGAGCAGGCACTCATCAAGCGGCTGACGATGGATGATGCCGCGCCATGCCTTGTAAAGAATGTCGTAGCCAACGACGACATACGGCACGAGGAACACGATGAGCCGCGCCGCGCCCGTGACCGGCAGCTGCGTCGCGATAACCGTCAAAGCGGCTGCGACGACGATGCGGATGAGGTTCTTCTTCTGTTTCTCTGTCATATGAATGACTCCCTCCGACTGCACAATCGATAACCAAGGCACATAATGCCTTCGACACCCCCACCACCGCTGACGCGGTCCTCCTCCCTCGGAGAGGGAGGCTTTCTATAACATATGAGCAATCGTTCATTTGTTGATTTCAGTATAGCAGATTTCCGCCATTTTGCAAGCCTTTTTTGAAAAAACGACAGCCTGCTCATCCACAGCAGACTGCCGTCCTCATATCCATTTATCACGCTTTTTTCACGATGACATGCTTCTTGCAGAATGCGATGCCATAACGCCAGATGACGTTGGTACCCAAAGCCGCCAGTTCCGCAGCATACTCTTTTTCGTCCATCTGCCAGCAGGCGTCTTCTGCCGCAGCTAAGAGTTCTTCCTGATTTTCCACCGCCTTGAATTCGAGGAGGATGCCAGGCAGCTCCGCCTGCTTCGGAAAGAATGCCAAGTCGAAGCGCCCATAGCCGCTCTCGCGATTCGAGCGGACGTGATAGCGCCGCTCGAGCCAGACGGAAAGGCCGAGCATGAGGCCGTGATAGAAGCTTTCCGGCTGGGCGGCATCTTGATAGCTGACCATGTCCCGCAACACCGTCTGGAGACACTCCTGGAAGGACTCGTCGTCACCTTCCTGCATCGCTTCCAGCAGATCATCGAGGATGGAGTCATCATCACTCGATGCCAGGTATTTCAAGATTTCATCGCGGAAGACACGACGGATCTCTTGATTTGGGATAGAGAGATCGTATTTTTCCGCATCGTCATCGTCCACAGCTCCCATGCATTTGAGATAGCCCGTCGCCAAAAGAACATCATAAAGATTGGCACGATGCTTTTCGATGTCTTGATAGATGAAAGATTCCTCGAGCCGTGCACGGATGGTCTTTCCTTCCATGAGCGCCAACAGATGACGCGTCCGTTTCTTGTCCAGCTGCTTCAACATCGTCTGGAGGATGTCGTTGCCAGACGTCCGCACCCAATATTTCCGCGCCTTGCATCCATCGCTAAAATAATTGTTGACCGACCATGGATTGTAGATGTCCACACCATGGATGTTATAGCCGTCATACCAGGCGGCAAGTTCTCCGAGCTTGTCTTCATGGCCGAGATCCCGCGCCAGCTTCTCGACTTCTTTCCGCGTATAGCCGCAGGCATCCGCATAGCCGCCCGCAATGACAGACGAGACTTTCAAATTGTTCAGCCCACTGAAAATACTCTCCTTCGCGATGCGCAAGACGCCTGTGAGGATGGCAAAATCGAGCGCAGGATTGGATTTCAGCGCCGATGCGAAAAATCCGCGATAAAAATCGATGGCTTCCGGATAATACCCATGAGACCATGCAGACTGGAGCGGCGCATCGTATTCATCAATGAGCAGCACGGCATTCCGTCCATAGTGGGCTTTGAGCATCTTGCAAAGCAGAGGCAACGCGCGGCGCATCAGGCCGAGGTTGCCTTTCCGCCACAAAAGCGTCTGGAATTCCGCTTTGTCCTCTGGAGCCACCTTGTCGCTTTCGCCCAAAAAGCGGAACCCCTGGCAGACGTCCTGCAGACCAAACGCAATAAATTCCTGCATGGACTCCCATGTGTTCGAGTCCCAGTCACGCAACGTCATGAAAATCACAGGACGCGTCCCCTGCTCCGCCATCGCGACAGGGTCGTCCATGACCTTGAGTCCTTCGAACAGTTTCCGATGTTCCTCAGCGCCATCGATATCGAGGAACTGCTGCGTCATCGACATCAGAAGCGACTTGCCAAAGCGGCGCGGACGCGTGAGCAGGAGAGCTTGCGGACGCGCACGGAACAACTCGGAAAGAAATCCCGACTTGTCAACGAAATAATATTTGCTGCGCACCTCGGAAAAATACTCGTATCCGACGGGCATGACCATATTCAACCTTGTCACCTGCTTTCACAAAAACTTGTTCTATAGATAGTATAGCACGGCAATCGCTCTTCCGTCTTGCGTTTTCTGCCCTGCTTGTCAACTTGACAACCGCCAACTTCTGTGCTACTCTTTTCATTATAAACCGTTGAAGCGAAAGGATGGAACATCCCTCCCCCATAGAGAGCCTGCGTTGCTGGGATGCAGGCGGGGAGCTGTTTCGGATGGATCGCTGAGGGCGCACGGAAAGGGAGCTTGTTCCTGAGTATGCTGCGACGTGTGGCCTGCGTGAAACGGCCGGGGAATCGCTCGGACTTCGGGCTTGTTCCCTTGAGTTGCACGGCTCTGACCGTGAAGCAGGGTGGCACCGCGAATTTTATCTAATCAAAAGTTCGTCCCTGACAGTTTTCTTACGACTGTCAGGGACTTTTTGCGTGATGAGTTCCTGACGCGCATCTAAATTAGGAGGAATTCATCATGGCAGAAGAAGCTCAGAAAAAGATCATCCTTTCCGGCATCCAGCCGACGGGCGTATTCACGCTCGGCAACTATCTCGGCGCCGTCAAGGGCTGGAAGGACTTGCAGGAAGAATATCTGTGCTACTATTTCATCGCCGACCTGCATTCGATGACGATTCACATCGAGCCGCAGAAGCGCCGTGCGCAGACGCGGCAGGCCTTCGCGCTCCTGCTCGCCTGTGGCATCGATCCCGAAAAGAGCCTCGTCTTTGTCCAGAGCCACAACAAGGCGCATGCCGAGATGGGCTGGATCATGGATTGCTGCTCGCAGTTTGGCGAGCTGTCGCGCATGACGCAATTCAAGGACAAGTCGCAGAAGCATCCGGACAATATCAATGCAGGCCTCTTCACGTATCCGGCGCTCATGGCTGGCGACATCTTGCTCTATCAGGCGGACTACGTGCCCGTCGGTGCTGACCAGACGCAGCACCTCGAATTCACGCGCGACGTCGCGACGCGCTTCAACCACACGTATGGCGAGATCTTCAAGCTGCCGGAGGGCTATTTCCCGAAGGCGGGTGCGCGCGTCATGAGCCTGCAGGATCCGACGAGCAAGATGAGCAAGTCGGACACGAACCCGAAGGCGACGATCTCGATCCTCGACGACCCGAAAGTCATCATGAATAAATTTAAGAGCGCCGTGACGGACAGCGAGGCCGAGGTCTGCTACCGAGAGGGCAAGGACGGCATCAACAACCTCATGACGATCTACTCCGCCGTCACGCATAAGACGATGGACGAAATCACGGCCGAGTTCGAAGGCCACGGCTATGGCGATTTCAAAGCCGCCGTCGGTGAGGCCGTCGCCGAGGAGCTGCGTCCGATCCGCGAGAACTTCGACCGCCTCATGAACGACCGCGCGTATCTCGACGAGCAGATGAGGAAAGGCGCAGAGCGCGCGACGTACATCGCGAACAAGACACTGACGAAAGCAAAGAAACGCGTCGGCCTGCTGCTCGAAAACTAATGATTTCCTAAGAACGAATGACCTCCTGCGTGGCATAATAGAAGTGATATCGCCACATCAGGAGGTCTTTTCTTGTTCAGCAATTTCATCGTCGCCGTGAGCGCCGTCATCCCGATCTTCGTCCTCATCGGCATCGGCCTCTTCGTCAAGCACGCCAAGCTCATGACACCGACGGAACTGAAGCACATGAACAGCATGGTGTTCAAAGTCTTCTTTTTCTGCATGATGTTCGTGAACATCTACCGCGCTGATTTCGAGGACGGGTTCGATCCGCGCCTCGTCGTGTTCGGCATGACAGCCGTGACGGTGCTGTTTCTCGTGGCCATGGCATTCTCCATGTGGTTTGAAAAGGACAACCCGAAGCGCGGTTCGATGACGCAGGCCATCTTCCGCAGCAACTTCGTCATTCTCGGCATCCCGATCGTCGTCAATATCTTTGGCGAAGAGGCCGCTGTCATCCCGACGATGATGATCGCGGCCATCGTGCCGCTCTACAACATCTACGCCGTGTTCGAGCTTGAGATGTTCCGCGGCGGCAAGTTCCAGCTCGTGCCGATCCTCATCCGCGTGCTGAAAAACCCGATGATCGACGGCATTCTTCTCGGTGCACTCTGCCGCTTTTTGCCGTTCCCGATCCCCGACCCGATCCTGAAGCCGCTCGCGCAGATCGGCGCGTCGACGACGCCAGTCGCGCTGATCATCCTCGGCGCATCATTCGAGAAAGGTGGCATTTCCGAGAGCCGCCGCGACCTCTGGGCCTGCACGATCGCACGCCTCATCGTTGCACCGGCCATCATGCTCGGCATCGCGGCCGCGCTCGGCTTCCGTGATGCGGAATTCGTCACGCTCATCGCCATCTTCGCCACGCCGTGCGCGGTCGCCTCGTATGCCATGGCACAGCAGATGGGCGGCGATGCCCCGCTCGCCGGCAACTGCGTCGTCTTCACGTCTGCGCTGTCGGCGTTCACGATGTTCGGGTGGATCTTCTTGACGAAGACGCTCGGGATGTTTTAAAATAGTGAATTTCGATGCCCGCATAAAACACAATCGTACAATATCAATACGTCCTGCTTGTGAGACTCCCTCAGTCAGCCATTCGGCTGACAGCTCCCTCTGGGAGGGAGCCTTTGGAGGAAACATATGTCAAGCCCCAATACCTTTCTCTGCATCGCTCCACGCTATGTTTCATCTTTCACCTGCCACGCGCCTTCTTGCCCGCTTGCGGGTGGCGGAGCGGTACCGCCGCGCTGTCCGGCGCTGCGCGACCTGCATCTATCGAACATCTACGAGCGCTCGCTGGTCCTGACGTGTCCGTATGCAGCGGCGCAGGTGCTCTTTGCTCCTGGCAAGTTCCATTTCGAGATGTCGTCCGTCCCCGCTGATGAGCTCCAGCCCGCGAACCGCGAAGTCCTCACACTCTCGGAGCCGCTGGCTGAGCTCTCATACATCCTCGACCTCCAGCGGACGTGTCTGCGCATCCTCGAAACGCAGAAATACACGATCGACGTGCGGCTCATTCTGCTCGGACTCTATCTCGAGGACGCCGTCGATTTCATCAATGATGGCCGCGGCTACGACCTCGGCAAGATCATCAAGAGCTACGAGTCGCCACTGTTTGCCGCCCGCTTTGACGCTGCGCTACGCAACGTGAAATTCGACCCTTTAAAGCATCTCGACTTCCTCTGGGGTATCGTGCGCACACTTGCGGGTACAGCTGGTTCGCCGCTCGCACGAGAAGACTACGCACAGACGGCCAGCGCGTTCCACCTCGATGTCCCCGCGCCAGATCTCTCGCAGATTGCGCGCGCCTGGCCCGTCTGCCGCCGCAGCCTCGAGGGCTATGTGCTGATGCCACATGCAAAGCTCCTTGAGAATTTCCTGCTGCATCAGTTCTACACCGAGCTCTACCCTTGCGCCATCCCTGGCGGCCTCATTCACAATTACTGGGTCTTCGTGCTCGGTTACAAGATCTTTGAGCTGCTCTTGACGGGAAACGCATCCATCGAACGGCAGAGTTTCAGCGACTTCGAGATTGCAGGGCTCGCTGTCCGTGTTGCGCGTCTCGCGCAGACGCCCGTCGGTCTCCAGGCCATCGAAACAGCCCTCTCCCCTCAAGAGGAAGACAGCCTAGGTCTTTTTAACCTGCTCTTTCATACATTAAAGTAACATAAAGTTTCGTTCGAAATGTATTTGGGTTGCAAAAAACACTTATTTTCTTCATTTTTTATGTTATAATGAGTTCGGCCATCAAAAAGCCTCCATGCTTTTTGCCCCGATGGCCGACCCCATAGGCACGTTCGTCGCAGATCGACCCTTTCCTCTGCGGCGGACGTGCTTTCTTATTTTGTTGTCTCAGTAAAAACAACCCGTTCCCCCGTGTGTACATATTTACATTTTCATAACACTTTCTTCTTCCATTTTGTTCAAATCCGTGCTATATTGAAAGTAGGAAGAACGTTCCTCTCTCGACAACAACATACGGAAGGATGAACCACCATGAAAACGAATGCACGCAAGCAGAAGCTGCTGGATGCCGAGCATGAGAAGATCGGTTGGATTGGGCTCGTGCGGCTCCGGGATGTGTACGATTTCGAGTGCTACCTAGCGCGGCGGGGCTGGAAGCCCTGCGTGACGGGTGGGAGCTGTCTCATGCGGGTCATGCGCGATGGGCGCGTGATCGAGGTGCTCTGGGATCCGACAAAGCGCAAGACGCGCACGTCGCGGTATGGAATGGTGTTGTGGTACGACTTCCAGATCTTTGAGAGGGACAAGTGGTTCTGAAGTTCGCGAAAAAAGGAGTGGGGATTGCCGCTAAGCGGC
>JAXGCE010000089.1:0-22804 GCA_034186105.1 Selenomonadaceae bacterium
GTCATGCTCGGATGTTCCGATATTGTCGTACCATTGCCGAATCGTCCTCGAGCCACGAATCACGCGGCTTGAGGCGATGCTGATGCTAATTTTTCACCCACACTTATGGGTGAAGAGCCTCTTTCTTATAATAAGGAACGGCAATCGAGACGCAGAGCTTATTCGTGATCTTGTCCACGCTGGATCTCATCCACGGTCGGGATGCTCGTTGCTTCGTCAATCGCGCCCATGTGCGCAGCAGCATCTTCTGCGACGCGCGTATGCGTCGCGACCCATCCGGACAGGTTCTGACGCTGGCTCTCGACGCTTGCCGTGAGCTCGCCCTGGATGCTCGTGTCGAGCGCCCGATAGGCCATGACATACCCTAGAATCGAGACAGCGGCCAGCAACACGCCAACCAATCCGGTTAGAAGTAGAAATTTTTGTTTGATCCCCATAGCCTTACTCCTTACTCCGCTGTCCTTTGCAGCGCTCTTCCCCCAAAGAACACTTTCCCGCAAGTTGCGGCTTTCAGATAACAACATTTCCATTCTCTGTCAGTCCCCAATGGAACTATATCCATTTTACGAAACAAACACTAAAGGACGAAAAGAATTTATCCGTTTCAAAAAGAAAAAGCTCCTTCGAACGTCATTGTTTGAAGGAGCTTTCTTCGTTGAAAGCAAGACTTTCTTCCTGATTTTTTATTTCGTTATTTCACTTGTTTCTACAAGTTTCGTATTCCACATGATGATAGCGTCTTCGCCATTGTCGCTGTAGTAACCTTTGCGGCGACCTGCCTCTATAAAACCGAAATGATGGTAGAGCGCAAGTGCCGGTGCGTTTGACGGCCGCACCTCAAGTGTCATTGACGTCGCGCCACGCTTGACAGCTGCCGCGATGCTCGCGGCCATGAGCTGCGTGCCTGCGCCATAACCGCGAAAGCCTGGCAGAATCGCGACATTCGTGATCTGCGCCTCGTCCGCAAGGATCCAGCAGCCTGCATAGCCGATGATCTCGTCCGTCACTGCATCGACAGCTAGGATGTATGACGTATTCTCATTCGACGCCTCACGCCAGAACGATTCGCGCGACCACGGCACAGGAAAGCACGCTGCCTCGACACGCGCAACGGCATCGGCGTCATCCGGCACCATCTTTCGAAAAAAGAGCGTGGGCCGCGCCTTTGCCGCTGCTGTCATCGCGACACCTCGCGACGGCCATGCGCCTCGTCCGCCGCGAGCGTCTTCTCGTCATCGACGACCGTATTCTCATCGTCGGCGTGATGCTTCGCCCACAGCAGTTCTGCCTCGCTCTTTCGGATGTAGATCGGCTCGAGATCCATGACGTTGTCCGCCTCGCCTTTTGCGAGACGCTCCGCGCCAAGCCAAGCCACGTGTGATGCGCGCGGCAACATGAGCTCTGGCGGCGGCAACAGCACGCCTTCTGGCAGCGCCATTTTGCCCGTCGCGCGTCCATCCTTGCCCGCGAACTTCTTCTGCACGATATCGCCGACAAGCACGACCGTGCGACCGTCCGCCGCGAGCCTCCTCGCTTCTTCAAGCACATCTGTCAGCGCCTGCACGGAAACAGGCGACTCCACGACGAGCGAGAGATCGCCCCCCGTTCGCTGCCACGTCATGCGTTCGACATAGACATCTTTTTTCTGCGCGTCCGTCAGCGCATAGATCGCGACGCCCGGCATACGGTAATGGAGCGCTAGCGCCTCAAGGCTCGGCACGCCAACAATAGGGATCTGCAGCGCATAACTCATCGCCTTGGCCGCCGCCAAACCGATGCGCAGCCCCGTGAACGAGCCTGGCCCGATGCTGACGGCAATCCCCGTCAGTTCCTCTTTTTTCACACCCGCCATACCAAGCGCTTGCGCGACATGCGGCAGCAGCGTCTCTGAATGCGTCAGCCGCGCCTGCATCGTGATTTCCGCCGCGAGGCGTCCTTCTTTCAAGACTGCGACGCTCGAAACCTGCGTCGACGTGTCTAGACTCAGAATCGGCAAAACTCGTCCATCTCCTTTAGATCATCTTCAAATTCATCGCCCACACAGCGGAACGTGATCTGCCGCTCATCCGCAGCGCCGCCCGTCCGCTCGAAGCGGATCGCGATGTAATCATCTGGCAGTTCCTCGGGGAACTTATCCGACCACTCGATGAAGACGATGCCGTCTGGTTCCTCCGTATATTCATAAAAGCCGATGTCGTCGAGCTCGTCCGCGCTTTCGAGCCGGTAAAGGTCGAAATGATAGATCCGGCAGATGCCCTCGTAGACATTCATGAGGTTGAACGTCGGACTCGTGACCTCCCCTTCGACGCCGAGCATCTGTGCGATGTTCTGGACGAATAATGTCTTGCCCGCGCCGAGATCGCCGTCGAGGCAGACGACCGTCCCTTCATGTAGCTTCTTGCCAACCATCTGTGCGAGCCGTGCCGTCTCAGCAGCCGACTTCGTGATTCGCGTAAACATGTGTCTTGTATCCCCTTCTCACATACATTTTCTCATTCTAGTCCACCATTATACCATCAAAAACGTCGTATTGAAAGGAATTTCACATTCCTTTATCAATAATAATTCTTTGTTAGTATCATTTTCTTTATCGACTATGACAAAGCAAGATAACAAGAGCTTTCACGAGCATGGGCGAGCTCTTTTGTTTTCATGTCCAGATTTCCGCTTTTTCTTTCCTCCGTCCATGCCCTATAATAAAGACAACGAACGTGTTTCATCGGCCGCCGCCGAGGGCAAGATGCGGCAGGCGGCTCCCATCATATCTATAGTAGGAGGACGAAAACATGAAAAAGTTTGTTTGCACTGTCTGCGGTTATGTCTATGAGGGCGCAGAGCCGCCTGCAGCTTGCCCGATCTGCAAAGCACCAGCATCGAAATTTGTCGAGCAGTCTGGCGACCTCGTCTTTGCGGATGAGCACCGCGTCGGCGTGGCCAAAGGCGTCGACGAAAAAGTCATCGAGGGCCTGCGCCAGAACTTCACGGGCGAGTGCTCCGAAGTCGGCATGTATCTCGCGATGAGCCGTCAGGCAGACCGCGAAGGCTATCCGGAAATCGCTGAAGCCTTCAAGCGCTATGCATTTGACGAAGCTGAGCATGCAGCGAAATTCGCAGAACTCCTCGGCGAAGTCCTCACCGACTCCACGAAGAAGAACCTCGAGATGCGCATCGATGCCGAACACGGTGCTTGCGCTGGCAAGAAAGAACTCGCCACACTCGCCAAGAAGCTCAATCTCGATGCCATCCACGACACGGTGCATGAGATGTGCAAAGACGAAGCCCGCCATGGCTGCGGCTTCAAAGGTCTCCATGACCGCTATTTCGGTAAATAAGAAACCCGCATAATGTAGCGAGGCTGCACGCGCGTGAAACATTCACGGCGTGCAGCCTCGTTTGCTTTTCCGTATGTTTTTTCTTTCACCGATTGCGGATCAGGTCCGGCCGCAGGAATGGGACTTCGCATCCGGGCTGGAGCTGTTTGAGGTCATCGGGCGTCTTGGCTGGAATGATGGCCGAGCTGCCGCAGCGCGTGCATTCGAGGTGGATGGCGTCTTCGGCGATGTCGGCTGTGAATTCGTGGCCGCCGCACGGACAGAAGAGCTCACCATCTTCCGCAAGCTCATGCACGCGGTTGAACGCTTCGAGCAGGATCTGCTGATGCTCCATGAAGTTGTACGCGTCATGCGGATGGAGCGCGTCGTATTCCGCCGCATTGAAGTCGAGGAATTCCGCGAGGCTCTGCCACTTGCCGATGTAGCCAAGCTCAAAGTGGTCTTTCTCGCAATAGATCTTTTCCATCGCCAGGGAGCGGAGCTGGCGGAGCGGGTACGCGACGCGATTCCGCTGACCGCAGACGACGCAGCTCGTCTCGATGACGAGTCCTTTGCGCGGCACGAGACGCATCCTTGCCTTTTCCGCGCCACAATGATTGCATGTCAGTACGATGTCGCCATGTCCGCTGAAGACGGGCACATCGATAATCTCGATCTGTCCGCAGCGCTGACAGTAAAACGCGACGCTGCAGAGGGTATCCACGAGCACGATCATCCGCTCCTTTCTGCAGGCGCTCTCCTTGTTCCGTTCGAGCGCCCTTGAATGCCTTTCTAATGGCTATGTTCGGCAAAGAGGAACGAATTCCTGCTAGGCATGCAAAAAAAGAGCAAAAATGTGAAAAAAGCTGGCGTCTGCCGTATCTAGCGGCGACGCCAGCTCGAAAAACTTCGATTACTTGAGGTTCAGTGCTGCGCGGACGAATTCGCGGAACAGCGGATGCGGGTTGTTTGGGCGGGACTTGAGCTCTGGATGCGCCTGCGTGCCGACGAACCACGGATGGTCTTTAACTTCGATCATCTCGACGAGGCTGTCATCCGGCAGCGTGCCCGCGATGACGAGGCCTTTTGCCTCGAGCGCCGCGCGGTACTCGTTGTTGACTTCGTAGCGGTGGCGATGGCGCTCGCTGATCTCGTTCGTGCCATAGGCCTCTTCGGAGTGCGTGCCTTTCGTGAGGACGCAGGGATAGGCGCCGAGGCGCATCGTGCCGCCCTTGTTCTCGATGCCCTGCTGCGACTCCATGAGGTCGATGACAGGATGCTGCGTCTCGGGATTGAACTCCGTGCTGTGTGCGTCCGTCATGCCGCAGACGTGGCGGGCAAACTCGATGACGGCGCACTGCATGCCGAGGCAGAGGCCGAGAAACGGGATGTTGTGTTCGCGCGCGTACTGGATGGCCTTGATCTTGCCCTCGATGCCGCGATCACCAAAGCCACCCGGCACGAGGATGCCCTTGCATCCAACGAAGACTTCGTCGAGATCGACTTCAGGGTCTTCGATGTTTTCGGCGTTGACCCAGTGGATCTTGACCTGCGCATCGTTTGCGATGCCGCCATGATGCAGCGCCTCCGTGACGGAGATATAGGCATCCGGGAGCTCGACGTACTTGCCGACGACGGCGACCTTGACTTTCTTCTGTGGGTGGTTGATCTTGTAGACCATCTTCTCCCACTCACTCATGTCAGCCGGGCTGTAGTCCATGTTGAGCTTCTCGAGCGCGATCTTGTCGAGGCCCTCTTTCTGCATCATCAGAGGCACTTCGTAGATCGTCGAGGCCGTGCGGTTCTCGATGACGGCTTCGGGCGCGACGTCGCAGAACATGGCGATCTTGTCCTTCATCTCTTTCGAGATCGTCTTTTCCGTGCGGCAGACGAGGATGTCCGGTTGGATGCCGATGGCGCGGAGCTCCTTGACACTGTGCTGCGTCGGCTTTGTCTTCAGCTCGCCGGCAGCCGAGATATACGGCAAGAGCGTGACATGGATGTAGAGCGTGTCGTTCTTGCCAACTTCTTTTTTCACCTGGCGGATGGCTTCGAGGAACGGCTGGCTCTCGATGTCGCCGACTGTGCCACCGATCTCCGTGATGACGACGTCCGCGCCATCGGCTTTCGCGACATCATAGACGCGCTGCTTGATCTCGTTCGTGATGTGCGGGATGACCTGCACCGTCGAGCCGAGATACTCGCCGCGACGCTCTTTCGACAGGACGGACCAATAGACCTTGCCCGTCGTGATGTTCGAGTTCTTCGAGAGGTTGATATCGATGAAGCGCTCATAATGGCCGAGGTCGAGGTCTGTTTCCGCACCGTCGTCCGTTACGAAGACTTCGCCGTGCTGGTACGGGCTCATCGTGCCCGGGTCGATGTTGATGTACGGGTCGAATTTCTGGATCGTGACCTTGATGCCGCGGCTCTTGAGCAGTCGGCCGAGCGAGGCCGCCGTGATGCCTTTGCCGAGCGACGAAACAACACCGCCGGTAACAAAAATATACTTTGCCATGGTCTGCCTCCTGTATGAAAAAGATTACTCCTGGATGCTCTCGAACAGCTTCTCCTTGCGGCGGCTGGCTTTCGCCGACGTGCGCGAGGAGGACGAGCTCGACGAGGAGGACGAGCGCGTGTGGCGCTTCGTCTCGGGCGGGTTCCACTCCGTCAGACCCCACTGGCCGTCGCCTTCATAATGGAAGCGGCTGTCCATGTTGATGAGCGTGTAGACTTCGGAAATGGCCGCCGACAGCGACTGCACAGGCTTGTGCTTCTTCTCGATGACATCGAGCACGAGGTCTTTGTAGTACATCGTATCACCTTTGTGTTGCAGCACGTAGTAAGCGATGTCGACTTCGGTCTTCTTCGTGAAATCCTGAATCTCTTCTGGCATGAAGGTTTCCTCCTAATATTACATGTGATCCGGGGCGGAGACGCCGAGGATCCCGAGGGAATGGCGGATGACATGGGCTGTGACAGTCACGAGCGCGAGGCGCGCTTCGGCGAGCGGCTGCTCGACGCCCATGATGCGGCACTTATTGTAAAAGCTGTGGAAGAGCGCTGCGAGATCGTACGCATAGCGCGCGATGCGTTGTGGCGCGTAGTCGGCGGCTGCGCGCTCGACTTCTTCTGGGTACTCTTCGATCTTCTTGATGAGGTCGACTTCCGAGGCATCCGTCAGGAGGCTGAGCTGCGGCTGTTCGCCGAGCTTCAGACCCGTTTCCTCTGCTTGACGGAAGATGCTCATGATACGTGCATGCGCATACTGGATGTAGTAGACGGGATTGTCGTTCGACTTTTTCTTCGCAAGGTCGAGGTCGAAATCGAGCTGGCTGTCGAGCGAGCGCATGAGGAAGAAGTAGCGTGCCGCATCCGTGCCGACTTCTTCCATGAGTTCGTTGAGCGTGACGCTCTGACCCGTGCGCTTGCTCATCTTCACGAGCTCGCCGTCGCGATAGAGCGCGACCATCTGTAGCAGCAGTACGGTCAGCTGCTCGGGATCGTGGCCGAGCGCCTTCATCGAGGCCTTCACGCGCGCGACATAGCCATGATGATCGGCACCCCAGATATTGATGAGGCGCGTGAAACCGCGCTCGTACTTGTTGTGATGGTAGGCGATGTCGGCCGCGAGATACGTCGGCACGCCATTGTCGCGGATGACGACGCGGTCTTTATCGTCGCCATAGTCGGTGGACTTCAGCCAGAGGGCGCCGTCTTTCTCATAAATCGTGCCATTGTCCTGCAGCTTCTTGACCGCTGTTTTCACGGCATCGGGATGCAGCGTGCGCTCGCTGAACCAGTTGTCGAACGTGACGTTGAAAGAAGCGAGGTCTTCTTTGAGAATGGCGAGCTTTTCATGATAAGCGAGGTCTTTGAACAGATCGAGGCGCTCCTGCTCGTCCATCGCGAGATATTTGTCGCCATCTTTCTTGATGATGCGCTTCGCCGTGTCGATGATGTCCTCGCCATGGTAGCCGTTCTCTGGGAACGTGACGTTCTTTCCGAGGAGTTCGAGGTAGCGGGCATTGACGGACGCCGCGAGGATGTTCATCTGGTTGCCGGCATCGTTGATGTAGTATTCGCTTTCCGTATCATAGCCGGCCGCACGCAGGAGGTTCACGAGCGCCGAGCCGGCAGCCGCGCCGCGGCCATGACCGACATGCAGCGGACCCGTCGGGTTCGCGCTGACGTACTCGACCTGGATGCGCTCGCCGTCCTTGTGCGGGCACTGCCCGTAGCTTTCGCCCGCATCGAGGATCTTCTGGAACGAATCATAGAGCACGTTCGATTTCAGATAGAAGTTGAGGAAGCCCGGGCCTGCGATCTGCGTGTGGTCGAGCCAGTCGCCTGCAAGGCGCTTCTGGAGCTCCTCAGCGATCTGGCGCGGCGCCTTGTGAAATACACGCGCCGACTTCATCGCAAAGTTCGTCGAGAAGTCGCCGAACTCCTTCTTCGGCGGCACCTCGAGCTCGACGTCCGCGAGCTCGCCCGCTGGGAACACGCCGTCCGCGATGGCGGCCGATGCCGCATCATGGATGGCCTTCGTCAACGTTTCCTTGATATCCAAAAGAAAAGTCCTCCTTATATATCATGCATTCGTGATTTCGATTGTGAGTTCGTTGCTGCTCTGGAATTGCCCTTCGATAAAGAGATCGTAGGCGAGTTCGATGCGCCCCGTGCCGTCGGCACGGCAAGCGGAGAAAAAGGATTTTGTGCGCACGGAAAGTGCGAGCGTGCCATATGGCGTGCGGTACATGCTCGTGCGCTCTTCCTGCGGGAAGAACTCGAGCTGCTGCGCAAGCGGCTCGCGGCGGATCAACGTCAGCGCATCCGTGCCGAGCTTCAAGATTGTCGGCACGACATGGCCTTCGAGCAGTGCGCGGTCTTCATAGCGAAAGAAATGCTTGCCGCCCTTCGCGTCGTGTCGCGCGACGGCCTGCGTCCGGCTCTCGCGCACGTCGCCATCCTCGTCGCGCTGCCGCCCATGCACGCGGATCTGCACGCGCCCTTGCTCTGCCATCCGAGCTCCCCCTTTTCAAAACATACTAACTGATATTATACAATGCTTGCAAGGCTCTGTCACGAAAAAAATGAAGTCCCCGCTCACACCTGCAGAACCTCGACGCCCTGCTTCCTCGCGCCTGCCACGAACGCTGCATCCGCTTCTTTGTCCGTGACGATGCTGCTAAGTGCGCGCAAGTCGCAGACGCGGAGGAAGGCGATGTCGATGCAGAAGCCGTCGATGTCACGCGTCGTGAGATCGCCGAAAAATCCCTTGAGCCCGTCGCGAGCGCAGCACCGTCATCGTCGTCACGCCAAAGCGCTCCGCGAGCTCGGCCACAACGACGCGCTTGTCCTGTTCCAATGCAGCGAGCAGCGCCCGCCGCCGTTCCCTCGTATTCATGCAGATTCCTCCACCCAGAAAAGTCACACAGTTGTTGCTTTCGTTGTTTGCTCATCAGGGAAATGTTGTTCTTGGAAAATTATCGCCGCTTTTCTGCTGTTTTGCAACAGAAAAGCGACAGTTTTCTCTTGCCGCCTATCGCGCGATACTTTATACTGCAAGCAAGAAAGCAGAAACAAGTGGCCAAAGAAATCAAGGAGGCTTCCCTATGAAAATCGAACATGTCGCCATGTATGTCAAGGACCTCGAAGGCGCGAAATCATTCTTTGAGAAATATCTCGGCGCAAAAGCCAATGACATCTACCACAACCCGCTGACGGACTTCCGCTCGTATTTCCTGACGTTCGACGATGGCGCACGGTTGGAAATCATGCACAAGCCACAGATGGAAGACCCTGAAAAGACATTGAACCGCACGGGCTTCATCCATCTGGCATTCAGCGTGGGCGACAAGGAGACGGTCGACCGCCTCACAGCAACGCTGAAAGGTGACGGCTACGAAGTCGTCTCCGGCCCGCGCACGACAGGCGACGGCTACTATGAGAGCTGCGTCGTCGCACTCGAAAGGAACCAGATCGAGATCACAGTTTGATATATGGAAAAAAAGCGGAACCGCTGCACAGGCGATTCCGCTTTTTTCATGGAGGCGATGCTGTCTCTTTCAAATTCCATTCTAGTTGTTGACGAGCAACAATCTTCTGTTTTATACTGATTCCATCAGGGGCAATTCCCCAAAGCGAATCGTACAGATTTGGTCTCTGCCTGTCATCGTGCATACACCCGCTTCTGCATCCGTGTTCAAGAGCCGCCGTGAGGCGTGCCTCAAGGAGGTCGCTATAGGGAAAGCGAGGTGATGCATATGCAGGATAGCTGGACAAGCGTCTTGTGCGCCGCTGCCGTCTTGGTTTCGTCCTTCGGACTTTTCTTGCTCTGCCGAGCAAGCGCAAAATACCTTGACCGTGCAAAAGCGCCAGACGCCATTGACCTTGGACTGCGGCTCTCGGTACCGGACAAGTCTTTCTGGCTTGGCATCCAAGGTTCCAAAGAACTACCGAACAGCAAAAAAGACCACCCAACGTCCAAAGATGATGGTCTTTTGCGCCAATAACGTAAATGTACTATGATCGGCGAACCTGCTGTTGCGGTTCGCTCTTTTTTATCTATGAATATTATACCCACTCTACGCAGGTACGTCAATTCTTTTTCGTAGAGGCAATGCTGTCTCTCTCAATTCCCATCCGGCATCCATGTCCCGTGAATGCCCTTTACTGCTGTCTTTGCGTCGATCTCGCTGTCATCGTGGTCGATGTCGATGAGCGTGTAGCGATCGTTGCCCATGCCGAGCTCTTTCATGCGAGGCGTCGCTATCCTGCAGCTGCCGCAGTGCGCGGCAGAATTTCACGGCATCCATCTTGCGTCCATCGACGCCTGCATCAGTAAAATCATATGGCTCGCCTGCTTCGAGTTTCTTCTCTTCCTCCGTCATGCTTTGCACGTCCTTTCGCTCTTCACACGTT
This sequence comes from Selenomonadaceae bacterium, assembly GCA_034186105.1. Classification (GTDB taxonomy): domain Bacteria; phylum Bacillota; class Negativicutes; order Selenomonadales; family Selenomonadaceae; genus Selenomonas_C. The sequence continues at coordinate 10,236 of JAXGCE010000089.1, forward strand.
TCATTTTCTCTATCATACCGCAAGAACGGCACTGTTGTCAGCGCCGTTCTTTTCGATTTCTCTATTTTTTTTACAGGTCATGCATTCAGCACGTCGAGGATCTTCTACGTGCAGATGCCCAAGGATTCAGCCGATCGAGATCGTATATCCCGCATGGAATGTCTGTTGTGGTGCGAGCTGCTGCGTGCCGGCCTTGTCCTTGAACTCTCCATCGAAGCCATCAAAATCGGCATGGCCGTACCACGGTTCAATGCAGAGGAACGGCGCGCCGCCACGCGTCGGCCTCCAGAATCCCCAGAACGGAAAACCAGATGCCGAGAGCGTCAGCGACTTCTCGCTCTTCGTCGAGCGGATTGTGACAGCATCGGATTTCAGATCGTCATAGGCGAGCACATCATTCGCAAAAAGCGCGTCACTGAGCGGCAATGTCTTGCCATGAAGGCTCGGCGCTTTTTCCTGCGTGAAGAACACCTCGGGGGTAAGCTTCATACGCTGCGAATCCTCTACACACTCAAACTCGAGATAGCAGTCCTCAAGCGTCTCTCCCTGCACGATCGGGCAACGGAACGCAGGATGCGCGCCAATGGAGAACACCATCGTCGTTGCATCCTCATTCGTGACATCCCACAAAACGCGAATGGAGCGCCCTTCGAGCACATAGCCGACTTCCACGCGGAACTTCCATGGGTAATTCTTCAGCGTCTCCTCCGACCAACGCAGCGCAAAGCGGATGGCGTCTTTCCTCTGCTCTACAAGCTCAAAGTCCGAGATACGCGCAAGGCCATGCTGAGGGAGTTCGTACGTCTTGCCATTCACGCGGTACTTACCATCCACGAGCTTGCCGACAATGGGGAACAGCAACGGCGAGCTGTATTTCCACCACGTCGGGTCCCCGCGCCAGAGATACTCCGTCTCATCGGCACGTTCCTTGATGGAGCGCAGTTCTGCGCCATGGTCGCGCACCTGCACGAGCAGGTCATCATTTTCGAGCGAATAAAGCATGGGTTCGTCCTTCTTTCTGCAAAATATTGTTTCAAAACGATATCGCCGAACTTCATTATACAGGAAATCACGTGAAAATGCTTCCAAAAAATGATGAAATCGTCATTTTCACGCCAGCATCTTCAGTCCCGCAATGCCGCCGACGATCATCAGCAGGCAGGCAACGTGCGCGGGCGTCAACGTCTCGTGAAACAACAAGAGGCCGAGCACGGTCGTGCCGACGATGCCCATGCCCGTCCATATCGCATACGCCGTACCGAGCGGCAGTTTGTGCAGCGCAATCGAGAGCAGAACGGCGCTCGCAATGTAAAACACAGCTGTCAGGACACTCGGCGCGACGCGCGTGAACCCTTCGGAATACTTCATCGCGATCGCCCACGTCACCTCCGTCACGCCGGCGAAGAACAGCAAGAGCCAGGCCGTTTTCATGATGATTTCCCTCCAAAAGAAAATGCACTGGCTCCCCCGCACCTTCAAAGGCCTAACGGTGCGGGACCGATGCACGATATTCTGCCCGGCGACAGATGTTCTCATTGGCTCTATCCTACCACAAGAATGATACTATTTCCAGCACCGTTCTTGCTTTTTTATGATCCTTTCTTCAGCAATGTGCTTATTTGTACGCCGCCTCGTAGATGGCGAGGTAGTCTTCATCCGTCAGCGCGACAGGGTCGGCTGTGATGTCGCCGCCGAGGATTTCGTGGACTTTCTGCGGGTAGAGCTTAAGCTCGTCACGCGTGATGCCCACTTCGCTCATTTTGAGATCTGCGCAGCCGACGTCGGCGATGAGCTTGTCGAGGGCTTTGATGAAGTCTTTGCCCGTCTTGGCGTTTTCCACGCCCATGGCTTTCGCCATCTTGACCATGTTCTCTTCCGCCGCCTTGCGCTCGGCAAAGAAGTCGTAGTAGGCATGCGCGATCATGATGAGGCCGGCGCCATGGACGAGGTTCTCATGGAACGAGCCCATCGTGTGCTCCATCGTGTGCGCGGACGTGCACATCATGTAGTAGCCAGCGAACGTGTTCGCATAGGCCATCATCTCGCGCGCTTCCTTGTCGCTGCCATCGGCGACGGCACGCGGCAGGTATTTCGCGACGAGCTCGATGGTCTTGAGCGCGAACATCTCGGCCATCGGATGATGCTTCGTGTTGACAACCGTCTCGGATGCGTGGAAGAATGCATCCATGCCCTGATATGCCGTGAACTTCGGCGGCACGCTCATCATGAGGTTGCTGTCCACGATCGAGAGCGTCGGCATCATGGACGGAAAGAAGATGCCCGTCTTTTCCTTCGATGCATCGTTCGAGATGACAGACGCGAGATCGACTTCACTCGCCGTGCCAGCCGACGTCGTTATGCAGACGATGGGCAGTGCGTCGTGCGCAGGGTTCTTCTTGCCGCCCTGCGCGGAAAGCGAATAATCCCAGATGTCGCCGTCATTCGTCGCCATCAGCGCGATGCATTTCGAGCAGTCCATGACAGAGCCGCCGCCGAGCGCGATGACGAAGTCGCAACCCTCGGCCTTGACTTTCGCCGCGCCATCCATGACGTTCTTGTCCGTCGGATTCGGGCGGACTTCGTCGAAGAGCACATGCGCGACACCAGCGGCGTCGAGTTCTTTTTCGAGCGCGGCGAGGTAGCCGTATTTCTTCGTCGACGTGCCGTTCGACGTCGCAATCAGTGCCTTCTTGCCAGGCAAGTTTTCCTCGTGCAGGTGCTGGAGCTGGCCGGGACCATAGAGGACGCGGACGCGGTTGTCGAAAATGAAGTTGTACATGATGATGACCTCCTGTTGATGTGGTGGTTTTCTCGTTTCTCTTGATGGTCTTATCATAGCAGAGCCGCGTTCTTCTTTCAGCGCCAGAGATAAAGAACTTATCTGGCAAATCTACAGATACTATGATAGAATGCAGACAGGAGGGATGCATCATGAAGCAAAAGCGACGCCTCGCGGACGCGCTCGACCGGCTCGGTGAAGAATTCCGCACGCTGCCATGGGAATACCGCATCGTCGACAAGGGGACGAGCCATGAAATCGTCCGCCTCTGGCCCGACGATCCGCGCGACGACATCATGGTCTGCGTGCTGAAGGACATGGAGTTCCACGAGCAGTTTCACCGGCAGGACTACTATTTCCTCAACTATGCCTATGCGCACGACTACCGCACCGTCAGCGACCGCCGCAGTAATGTCGTGACCGTCCACGAGGGCGAGTGCTACATCGGCCAGCCATTCTGTGGCTATGCGCTGCGTCAGGCCGGCGACGATCAGGCCGTCGTCATCGGCGTGCTGATCCAGAAAGAGCTGTTCTACCGCGACTTCCTGCCCATCCTCGCCTCAGCCCCCGCCATTTTCGATTTCTTTCTCGAACCGCGCAGCAACAACTACTCGACGGACTTCCTGCGCCTGAGCGTCACGGAATGCACGGCCATCCGCACGCTTTTAGAGCTCATGGTCATCGAGTATGCCGATCGGCAGGACGAGACGCAGGCGATGCTGAAATCGCTGACGGCCGCGCTGCTGCTCCACGTCGCGCGCTACTGCCGCGAACGCACGCCACAAAAAAAGAGCCTCACGACCTCTGAAAAGATCGTGGGCTACATGAGCGAGCATCTCGACACCGCGACGCTCACGAGCATCGGGGCGCATTTTTCCTATCATCCGACGTACGTCTCGAATCTGTTGAAGAAGGAGACGGGCCGCACGTTCTCCGCCATCCTGCGCGAGCTCCGCATGACGCGGGCGGAGGCGTTGCTCTCGGGCACGACGCTCTCCATCGAAGAGATTGCCGCCATGCTCGGGTATGCAAACAGCAGCAACTTCTACAAGGCATTCCGCGAGCAATATGGCACGACGCCGCGCGAATGGCTGAACAGGTAAAAAAATCCGCTCAGACAACCATCGTCCGAGCGGATTTTTTCTTCTGTTACAGCTGGAACTTCTGCACGTTCGCTTCGAGTTCCTGTGCGAGTTCGGCGAGGACGCGCGTCGAGGCGGCGATTTCCTGGCTCGACGCCGACTGTTCTTCCGTTGTCGCGGAGACGCTCTGCGTGCGCGACGCGTTTTCGTGGCTGATCTTCGCAATGCTCTCCGTCTCGTTTGCCATGGCCTTCGTGCCATCCGAGATCGTCTGGATGCTCGTCGACACGTCGCGGATCCCGCCCGCGAGCGCTTCGATAGAGACCTGGATGGACTCGAAGATCTTGTCGGCTTCTTCGACGGCCTGACGGGAGCCTTCGACGCTCTCAGTGCTCTGGTCGCTTGCTTCGACGGCTTCCTTCATGTCCTCCTGGATCTTTCTGACAAGCTCGGCAATCTTCTGCGACGAATTGCCAGATTCTTCCGCGAGTTTGCGGACTTCATCTGCGACGACCGCAAAGCCGCGGCCAGCCTCACCTGCGCGTGCGGCCTCAATGGCTGCATTGAGCGCGAGGAGGTTCGTCTGCTCTGCGATGCCCGTGATGACATCGACGATCTGGCTGATCTCCTCCGACTGCTTCGCGAGCTTTGCAATCGAGTTCTGCACCGTATCCGTGCCGACATTGATCGCATCCATCGCCTTGACAATGTCCTGCACAGCGTTCTTGCCACGCCCGACTTCGGAAACAGTCATATCCGTGACTGCCGCAATAGCCCCTGCGTTGTTCGAGACCTGCTCGGACTGTTCGGAGATATCCTGCACGGCAGCATTCGCTGTATTGATAGAGTCTGACTGGTGGTTGATGCCTTCGGCGATATCGACGACTTGGTTCGCAACCGTCGTCGCGGCTTCAGCCGTCTGATGTGCAGCTGCTGTGAGCTCTTCGGATGATGCCGAGACGCGCTCTGCGTGCTTTGCGATTTCTGACAGGAGTTTGCGCATCGTCTCGCGCATATCCGCAAAGCCCTGTGCCAGAGCACCGAGCTCGTCATTCGTCGTGCAGCAAACTGGGCGTTCGCGCAAGTCGCCGCTGTTGAGAATGTCGCATTCCGCTTTCAGCGTCTCGATCGGACTGCTCATCTTCGTCGCAAGCACATAGATGATCGCTGTGATGACGAGCAACATGAAAATGCCTGCTGCGGCGAGAATCTTTGCCAGCGCATAGGCATCGGCACGCACTTCGGAGAGCGGCGCGACAGCGACAGCAATCCACGTGCGGGAACCGAGCTCGATCGGCGTCATGACCGCCTGCGACGTCACACCTTTCGACGTCGTATACTCCGTCGCGACCTGTTCATGCGTGCTTGCTGCTTGCTTGAACGCATCGACGAGTTTCTGATCGATCGTCTTGCCGTTCGTCTCCGTCTGCGTGAGATCCATCTTTCCGACATCTTCCGGCTGTTGCGCATAGGCAATCGTGATGCCTTCCTGATCTGCGATATAGACGCGGCCCGTCTCCATGTACTGGATACCACCGACGACTTCGCTGATGCTGTCGAGCTCGATCGTGCCATAGACAATGCCGACGAGGTTTTCTTGATTATCAAGAACCGGGTACGCTGCAATCGTGATGAGTTTACCTGTCGAACCCGAGACGGACGGTCCTGTCATATACGGTTTTTTCGTCTCGCGAACTTTCTTGATATATTCGCGCGTCGAACGATCCATATCAAGACCTTTATCACTCACGGCCTGACCATCCACGGTCGAGTACGCGAGCATGGCAAAATCATTGCCTGTCCGTTCCTTGTACTCGGCCAGTTCTGCGACGATGACCTCTTTCGACGCGCCACGCAACGCACCGTTGCGCGAAAGTCCCTCGATCTCCATCGTGCGCTTCTGGAACAATTTCTCGATGTCATTTGCTGCCGACTTGCCGACATTCTCTGAAATCACATCAGCATCCTTGATGAGTGCCTGGCTCGACATGTAGTAGCTGATCGCAAAGAAGACGAGGAAGCTCCCCAGGAACAGCGGCAAGAATGTCGCAAGGAACTTCGTCTTCAAGCTGTTGAGCTTCATAATTGGTTAACCCCTCCCTGAATTCTATGGAAGCATCCCCCGATGCCTCCGATGTTTCACCTTTATCCCCTTTTCTTTGTTCCCGTTTTTACAACAAAATCAACGTCGGCGGCAGATCTCTATCTCTTACTGCTGTTCGACGGCGATATCAACTTCAAGAAGATGTCCTGAGACATCCATAGCAACCGTCAGATACGGGCCATCGCTGATCTTCATCTGGAATCCCTGGCCGATAGAAAGGCTCGGCGTCGAGATGTCGACTTCGAGCGATAAGCCTGCGAGATTCGTCGCGGCTGTCGCCGTGAGCATGTTGCTCATCTCCGAGATCGCACTCTGCGCCATGGCATCAAACTCTGCGACGGGCATGCCCATCATCATGGTCGAGGCGATGAATTTTGCGGTTTCTTCTTCCATATTGTAAACGACGTTGCCGCGCAGCTGCTTCGTGAAACCCACGATGACGGAAACGCCCAGCCCCTGAACATTCTTCTGCTTCACGTTGATGGACGTGCGCGTCGGGGCAGGGAATCCCATCTGCGGCAGGACAGCTTCGACCGCATTTACAAACGGATTCACTAATTTTGCATCCATATATCGTTCATTCTCCCTCTGCAAAACCGATGTTCATGTAAATGTTGCCCGCGCGCGTCGCCGCCTCGATGCGGAACGTCGTGAGCTTCGGGCTTGCGATGCGGATGTTCGTGCCGCTGATCGTACCTGGCGGCGTGATGCGCATCTCCTTGTCCTTGAAGATGTTGTTGATGTTCGAGACGCCCCGGCCGACGATGATGTTCGCCGCCTCTTCGACGCCGTCGATGGCCTCGTCTTCCGAGACATTGTCGACGCTGTCCTCGCCGAGCATGATAGCTGAGACCTTGTGCATCGTCTCCGTATCGAGATAGAAGATCGCACGCCCCTGCGGATACCCCGTCAGACCAATGATGACGGCAACGCCACTGACATCGAGGAACCGCCGGTTATCGAGCTCGAGCTTTACTTCGCTGTGCAGGCCTGTAATGCTGAAAATGCCTTGCTGCAACGCCTTGACAAATGCTTTCGCATACGACTCGCGGAGCACCGCGACCTTGCCGACCTCCGTCTGGCATAGTGCCATGAGCGTGTCGATGAGATCGTTCGTATTAACTGGTTTCTGCAGGAATGCACTGATGCCGATCTCGCGGCCGCGCGCCATGAGGCTCGCGTCCTTCATCGCGGAAATCATGACGATTTTTGCAGCAGGATCAATCTCGTAAATGCGGCGACTGCATTCGAGTCCGTCCGCATCTGGGAGGTTCATATCCATCGTCACGAGCGCGGGGTGATGTTTCTCGTAGAGTTCAACGGCCTCCGCAGCATTCTTCGCCTGTGCCACGACTTCGAAATTCGTGCGATTCAGTTCATTGGCCAGCATGACGCGGCTCACACGGGAGTCGTCGACAATCATGATCTTGACCTTTTCCATAAATGCTCACCTGCTTTATCTTACAAAATCAATTCACGATGGCTTTTATAGAAGAATATTCGATAACGCGGCCGAAAATCCCTGCCACTTTCGCAAGATTCTTTTCTTTTCACGTTCTTCTACAGGATAGCAAAAAAAACGGGCAATCTCAAGGCTTTTTACCTATCTTTTGCCCGTTTTTTATGTCATTGAAGCAATTTCCTGCTCTTGATTATTTTTTCATTATTTTTCATCCATAATGGCCTCTGGCCCACGATCGCCCGTACGAATGCGCACGGCATCGCTGAGCTTGTAGACAAAGATCTTGCCGTCGCCAACCTTGCCCGTCTTCAGGACCTTTTCCGCGACATCGAGCACGCGCTCGACGGGGATCTCGCAGATGACCGTTTCGACTTTGATCTTCGGCACGAGGTTGATCTCGTACGCCTGTCCACGATAGATTTCGCGGTGCCCTTTCTGCAGGCCACAACCATAGACCTGGCTGACCGTCATGCCGAGCACGCCGATCTTATTGAGCGCCTCTTTGAGTTCTTCGAGCTTGCTCGTCCGGGTGATGATTTCTACTTTTGTAAGTTCCATGATCATCTCTGCCTCACTTTCCTAACGTCGGATGGTCAAGGGCAGATGCCTGGAACATCGCAGGGCTATCTTCCTCACCGAGGAACGTACCGAGCATCGTCGGGCTTGCCGAGAACGTTTCGCCCGTGTAGCCATGCTCGCCATGCTCGACGATATCGAGACCTGCGAGCTCTTCCGACTCGTCTGCGCGCATCGGCGTGATGGCGTTGACGATCTTATAAAGGATGAACGTGCCGCCGATGGCCAGCGCATAAGCGACGACTGTCGAGATGATCTGTGCCATCAGGAGATGCGTCTCGCCATAGAACAGGCCATTCGCGCCATCCGGATTGACAGCCGTCGTCGCGAAGAGGCCCGTCGCGATGGAGCCCCACGTGCCGCCGAGGCCATGGACGCCGAACGCATCGAGCGAATCATCATAGCCCATTTTTTCTTTGAGCACGGCCACGGCGAAGTAGCAGACACCGCCGCCGACAAAGCCGATCAGGATGGCAGGCATCGGCTCAACAAAGCCGGCTGCCGGCGTGATGGCGACGAGGCCCGCGATGCAGCCGGACGCTGCGCCGAGCACCGTCGGCTTGCCGCTGCGCACCCACTCGAGGAGCACCCAACTGACCGTCGCAGCCGCTGCCGCGCCCTGCGTCGCAACGAAGGCATTCGCTGCAAGGCCATTCGCGCCGAGCGCCGAGCCCGCATTGAAACCGAACCAGCCGAACCAGAGAAGCGTCGCACCGAGCACCGTCATCGGCAGGTTATGTGGCAGCATGGCCGATTTGCCATAGCCTTTGCGCTTGCCCATGAGCATGCAGAGCGTGAGACCAGAGACGCCAGAGAGGATGTGGATGACGAGGCCGCCAGCGAAGTCGAGTGCGCCGAGCTCCGCGAGGAAGCCGCCGCCCCAGACCCAGTGTGCCATCGGGTTGTAGATGAGGATGGCCCAGAGCAGGATGAACAACGTGAACGCGCGGAACTTGATGCGCTCTGCAAACGCGCCTGTGATGAGGGCCGGCGTGATGACGGCGAACATGCACTGGAATGCAACGAATGCGAGTTCTGGGATCGTGCCGCCTTCGAGCACGTTGAGCCCGACATTGGCAAGACCGAATTTCTCGAGGCTGCCGATGAATCCATTGATGTCCGTGCCGAACGTCATCGTGTAGCCGAGGATCATCCATTCGACGGAAATCATCGCTACGATGAAGAAGCTCTGCATGATGGTCGTGAGCACGTTCTTGCTGCGGACCATGCCGCCATAGAAGAAGCCAAGACCAGGTGTCATGATGAAAACCAGGGCCGCGCTGATGAGGACCCAGGCCGTATCGCCCGTGTCGATCATAAATACCAAATCCTTTCAAGTTGCTGTAGAACGTATAAGTGCGGAAAATATATGTAGCTATTTGCCTGACGGCAAATGGCTAAAATATCTCTAAATGCTAAAGCATTAAGAGCTATTTTACGGGGGAAGCAGAGAAAAAAGAAACGTCCCGCCAAAAGAGCAGCCTGTGAGGGGGAGCTGCTCCGCGGCGGGACGCCATTGTCCCTGCTTTGACAGATAATGTGTTTACCAGCGAAAGGAGAAACAAAAGCCCACGCAGTCTGGTACCATGACTGCGTGGGCTCCATTGCCTCTTGCTCTTGCTGATGTGTTCATTATATTGCACGATAGGGGCGCTGTCAACAAAAGTTTACATGTATACAAGTATACATCCAGGTTTCTGATCTTCGATTACTTCTTCACAGCATCGAGGTTGTCTTTGTCTACAATGAGGGGCGTGCAGAGATAGGACGGCACCGTGATGACGCCGTTGTTGTACGTCGTAACGTCATTGATTTCCGGTTCCGTGCCGTCGACGACGGCCTTGATCATGCGGATGATCTTCGAAACAAGCAAGGATGGATCCTTGTACGTCGTCATGGCCTGCTCACCATTCTGGATGGCCGTGAGCGCGTGGTCTTCCGCATCCTGTCCTGTCGTCAGCGGCATCTTCGTGATGCCCGCTGCTTTCATCGCCTTGCGCGCGCCTTCGGCGAGGCTGTCATTTGGCGCGAGGAGGATGTCTGGTGCACGGCCGGCATCCGGCCCTGCCAAGAGCTTTTTCATGCGCTCTTCTGCAACCTCAGCCTTCCAATTCTTCGTCGTCACCTGTTCGAACGACGTTTCACCCGACGGCACAGTGATCTGTCCCTTGTCAATATACGGCTTCAGAACATCCATCGCGCCCTTGTAAAAGAGGTGCGCATTGTTGTCGCCATCGTCGCCTGCAAAGATCTCCATCGTATAAGGGCCGCCGCCCGATGCGAGGTTCATGCTCGCCTCGATGTACTCGCCCATGCCGCGGCCAACGGCTTCGTTATCAAACGTCGCATAGTACGAGACCGCATCCGTCCCCATGATCAGACGATCATAAGCGATGACAGGAACATTTTCCTTCTTCGCTTCTTCGAGGACTTCCGCGAGCTTGCCGCCATCGACAGCGCCAACGACAAGGCAGCCAGGCTTTGCAGCAATCTGTTTTTTGATCTGCTCAGCCTGCTCTTCTGCCGTATCCGCGAACTGTATATCGACTGCAAATCCTTCTTTTTCGAGCGTATCTTTGATGATCTGCCCGTTCTTCTCCCAAATCAAACCAGAAGCTGATCCAGGGAACGCGATGGCAACATTTTTATTGATGCTTTGGCCGCAGCCGGCGGCAAAGAGCAGCGCACATGCCCCGATGATGAGGAACAGGGCGGTCACGAGATATTTCCTTTTCATAAACAGACTCCCCTTTCCTCAGATCTTGAACTTCTGCGTCGATGCCTTGAGCTCGTTTGCGACAGAAGAAAGCTTGTCGCTTGCCTGCGCGATCTCATCCATCGAAGCCGACTGTTCCTCTGTCGCGGCCGAGACGGATTCCGTCTCCGACGCAACAGCGCGGCTGCTCTTGTCGATGTTTTCCATGACCGCGACGAGCGCCATAGCTTTATCCGATGCAGCACGCGCCTCAGAAAGGATCTTCTGTGCGCCTTCTGTAAGTCCTTCGACCGAGCCTGCGATCGTCTCGAACGCACGACCTGCCTCCGCGACGACGGTGCGGCCACTTTCGACATCCGCTGTGCCTTTTTTCATGCGTTCGACAGCCGCGTCCGTATCTTTCTGGATCGCCGAAATCAGGCCTGCAATCTGCTGCGCAGCATCGCTCGATCCCTCGGCGAGTTTGCGCACTTCATCCGCGACGACGGAGAAGCCGCGACCAGCTTCACCTGCACGCGCTGCCTCAATGGCAGCATTCAGTGCGAGGAGGTTCGTCTGCTCCGCGATGTCGGCAATCGTATCGGAAATCTGGCCAATCTCCGTCGAACGTTTTGCAAGCGTCGCGATCGTATCAGCCGATTCCGTGACAGAAACCGAGATTTCCGCCATCTGGCTGACTGCACCGTTGATAGCGCTTTGGCCATTCTTTGCGATCGTCGCGACTTCCTGCGTCGCTTTCGCCGTATCAGAAGCCGTCTGTTCGAATCCCGCCATGCTTTCCGCCATGGACTGGATATCGCCGAGCGAGCGGCTGACCGCATCTCCTGTCTCATTCGAGGAACCAGCGACGTTCGTGATCGACGTCGCTACCTGTTGCGTTGCCTGTGCTGACTGATTTGCATTTTCCGTGAGATGCGCAGCGTACGACTGCACGTCCTCTGCCGTACGCTGGATATCCTGGATGAGGCCGTGGAGGTTCGCGATCGTCTCGCCATACGCGACCGTCAGACTGCCGAGCTCATCTTCCGTCATCGGCTCAGGTTTGACCGTAAGGTCACCGGACGACACTTTTTCCGAGACGTCCTTCAGATAGTTCACAGACTTCATGATGCCAGAGCTCAAATACCAGCCCATGCCAGCCGAGAGCGCCAGTACGATGAGCACGCAGACGATCAGCGTCCACTTCGTCTGCTCATAAAGTGACGACGCATCGAGGCTCTCCTGATGGATGAAATCCTTCGAGCTATCGACGATGAGGGCGAGACGGTTCGCAATGTCCTCATACTGGTAGGCCGATTTCGCGAGTGCGGCCTGCGCTGCCTCTGCCTGTCCGCTCTTTGCAAGCGTCACGAGTTGCTCCGATGACTTACGGTAGCTCGCCCATTCGCTGCGCAGCTGCTGGAAGTCCTCTTTCTTGTCCGGCGCGATGCTCGGCTCAATCGCATCAAACGTGATGTCGATCTGCGATGCGAGATTCTTCTCGCGTCCCGCCGCATAGAGACGCTCCGATATCTTCTTCGATGTCACGACCGCAAATTCTTCCTGCCGGTATTCCGACAAGATGTTGCGCACTTCCATGCCCCGCATGACGCTTGACAGATGTTCCGTCGCGATGCGCAAAGCCCCGTCATTGATCCGATGCAAGCTGAATCCCGCATATAGGCTCGCGGCAAAGAAGATTGCCAGCACGACGCCGAATACGAGGATCAACTTCTTGCGGATGGTCAAATAAAACTTCCCCAATTTGCCGGACTATAATGAAGCCCGTAAAATCGGCATTTTGAAAAATCATCAGGGAAAAACTGCGCAGATGCTTTGAAATTCCGCAATTTTGCAGCACCTGCCGCAAA
>JAXGCE010000090.1:0-8646 GCA_034186105.1 Selenomonadaceae bacterium
ATTCACGCAACTTTAACGCAAAAAACGTCCCCGCATCGCGGACAGCGGTGGGGGGACGGCAAAAAAAAGAGAACCACGAATCGTTGAATTTTCTAGGGTTCGCGATTCTGAAAATGTATTCTTGGAGGGGGGGGGCTGAATCATCAAGAGAGGCTTTCAACAGGAGTTGTGTCTTCGAGCTGGCCTTTGAGGTCGTGGTCGGTCATGGCGCAGACGGAGGAATCCGACCAGACGTTCTCGGCCGTCTCAATCATGTCGATGATTGTGTAGATCGGCAGGATGACGCCCATGAGGCCGAGCGGCGCGCCGATGGAGCTCATGAGGGAGAGCGTCAGGAAGTAGCAGCCCATCGGGACGCCAGCATTGCCGACAGCCGCGAGGACGGCGATGAAGAGCCAGGTGATCATCGTGCCGATGGAAAGGTCGAAACCTGCGTTCTGCATGACGAAGAGCGAGGTCACGAGGATGAACGCCGCGCAGCCATTCATGTTGATGGTCGTGCAGATCGGCAGCACGAAGCGCGAAACGGTCGGGTTGACCTTGAGGCGGCTTTCCGCCGAGGCGAGCGTCACGGGCAGCGTACCGGCCGAGCTCTTCGTGAAGAGCGCGACGGCGAGTGCCGGTGCCATTTTCTTGAAGACATGGACGGGATTGAGGCCGCGCGCCACGAGGAACAGCGGCAGGACGATGAAGAACTGGATGGCGTTGCCGCCGAGCACGACGGCCGTATACTTGCCGAGCGCGCCGACGATGACGCCAGCCTCGATCTGCGCAGAGAGCTGCGCCGAGAACGCGAGGATGCCGAGCGGCAGAGCCCAGAGCAGTGCGCGAATCAGCGTGAAGAGCAGTTCCTGCCCGCCGAGCAGCATCTTGAGGAGTGCCGCGCGGTTCTCCGTCTTCGGCATGAAGGCGAGCGCGAGGCCGACGGCCGCCGCAATCAGCATGACGGAGAGCACGTTGCCCGCGAGGAACGGCTGCAGGAGGTTGTTCGGAATGACGGAGAGGAAGTGGTCGTAATACGAGAGCGAGCCGAGCTTCTGCATCGGGACGTCGGCCGCGCCAGCGCCGATGATGTCGGCAGGCAGGTTGTCCGGCGCAATCCAGAGGTAGAGCACGAGGCCGACGGCGGCCGCCGAAATCGTCGTGAGCAGCGTGTACGTCACGGCATGGGCGAAGATGCGGCCCGTGTCCTTTTCGGCGCCAAGGCGTGCGAGCGTCGTGATGACGGCGAGTGCGATGGTCGGCACGGCGATGAACTGGAACAGCCGCGTGAAAACGGTCGCGATGAAGTTGAAGAGATCGTTGAGCGCTTGAATGCCGAGCCAACCGAGGATGGCACCGACGATCAGCGCGCCAAACCAGAGCACGAGCTGGCGCTTCTGGTGCGACTGATGTTTCTGCAGCGCTTCCTGTGCTGCCGCTTCCACGTTGTCATGTTGTGGCATGTAGATTCCTTCTTTCGTTCTCAAGTTTGCATATATGATTGCTATGCTTTGTATTATAGCGATGATGTGTTATTTTGTCAACCCCCAATCCGTGCCAAATGTCCTTTTTTCGTTAACCCTCTTGCATGAAAGGGGCGATATATGGTTTAATGAGGTATCACTTTTGTAATGCAGGTATCCGCGAAAGAAAGGCAAGATTCCGTATGAAAGATTTTTCCATTGAAGTCCACGGAGCACACACGTATGATGCGACGGGAGCGATCAGCGAACCGATCTATCTCTCAGCGACCTTCCGCCATCCCGGCTTCCAGCAAAGCACGGGCTACGACTACGGACGCGTCGCGAATCCGACGCGTGCAGAGCTCGAGTCGGCACTGACACTGCTCGAGCGCGGCGGACGCACCTGGGCAATGAGCTCGGGCATGGCCGCCATCAACATCGTCTTCTTGCTACTCAGTGCTGGCGACCACATCCTGTTTTCCAACGACCTCTATGGCGGCACGGTGCGCCTCGCGAACGAGGTCTATGCGCGCTATGGCATTGAAGCAACGTATGTCGATACCTCGGACCTCGCAGCTGTGAAAGCGGCACTGCGCCCAACGACGAAGCTCGTCTACATCGAGACGCCATCAAACCCGATGATGATCATCAGCGACATCCGCGCGCTCTCGGATCTCGCGCATGAAAACGGCGCACTGCTCGCCGTCGACAACACATTCCTCTCACCGCACTTCCAGAAACCGCTGACACTCGGTGCCGACATCGTACTCCATAGCGGCACGAAATATCTTTGTGGTCACAACGACGTCATCGCGGGCTTTTTGACGGTCGCCGATGCAGATAGCGAACTCGCCGAGCGTATCCAGCGCCTCGTCGTCTCGTCGGGTCCCAACCTTGGGGCGTTGGATGCCTGGCTCATGCTACGCAGCCTCAAGACGCTCGGCGTGCGCATCGAGCGGCAGGCCGCAACCGCTGCGAAAATCGCGGACTGGCTCGGTACGCAGCAGCATGTCACACACGTTTATTATCCAGGACTTCAAAATCACCCGGACTATGAGCTCCAGTGTCAGCAGGCCACGGGCTTTGGCGGCATGGTATCGTTCAAAGTCGATAGCGCCGAACGCGCACAGGCCGTGCTTGGACGGTTGAAGCTCATTGCTTTTGCCGAAAGCCTCGGCGGTGTCGAGAGCCTCTTGACGTATCCGAAAGTCCAGACGCATGCCGAAATGCCAGAAGAGCTCATGAAGGCAACGGGACTCGATGACAAACTGCTGCGGCTCTCGGTGGGTTTGGAGGACGCAGCAGATCTGATCGGGGACTTAGAACAGGCTTTGAACGGATGAGTATTTGATTTTTGGAAAGGAAAGGGTCGTATACTATGGATTATGATTTTGACGAAGTGATCGACCGCAAGGGCACAAACTGCCTCAAGTATGATTTTGCTGTGGAGCGCGGCTATCCCGAGGGCGTGCTGCCGTTCTGGGTGGCTGATATGGATTTTCGCACGGCACCGGCCGTTACCCTCGAGCTCGAACGCCGCGTACAGCATGGTATCTTCGGCTATACCGACCCTGGCGCAGACTATCGCGCAGCTGTCTGGAACTGGATGAAGACGCAGCATGGCTGGATGCCGGCTGAGGGCAGCCTCACGATCACGCCCGGCGTCGTCTTCGCACTCGGCATGGCCGTGCAGTCGTTCACGGCCCCCGGCGATGCCGTGCTAATTCAGCAGCCTGTCTACTACCCATTCAGCAGCATCATCCTCGGCAACGACCGCCAGCTCGTCAACAGCCCGCTCGTACTGAAAGACGGCCACTACGAGATCGACTTCGTCGACTTCGAGCAGAAGATCGCAACGAAGAACGTCAAGCTCTTCTTGCTCTGCAACCCACACAATCCAGCCGGCCGCGTCTACACGCACGCCGAGCTCCTCAAGATGGCCATCATCTGCCTTCAGCATGGCGTCACGATCGTCGCGGACGAGATCCACAGCGACTTCATCCGCGAGGGCTACAAGCATACCGTGCTCGCCTCGCTGTCCGCGGAAATCGCGCAGCATGTCGTGACATGCACGGCACCGTCGAAGACGTTCAACCTTGCCGGCCTCCAGATCTCGAACATCTTCATCGAGAACGAAGCAATGCGGCAGAAATTCCGCGCAACGATCGACCACGCCGGCTACAGCCAGCCAAATGCACTCGGCCTGTTCGCCGCACAGGCCGCTTACGAAAAGGGCCTGCCGTGGCTCAAAGACCTACGTACCTACCTCGAACAAAACTACCAGAAGACGAAGGCGTTCCTTTTAAAAAACTTACCGAACGTCAAGCTCATCGAGCCCGAAGGCACGTATCTTCTCTGGCTCGACTTCCGCGCCTATGGCCTCTCGGCCAAAGAACTCGACGATATCATTGTCCACGAAGCAAATCTCTGGCTCGACAGCGGCCACATCTTCGGTAAGGACGGCGAAGGCTTTGAGCGCCTCAACATCGCCTGCCCGTGGGCGACACTCGAAAAGGGACTGCAGCAGCTCGCAAAAGCATTTGCCCACCGCTGACCCCCTGAAACGAAAGACACGCAACCGCCTATGACGGTGCGTGTCTTTTCTTATGCAAAAAATTCTGCTATCATAAAGAAAGCGGTCAACCGTCTGCAACTCGGAAGACCGCAAAACTGAATACGGGAGGTGATTACGATGTTCTTGAGAATGAACGACTTCGAACTCTTCATCTCAGGCAAGTTCGTGCTTGCAATCGCAACAGCGATTGTCACACTTGTCAAAGTACTTTCGTAATGCACACTCTGCATTCGACCATGGGGCGTCCTGCTGCAACAGGATGCCCTTTTGGTATTTCATCTGTCTGTATTATACGACGTCCTGCCCGCCGCCGTCAAGAGTGTGCCTCCGCTCCAAACCATCGTCATTTCTCGAGCTCGACGCGGTTCCTGCCGCCCTCTTTGGCGCGATAGAGTGCCTCGTCGACGCGACGGAAGAGCTGTTCCTCCGTATCAAGCGTCCCATGCCACGTCGCGACACCAACGCTCGTCGTGATGCGCTGAGCATGGAGGCTCAGCGTCGCGATGCTCACGCGCAGACGGTCGGCAAGACGTGCCGCCGCTGTGAGGTCATAGCCTGGACAGAGAATGACGAATTCCTCGCCACCCCAACGCAAGAACGGCAACCCCGCTGGTAACTCATGACGGATGGCTGCTGCAAAGCCTGCGAGCACTTCATCGCCTGCCTCATGGCCATACGTGTCATTGAAATGCTTGAAATGATCAATATCGAACATGAGGAGCGAGACCGACTGATGCTGGACGCGGGCGTCATGAAGCGTGCCGGTGAGCAGTGGTCGGAACATCGTACGGCTCAGACAATGCGTCAGCGTATCGTACTCCTCGCGCTCGCGTGCCTGCTGGATATCCATCTGGAAGCTATCGGCCTGCGCACCGAGCTGCTGCTCACGGATGACGAACTGCCTGAGCACAGCAAGCAAGAATGCCGCTAGCGCAAAGATCCCGAACGGCGAAACAAAGAAATTCATCGGCAAAAACGGCCAGAAGAAATTCACGCCATCCACAACACCGAGCGCGGTGAATGCTGCAATCGGCACGAGGAACGCCCGACAGTAACGGCTGCCCTCCTGTGCTGCACGATATGTCCAATAAAACGCCAGCGGCTCGAAAACGAGAATGAACGTGAAATAGACGCCCATGAGGTTCTTGAGCCCATGCCAGCCAAGGAGCTCCGCAAAAATGGCCACCCCCATGAGCCCGAGATAACCACGGATGATCCAGCGGATGCCCATGCGCCGCGCTCCATCGAGGATCTCGTAGATGATGAAATTCGCCGACACCGGCAACAGATACGCCGCGAGCGTCATGACGTACCACCAAAATGCGATGTAGTCGCAAAAAAGATATTTCGACTGGAGCCCTGCGAACGCCCAAACAGCAAAGACGCCGAGGAACGAAAGCAAGGCGCGATAGAGATTGCGCCCACTTTTCTCGCGGCCAAAGAAAAACAGTACGACGACAAACATCGCAAGCGCGACAGGGAGTGTCACGATGAACGTCGTATCGAGCAAGAAGATGCGTTTCGCATTTTGATAATCTTCCGAGAGCGAGAAATAATACAGGCTTCCGAGCTCGCGTGGAAACGGGCTGTAGCATTCGACCGTGAGCTGGTGCCCTGCCGCATCGCTCGGCAGCTTGACATAATGCCACGTCCGACCCTCGCTCACGAGAGACGGCCCCATCCTGCCAAACGTATAGATGACCTCGTCATCGAGCCAGACGCGCACGCTCTGCCCTGACGTGCCAAAGAGTAGCGAATCCTTCTCTGGGCTGTCCTCTGTGAGATGCGTCGTGAGCCAGACCGAACGACTCTCCTCACGTGTCGGCGGACGCTGCGGGAAATCATAGATGACCCAGTGCTCATCCTCCTCCATCGCAGAGTGTGCCCATTCCACGCTTTGCTCCCGTGGAATCCCCTCTTTGCTCTCACGATAAAGCCAGAGCGACGTCTCAGCCGCCTCAACGCTGTCAGGCACGACGAAAACAGGGACGAGGAATGTGAGCATGAGGAGCACGAGCCAGAACATCCGTTTCCTCATACGACCACCTCCGCCTGACGTACTGGCACTTCGACACGCAAGCAATTGCGCCCCGCATGTTTCGCTGCATAGAGCGCATCATCTGCCCGCTGAAAGAGATGTTCGGCCGTATCGAACGCCCCATGCCAGATGCTGACGCCGATGCTGACCGTCACATGCTGGCCAGAGACGACGACACGCTCTGCGACACCACGCCGGATCGCGTTGCCGAGAACAGCCGCCTCATCGAGGTCGAGCCCTGCGCAGAGAACGATGAATTCCTCACCACCCCAGCGAAAGAACGGCTTCTTTTTATCAAGCATTTGTCGCACGACAACCGAGAACGACTTCAACACCTCATCGCCTGCCTCATGGCCATACGTATCGTTGTAGCGCTTGAAATGATCGATGTCGAACATCATGAACGATAGCGGCCGTCCCGTCTGACGTACCTCTGTGATCACCTCGCGCAGCGCCATCTCGAAACTCAGGCGGTTACGACACCCCGTCAGCACATCGAGCTCTGCGCGTTCTTTGGCGATGGCTGCCTGATACTGCAAATGCACCGTCTGATCCTCGAGCAGATGCTCGCGCAACAGCTGCTCCTGCTGGAGCTGCAACACGACAAAGAGGAAGCTGAACACACCAAGCGGCATGATGAACGTCGGCACGGGCGTAAAGTGAAACGCCATGTTCATGCCGTCAAAGACGCCAAGCACCGTCAAAAGCGTCAGCGGCAGCAAGAGAGCGCGCGAACGGCGATTGCCTTGCCGCATCGACTGCCAGAGCTGCCAAAACGCATACGTCTCAAGCGGTGGCAGCAAGCCGTAGTAAAGCATCATGCACGCGCGATAGCCCTCAACCCCCGCGAGCTCCCCCGCTGTCGCCAAAAAGAAGCACGCCGCATAGACGCCGACCACCCAGCGCATGCCACGCCGCCGCTCTGGCTCCAACGCCTCACAGACAACGCTGTTCGCCGAAATCGGGATCAGATAAAGAAACGCAGCGGACAATGCTCCCCAAGATACACCAGCCGGCAGCA
This sequence comes from Selenomonadaceae bacterium, assembly GCA_034186105.1. Lineage (GTDB taxonomy): Bacteria > Bacillota > Negativicutes > Selenomonadales > Selenomonadaceae > Selenomonas_C. Next base: position 7,080 of record JAXGCE010000090.1, read on the forward strand.
GCGCACGGACGATATGCGAATTCACCGTGATCCAAAGCATGAACACGACGAGGAACTGGATGATGGCGATATAGACGCGCCGAAGCACGGTCTTGCGGCTGACATAGACCAGCAAGATGGCCAAAAGCAGGAACGCCACCGGCAGAGCGAGAACATACGGGAGATCATAAACGAAGATCTCCGCCGCTTGCTCGAATGCAGGCCCCATCTCGATCGTTCTTTCCATGGATGTCTCCTATCTAAATACACAATTAGGCATATTATCCTAGAACTGCTTCGCCGTGTCAAGAAACTTCCTATTAGAAAAAGCAAAAAAGCTCCCCCTGCGTGAGGAGGAGCTTCTCTATCCAGTTTTTATGCCAGCACGCGCGCGAGGCGGACGAGTTCCGGGTCGAGCGTCTTCTTATTATTGACGGAATCGAACAGGTTGATCGAGACGACCTTGCCCTGCTCGAAGCCGAACACGACATCCGAGGCACCCGAAATGATGGCAAGTGCTGCTTTCTCGCCGAGCATCGAAGCCTTCATGCGGTCTTCGACCGTCGGCGAGCCGCCGCGCTGGATATGGCCGAGCACGGACACGCGCGTGTCGATGCCCGTCTTCTCCTGCACGATCTTGCCGAGGCCCATGCCGTCGCCAGCGCCCTCAGCGATGACGATGAGACAGTAGCGCTTGCCAGCCTCGTACTGCGCCTTGATGTCTTCGCACATCTGCTCGAGGTCATACTTGACCTCCGGCACGAGCACGTACTCCGCGCCGCCCGCGATACCGGACATCATGGCGAGCCAACCAGATGTATGGCCCATGACCTCGACAACCATGACGCGACGATGTGCCGATGCCGTATCGCGGAGCTTGTTCAGCGCGTCGACAATCGTATTCGCTGCCGTATCGCAGCCGATCGTGTAGTCCGTGCCCCAGACATCATTGTCAATCGTACCCGGCAGGCCGACGATGGGGATGCCCGTCTCTTTCGACAGCAGCGAACCGCCCGTGAGGGACCCGTCACCGCCGATGATCACGAGGCCCTCGATGCCGCGCTTCTTGAGATTTTCATAGCCCTTTTTACGGCCTTCCGGCGTCTTGAATTCTGGGCAACGCGCCGTGCCGAGGAACGTGCCACCGCGCTGTACGATATCGCTGACGCTACGGCCCGTGAGCTCGACGATATCATCTTTCAGCATGCCGTCATAGCCGTCACGGATGCCATAGACCTTGATTCCCTCGTAAATGGCCGTGCGAACGACAGCACGCGCCGCCGCATTCATGCCCGGGCTGTCTCCGCCGGACGTCATGATAGCAATTGCATTCTTGATCATGTTTTTCATCTCTCCCGTTGTATCTAGCTCTAGGGCTTCCCCTTCAAATATCTGCGTTTACCCTTTCTTTATTGTAATGAATTTATGCTTCTTTGTAAAGGGAAAATCCATCTTTCACGCACGAAGAAAGGGGCTGTCTCACGAAAGCATTTTCGTGCGGATAGCCCCGTTTTCTTTGACCTCAATCACGGTCATCTGACACTGGCGATAATCATGGCATAAAAAACAGTACAAGAAACAGGCGGTC
>JAXGCE010000091.1:0-10025 GCA_034186105.1 Selenomonadaceae bacterium
CATCTTGCAGAATGAGGCGTGACACACAGAAAGAGAAAGAATGCAACAGGGGGTAGCACTTTTGAAGGAACTCCGGGACAACATGATCGGCTTCGCCGACCAGCGCATCGAAAAGATTTCCATTGAGGTAGCGAAACACCACACGGAAACAGAGAAAATGTTGGAAGAGATCAGCAAGCTCATGGAGGAACACGGGATGCTCGACGAGTACAATCGCTTGTACAGCAAGCTGATGTTGTACTTCCAGCACTTCGGGAGAAACTGCTATATGCAGGGCTTCCGCGATCACGCCGAAATCAAAAAGATTCACGATCTGGGAGTGGATGCGCCCATGTGACGCATCCACAAGACAACAAGCCGGGGGCAGCACCCAATGGATGCTGCCCCCGGCTTGTTTGGTCCCGTGATCGGTTGCGGAACTGGTGTGGTCGCGATCAGGCGGCGCCGTTGATCGCGATCGTATGGCTCGTATCTTCTGCCTTTTCCGTCTTCGGCAGATGGACGCTCAGAACACCGTCTTTGTAGTCGGCCGTCGCCTGTCCCTCATCGATGTTGTCGATGTAGAACGAACGGCTCATGCTGCTCTGGCTGCGCTCGCGGCGGACGTAGTTGCCCTTTTCGTCCTTCTCATCTTTCGACTGCTCGTTCTTCGTGGCAATCGTCAGGTAGTTGTTCTCGTAGGTCAGGGAGATGTCTTCCTTCTTGAGCCCCGGCAGCTCCGCCGTGAGGTCGTAGCTCTCGCCGTTGTCTTTGACATCGACCTTGAAGTCGGGCATGTGGAAGCTCTGCATGAACGGTTCGTCAAAGACATTCATCAGGCGATCGAACACGTTTTCGTCCTTCGAGAGTTCACTCTTCGATGCAAATGGAATCAAACCAAACATGATCAAAATCCCCTTTCAATGTCTCGCCGGCGCTCGCGCGCTGGTTGGTATCTGTTGGTGGCGTCAAGCGGGAGGACGCTTCGGAATCCAAGCGCCTGCGCGGCGTCCCGGTTCCTTTCCTTGTCCCCTTTCCCTCTTGACATCTATAGAATAGCGCATAAAAGTCAAAAAGTCAATAGGTCAAATAAAATTTTTGACTTTTTTTATTGAGAAGATCGTCGCACCGTTTCAAGAAACAGCGAATTTGTGAATTGTTCGCTTCTTATGGACACATCCGTTCGATTTGTGCTAAGATGAACGCATAGGAGAGCAACGAAAATTTGTTCGGATGCAGCACCGCAGGAGGATGAGCACTTCTGCGGTGCTGCTATTTTTACGAGAAAATTTCAAAACACTATTGATAATCGTTTTCAAGTATGGTATATTGTATTTGGCTTTCGTTGAGGGGTGCGAGGATGCACCTCGTAAAGCTCTCCTACTAGTACACAGCAAGACGACCTCGTGCACCGCTCATGCACGAGGTCGTCTTGTCGTTGTCACTTTTTCGCGCAGAACGTCGCGAAGCGTTTTCCGTACGCTTGGAACAGATCGCGGAACGTCTCGATATTTCCGCTCAACCCGACCGGGCCGAGGTGGATGAATGGCTCGCCGAAGGACGAGCCTCCTGAATACACCGCCATGCCGCAGCAGAGCTCGAACGTCAGGAGCTCGCTGATCGTCGTTTCGCCGCCGCCGTGGATGTACTGCTCCGTCGCGAACGCGCCGCCGAGCTTGCCCGCGAGGCCGAGCCCTTTCGCGTGCGTTTCGAGCCACGTTTTCATCGTGCCGGGGAGTGATGCGAAATACGTCGGCGCACCAAGGATCACACCGTCCGCGTCACGGACGAACGCCAGATCGACGTCTGGAATGGAAAAGCACTTGGCGTCGGCATCGCCGGCCGCCTGCATCCCTTCGGCAATCCAGTCCGCCGCCTGCTTCGTCGTTCCCGTTTTGGAATCATAGATGATGGCAAAATGTTTCATGAGATCGAATCCTCCTCCTGCGGATGGCGTTCCATCCATGCTTTGGCGTACGTGCACGTTGCCGTGACCTTGCCGCCGCGCCGGTGAATCTCTTCCACGGTCTTCGTCACGAGCTTCGAAGCGATCCCCTGCCCGCGCAGCTCCGGCAGGACGACCGTGTGATAGATGTCGAAAACGCCGGGCGCGGTCTCATGGAAATCGGCATTTGCCAAGAGCTCGCCGCGCTCGTTCGTCAGATAAACGTGTTCCTCGTTCGCGTGAAATTCCATGAAATCATCCCCTCGTGAAAAAGTCTTTGACGGCCTTGCTGGCCTTTACCATCTGCTTCGTCAGATGCTGGCCGAGATAGAGCGAGCCGACGCTTTTTGCTCGTGACAGCGCGACGTAGAGCTGACCGTCCAGCCAAAAGGTATGCGGGTGCCTGATATTGCAGTGGTCGTAGTCTTGGCCTTGGGATTTATGAGCCGTGAGCGCCCAGCCGAGGCGCACAGGAAACTGGCAAAAGCTGCCGACCGTTTTGAGCTGCACCTTTTTGACCTGGCGTCCGTTATGCGTCGTGTTCACGACTTCGTAGCGCACAACGTCCCACGTGTAGCGTGGAATTGAGACGCGGCAGGTGCCGACGTCGACGCGCAGCGCTTCGATGTCGTCCGTGCCAATGCCTTTTTCAAATCCGATGAGCTCGCCATAGGTGCCGTTCTGGTAGCGGCCTTCTTCGTCGTTGACGAGGATTAGGAGTTTCGTCCGGCGCTTCAGTTGCAGCGTCTTCTCGCACGTGATGTCTGCTTCCGTGACTTCGCCGGTCGTCTCCATCTGGAAGACGTGCTCTGCACCGCGCAGTTTTTCGTAGGCGTCGTGGTTCGCTGTGCGCGCCTCTTCGTTCGTCGCGCAGATGAAAGGGCCGGGCTGCGGCGTTGTAGCACAATGTGCATTGAGATACGCGAGGCCGGTAGCGTCACCGTGACGGATCTGATTGAGAGCGTCTGCAAATTGCTTGTCTTTTTGTCGGACGACCTCCGTGAGTTCTGCTGTCACAAAACCCATTTTGCGCCAGTCATCAATCAAGAACGCCCAGCCTTCCGGATTGTCGGGGTAGAGCGACGTCCAGGCATCACGGTCTTTCGACGTCAGCACTGGCGGCAGTTGGTAGAAGTCGCCGACGAGAACGACCTGAAGTTTGTGCGGCTTGACCTTCGTGATGCCGAGGGCTTCGACGGCCTTCCGGCCGGCGGCCATGGTCTGGATGCCGCGCATAATGTAATGGAAGAGGTCGCTGCGGCACATGCTGATCTCGTCGATGATGACGATGTCCGCTGCTAGAAGCGCTTGCAGATAGCGGGCACGATTCGGATGTTCGGCCATGTACGCGCGCTCTTTATCATCGGCAAGCCAATGCTTTTCGTCGAAGTCTGTCTCGTCAAGAATCTTGATCTTTGCTTTGCTCAGGCCGAACGCGCGGTGGATTGTCGTGCCACCAGCGCGCTTCGCGGCGATCCCCGATGGAGCGCAGACGACGACGCGCCCATCGTGCTTCTCGATGAAGCGATGCAGCAGGTATGTCTTGCCGACGCCGGCACCGCCGGTCACGAAAACATTCTGCCCGGATTCAAGGAGCTCCATCGCTTTGACTTGCGACGGCGTGAGGCCATCTTTCAACACGACAGATGGCACTTCAACCGCTGGGACGACCAGCTTCGTCGCTGCATCCTTCTTTTTGCGGCGGCTCTTTTGTGCGGATGGCTGCGGCTTTTGGCGCGCGCGCCGGGGCTTTTGTGATGTTGCTTTTCCATCGTTCGCCGATTTGCCATCAGCATCGGGCAGTTGCGGTGCAGTCACGGTTTCGCCAGCGCGGCGCTTTTTCAAAAATGCTTGGATGGCACTCCATTCTTCGTCCGTAGCGAAAAATGCGTGCGGGTGAAGTTCGTCCGGCATGACGATCCACTTCCTTATCCTTCAGGCGTTTCGGCCTGTTCGCTTCCCTTCTGTTCCTCGCGCAGAGCGTAGAATTTCTCCTGCCATTGATCGCGCTGCTCCGTGAGCTTGTCGATGGCAGCCTGCATCTTGTCGATGCGCCCTTGATGCTTTTCGTCTGCGGCATCCACGGCGGCGCGCAGCTGCGCTTCGCCGGCGCGGCGCTCGTCGAGAATCGCCGACTGTTTTTCGTTCTCCAATTTTTCGCGAAGATTGTCGAATTTCTCGTCGTAGCGCCCTTTGAGCACGGTCGCGTCCGTCTTCGCTTTTTCCGTTGCATCCATCAGTTTCTTCGAGAGCTCGGCTGCTTCGGCCTCTGCTTTCTCGGCGCGCTGGATGGCTGCTTGGAGCTCGGATTTTGCTTTTGCGCTTTCCTCTTCCAAGGCGGCCGCCGCTTGGAGCTCTGCGGTCGCAGCTTCCGCTTTTTCTTTCAGCGCCTCGACTTGCGCCTGCAACGATTCGTTGAATTTCACGAGACGGTCTTTTTCTTCAGCGGCGGCCTCGCGTTCCTTTGCGAGTTCGTTCTCTGCTGCTTCTGCCCGTTTGGCGAGCGCGTCACGCTCTTTCGTGAGGTCGGCGAGCGCAGATTTCGCGTCCTTGGCATCTGCCGTCGCCGCGTCGGCCTTTTCCTTCAAAGAAGACATGGCCTGCTCATTGTTTTCGATGCGGGCAATAAACTCCGCGCGGATGCGCTCTTCCGCATTGGCGTTGAGCTCCAACGATGCGAGATACGCAGTCTTGATCTGGTCGAGCAAGTTCCCGACATTCTCAATCTCCGTCGCCCGTCCTGGCAGGATGGATTTTGCCTGCGCCGTGGCGTAGGAGGTCAGCAGGACGGGAAGAATCTCGGCTTTTTTGAGCCCGCTTTCCTCGGCAATCTTGTCGAGCTGCGCGATTGTTGCATCATCGGCACGGACAGAGAACACTTTGTCATTCGCCATCTGCAATCACCTTTTCTCAAATTATGTCTACGTTTATAATACTTACAAATTGTCTACATCATCAAGATAGCATAGAATATATAAAAAAATCAATATTTTTATATTGTCTACGTTTACAAAACATTGTAGACGTTATGTAAACAAAAAACGACCGGCATGGAATCATGCCGGTCGCAGTGGTTCTTGGGAGGATTCGGCGACGTCTGGTGGCAGCTTGTCGTCGCCTTTGTCGGCTGCTTCGTTGCCGTTCGCGTTGTACCGCGCTTCATGCTCGCGTTCTTTTTCGCGCAGGAGCTCCCGCAGCCCCGGCAGCGCGTCGAAGGGCTGGAAGATTTTTGCGCGGTTCCACGGTCTCTTGATTGCCATAGGCTTTGTGCCCTCCAATCTGTTCGTTGCGCTCGCGGCGCGTGGCGGCGGCGAGGAGATCGGTCGCCCGCAGCAGCGCGTTTTTGCCGAAGCGCTGGTGGAGCGCGAGCGTCGTTTGCTGGCGCGCGCGTTCCCGCGTCTCTGCTTCCGGCGGCGCAAAAAGCGAAAGCTCCTGCTGCGCTTCCGGCTCGACATGATTCGCACAGAGCAGGATGCGGCGGATCGGATAGCCGGTCAGCACGATGCGCGCGTAGAGTGTTTTGAGCGCGTCCGTGATGACGGAACTTGCATTCGTCGTCGTGTCGAGGCGGACGGTGCCGGAGGCCGGCGGCAGGAAGAAATCAGGACGCGAACTGTAGACAACGGCGAGCGTCACGGACGCGGTGACGACGTGGCGTGACGTGAGATTCAGGGCGAGCTGGTCGGCCATTTCGACGAGCACGACGCGCGCCTCGGTATAGCTGTAGTCGCGCAGGAGGACTTGACCCTCGGAGACAGATTGCGTCTCGGGGCGGTACGCATGGATTTCAGCCATCGTCGTCGGCTCGCGTCCCCATGCGTGATCGTACAGGAGATAGCCATCGATGCCGAATGCCTTGCGGATGGCTTTGTACGGCGCGTGCGCGATATCGCCCATTGTGTGCAGCCCCATGCGCAGCAGCCGCCGTTCGATGCCGTGGCCGATGCGCCAGAAATCCGTGAGCGGCGTGTGATCCCAGAGTGTGGCGCGGAACGATGCTTCATCGAGCGCGCCGATGCGGTCAGGCGCGTGCTTCGCCGTGATGTCGAGCGCGATTTTCGCAAGGTAGAGATTCGTCCCGATGCCGCACGTCGCCGGCAGGCCAAGCCGACGCTCAATCTCGTCGAGCAGGAAGCGCGCCATCTCGTGCGGCGTCTTGTGGTACATCGCTGTGTAGCCGGTGATGTCGATGAACGCTTCATCGACAGAGTAGACGAAGATGTCTTCCTTGCAGAAATAGTCTAGGTAGATGCCGTAGATTTCGGCGGCATAGTTCAGATACAGCTGCATCCGCGGTGTCGCCATGATGTAGCGGAAGCGCGCGGGAATCTCGAAGACGCGGCAGCGGTTGCGCACGCCCTTCGCTTTCAGCGACGGCGACACGGCAAGGCAAATCGTCCCGCGCCCGCGCGCCGCATCCGCGACCACGAGGTCGGTCGTCATCGGATCGAGTCCGCGCATCACGCACTCGCACGAGGCGTAGAATGACTTGAGGTCGATGATGAGATAGCTTCGGTTTTCCATGTGCTGCACCTCCATCGCGGTTTACTGTTTTGTTTGATATATATTTTATCATTACTTTATCAAATATGCAATTTAATTGCTTGCGATAAGAATATATATCAAAATTCTTGATGAAAATGCAAAATATGAGTGTGGTTATCGTGTCTTGATGATAACGCCAGAGCTCCGCAGCCATGCGTAAATGGTATTCCGGCTGCATCCGCATATACGGGCGAGTTCGGAAACGGAACGGATGTCTCGCCGCTGGTATCTTTCGACAAGCTCCGGCCAGTTGGACGGTTTCGGTTTTTGCTTGCGCCCTCGATAGACACCGTGCGCCTTGGCGAGTGCAATTCCTTCTTTCTGCCGCTCCAGCATGATTTTCCGCTCGAATGTTGCGATGGCCGCGAAGAGCGTCATCGCCAGTTCTCCGGCTGGCGTTGTTGTGTCGAAGTTTTCTTTGAGCGAGACGACTTGTACTCCTTTGTCCTTTAATTTTTGGACGATGTCGAGCAGGTCTTTCGTGCTGCGCGCGAGACGCGAGAACTCCGAGACATAGATCGTGTCACCTTCTCGGGCGAAGTCGATCATTTTTTGTAGCTCTGGGCGCTCTGTGTTTTTGCCGGATAGCTTGTCGATGAATGTCCGCTCAATCCCGACCTTTTCCTGAAGCTCGACGACTTGCCGCTCTTCATGTTGTTCGACCGTTGAGACGCGAACGTACCCGATTTTCATGGTGATTCCCTCCTGCCTGTGTAAATGAATCCTAGATGATGATTGCTAGTTTGTCAAAAAATGATTTTTGAACACTTTTGACTATGAAAATGGCACGTTCCAAAACTGCTCATTTGGAGCGTGCCCTATTTTCACAAAAGGATCATCCCTGCTTTTGGAAAGTGCAGGTTGTAAATTGTTGTCATTTTTATTATAGCGCATAAAATCGCTTGCGTAAATATTGTATTAAGTCAATGAACATGGTATAATATAGACAGACGATAAAAGAAGGGAGCCGGCCTATGACTTCGACGGAGAATGATGTCCTGAGCATCCGCGTGCGCAGCGACATCAAGCAGCTTTTCTACGAGCTGTCGAAACGAAACCAGATGACGCAGAACGAAATGTTCACGAAGCTCCTCCAGCAATACCAGGCAGGCAAGGACGGGAAACGCTTCGTTGACTTGCAGCGCGCGCACGAACAGCTGACGGCCACCTGCCAGTTGCTCGAAAAGCAGCTGTTCGACGTGTTCACGGAGTACAATGATTCCCTGCAAGCCATCCAGAACGAAAGCGGCGATGCCGTCAAACTGGAAGAACAGAATCGGAAACTGCAAGCGCTCGTCCTCGAACAACAGGATCAGCTGCGCGAAAAGGATCATGTGATTCAAGAACAGAAAGAGCTGCTGGATTATTTGACCGTCGAGGTCGAAAAGATGATGAACAGCGGACAGGAGGACGACGATGGAAATTCATAGCATTTATGACGTTGCGAAACTTTTGAGCACCGCCGCTGTCTCCGAACAATATTCCGTCGCGACCGTCAACGTGCTCGACGCGTGCAAGAAAGGACGTCTCACCGAAGACGAGGCCGTTCTCACGAGCGTTGGATGGCTCATCACGCCGGAGGGTGCTGCGCGCCTCTGGTCGCATCGCAACACGATCGAAAGCACCGTTACGGATGCCTTGATGGGGAAAACGTGGCCGAAGGAACAGGCCGTCGAAGAAGCCCGGCAGACGATCTTTCCCCTCCTGAGCATCGAGCGCAAGCGCCATTTCGTCCTTTCCATGAAACATGCCCGCAAGATGCTGATCGAGTTCAAGGACAAGACGCTCGCGGTCTATAGCGATGCGGAAGATGCTGCGTCGTTCCATGTGGCGCACGTCGAGCCCATCGAAAAAACGACGCTCTACACCTGCCCGCGCGGCAGGGAGGGCGAGGTGTATCGCGAAATCTACGATACGCCCTACGAAGCCGAGCAGCGCATCCGCTCGTTCGACGACGAACCCGGCTGGTCAAAGTACGCAAAGGAATGTAACGTAACAGAACTCCTTGGCGAGCACATCTGAAACAACATCGCCGGTCGCGTGACTGTCGAAAAGACAGCAGCGCGACCGGCGATTTCTGCGTTTGGGTGAATCAGACTGATTCAACTGCATAAGTGTTATTAAGTTGCATCAGAATGGCACTTCTTCGTCTTCGACTTCTGCGCGCGCTTCCCTTCCGCTGGCGGCGGCGAGGAAATCGACGTCTTCCGCAACGATCTCCGTGATGTAGCGCTTGCTTCCGTCCTTCGCATCATAGCTACGCACCTGCAGCCGTCCTTTGACGCCGACGATGTGGCCTTTTGCGATGTGCTCGTTGCAGGATTCGCCCTGCGCGCCCCAGACGACGATGGGAAAGAAATCCGCTTGCGGCTCCCCTTCCCGCGCGAACCGGCGCTTGACGGCGAGATCGAACGTTGCGACCGGCTTTCCGCTTTTCGTGAAGCGCAGCGTGACGTCTTTTGCCAGACGTCCGACGAGATTGACGTTGTTCATGTAGTTCCCCTTTCAAAACAGATCCATCGGATCGGCATAGGCATAGCCGTCCTCCGTTGGAACGATATACTCCAGATGCAGATGCGGGCCGGTCGCGTTCCCCGTGCTGCCGACCGTGCCGATCACCTGCCCGCCCTCGACCGCCTCGCCATCGCAGACGAAGACCGCGCTGCAATGCGCGTAGCGCGTGAACGTGTCGCCGTCCGCATGATAGACGAGTACCTGATTCCCGTAGCCGTCGCCGAAATCGCCTGCAGCCGTCACGGTGCCAGGAAAGAGCGCAGCGATGCCGACACCCTGCGGATAGCCGAGATCGACGCCGGCATGGAAACGCCAGTCGCCAGAAATCGGATGTACGCGCCAGCCAAACGGCGACGTGACCGGCAGCTCCGCAGCGCACGCCGAGCCGATCGCGCCCACCACGAGCAGCGCGGCCAAGACCAGCGACCGCAGCGCCCTCATGACGACGCCCTGCGCGCGCGCCCGAAGCGATACGCGAGCACCATCAAAAAGCAGAACTGCGCCACCTGCCACGCATAGAAAACCGCGTGCGTCGTCGCCTCCGGCGCAAAAATCGCCGTAGCGCACAGCAGCACCGAGTTCAAGACAAACAGGATCAGCAGTATCCGATTCGTCTGCTGCATCCGCTGGAAATTCTGCCGGGCGACCGTCCCCTTCCCGCGATAATCCTCCACCTCGGAAAACGGCATGATCGCCCGCCGAATCCGCTGCGTCTGCTCCGGCGAGAACGACGAGCGCGGCGTGAAGAAGTTCGAGAAAAAATTCATAAGCATCCTTTTTTATAAATATAAATATCAAAATCAAATTTATATTTAGTATAAACGATTCTATCCATAGAATCAAGTAGGCATCCCGATTTTGAATCGGGTGCGGATGCGCACCATTTGTGCTATCGTTGACACGGGAGGTGGTTCTATGAGTATCTCAAACTTCGCAGGTGCTGAGCACCCGTAAAGTCTTGTGAAATTTATGTTTGTGGAAAAATAAATAGCATGAACTGTGCCAATTTAGTATAATTAAGGTGTGAAACAAAACATACTAA